>DAINPP010000013.1:0-9074 GCA_036743375.1 Thermotogae bacterium | reverse complement strand
GGCAACACCACCTGCATGTCCGGTATAAACAGAATCGTCTTCATTGTGAACGCTCAGCGATTTTATTAATTCACCTGTTTGCGCATCAATAAAAGACAGGATACTACCGGCATTATCCCGGTATGATGAAATCACAAACCAACCCTTTTCTTCCATATAAGCCAATCCCTGCGGTACGACACCTTCTTTTAAACCGGGGATAACAGCGAATTTCTCACTGATCTCAAGATAAGAGGTATATTCACTAAAAGAAGCTGCATCCTGCTGTTCCACAACTGTTGCCTGAGAAAAGATCTCGTTTGAAAAAACACATATCGACACAAAAATCAAAACTGCAATAAAGAAATTTTTCATAGCTCCTCCCCGAAACTGAAAAAAAGCCGGGATAAAATCCCGGCCTGTTATATTACCAGTAATATTCGTCAAGAATGTCCTGACATTTTTCCTGAGTTTCTTTTAAAAGCTGATCACAATCAGCTGTTGGATCTGTAATAGCAGCTTCAAATGCCTTTGTAAAGGTTGAAAGAACTTCTCGGTATGGTCCGAACCAAGGTCTTCTGACAGCTCTTGTCATCAACTGTTCATAAGTGATGTTCTTCAATGGATTTGCCTTTAATTCTGACTGCATTTCTTCTGATTCGTAAGCAGATTTTCTGCTACACATGTAACCTGTATTCATTGCCCATTTTAAAGTATTTTCCTTTGACGTTAAGAACTTCAGGAATTCCCATCCAGCAGCTTTTTCAGCATCTGGTTTTGCTTCGAACATGTAGATGTTTGCTCCACCGATAGGCACTTCTTTTCCTTCGTTCTGTGGCATTTCATAAGCTCCGACTTCCCAGTCTGCAGTTGTCTGAAGATAGGTTAAACTTCCTGTTGATCTCTGTGTTAATCCAATCTTACCACTCAGGTCAAGTTCACTTCCGCCGGCAGCTACCCATGTCCATACACCATCAGCAATGGCTTTCTGTAAGAATTCGAGTGCTGCTACGTTCTCCGGTGAATAGATCAACATTGTTTCGCCATCTTCTGAGATAATCTTTCCACCCCAGGACCACATGTACTGTTCAAGGATCCAGTCTGATGTGCTGAATCTCAAACCATAATTGTCATCGCCAAGTGCAGCAATTGCCTTTGATACATCGTAAACATCCTGCCATGTTACAGGGACTACGTCTGGATCAAGCCCTGCTTTTCTGAAGAGATCTCTGTTGGCGTATAAAAGTGGCGTACTTGGATTGAGTGGGAATCCGTAAAGTTTTCCATCATATGTCTGAGCTTCTATGAAAGCTTCAAAGAAATCGGACATGTTTGCTTTAAATTCAGGATCCTTGTTAATGTACTTTGTCAGACTTTCAAATGCCATACCGTCGATAAACTGTCCAATTCTACTCTGTTCAATCTGAGACATTGTTGGCAGATCATTTGCAACGAGTGCTGCAATCAGCTTTGTCAGTGTATCACCGTAAGATCCCGTATAAACTGCTTCGACCTGAATTTCGCCTTCATGTAAGGTGTTAAATTCATCAATGATATCCAACAGTGTCTGGGAATAAATCCCTGTCTGGGAATACCAGACGGTAACTTTCGTAGGTGCTGCAAAACCAACCAATGCAATGAGTGAAAATACTGCCATTAACAAAACAACTTTTCTCATAATGAAGCCTCCTTTAAATTTGTTTTAGCCCTTTATTCCAACACCACTAATTCCTTCAACATACTGCTTCTGGATGAAGAAAAAGAAAATGATAATTGGTATTACTGCTGTAGTTGAAGCTGCCATCTTCCAGGTCCACTGTGTCATCCAGTCGCCCGAGAACTGTGAAAGTCCAACCTGTATCATCTGTTTATCCGGATCGTTTATGGCTACAAGCGGCCACATATAAGAGTTCCATCTTCCCAGGAAAGAAAAGATTGCGGTTGTCCAAAGAGCCGGTTTGGCCATCGGCAGAATGATCTTCCAGAATATCTTCATGCGCCCAGCTCCGTCCATAAAGGCTGCATCTTCCAGTTCTTTCGGGATTCCCAGGAAAAACTGCCTTAACAGAAAGATTCCAAACGCACTGGACATAAACGGAACGATCAGTGACGCATAGCTGTTCAACATCCCCATATTCTTGACAATTACATACATTGGGATAATGATGACCTCGGCAGGTATCATCAGCGTTCCAATCAGCAACATGAAAACAAAATCTCTTCCTTTAAATTTGAAACGGGATAAACCATATGCCGCAAGACTGTTTAAAACAAGCTGCAACGCTGTTACCGCTCCCGCAACAAATACGGAATTCAAAACAAGCTTCGTCATCGGTATCAGATCAAAAGCCCCTTTATAATTGTCAAAATTGAACAATGTCGGGTAGAACTTTGGTGGCCATGAGAACACTTCTTCTTCTGTTTTGAATGAAGTAATCACCATCCAGATAAAAGGAAGATTGATGATGATCAAGATGAAAACTAAAACAGCATAAATCAATATCCTTATTGGTAGTTTGGGTTTTCTTATCATGTGTAAAAAGTCCTCCTTTTGCTGACCTTGAATTGAATCAGTGTGAATACAAGCATCAACACAAACATAAAGACAGCTACGGCAGAAGAATATCCAAATTTCATATTCTCAAATGCCTGTTGATACAGGTAATAGGTGATAACTCTCGTACTGTCAAGTGGACCACCACGTGTCATAACACTAACCGAAACGAACACTCTGAACGATGCAATAAATTGAAGAACAACAACAAACAATGTGGTTGGTGAAAGCAATGGCCAGGTAATATTTTTAAATTTTGAAAAAGCTGAAGCCCCATCGATATCTGCAACCTCGTACAAAGATTTCGGAATAACCTGTAAGCCTGCAAGGAACAAAACCATGTTATAGCCAACACGTTTCCATACCCCGACAATCATCAAGGCGACCAAAGAATAATTTGGATCGCTCAGCCATCCAACGCCATCAACACCAAACCATGAAAGAATCCAGTTGAGAATTCCATAATTCGGTTCAAAAATCCATTCCCATATAACAGCGGCTGCTGCCATAGCTGTGATAACCGGAATATAAAAACCCGTTCTGAAAAAACCTTTCAATTTCAGCCAATCCATATTCATCAGAAGCGCCAGTCCCAGACCAATAAAGATTGCCGGTGGTACGGTTCCGAGAACATACAAAAATGTCGTCCACAGAGAACTCCAGAATTCGGAACTTGAAAACATCTTTTCGTAATTGCGTAACCCTATGAATTTCATAGGTCTGATCATGTTCCATTTAAAAAAACTGTTATAAAACGCCCAACACAACGGAAGATAAATAAAAATAATTTGAGTAGATAACGCCGGAAGGACTGTCAACCAACCCGTCAACGTATCTTTGTGCTTTCTTTTCATTGATCCCCTCCCTTAATATTTTTTACAGAATTTCTAATAATAATTTCGAATTGAGGCACTTCTTCATCGAATTTTTCTTTTTTCAGGATGCTCAGCATCTTTCGTCCGATATGTTTACCAATTGCAGAATAACTGAATCGAACCGTTGTCAGTGATGGTGTTGTATAAGCAGCTTCAGGAACATCGCCAAAACCTGTCACAGAAACATCTTCTGGAATTCTCAGGCCTGCCTCTCTGATAGCACACATTGCACCAAACGCCAGCAGATCATTCTGACAATTTACGGCCGTTATCCCTGATTTTTCAAACTCCCCACTTTCCATCAGATCGTGAACGGCTTTATACCCTTCAGCGTTGTCGGCTATATCACATATACGGGCATTTATATGATCTTCAAAACCATTTTCCTCCATTGCCTGTTTATACCCACTTAATTTTTCACGATATACCTGCAGATTTGTTGGGCCTGAAAGATGCAGAATATTCCGATGTCCGTTTTCAATAAGCAGGTTGGTAATCGCCTTTTGAAATCCAAAATAATCAAAATAAACACAGTTATCTTCATATCCCGGCACTTTTCTGTCAAACACCAGCAAAGGAGGTTTTTTCTTTGTTAATTCAAGAATCTCTTTATCGGATAGTCCTACCGAAATGATGATAATCCCGGCAAATTTCATATCTTCAAAGAGATTGATCTTCTCCATTTCCTTCTCTTTTGAATATCTGCTACTGGTGACAAAAAACCTGTATCCGGCTTTATTAATAACACTTTCAATACCATAAAGAATTGCACTGTAATGTCTGATCTCAAAACGGGTCAGAAGCAGTCCTATGAAATTTGTTTTTCCTTCAATCAATGCCTTCGCATAGATATTCGTCTTATAGCCAATTTCTTCTGCGGCTTCAAGGACTTTTTTTCGCATTTCTTCATTCACTTTCGAATTATTGTTAAACACCCTTGAAACAGTTGCTGGAGAGACCCCTGCCCTTTCTGCAACATCCAGAAGACTTGGTTTTTTTGCCATTATTCAACAACACCTCTAAAATTTGATGGTTTATCCGTGATTAAAAAATCACAGATTGATTCTATAGATTTAAATGCATTCATCGTATTGACTGTCCAGAAAGCCAGCTTCACATTATAATTTGTCTTCATATCATTGAACCAATCCAATTTTTCCTGATTATCCTCCTCAAAGAATCTGACATCCAGATTCAGACTGTATGGAGAATAAGTCCGAACGATATCCATGATATAAGCCTGATAATCATCAATTGTTTTAAAATCTATGAGTGGAGCAATTCCTGCTTCCGGTATTGCTTCTTTCACGTTATTCAGACACTTGTGCACAAAAGAAGAAACCATCAGCTGTTTGGGGTGATACTGCTGGACAAGTTCTTTGAATTCAGGTAGAACTGCCGGATCCTTAATCTCTATATCATAATAAATCTCATTGCCAAACCACTTGAAAACGTCTTCAAGCGTACAAATATTATCTGGATTGTATAGTTTCAACGATTCAAGATCCGACATACTCAAATCACGAACAAACAATTCCCTGTCAAAAACCCTTGTCAACGTTTCATCATGAACACAAACAGGTATCCTGTCTTTTGTGATTCGTATATCCAATTCAAGTCCATCCGCTTTTTCAGATAATCCTTTATCAAATGCATTGATTGAATTTTCTCCTGAACCCTTCCCGGTTCCTCTGTGTGCTAATATTAAAATTGCTATCATCCCCTATAATAGATAAAGAAAACCTTTTCACAAACAATTATATACCTCTCTTTTTCTTTCGACAAACTTTATTCTAAACGGTTATGATAATTTAGACCCGATTATATTCGATTAAATAAAAAAAGCTCTGAATTTTGTGGATTTTCCAATTCTGAGAATACGTTTTCTCATTGTATTTTTCGGCGTTACGACACAAGATACAGAAACTTTGTTAAGTAAATATGCAGAATCATTAATAACGATATTTCCCCTCAATTTTCCACTTCATATTAAAAAAAAGAAACACAAGAGTTCATTAACTGCACATGATATAATTAAAGGATAAGAATGGTCACAATAGCAAAATCAAGAGTATCTGAAGTTCTAAAAACAGGTTAATTCGCAAATCAGAATTTTCCAAACAGAAGATTATCACAAGTGGCTATTACCAAAAACTATTTAGAGGAGTCATTTTATGAAAAAAACCGTATTATTTCTGATAACAATGCTTATCTCAATGATGCTGTCGGGATGTTTCCTGTTTTCAACACATCAGAAAGAATGGACACTGATGCTCTATCTCGATGGAGATGAACCAGCTATGCAGCAGGATTTTGTTGCTGCCTTTCACGAAATGATAGCACAGGGTGTGGGGAGTTCAGAACTGGTGAATGTGGTGATTCAATTTGACAGAATACCCGGAAGGAATGATTTTGGAGAATGGACCATTGCACATCGTTTTTACTATACTCCCGGAATGGAACCAACACCTGACAACGCCATTACCGATTGGGGTGATGGTTTGGGAGGTCGTGAAGTCAACACGGCCGATCCAGATACCTTGTCCAATTTTATCAACTGGGCCTGCAAAACATATCCGGCAAAACATTATGCCCTGATGGTGGCCGATCATGGTTACGGCTGGAAAGGTCTGGTTATTGATGAAACCAGTGATGGCAAATTCATGACACTGAAGCAACTTGCAGGCGTCTTGGAAAAAGCCAAACCCAAATTTGATCTCCTGATGCTGAATGCCTGCCTGATGCAAATGATTGAAGTCATGCACGAACTTCAAAACAGCGGCAGCAATGTGGTTGTTGGCTCTGAGAATTCCGGTACGACCTGGCCTCTGGCAGATGTCATCGACTATTTCACCACATATCCCAACAACTCTGCTGAAGAAATTGGAACAGCCGTTGTAGATTTTTATCATCAGGCACATCCCGGAGAAACATCAATTACCCTTTCGGCTGTTACCCTTGAACCCATTAAGACATTGAGCCAACAGTTTAAAGAGATGGTAGACACCATCCTTTCCGATGATCAATTTACCGCCGTTCAGACAAAGGCCCAAATTCTTCTGAACACTTTGGAGCAAACGGTCATCTACAAGCAAAACGGTTCCGACTGGACGGATGCAGGGGGTTTATCACTATACTGGCCGCAAATGCAGCAGGGTTTCATGCCTCAGGATTTCTTTTATAACTATATTCCACAAAACACCTCTTTCTCAGAGGATACCGACTGGAGAAATTTTTTGTACATCTATTACAACCTCATGAATTATCCAGATGTCATCGAAAACGAAATCTATCATATCAGGACACAGTTGAAAGAATTTGAAGATCCCAATATTGATTTGTATCAGTTCTGCAAGGCTATCGTCGATTATTCTGATTAAGCTGAAAAAAATCATTTCCAGAGTAATCCATGAAAATGACGCTCACTTTGAGCTCTTATGCCTAATGAAGCTTATATATGATCCATTTAAAAGAAAAAAGCTGATATGAAGTAAAACTTCATATCAGCTTTTTTTTAATTTCAAACTCCATGATAACCGGCGGATTTCACCTCATGGAAACAGATAAGAATGGTTTCAGTTATTTTTTCACTGAACTGTCGCAATCTTTGAGCGAACCGGGATGTTTTCAGAATGAAGCCCCGGTGTCTGACCGTGCAGATCAAACGTGAGATTCACTTCCGGTCTGAAAATCAATACATGTGTGGAACCACCAAAATGGAACATTCCCAACTGATCTCCTTTATTCACATGCTGACCTTCATAGACCGTAATTTCATTCGACGATACCTCTGCCATTCCGACAAACATCACACACATCAACCCGATATCCGGATTATCCGCTTCAATAAAGACCAAGGCTCTGGAAGCAACCTGCGTGATATAGGCCTGAGATTCATTGGGTCCCGCCGGATCATATCCTTCAGATAATGCCTCGGCATAATAAGAACCATCTATCAGTTTCGTCCTGACGATCGTTCCACTAACAGGACTGTGCCATCGATGATAGCTCAGAGCACTTAAAAAGGCCTGATAAATCGTTCCGCCTTCAAAGAGTTCCGTTAAGGATCTCCATCCAGCATATGTGAAAGCGAATAAGGCTGCCCCTTGATCCAGAACTGATCCTGTAGTTGAACATCAGTCGCTACACGATACGGTGCAGATTCACAGGCATTTGCAATGATTGAATCGTCATTCGGACTTGCTACAGGACGTCTGCCTTCCCGAAACTGTCGGGTAAAAAAATCATCCCAGGAATCAAAACCATAACAGGGTTGTGACGGATCACATTGAAAGTCTTCCACAAAGGTCGGCATCGCTGCCATTGCATCCCGACCAAACCAGCCTTTTTCAGGATCATCGTCAAGCACATAACATGAGTCCGCCGATCCAAGAAAGACAGCCCATTGATTTAAAATCTTCTTCAACTGTCGGTTCACCTTCTCATTCAAAAAGGCCTCTGTTCCTGCCGGTGTTCCCATAGGCCAGTCCAGTATCGCATTGATTGGAAACCCTACCAGACCGGTTTGATTGAATTCAGGGGCTTGCGTCAGGATCTCATTCAACTGCTGCAGCATCTGATTGTAATCTTCCACCTGTGAGACACCAGTGGGATTTGTTTTATATTCCGGTGTAGATGGAATCTGCTCAAACATTTGAGTAAAGAGTCTGAACAAAACCGGATCTTCTTCAATGAGCTGACGAAACTCCTGTATCACCGGACGCAGCGGTGTTGCAGACAGAGTAAAAGTAACCAGAATCAGCGACAAACAGATGAGTGTTATCCAACGTTTTCTTCTTCCTAACATAGAACATTCCTCCTTTTAAAATCTCTTCATAAAAACTCAGTATATGAAAATCCATTCTAAAACCGAAAGACTGCAATAAATATTTTCCCATTCATTGTAAAAAAACCTATTATTTTAATTATAACATGATGATTTTTCAAAGATAAACTCTCCAAAAAACTTCAGTATCTGAATTTACCGGATATTAGTCCACAAAATGTTTCTATTTGGAATTTTTTTACCCTGTCGTTATAGAAAAATTTAATTGTTTTTTTGATTTCAGATCATGAACATAGAATCATTCACACCCTACTCACTGCGAAAGACTGCAAGTACAGAATTAGTCTGATTTGAAACAACCACATTCAAACCTATCTTCGTCAGATCATAATTCTCTTCTTCCCCCGAATAATAAAACACCGTCGCCATTCCGGAACAGACCTCTCGTCTGCTTCCATGTGTCCTGAGCTCTTTTAATACCGTTTCTGTTAACCATTCACATCCTTTTGAATGTCCAATAAACTCCACTACGTTAAACATTTCTCCTCCTCGAACGGATTCCATAAACAAAATCCGTATCAAGCCAACAAAAAAACAGATGTTTATGACACGCTTCCTTTTCAGAAAGCCTTCTCATGTCATATCAACCACTCTTGTCAACTTCTATTATTTTTATAATATGGTGAAATGTCTCCAAAGAATTGAACTGTTGTTCAACAGAAAACTTTTGTAAGCGTCTTGCGAGGCGATATTTTTATACGTGGAATTCTCAGTGTTTTTCACAGGAAAACGCTTAAAACATCCAGGTATTTTTTCGGCGAAAAAACAAACCCCTCTTGCCTCCAAAAGTTTTACTTCTTGGAGTTTAGAAGATATTATT
>DAINPP010000012.1:0-64491 GCA_036743375.1 Thermotogae bacterium | reverse complement strand
ATGGAAATAATCCTGATTTCAGATTCAAGTGCCGGCACAAGCCAATCCCAGTCATCCGCGATCTGTTCGGCTGTCAGGATTTCATAATTTGATCCAAAGAGTGTGACCCTGTCCGGATTGCCGTCTTTGGTTCCGAAGTCCTTCACATCATCGTATGTCCATTCAAACGTTGGTTTGTTCACGAGCTGATTGATATTGATGCCATCCGCATCAACTATTGCCTTCGGGAAGAGTCTGCGAAGGGCGATTGCAAACACAGCACCGTATCCGTCCTTGATCTTCAATTCGACGATCTTTTCCATTCCCCTTGCTTTCCTGTTGCTGATATATTTTTCGATATATGAAAGCAGTTTTTTGGCCGAACTGACAGGTCCCTTGATCTCTACCTGGCTGACGAGTGGAGAAAGTTCATACGTCACCTGTTCAAAATCGGGTATCAATTCCTGTTTCGGCACATCCATATTGGTCCTGAACGTGAGGTAGAATTCCATGAATTCTCTCACTTCCGCTTCGGTCAACGGCTGATAGGATATTTTTTTGGTATAGCTCTGTGTAGATTCTATCCCCGTATCAGCAGGATTTGACCCATCCGAGAAACTGATGCCTTCAAGAAACTGTATGAAGAAGTTGAACCGCTCGTGTCGGTTGTTATCCCCGTAAAGGAGGAGGCCAACCGGTACATAGTCCTCTTCATCCTCATTACCCTTTGCAAGGGCTATCATGTCGTTTTGCAGATCATTGGCCTTTGCCCGGATATACGTTTCAAAATTAGCCCGAATATAGTTCTCAAATCCATCGAGACTGAAATTCAGCGTCGTATTATTATTTATTTGAGTGGTAAACTGCTCATAAAGTGTCGATTTCTTGTTGATATTAAAATCATAAGAGGCCCAGTAGGACGTCTCCTGCTGCGGGGAGATGGAGGTCTCTTTGAGAACTTCCTCTACCTTCTGTGAAAGCATTTCCTTTCTGACAACGTATATGGTGTTATTCGGAAGGAACGCATAACCGATTTTCGGATTGGCGATGATGATCTGAAGGAAGAAATCCTCTGCCCTGAGGTTATCGGACAGCATGACGAATTCAACGGGATCGAGTCCCTTCAGAGAGGTTTCATCTATGACAAGGTTGATATCTAAGTATTCGCGCAGAACGGAAAGGAGTGCTATCAGTGAAGGTCTGTCCCCCATTTGTGTGGAATCTGTGTAACTGGAGAAAGATTCTATCCGCTCAGAATTCCTCTTAAAGGTGATTCTGAGTGTATTGGCAACGATCTCTACTTCCGGTTCCCTGGGAAGAAGCATGTCAAATCGATACATGATCTCACCTTTACCGGCTGAAGCCGTAAAGCCGGTAACGGGCGAATAACCGAGAAATCTGTCGATGGTCATCTGACTTTCCATTTCACCGGGTGTTGTGATAACCACGTATCGTCCATAATCAAGTGACTGCATATTAAATTCAGTCGGATCATCATCGTAGATGAAGACGAAGTTGACCTCATCTTCTCCGGGAAGATACGTATAATTTACAAGCTTTGCCCCAAATGAACTCACTGCAAAGATCAGGAAGAATAGTACACAAAAAGTAAAAATCCCCAGTTTTTTCACAAGATTACCCCCTTGTCATCCTTATATATTATTATTTTACTGTCGCTTTTAATTCTGTAATCTCCAGATACGGTCTCGCAAGCAGCCTGTACAATCTTGGAATCTCTTCCTTTTCTTTCTCTCTCGCATCCGGATACCTGTAAAGTAAAACGCCCATAGGTGTTATATCTATGACCTGTAATGGATAAGGTACATTAGGAACCTTCGAATTGATTTTCAACTCATAAACTTTATTCGGCTCAGCCGAAGTCTTGATCCATGCCGTCTTTTCACCGTCTTCGGAAAGAAAATAAGACATAAACAGGGCATCACTGAATTCGATGATGTTAGATGAATTGATCAGGATATCCTTGACCTGCTCATCATCCTGAAAACTGAAATAATACGGTTCAAAGGCTTCATTGTCGTAATATTCGACCGGAATCTCATCATCGGACTTGTTCAAGGCCTTTTCCAGCATATTTTCATCTACCCTTGTATTGATTTTCTGGGATGATACCGCTTCAGGATTATTCACGGCTGTGTTCACCGTCGTTACGGGTCTTTGTGAAACTATACTTTTGTTTCCCCCGAAGAGATTGATTCCAAGTGCCGGCAGCGTGACAAAGAGCATCAGGGCAACAAAGGCTCCCAACAGGGCGAGTAGCATGATAATCTGATTTCTCTGTTTCTTTTTTAGATCCTGTTGTGTTTTTCTCACCATTTTTACCCTCCAAGAACCTGTTCGTTAACACGAATTCGTTCTATTTCCATCCTGTTGATATATATTTCAGGACTCACTCCTTCTCCTATGAGCAACGGTAATTCAGTCTGACTTTTGAAATCAAGTGTATTCACTTTTAACTCTTTGGTGACAGAAAGATAATTCAGAACGGAGGAAAGTTTATCTAAGGCGATAACACCGGAGAAACTGATGGAATTTTCCTGATCGACAAAGCTGAGGCCATTTTTCCTCATGAGTTCTTTCAAGGTCTGAAGCTCATTTACATTGGCCTGGATTAATGTCTTATATTTCTCTATTTCTCTGTTCCTCTGAAGAAACATATTATAATCATTGTCATAACGCTGTGCGTTCGACTCAAGTCTGTACAAATCATCATTCATCTGTATATACGGCAACACGTTAAACACCACAAAAGCCGCAATGACCACCGTTAGAGCAAGAAGAATACCAAACAGCCTTTTTATCCCCAGTTTATTCATTACTCACCCCTCAATTAAATGATTTCTCCTGATTTAAAACGAAGAAGTTTTCGCCGTTAACTGTTCCTGCAATATATCTACAAACATAAAATCTATCACAACGTTTTCCTCACCGATCGATAATCCATACCGATTATAGGCGCTTTTCAATTCCCTTGAAAAATTATGAACTCCCAGTAGATTCTGCGAAACATCATAATAGTTGATACGAAAATCACTTCCCCTTTTAATACTCATCTGATCGATGAATATCTTCTCGGTATCGGCGAATCGGTTGTATTGATAGCCAACTTCTCTGATAAAATCACTGGTCAGATTGGCATAAATGATATCCGCTTCTATACGTCTTGTTTCATTGGCTATATTTATCGTCCGACTTCTTATGGCTGCATCCTGTTGATCCAGTTCATCGATCGAAGCCGCAATATTTCCCGTGTCGATATACCGGCCCGAATACTGATATCTGCTCATGATCTCGGAAACATTAAGTGTTTTTATCGTTTCTATGGTAAATCTGAGCGCTATAACGGGTAAAAGGAGGATAGCTATAAACACGATGATGGTTGTCAGTTTAAACTTTTCTTTTTTGTTCCTGTACAAATTTATATTTACCAAGATCCCTCACCCCCCTGTATGCAAAACCAAATGCGGTTCTTATTTTTTCAAAACCGGTGGGAATGTCTTGTCTCACGGGCATCCTCACTACTTTAACACCTCTCATGATTCCCTCCTGTTCGAGATGATAGGCAAGATCTACCGTCAGTCTGCTGTTAATCGAACCGACTACGATGGCTTCCACCCTTGTCAGGGCATTTTCTATTTCCAGTTTGTTGATGGTACTCCTTATGACCTTTTCAGCTTCAAAGCCATATCGTTCGTAATAATTCCCGAAGATTTCCCCCAAGGATTCCGTATATTCAAGAGAACCTACTTCAGAGCCCTCCATGAGTGCATTCAACACCTTAAGGGGAGAAATTCCCGCGGTCTCACAGTCATCTATGACTTCGCCGAGTGCAATTGGCACTTCGGTGATATCTATTATTTTCGGTCCAAAGAAAGTAAAGAGGACGGAATATTCTATATCCTGACAGATCATGAAAGTCAGTTTCGGTTCTCCGACTATTTCACGTTTAAAAAAGTCCTCTTCGAGTAATTCGATGTATTTTAACTGATCCGGCATGACAACATCCGGCTCAGGTGCCTTCCCGATAGTCATAAACTGGTTCAATTCGTTGTCGAGAAATTCCTTCTTTGTGGCAAAAACGGGAATACGATTCGCGCCGGAAGCAGTAACCAGATAATTGGCACTCTTTGTGACGTCTATAATCAATTTGGAAGGGGCAATATGATAATCTTCTGAGATTTTAAATTTGACCGCATTCCGCAATTGCTCATCCTGTAATCTCGGCATTTCTACCGTAGAGAAGATGATCTCCTGATAGGGATAATTGTAAACAACATGGTCCTCAATATCCGGTTTTAGCGTTTCGACCGCCTGTTTAACGGCCGACATTTGCTTTTCACCGAAATACTGATGATCCAGGTAAGTCCTGGAAAACGTTTTGAGTACCCTCGCCTTTTTCCCTTTCAGATGAAGAAGAAGGCCCCTCGTATAATACTTATTTGTCTCAAGAACAAAGACTCTTCTGTGCAATAACTGCATAAAATCCCCCACATTCCCTGAGTTATTTTCAGTCGCTCTTTTGTATCTGCTCTAAAGTTACAGCAGCTGAAACGGGTTTAACCTTCAGCATATATTGCTGTCCATTTTTTTCTACAACCGCACTGTCGCCCTGTTCTAACTGTCCATAATGATTTATTTCAAGTAACAGAACATCAACAAACTTAAACCCGTAAAAACAATCACCTTTATTATAAACTATTTTCTTCTCACTTAAACAACGAAGAGCCTCAGAACTTGAAAAGGCGATATCCATCTCTATCTTTGTGAGTAAAGATTCCATCTGTGTGACGGCATTCTCGGTACAAAATGAATCCACAAAAGAGTATACCGGTATAGATATCATCACAACAATAATTATTCCCGTAAGTAGTTCAGGAAAAGAATAACCGGTTTTCCCCTTAGAAACCCGCCACACCCTGTTGCCCCTGGAATATGGAGCTGTACATGGCGTAGGCGATAAAGGCGATAAAAATACCGACGATGACGATCATCATCGGCTCAATAATGGATGTTACCTGTTTCACCGTCGTCTTCACCGTATCTTCGAAGAAATCGGCAACCTGGTCTAAGATTTCATCCAGTTTACCCGTTCTTTCACCGGTTCCAACCATTGCAACGATAATTCCCGGGAAAATTTCAGCCTTTGAAAAGGCATTCTCAAGGCTCATCCCCTGTCTGATATTCTCGGACATTTCTTCCACCTGCCGTTCAAATCTCGGATCGTTTGACGCCTTACTGGCGAGTCTCAAGGCCTTGATGATGTCCACACCGGAATTCAGCATAACCGAAAGCGTTCGACAGTACCTTTCCATTGCACTGTTTAATCTGATCTTCTTTACCCCGGGAACAACACCCAACACATGGGCCGTAAAAATCTTTCCGGCATTACTCATAAAAAACAGAACGAGCGCAACGATAACACTGACAATTGCAACCAAAACCAGTACGAGATGTTCAAGAATAAAATGATTCATATCGAGGAGCGTCTTCATGATACCCGTCAGTTCACCGCCAAAACTTTCGGCAAGATTTGGTAGAATAAAAAACATGACGGCTATCACCATGACAACACCAAAACCGAGGATAAACAGAGGATAAGCCGTCGCCGACTTGACCTCGTCCTGAAGCTTTTTCTGGGATTCATAAAATTGTGCGATCTTTTCGAGCGTATGTTCCAACGAACCGCTCGTTTCCCCTGCATCCACGAGATTGATGAAGATCTCATCAAATCCCTTTTCCTTTTTCATGGCTTCCGCAAAACTCATACCCGATTCTATGTTGATAAGAAGACTGCTGATGATCTTTCTGAAACGTGGTGTAAATACCTCCTGCTCGGAAAGGACCTCAAGGGCCGCTGCAAGATTAACACCGGAATTCAGCATAATGGCGAGCTGTCTTGAAAAAGTCATCAGATCCATCAGTTTAAGCGGAAACAATGAAAAACTGCTTTTTTTGACGGTAACCTGCTTGATAGACAGGACAACCAGTCCCTGTTTTCCAAGCGCGTTTACCGCTTGGGATTCATCCGCAGAATCGATGACTCCGTTAATCTTACCACCACTCATATCTGTAGCCTTGTAACTGTATGTCGCCAAAAATAATCACCAGTCCCTTTTTATTCCTGAAGCACCTTGATCCCACGATTTTCCAGTTCCTGAATTCCCCTTGGATCATTTATCTTGACAAGTGCCCTTGCGGCAAAATCAAGAACCTTCTGTTCGGTTGTTTTACCCGTATTGGGGTCCACAGCTTTCAGAACCGTCGTATCATCAAGCAGGTTGATCAACGGATAGACAGATCTCACATCCTGGATCCGACCCAGTGAATAAGCGGCCATTGCCCTGATAAGCGGATTTTCATCCTTCAGACTCGTAAGCAGATAGACAACAGATTTTGAATCCTGTAATTCACCGAGTGAAACGATGGCCTGTGTTCTGACATTTTCATCCGTATCTCTCAGCATTGCGATCAGAAAATCCGTATTCGATGTCGATTTGATCTTTCCCAGGGCATTTGCCACAATGGTTCTGATTGTAGGATCCGTATCGGAAACAAAGCTGTAGAATGTATCAAGAGATTTCTCATTACCAATGAGAACAAGTGTTTTTAATATATCTATCTTAAGTTGATTGTCGTAAGTTGTCTTCAGGGAGATGATCAGCGGATCAACGGCCTTATCCCCGATCTGTGAAAGCATGTTTTTCGCCTCATCCTTTCTGTCAGGGTCACTGAGCAGTTTTGAAAGGAAGGCGGCAACCTCTGCAAGGCCTTCCGGGGATTGAATATCCACCATTATTCTCGCTATTCTCGTCCCCTCTTCAAAATTTTCAAGCAGCGCGGCCAGCTTGAGCTTTACTACAAGCCATTGAATGGCGGGTTCACCTATATTCACCAGCGCTCCGTCTATACGGGGATCGTTATCCGTGCCAAGCATCCAGCATATTTCCTCGGCAGCCTTCGCACTCTGTATCTGTCCAAGTGCCCAGACCGCATTGAATTTCATCTGATCATCCTCACTTTTCAGATAGGGAATCAGCAGTTCTTCAGAATCAGAAGCTCCTATGGCACCAACCGCTTCTATCGCAAGAGCCCTCTCTTCTCTGTTTCCCTTTGCAAGGATATCTTTCCACTGTTCATAGGTTATCCCCTTATATTCGAGAGCAAAACCCGAAACAACAAAAAACGCAATTAAAATGAAAACAACAACCGAATACCTTTTCATAGAACCCCCCCTGAAATAATTATACGTTGAATCGTATGTTCAGTATATCGCCATTCAAAACGATATGATCCTTACCCACAACCTTAAAAAGTCCTTTATCCTTCAGGGCTTTTTCTGAACCGTGTTCCATCAGATCATCATAACTCATGAGTTCGGCTCTGATAAATCCTCTTTCAAGATCCGAGTGAATCTTACCGGCGGCAGATTTCGCATTGGTTCCCTCTTTAATCGTCCAGGCTCTCACTTCATCCGGACCAACCGTAAAGAATGAAATCAAACCGACATATTCATAGACGACCCGTGTAAGAATATCCAGCCCGCTTTCGGAAATGTTCATCTCTTCCATGAATATCTCTTTTTCCTCAGCATCGAGTTCGTTCAGTTCCATTTCAAATTTACCACAAATTTCTGTTAATGCAAAATTAAATTCCTTGCAAATCTTCTTCAGATTTTCAGTCTCCGCATCTTCCTTTTTATAATGCTCTTCATCACTGTTCAGTACAATGATAGAAGGTTTCAACGTAAACAACGCCATCGAGGAGATCGTCTTGATTTCCTCTTCTGAATAATCCTGGATCTGTGGCCATTTTTCATCTTCAAGAACCGCATGGAGCTTTCTGATCATTTCCAGCTCCTGAAGTTCCGTCTTTTCCAGTTTTCTCTTGGAATTTTCCAGATTGTTTTTCCTGTTTTCAACCAGTTCAAGATCCCTCAGGAGAATTTCTGCCTTGATCGCTTCAAACTGATCGAGTGGACTACTGGCACACTGTTCAAAATTCCCGATTGTCCAGAGCAGCGCATCACATTTCAGGATCAGTCCGAACACCCTGTTTCTCTCCTTGGCACCGGCCTCAGGATCCAGTCCGAAGGTATCCGTAAATTCAAGTGTGGCATATATAGTCTTTTTCGGCTGATACATCTCACTGAGTTTTGTAATTCTCGGATCTCTAACCTCTACGATCTTCGTTTCACCGGGTTTTGAAACATCATCGTTACTTCCGGTGAGCAGGTTAAAAAGTGTGGTTTTTCCAACAAACGGATTTCCGATTATTCCTATCTTCATTTACTCATTCTCCATTCTCTCTTTTATAGTCGTCGCGATGTAACTTGCAACCTGGCTCGGAATGGTTCCCGGGCCAAAACCGATATCATAACCGAGTTCAAGTGCGAGTTCATGGCCTATCCTCGGTCCACCAACCGCTGCAATAATCTTACTTCTCAGACCTTCAGCTTCCATCATGTCCATCAACTTCGTAAGATTTTGTATATGGATATTCTTCTGAGTAACAATCTGGGAAACGAGCACGGTGTCCGCATGAACTTCTTTGGCCTTCTTGATCAGGTCTTCACAGGTCACCTGACTTCCCATGTTGTACACTTCAAAATTTCTGTACCTTTCCAGGCCATAATCCCCATGATACCCCTTCATGTTCAGAATGGCATCAAGTCCTACCGTATGGGCATCACTTTCTATGGTAGCTCCGACGACGACAAGCGGCCGTCCGATATGTTCCTCGATATATTCATCGCATTCAACACGGCTCATATGGTTGAACTTTGCCTCTACGACCTTTATATCCGTTATATCTATGCTGATAGAGGTATAGGCATAGACGACAAAAAAGGTGAAATCACCACCGAGATCCTGCATGGAAACGACTTCTCCCTTTTCAAAGCCCATCTTCTTGATCAGTTTCTTCGCTGCCTCTTTGGCAAGTGCTCCGGCCTTAACCGGAAGGGTAAATGAAAGCTGCATGGCCCCGTCATTCGTTGTATCTCCATAAGGAAAGACAGCCTTTGGATTAATTGCCTGAACGTCTCTCTTCTCCATCGTTATCCCTCCTGCACCGTGGAATCAAGTCCGAGAATCTTTTTAAATTCCGTTTCAAACGGGTTGAAATAGTTTTCAGATTTTCTGATAACCCCGTTCAACCCCTTACCACCCGTTTCAGTTCGTTTGATATCACCAAAATTGGCCTCTTTAATGGATTCCATGAGTCCAACTTCATAAGTATGTTCGAGCAGTTCGATGGCTTCTTCAAGAACGGTTTGTGCCCGTTTCTCTATGAAGCTGTCCTTTTTGATCTCGAGTGTTCCACCGAGCCTGAATGCGTTGTTGAAGATATAATCGGCATTCTTGACCGCAAGATACCTATCCTGCATAAAGGGTGTGTGAATGGCTTCGGTCAGCATTCCAAGCAACTGAATGTCCTGCCCGGTCAGAACGGATACAAAGTTAAACATGGTGTTCATGGCGTAGCCCTTAAACACGTCTCCGGTCATATGTTTTGTCGGCGGCATATACTTCAGAGGCGCTTTAGGAAAAAGCTCCCTTGCAAGCAGGGCATGTGAGATCTCATAAAGCAGGCCATCTTCGATATCCGGATTGATTTCAAACGCATGACCAAGTCCCATGTATTCTTCCTTCATCCCGGCCTTCAGGGCAAACGCCTCATTGATAAGCTGTGAAGCGGTAACGGCATACGCCTTTTCTATGGCATCCGAAGTCGTCAGATAATTGTCTTCACCGGTGTTGATCGTGATATTGGAAAGCGCACAGATCAACCTTGAGAAATACTGATCGATGAAGGTCCTCTTCATGTTGATATCCCTGAAGAGAATACCGTACATGGAGTCGTTCAGGAGAAAATCAAGTCCCTCCCAGGCTCCCATCATGGCTATTTCAGGCATACACAATCCTGAAGCGTAGTTAACAAGCCGGATATATCTCTTCTGCTCGGCGCCTACCTCATCGAGCGCCGCCCTCATGATTCTGAAATTTTCCTGAGTGGCGTAGGTTCCGCCAAACCCTTCCGTCGTTGCCCCATGGGGTACATAGTCCAGAAGACTCTGAGCGGTTGAACGGATGACGGCGATGATATCCGCTCCCTGCATCGCTGCTGCCTTTGCCTGAATCACATCCTCATGGATATTTCCCGTTGCGACGATGACATATTTATACGGCCGCTTCGGATCGGACCAGACATCGTAAAGCAGATGATCCCTCTCATCTCTGAGTTGTGTGATATGATCTACCGCTCTTTTCGTAAATCTCTCAGAAAGCGTGTTGATCTTTCCGAAATCCTGAACGGCTATCTGTGTCAGATCAAGTCCCTCAGAGGCTACCATCCGGGCAATCTCTTCCGGTTCTCTGTCATAATGAACACAGGCATTCAGAATATAAAACGCCGCTCCCGTATCCAGGACACCTTTCTCCTCAAGGTCTTTCACCACAATATTAACAAGCGGTGTCAGATCTTCATCCGCTCCCTCGATACCAAACAGTCTTAACACCGTTCGCTCGATACTGGTCGTCGTGTTGTCGTTGATGAGGTACATCAGATCATCGACGATATGCTTCGAAATGTCCTTTGCCTTGTCTACAAGGTCTTGTTTAAGCTTCAGTTCAAGTCTCTCCACTTCTATTCCCCCGAATAATTAAAATAATGTATTTTTCTCCTGCTGGTCGTTCTCATATCCAAGCAGTCTATAGGCCTTTTCTGTAACCTGCCTCCCTCTCGAACTTCTGATCAGAAATCCCTTTTGTATCAGGAAGGGTTCATACACTTCACTAATCGTATCCGATTCCACGCCAACCGCTGCAGCGATGGCCTTTACTCCTGCGGGACCACCCTTATAATGCTTGATGATCGTCTTCAGAATTCTTCTATCCATCGCATCCAGCCCCTGATCATCGATTTCAAGCGTTTTCAGCGCCTGCTGGGCATCGGACACGTCTATCACCTCATGCCCGTTTACCGTGGCAAAGTCACGAATTCTTCTCAACAGTCTGTTTGCGAGACGGGGTGTTCCCCTCGAACGCAGAGCCGCCATTCTTGTCGCCTCATCGGTTATGCCGATGTTCAGAATGTCTGCCGAACGCCTGATGATGGTTTCCAGTTCATCCTGCTCGTAGAAATTCAGATCAAACTGCAATCCAAATCTGTTTCTCAACGGGGAAGACAGCAACCCGCTCCTTGTCGTCGCGCCTATCAGGGTGAAGCGGTTCAAGTCTATCCTGATCGACCTTGCACTCGGTCCCTTACCGATCAGGATATCCAGCGAATAATCCTCCATCGCCGAATAGAGGACTTCCTCCACCACTCGGCTCAACCGATGAATCTCATCTATAAACAGGACATCGCCCTGTTCAAGATTTGTCAGTATGGCCGCCAGATCTCCCTGTTTTTCAATGACCGGCCCACTCGTTATGTGTATCTGATAGCCCATCTCATTCGCTATCACGTTGGCCATCGTCGTCTTTCCCAGTCCGGGAGGGCCGGCCAGCAGGACATGGTCCAGCGGTTCATTTCTGATTTTGGCCGCTTCTATCGAGATAGCTACCCTTTCCTTGATCTTCGACTGCCCAATATATTCTTTGAGTGTCTTCGGACGAAGTGCGTAAAATCCGGAGTCCTCCTCGCGTTTTTCACTGGTTACAATCCTGTCCTGTTCTTCAGGATTTTCATAGTTATCAAATAAATCTTTTTCCATCAACTGCTCCTTAAAATTTAATTCTCAACATTCGCCAGTTTCCACCAAGATCTTTCCTGAATACATGTTCATGGTCTGAAAAGATCTTCTCAAGCCGGTCTTTCTGATTAAAACCGATCTCAAGGTAAACGGTTCGATTTCTCAACTGATCCCTGTTTTCATATAGCCTTCTGTAAAAGTCCAGTCCGTCTTCCCCACCAAATAACGCCTTATGCGGTTCATAATCGAGGACACTTTTATCCATAAGGGTCTTTTCATCATCGGAAATATAAGGGGGGTTGGAAACAATGACATCAAATTCATTGAGGCGGTCTTTTATCGGTTCCATAAAGTCTCCACAAAGAAATTCTATTCGGTCCGAAACCTCATTGAGTTTGGAATTCGCCACTGCCGTTTCAATACATTTGCTATCCACATCGGTGGCCGTTATATACGAATTTTTAAGAAGTCTGGCCAGCGTAATGCCTATTGCGCCGCTTCCCGTACACAGATCAAGTACCTTCAATCCATCTCTTTCCCTGTTATCACTCAATATCCACTCAACAAGTTCTTCGGTCTCTTGCCTTGGAATCAAGACATTTCTGTTCACATTAAACTCATAGGCATAAAAATGATGCTTCCCCGTGATATAGGCGAGGGGCTCTCCATCAACAATCCGTTTCATTGCGAGTTTATACTGATTCAGAATCTCTTTATCAAGCTCTTTTTTCCAGTTTATATAAAGATGTGTCTTATCCACATCCAATAACCATTCCATCAATCTTTCAGAGGTTCTTCTCGGACTCTCAACAGATTTTTTCACAAAATAGTCCTGAGTCCAGTTAATCACCTCGCCAACCGTCCAAACCTTATCGATCGTTATTCCCCCCAGTTTTATAATGTGCATTAAAATTCCCATCACTGTTTATTTTACCATAAATTAACGTGAAAAAAGGGACTTCATGCAACCTGACACTATGTTATAATTGGAGCGGATAAGTCTTTTTCACGGTAAAAAAAGATTTTTTCAGAAATTAAAAAGGATGTGTGTCAAAACGTCTATTGAATGGATAAAAAAATACGATTTGAAGTTAAAAAAATCACTTGGTCAGAATTTTCTGAAAAATCAGAACATATCCAAGCGGATCATCGAGCTGCTGCCTGAAAACCCTGACTGTACTTTTATAGAAATAGGACCCGGCGCCGGGTCGTTAACCCAGGAACTCCTCGAAAGGGGAAATGAGGTTCACGCATTTGAAATAGACAGAAGTCTGGAAGACCTTCTGAATGAAAGATTTGAAAGCAACGACAGATTCCACCTTCATATGGGCGATTACCTGAAGACTGAAATCGATGAAGCACTCAAAAAAAAAGAAATAATCGCCGTCTCAAATCTTCCCTATAACACGGGAACAGCTATCATCAAAAAAATAAAAAGGGATTTTCCGAATCTGAAATTGTGTCTTTTCATGCTTCAGACGGAGGTCTGTGAGCGATTCACAGCACTTCCCGGTACCAAAGCCTATGGGTCCCTTTCCATATTTATTCAGTATCACTTTGAGCTCTCCATAGAGTTCAAGGTCTCAAAGAAGAATTTTGTCCCCGAGCCAAAGATCGAATCGAGTATTTTAAAAATGATTCCGAGAAAAGATAAGGCCCTCGGAAACGATCCGGAGGATTTTTTTGAGTTTGTGAAAACGGGATTTTCCCAGAGAAGAAAAAAGATGAAGAATAATTACGAGACAGATATTCTTCCGGCTTTAAAGGCCGTTGATCTCTCTGAATCCGTAAGAGCTGAAGCACTTTCGCTTGAAAAATGGTTAGAACTTTTCAATGCCTATAATCAAATAAACAGCATACGAACCGAAAGGAAAGATTCCGGAGGTGAGACCCGTTGAGCCAGTCCATTATTGATGAGATGATCAAGAGAGTCCTCTATTCAATAAAAGAAGGCGTAATCATTATAAATCCCAATAAAACCGTTGTGTTCATCAACAAATCCGCACTCGATATTCTCGAACTTGAAGAAGAGCACGTTATTGGAAAAGATGTTAAAAATGCCATTCCCAATACCCGACTGCATATCGTTCTCCAAACGGCCATGCCCGAATATGACCGGGTACATTATCTGAAAAACACAACCATTGTTACCTCAAGGATCCCGCTCTTTGACATTGGGGGGAACATTATCGGCGTGGCGGCAATATTCAGGGATATAACCTACATTCAGACCATGGCGGAGGCCGTTACGAGTCTCAAACGGGATCAGAAGACACTGAAGGCCATCATCAATTCGACAAGTGATGCGATATCCGTCGCCGACGAGAACGGGAAGATCATCATGGTCAACTCGGAATACACCAGAATAACAGGACTTACCGCCGAAGAGGTCGAGGGTAAACCGGCAACCATCGATATTGCCGACAAGGATGAAAGTAAACATATGCTGGTTGTAAAGACGAAGAAACCGGTTTTTGGGCGACGCATGATCGTCGGAAGGACGAAAAAAGAAGTGATCGTTGATGTGACACCGCTGTATATCAAAGAAGATTTTAAGGGAAGCGTTGCGGTCATCCATGATGTTACAGATATCTCCAACCTGATGGAAGAACTCGCCGATGCCAGATCCCTTCTCAGGAAAAGCACTTCCAGTTTTACCTTTAAGGATATCACCGGTAAGAGTGAAAAACTCAGGATTGCACTCGAGCAGTCAAAAAGAGTCTCGGCAACCAATGCCAGTGTGCTGCTCAGAGGTGAAACGGGAACGGGAAAAGAACGGTTTGCTCAGGCTATTCACAACAGCAGTTCGAGGGCGGAAGGACCTTTCATCGTTGCAAAATGCGCCTCTATTGATCAGAAAAACCTGACGGGAGAAATCTTCGGCATCTATGATTATAACGATTACAGCCCCGTTTCAAGACACAGTGGCCTGATTGAGGAGGCCAGAAACGGAACCCTTTTTCTCGATGAGATCTCCATCCTTGACAAATCGACACAGGCCAAATTACTTCAGTTCATTCAGACAAAAAGGTACACCGCATTTGCCTCTTCAGAAGAAAAGGAATGTGACGTCAGAATCATCGCCGCCACTTCGTCAAACCTTGAAAAACTCGTAGAAGAAAACCAGTTTCTGAGAGAACTTTATCTCAAACTGAACATCGTCCCCATCTTCCTGCCTCCTCTGAGAGAGAGAAAAGAAGATCTTTACGCCCTGGTTTATTCCATTATCATGAATCTCAATCAGGAATACAGAAGGGATATCAAGAAGGTAAACGATTCGGTATTTGAACTGTTCCGCCAATACAAATGGCCCGGAAACATCAGAGAACTGGAAAATGCCCTTGGAAGGGCACTGATCAAGGCGCAGCCCTTTATCCAGGAATTGACGCTTGAACACTTCGATTTTCTTATGCCAAACATGAAGGAATCCGAGAATCGCAGAGGCGGCTACAGGGGAAAGCTGAAGGATATAATCGCAAAGGTAGAAAAAGAGACCATCGAAAAGACGCTTTTCAGAAATCAGGGAAATCGAGCCAAAACGGCCGATGAGCTCGGATTGAGTCTGAGAGCACTCTATTATAAGCTGGAAAGATATGAAATTGGAATTAAAAGCAGGGGATAGTCAGATGAAGGATATACAGAATGAAAAGGATACGAGACAGATACCGATCAACAAAGTCGGCGTGGGAGAGATCAGATACCCGGTTGTCATTCGGGACCGCGAAAAAGGGGAACAACACACGATAGGAAAGGTGAATATGTATGTCAATCTCCCCGAAAATTTCAGGGGAACGCATATGAGCCGTTTCATAGAGATTCTGCACTCACACGCAAACCGGATGGAACTTGGAAATGTTCAGGAGATCCTCAAGGACATGAAGGAAAGGCTCAAGGCAAACGAGGCACATATGGAGATGAAATTTCCGTATGTCATCAACAAGAATGCGCCGGTAACTGGAATTGAAAGTCATATGATCATCGATTGTGCGTTCGATTCCAAGCTGGACAGTGAAGATAGATTCTATTTTGTACTGGAAGTCAATGTACCTGTACAATCCGTCTGCCCCTGTTCAAAGGCCATCAGTGAACGTGGCGCCCATAATCAGCGGGCAGATGTAAAAGTCAGACTTCGCATGTCAAAGATGATCTGGATAGAAGAAGTAGCCGATTATATCGAATCTTCGGCCTCTTCGCCGGTTTATCCGTTGCTTAAAAGGAGTGATGAAAAATTTGTCACGGAGACAGGCTACGATAATCCGAAATTCGTTGAAGATATAGCACGGGATCTTGCGTTAAAACTTAAATCAAATCATTCGGTCAAAGGATTTAACCTCTCAGTCAACAGTCACGAGTCGATTCATGATCATGATGCGTATGCCTGTATCGAATGGGAGCGAGGTAATTGACAAAATTAGATAATCAATTCAGCAGAGAGACCGTTGAATTTCTCGAAATCAGAGAACTAATCAACAGAATAGAGCCGTCTTCATTTTACGGGAAATCGTATTTTAAAAACCCAACGGTCTTTGTTCATGGTGATGAAAGCGACTTGAAATCGCACTTTGACAAGTTAAAGATCTTAAGCGACTTTATGCTTGCTCATGATTCGGATAAATTGAAACGCTCTTTAAGGGAGCTTAAAAACATCCGGACAAGTATCAAAAAGATAGCCGGCGATGAACTCCCAAATGTCGTGGATTATTTTGAGATCAAGCGATTTTGTTATTTTTATAGAAGGCTTTATGACTTGCTAAACAACAGTGAAATGGGAAAGGGACTCGTAGAACTGTACGCCTTTAAAGAGATCGAAGAGATCTGGCATCTCCTGGATCCAAAAGATACGCGTCAGTTTTTTTTCTCCATCGATTCAGATTATGCCGATGAATTGGGAAGCGAACTCGAAAAGTACCGTTCTCTCGACAAGGAAGTGTTTCTGAAAATCTCCGAAAGATTGCAGAAACTCTACGAATTACCCGTCTCCAACAGAACGGAGTTTGTGCTTCAGCGTTCGGACCTGCGCAATCAGGGATTAAGGAATTGTGACAACGTTCTTGTACAGGGAGAAACCGCCTTTTCTATTTCCTACAGAATTGTCAGATCCGACAGGGATCCCAGTTACGCGGCGGAGATAGAGAGAATAGAAGTAGAATTGGCAAAAGAGGATATCAGGTATCGAACAAGGCTGAAACAATGGTTGTCGATCCACCTGGATACCTTCTCAAGGATAATAGAAATCGTTACGGAATTTGACAAAGACGTTGCAATGGCTGAGTTTGGAATCCGTTATAAATGCTGTTATCCGGAGATATATGAAGGGGAAATACAATTGAGCCTACTGAACGGCAGGAATACCGAAATAGAGGAGTTCTGCTGTAAAAACGGTTTTGAATACGATCAGATAAATATCGATCTCAAAAGCGGTTCGACGATTATAACAGGTGCCAATATGGGGGGGAAGACCTCAGCCTTGAAGACGATCGGCCAGATTTATGTTCAATGTGCCATCGGGCTGCCAATAACAGCGGATTGTCTGACAACCAGCCTCTTTAACGGAATCAACTGTGTCTACAGAACTTCAGAGGAAGAAGGTTTAAGCGGTTTTGCCATGGAAGTGATGCGTATCAGGACCATCTTTTCCGACGAATTGACTATCAACCTCATCGATGAATTCGGTTCGGCAACAAATCCACGCGAAGGTTCTGCACTCGCCTCTGCGGCGGTGAATATCATGGACGATAAAAAAGCGATCTCTATTTTTGTCACTCATTTTTCCAGCCCACTCGAATTTGGTTCGGTAAATTATCAGACGGGATTTCTTAAATCAGATTTTTCTGATGCAATTAATGCAGAGAATATATACAGGTATATCGATCATCACTTGGAAAAAATAGAAAAAACGGAAATACCCAAGGCGGCAATTCAGATTTCCAGAGCACTCGGACTTCCTTCTGAAGTGGTAACGGCAGCAGAAGGGATTTATGAAGACTATTACAGAGAGACGTGATAAGATACGCCTCAGGATTAATCATCATTAATTACAGGAGGAAATATGGAAAACAGTATTAAGCACAAGATTATGGTTTTAAGCGGAAAAGGCGGTGTGGGTAAAAGTACCGTTTCGGTTAATCTCGCCACCACACTTGCGGAGGAAGGATTCAAAGTGGGGCTTATTGACATAGACATACACGGGCCCAACATTTCAAAGATGCTCGGTGTTTCGGATAAAAAACTGATGACCACACCAAGGGAGACGATCCTGCCGATCGACGTCTTTCCAAATCTGAAGGCCGTTTCTATCGCCAACCTTGTAGAAGAGGGTCAGCCGATCATCTGGCGAGGACCGCTGAAACAGAAGATGATCGAACAGTTTGTGAACGATGTGGAATGGGGAGCACTCGATTATCTCATCATCGACACACCTCCGGGAACGGGGGACGAACATCTCAGCGCCTTCCAGGTCCTCGGTTCTCTCGATGGGGCAGTCATCGTTACCACGCCTCAGGGTGTTTCAACGATGGATGCAAAGCGATCGGCCATCTTTATCAGAAAACTGAACTCACAAGTCATAGGAATTGTCGAAAATATGAGTTACTTCGTCTGTCCAAACTGTGGCGAGAGAATATACATGTACGGTGAAGGCGGTGGGGCAAAGCTGGCGCAGGAACTCGGAACCACTCTGATTGCTCAGATCCCTCAGAACCCTGAATTTGTAAAGCATTCGGAAGCCGGCAGACCTGTTTCACAATATATGAGAGGTACGGAAGTAGAAGTTGTATTCAAGGAACTCACGGGTTTTGTCATTAAAGCAATGGAAGAAAATGAGTAAAATAGAAAAATTCGGTTATTTAACCGTTTCGCTTTTTTCTATCCTGATGATTTTTGCTGGGATAACGGGAATAGCGGGATATTTTTCACTGGATTACATCTCGGGGGCAGTCAGCGAACTGCTCCCCGATGTTCAGATCTATTCATCATCCCTGTTTCTCGTACAGTTTCTGCTGATCCTGATATCCGCCGTTTTTTTACACTGGGTTTCGATCACGGGTTTTTCCGGAAAAAAATCCCGTCTTCTTCAGACAGGCGCTTTTCTACTAACTTTATGCTCGACGGCTGTCAATCTTTTGATGATCTATAAAAATGATTTTGGCTGGATAGGAAGTGAGATTTTTCACGGTCAGGCAATCGCTTCAAACAGATTGTTTACCTATCTTGGTATACTGGTCTTTCTCATGATCATTCTTTCCGCTTCTATCAGCGGTTCCATACTTTTTCAGAAAAGTGAGGCGAAGCAACATGAAAAAAGGGATGAACTCGATTAAAACAATTGCCATCATGCTTTTATTCTTCTTTATCATTTCCCCGGCATTTGCACAGGTCGGTGAGACTATTGATATAGATAGTTATCTCTCGGGTAAGCCGGAAGAAGAATGGTCGCGATATTATTTTTCCGAGGCTATACAAAACTGGGGTGAAACCGAATACATCAAGGCGAGAAATGATATAGAACAGGCCTTTGAAAGACCTATTTATCCCACCGATATACCAAAGTTATGGTATTTCCTTGCCAAACTGAATATAGAGACCGGTAATACGCAGGACGCGATAGAAAGTCTGAACAATGTCCTTCTGATTGAACCGGATAAAACCGAGATATTGATACTTCTGAAAGTTCTGAAAATGCTGGGAAAAGTAGAGGCGGAAAAAAATCCGATTCTCGGTCTGGAATACCGGCGTGAAACGAGAGGTTATCTCGATAGTTATGAATTCTTTTACAACCCCGTTGCATCGGATGTGTACAACGAGACGCTTTATATTCTCGACAGGGCAAACAAATACATCTTCGTGACCAGAAACGGCAGTAATTTTGCCATCAAGCTTGATCTGGAAGCCCCTTCTTCCATCGTCATCGATCAGACGGCCGGAAGGCTCTATTGTTCAGATATTTATTCCGGGAAGATCGTTGTCTACGACCTCTCAACTAATGAGATCATCGATGAATTTGAACATTTTAAAAGCCCGTTCGTGCAGACGGTTGACCGGCTTGGAAACATCTACGTCCTCGATCCCCCTAACAACAGACTTGCCATTGTCAGCAGCAGCGGTAAGATCGTGAAGTATATCTATTTATCGGAAGGCTACATGCCGAATATTGTCAACGATGTAGATCTGTCGTTTGATAAAATCATTCTGCAGGATATGTCGCAAAAGGCCTTCAGGATCATAAGAATGGGTTCTTTTGAGGAAGAGGCCATGTTTGCTTTCAGAGAGGATGCGTTGCCTGTAAACAGCTGTTCCGGACCGGATGGAACCATACTGACCATCTGGGACGATAACACGCTGACCTCTTTCCTCCCCGATCAGGATACGGGATACACCTTTATCGATAACACCAATATAGACTTCACGGCTGTCAGTGATATCGATTACAACGCCCCGATTTTATCCGTAACGGATTTTGATACACACAGAGTACGCGAGTATATCGTTGTTCAGGAAAAACCCATGGCATTTACCAGTATTGATTCTATAGAAGCCACAACGGATGATCTGATCATTCAATTCAGAAATCTGGACAGTATGGGAAAAAGATTTCAGGTCATCGCTCCATTTTTAAACGTCATAGACAGTGGCGGTTACGTCCCATTCACACTTGAAACAGCCGATTCAACGGTTAATTATATCGAAATAACCGATGGAAAATCTTTTTTTGAAGGTGGATTTTCCAATCTCAATAAAACGGAATACAATATGATCGTCTGGAAATATGATGGGTATGATTTCAATTTTGAAAATATCGCTCCAGCCATGTTTTCCAAGAATGTGAGAATCTATGTGATCAGTAATGTCACCGTTCCGGACAAGGTGAGAAACCTCGCCAAGATAACCGGCGGACTCGTTGTCAGCAGCGGAATGGAAACTTATCTGGATGACTATTTTTCAGAGATAAAAACCATCATCAGTCCAAAGGTAACTTACAGGCTGAATCTTCCCTTCGAAGGGGTTAAAACGGTAACGATCGCATCGAGAATTGCCGGTCTGGATTATTCCGATTCTATCTACTACGCCATCTACATGATTCCCTACTTTGAACAGGAACTTGAGACGGCCTCCGGAGAATAACATGAACGAAACTACGGTCAGACTGAAAAAAGCCAACGCCATTCTGAAAAGGGGACGCGTTAAAGATGCCCTAAGTCTTTATGCGGATATCATAGAGGATGATCCTGAAAACCCTCTGGTCTATTACAATATGGGTGTTGCCTTTATTGAAAAAGACGATTTTGATCTCGCACGTCAAGTCTTCCAGCATTGTCTGAAGCTCGGTCTTGAAAGCGACCGGGTATATATCGGACTCGGCATCTGTTATCTGAAGATGAAAGAATATGATCAGGCCTTTAACTATTTTGAAAAGGTAACCTACCGAGATGAATCCTACAACGAATCGTTGATCGGGAAGGTGTATACACTGGTGAGTAAGGGGGAAGCGGAAAGAGCCACCCCATATCTTGCTGAATTGAAATCAAACAGTGTCTGGAATCAGGAACTTGCGCTCGTTGAAAAAACGGTGAAGATGAAATCGTATTATGACAGCAGAAAAAAATAGATGATGATGATGATCAACCCGGCAATCATGAACAGTAAGATCATGGAAAGAAAAAAATCACCAAAATTGGAACTCCTTTTTTCTTCCAGTTTTTTTACGGTTGAATTTTGAGCACTTCTGTATTTGGACATCACCTCGGCGAGTGAAAGGGATTCGTCATCCGCTTCATTCTTGAGATTTGTCAGCCTTTTTTTCATCTTATCCGGGTCGTACATCAACCGAATACTCCTCAATACGATGGATTTTGCGATGAAGGATGATCCGATCTGCACCTTTATCATCACAAAATTCTTTGATACCGACGGGAGTATTTCCTTTGATACAATGATGGCCTCGAGTGGAACCGTGTTCTTGTTTTCCGCATCAAAGTGACTCGGAAACTCACTGATGAGTTTTTGCTGTTCAAATTCCTCCGTAAATCCGATAACCGTACAATACAGGGTATCGCCGATATCAAACGTGTCAATCGATACACCATCAAGCGGATCCACGATCGGATAAATTTCCGGCAGGGCCATCAGATCATGTCTTTCTTTCAGGGAATGGAGGAAACTTTCACTGTCTACGCCACTCAGGAACGTCGTCGTCATTTCCTCATAGGTAGAAGTTTCGACGATGATTTCCATATCAATCGTACTCGTCCAGTTTTTAAAGATATCCAGTATCTCAAGCCTGATCATTTCCCCTTCTTCATTCTCAATAATCTTCGTCAGGCGCAGAGCAACCGATTCGCGTCCTCCCATCTTCTTGATCTGTACATGAAGATATCTCATGAACTCACCGGTCATGTCGCTGATTTCTGCCGTATGCGCCATGAGTTCCTGATAAAACGCCGATAGAGAATCTTTGAAATCCGACAGCGGAAGATTCAGATCCAATCCCGCCTGTTTTGAATACCTTCTCGGAAAGCAGATAAAACGATATTCCAGTGTTTCATTTGTTTTACCGAAAAAATAACCTATAAACGCTTCATCTGTTGCTTTACTTTCTGCCTTAATCTTTATTGAGAAAAAATCAAAAAACATCCAAGTCCCCTTTTTCAGCCGATGTATTAAACCCCGATCCGTTCAGGACCGGGGATTCACTGTCTATTTTACCACTTTACCGCTCGCAATTTCCCAATTGTCCGTACTTTCAGGGGTAACTCCCGAATGTATCACACAATTCTTTCCAATTATAGCATTTTCAGGAATGATTGCATTATATCCTACAATAGAAATAGGTGAATTGTAGATCTTCTGACTTTCTTCATTTTCAGCATACTCTCCGACACCTATCCTGACGTTATTCTTAATCACCGTATTTTCCGAGATGATAGAATTTGTGATTTCCACATTCTCACCTATTTTGGCCCCGGTGAGTAAAATAGAATCTTTGATAATCGAACCGCTTCCCACTTCTACCCCCTGGAACAGTATGGATCTGTCAAGTACACCGTTTATCTCACACCCTTCGCTGACAAGACTGTTCGTGGATACAGAATCAGGCCCGAAGAAGGCAGGGGGCATTTCCTGTGTTCTGGTATAAAAACGCCACGAACTGTTATAGAGGTTTAACTGCGGAATCGCCTGGATCAGTTCCAGATTGGCTTCCCAGTATGAATGAATGGTTCCGACATCTCGCCAGTATCCTTCATATTCAAAGGCGTAAAGCGCTTCTTTGTCTTCAACAATTTTTGGAATGATATCCTTTCCAAAGTCATGGCTTGAGTCTTCCTTTGCCGCATCTTCAACCAGCAGCTCCCTGAGATACTCCCAGTTAAAGATATAAATCCCGAGAGAGGCCAGTGTACTCTTTGCGTGCTCCGGTTTTTCCTGAAATTCGATTATCTTTTTCGAGATATCCGTTACCATTATTCCGAACCGGTAAGTCTCATTCAACGGTACATTCATGCAGGCGCAACTCGCCTTTGCATGTTTTGAAATATGGAATGTCAGCATGTCCATATAATCCATTCCATAGATATGATCGCCGGAGAGGAGGAGGACATATTTCGGATTCATCTGATCCAGATAGTCAAGATTTTCATAAATGGCATCCGCCGTTCCCTTAAACCAGGCATTACCGCTCTCGTAGGTATACGGTTGAAGAATCGTTACACCGCCGCCTTTACGGTCCAGATCCCAAGGCCGGCCGATGCCTATGTGAGAATTCAGCTTATGCGGTTTATACTGTGTCAGAACCCCCACTTTATAGATTCCGGAATTAACACAATTGCTGAGTGCAAAATCGATGATTCTGTATTTTCCACCAAAAGGTACCGCGGGTTTTGCGATATCATCCGTTAAAACACCGAGTCTTGTTCCCTGTCCACCCGCCAGTATCATGGCCACTATAGATGACTGCATATTCAATCCCCCCCTAAACTACGCTTCCCTTCTCAAATACGAGAAGGTCATCTTTTCTACCGATCAGGCGTTTTTCCGTTCTGATATTACATTCTTTATCAAAAACGGAATATTTCACATGAGCCCCTTCTTCCACAATCGTATCCTGCATGATGATCGAATTTTCGACAACGGCTCCCGCCTTGATCTGAACACCTCGTGAAATGACAGAATTAATCACCCTTCCGCTGATGATACAGCCATCGGATACGATAGAATTCTTCACATGGGCAGTTCCCGTACATTTGGGCGAAGGGAGATCCTTCAGCTTGGTATGAACGGTATTTCGGGTGTAAAACAACTGATTTCTGACATTTTCATCAAGAAGATCCTGATTGATTCGGAAATACTCATTGATACCTTTTTTTGTATTTCTCCAGTAGCCATCGAATTTATATCCATAGAATCTGAGTTTATGGAGATTCGGAATCAGAACGTCGAGAAGAATATCGTAACCGGCGGACTGCGGTATCGTGTTGTAAAGAAGATCCATCAACAGATGCTTGTTGATGAAATAAACACCGAGAAAAGCCTTATTGGATCTTATCTCTTCTGGTTTTTCATAAAAATTGGTAATCCTTCCATCTTCCGTTAGTTCCAGCTGGCCATACTGAGTCAGGTCGTAGGACTCATCCATTTCTTTATAAAGAAAGGTCACATCGGCCCCTTTTGAAAAATGATAATTAAACAGTTCCGAGTAATTCATCGTATAAATATGATCTCCCGAAGCCATCAGCACATAATCCTCATCACTTCTTCTCAGGAAAGTCATATTCTGATGAATGGCATCACCGGTACCTCGATACCAGTATTTGTTGTTAATCGCCATATACGGCTGCAACAACGTCAATCCACCGTGTTTTCTGTCAAGATCCCATTCTTTTCCCGAACCGAGATGATCGATGAGACTTCTCGGGCTGTATTGTGTGAGAACCCCTACCCTTCTGATGTTTGAAGCCACCATATTCGATAAAGTAAAATCAATCATCCTGTATTTTCCAGCAACGGGTAAAGCAGCGCTTGCCCTCTTCGTTGTCAACAAACCAAGATTCTCTCCTCGACCCCCGGCAAATATTAAACCTAATACCTTCATATTGATTTAACCCCCTTTTGGAGTGATTTTCAGCTTTTATAAAATTATACCATCTTTGAATATAGAAATTAAAATCAAATTGATTGAATTAATAATTCATTAAAGAAATCAGATTGCTAAAATTCTCTTTTCTGTCATGAAGTTGTACTTTCCGTCGAAGTAAAACCGGAAATAAATCCTTTCAATCGTAATCGGCCGGGCAGATTCAAAACTTACCCGGCCTGTATACGCTATTATCTCAGTTTTAATAAAATCGCTTCATAAGGTCTAAGCGTTAAACAATTTCCGTTTATCTCATGTCTATCGTTATAATTACCGATAACAAGTTCGGCATCCGCCGTTATCTTTTTACCGTCGAATCGTCGTTCAGTTTCCGAAGAGTTCAGAATAATCATAAAACACTCCTCCGGGGAAGACTTGGTAAAGGCAAAGATCTCCGAATCCGTCTCAAGGAGTTCATACACCCCCGTATTGAGTGTCTGATGCTCTTTTCGGAGTCTTATCATCCGTTTATAGAAATTCAATACGGAATCATCAGCACTCAACGAGTCGGCAACGTTGATATTCCTGTCCCTCAAATTCGGTTTTATCCAGGCACATTTCTCCGAAAAACCGAGAAATTCTGAAGAGTCCCAATGCATCGGACTCCTTGAGCGGTCTCTCCCCTTAAGTCGGACTTCCTCCATGATGGACAGTTCATCCAGACCTTCCCGCTTTCTGACCCGGTACAGTTTCTTGGCGGATATATCATCATAATCTTCGATCGTATCGTATTCCGTGTTGGGTAAGCCAAGTTCTTCTCCCTGATAGATAAACGGAGTCCCCTCAATCGTCAGTAAAAGCATGGCAAAGAGTTTCGCCGATTCAACCCGGTATTGTTTTGCATCTCCAAAGCACGATACGATTCTGGGCTGATCATGATTTGAGAAGCAGATCCCACTCCACCCCTTGTTATGCAGATCCAACTGCCATTTGCTGATGATTTCCTTCAGTTTGGACACATCCCGACCTGTCTGATTATAGTAATCCGTATGCTCAAAGGTAAAGACCATGTCCAGTTCTTCCCGTTCAGGTACGGTAAATCCGAGTGCCCTCTCCGTATTCACAAATCCACATTCACCTATTGAACAGGCATTATAAGGTTTAAAAGTCTTTTCATGCATCTCGTGGAAAAATTCATGGACACGGGGACCGTCCACAAAATACTTGTGACTGAAGATAAACTCCGAATCCGTTCCATCGTCTTCATTGTTCGGCAAGCCGGGGACTTTTGAAATCAGGTTGATCGCATCAAGCCTGAACCCGTCCAGGCCCTTTTCAAGCCACCAGTTGATCATCCTGTACAAGTCTTCTCTCAGATCCGGATTTTCCCAGTTCAGATCCGGCTGATAAGGAGAAAATAATCCGAGATAATACTGACCCGTCTTATCATCATAAGTCCAGACCGTCTCATGAAAATATCCCGCCCAGTTGTTGGGTTCCCTTCCGTCTTTTGGATCTCTCCACCAGTAATAATCCCTGTATTTGGACTCCCTGGATTCTCTGGCCTGCTTAAACCATTCATGCTGATCCGAAGAATGGTTGATAACCAGATCCATGACGAGACGTATACCTCTTTTATGCGCTTCTTCAAGCAATTCATCAAAATCATCCATCGTTCCGTAGGTCTCATCGATGCAATAATAGTCACTGACATCATACCCATTATCCTTCATCGGCGATTGATAGACGGGAGAAAGCCAGATTAAATCTATTCCAAGATCCTTCAGATAATCAAGTTTTGAGGTAATTCCCCTCAAATCGCCTTTCCCATCGTTGTTGCTATCCATAAAACTCTTCGGATAAATCTGATAGGCAACGGCATTTTTCCACCACTTCATCTTCTCATCCCTTCTTCTGTTCAGATATTATCCACCCGGTCCCCTACAATCGTCATGTTAATCATATCCGGATCGAGATTGTAAAAGACGTTGAATAAAAATTCATTTTCCTGCCCATTTTCAAATTCCGAATAGGCCCTTTTTCGTTTCAAAGTGATTTGCCCATTATTGATCGTACTCGAAAGATCCTCAAATTCATCCTCTTCAAATTTCTGTATGATATCCGTTGCAATCAGTTGAGAAATGACCATAACAAAATCCGGTTCAAAGAAGGCGTTCAGGACGGTAATATAATTCAACGCCGTCAGCACCCGGTTATTCCCATAAGAATACGCTTCTATGAAAAGTTTTCCCTGAGAAATTTCTATGGCACCCACCAACGTATCATCTCCGAGATAAAATTCCTTTGAGGTCTTGTAATTTTCCCTGTCCTTTTTATAAAGTTTTGATTTCTCGCTGAGGTTAAAAAAGATCGTATAATCCACACCATGCTCTTCATGAATGATACGATTAGAGGTTTCATACTCTTTTTTCAATTCCAGATAATCCTGGTTCATCACCTTGAAAATAATATCCTGATACCTCGTCCCATGCCTCTTTACAAGTTCTGAAAGGACCTCCGCCCTTGTGGTATAAATATCCGTCAATGAAATCAGATCATTCTGTATCTTTTTGATCGGATCGTATTTATTACTCAGGTATTCATACTCAAAATGCAGGATCTCCGAGATAAGATTCTGATATTTTAATCCAAACGTCTCTATGAGTGATGAAAATATCTCCGCCTTAGTCTTACCGTCGCTGATCAGCCTGACCATCTCATTTGTGATTTTTGTTTTTTTCATATTTTCATGATTACCAAAAAACAGTTGAGCGGCTATCATTATCCCTCCTTCTTTTTAAATTTAACCTCATCCTATAATATTATAGCATATTTACATTTTTATGTTTTTTTGAAAGCCTTCCAATCATTTCTTTTCAAGATTTGCCATTATCATGCCGGATTCTATGGAAAGACTCCTGAGTCTGTAATTTTCCAGCCACGACAGCATCTCCGGCTTCTGAGCCTTCACGATCTCAAAGACGTTAACGATCAGAAGATTTTTCTTAAACAGCACAAAGGGTTCCAACTTACCCTGAAGCATTTTCACACTCGTCATGGCCATTTTCGACAAGGCACCTACCGGCGTGACCGAAAAGACAATGGTCTGTGTTGAGGTCAGATTTTCAGCGTATTCCTCAAGTTCAAGGTCAAACTTCAGATTGCCCCTGATCTTTTTAAAGTTTCCCGAAACGGATAGTTTCACCGTTCTATTCTCTATCAGAACGTCAAGACTGTCCACACTTTCATTCTGTCTGACAATCGCTTCGTTGATAAAATCATTGATAATCTCATAACCAATACCGATATACATCATCTTTGACACAAAAACACCTCTCTTTCTGATCGTTATTATAGCATTTCCCGTTTATCAGAAAGACCATTTTACAGAAAGAGAAAAAGACCAAGGGTCGCATATTCTGCGGCCCTTGGTTTTCATTCGTTATATCTGTAGATTGCGAGTTTTAATCGAATCGAATTTTTAAATGAACAACAAACCGACATTATAAAAGACAAGTGAAGTAACATAAGCTAAAGCAAAGAGGTAAACGGCCGTAAAAAGCATCCATTTCCAGCCTATCTCCTGCTTTATCGTCGCGAGTGTTGCAACACAGGGCGTATAGATCAACACAAAGATCATGAATGAAAAGGCGGCCAGACTGTTCGGGAAAACATGTTTTAATCCCTGAATCAGCGGGCCTTTCACCCCGGCATCGGCAAATTCTTCCACGGAACCGAGTTCCTGCCCCGTAAACAGGGTACCAAACGTTCCAACAACAATTTCCTTTGCAAACACACCAAAGGTAAGCGCAACTCCGGCTTCCCAGCCTTCAAATCCAAGCGGCCTGAAAACGGGTTCCATAACCTTTCCGATCGTTCCTATATAATTTTCCTCTTTTGGTGCATTCACACCGGCGGGAAAGACGGAAAGAAGCCAGATGACGATCACCGCAAGGAAGATAAAAGTCCCCGCCTTTTTCAGAAATGACCAACTGTGTCTGAACGCCTGCCCGAATGTCTCTCTCGGACTCGGAAATCTATAGGGTGGCAGTTCCATGATAAATATGGTCTCTTCCCCCTTAAAGAACTGTGATTTGAACAGCCTTGCCATGATAATCGCGAGTACAATCCCTATGACGTATAAGGTAAATGTCACGGTTCCTTCATGTCCCGGGAAAAAAATGCTTCCAAAGAGCGCATAGACCGGAAGACGTGCTCCACATGACATCAACGGGGTTACCAGGATCGTCAGTATCCTGTCTTTTCTCGATTCAAGCGTTCTGGCGGCCATAACACCGGGTACCGTACAGCCAAAACCGAGTATCATCGGTATGAATGATTTTCCGTGAAGTCCCAGTCCATGCATAAATCTGTCCATTACAAACGCCGCCCTTGACATATAGCCAATATCTCCGAGGAAGGCGATGAAGAGAAAGAGAATAAACAACTGCGGCAGAAAGACACAGAACGCCCCCAGCCCACCGATAACCGCTTCGGTGATAAAGGAGGAAAAAATACCATCTCCCATGACGGACGAAAGGTAAGTGGCCAGATCGTTGAACCATACATCGACAACATCTACGAGGTATCCACCGACAAAAAAGGCCGACTGGAACATCAGCCACATCACGGCGATGAATATCGGTATACCCCATATTCTATGCGTTACCACGCTGTCTATCTGTGTAGACAACCGTTCTCGACCCTCTTCGGTAATCACCCTTTTGACAAATTCCTTCGCTATCCCGTGAATGATCGCATACCGCTCTTCGGCAAGTAGGATATCCGCTTCATTACCAAGTTTCGTCTCTATCTCATGAAGCTTTTCAGAAATCTTCGCATAGTCCTCTTCCGACAGTTTCTCAGCGATGAGATCGTCATTTTCCATCGTCTTGATGGTGTACCATCTTTTTAATTCCTTTTTCTCCACCTTATCGAAATAGACTGACAGCTCATCGATTATCCTTTCCGCTTTTTCCGAGAACCTGATCAGTTTGGGGAATTTCTGGTTTTCTACCGAATCTTTTATCGCCGCTTTGAGTTGGTCGATTCCCCTTTTTTTACTTGCAACCGTCTTACAGGCCGAAATATTCAGAAATCTCGCCAGCCCTTCGGTATCTATACTGATCCCAAGCTTCGTCGCCTCATCATCCATATTCATCGCGAATAAGACAGGACGTCCCATTTCTATGATCTCAAGGGCAAGATACAGGTTTCTCTCAATATTTGTCTGATCGATAACCACTATCGTCAGTTCTGGTTTTCCCTCTATTATAAAATCCCTGGCGACTTTTTCATCAGCGGAATTGGCAGAAAGGCTGTAGGTTCCCGGAAGATCTACCACTTTGTACTTTTCATCACCGATTGAAAATTCCCCTTCTTTTCGTTCTACCGTAACTCCGGGCCAATTGCCCACATGCTGATGTGCACCGGTTAACGCGTTGAAAACGGAGGTTTTTCCACTATTCGGATTACCACATAAAGCGATCGTATGCATCAATTATACTTCCACTTCTTCTATTTCTACACAAGAGGCCTCGTTTTTCCGCATGGTCAGCTGATAGCCTCTTACCTTTATTTCTATAGGATCTCCCATCGGTGCAACCTTAACCACTTTAAAGTCAATACCGGGTGTCAGTCCCATTGCAAGCAGACGCTTTCTGATAACCGGTGTTGCTTTCAAGGTCTTTACCGTCCCGGTTCCTCCCACTTTCACCTTATCCAAAAACATAATCAGTTCTCCTTTCAAACCACAGGGGTATTATCCATCTTTGCCACAAAATTTATGTTCATTTCATTTTCTCTCTGTGCCTGTCCGACCATACACATCCGATGATTTACGAAATAGATTCCAAATCGATTCTTGCCCAATAATTTCAAAAAGGAAGGTTCCGCCTCTCGTTTCGTTGTATAGTTATACATCACCAATATTATAATATGGGCGCCTACTTTTGTCAAAGCAGACTTTATATTCTAAACTTACAACGAAATATGGAATTGATCTGTTTTTGTTTTATTAGTAAAACAAAACACCCTCCCAAAAAGGGGAAGGTGTCGATTATAAAAACGTGCGACCCATCAAAGGCAAAAGCCACAGGGGTTACGACTATTCAGTTAAGACATTCCGTTTAAATCTTAACCACAGAAAAAACAGTGTTATGAAACGGAAAACAACTCGAATGGTAACATATTCTTTACCAATTCTAAATTATAACTGTTTAAGCTCTCCATTCCAGAGTTTTTTCAGATTTTCGGTTCCGGTTGTATCCTCACCGAAAAAGGCCCTTATGCCGGCTGCTTCAGCCGCATCCGTTGCATTCTTGCCAAGAGATTTAACTATAACGCTCTTTACCCCTTTTTCGGCAAGAGTGGCTATCATAGCGGGCCCAACGCCATGTTCTTCATTGACGATATTTTCGGTAATCTCAACCGCACCGGTATCTCCATCGATAATCACAAGATATTTGCCTCTGCCGAATCTTTCATCGATCATGGAATTGAGTGAATTTTCCTGCACGGTGATGGCGATGTTGCCATAGTCTTTTTTACAAGTATGGCCCTCTTCATGATCCTCATGATGGTCGTGATGTTCATGGCTGTGATTACAGCTTAGATCATCCTCACTGAGTGTCCCTTTAAAATATTCATTCAACACTTCACGAACCGTTTCTCCGTATCCTTTTCCAACCTTGATACCATAGCCTTCAAAAAAGCTGATGGCCCTTGCTCCAATCCCCTGAACGATCATGAGTTTCACACCGTTTTCACTGACCCATCCTGGAATCTGTCCTGGACTATGCTGTTCAAAAGGATTACGTACGATTTCATATTCTTTGATTTCGTTATCTTCAACGATCACAAAGGCAAAAAAAGGTGTCTTCCCAAAATGTCCACTTATTATTGAATCAAGACCATTATTCGTTGCTGCCGGAATTCCAATTTTCATAAATCAATTCCCCTCCATATATATGCAATTTGTATATATCTATTATATCAAAAAAATCCTCTTTTTCAAAATTCAAAAAAAATGGTAAAATAGAGAGTTAAAATATTTTTCTGGGGGGATTCGACATAAGAAATGACAAAACCAGCCAATATGAAAACTGGATTGAGACAGATACGAAAAGAATATCCGAGATCTTCAACAGACTTCCAGGTGTCATAAAAGAAAGGGCTAATATTTATTACAGTATAGGCAGAATACTCAATTATTCCCTGCACTCAGAGGATAACAGGATTAAAATCCAGGCCATTATCAGAGGAACAGAAGATTATTTTTCTGAAATAGACATGAAGAAATCCGGACTGGCTTTCAGTTGTACCTGCCAGCATTTTTTAAATACGGGGGAAATCTGTAAGCACATCGGCGCCTTGATGATCAAGGTGCTCGACAACAAAGAGATGATCGAAAATGAACAACGCTCAGTCAATCGTCTTGAACTGCTGAAAAGAAGTCACAGAGAATTTAAAAAAAAGAATGATGCAAAAGTATTTCTGCAAAATCTGGAAAAAAAACGCACTTTGACCCTGAACGAGATGGTTTCCAGAACGGAACCCCGGGCGCTTGTTCTTGAAATTACCCAGCATGAAAGCGATGTTCAGATAGAGATATTTGAACAGAAATACGGTGTCAAGGGAAACCCGATTAAAACATCTCGAACGGATCTCACCCTCGATGATCTCACCTATTATTCGGATGAGAGATTTTCGGAATTCATCACTTTTGTAAATTGTAAATATGATGGCTTTTATATAAAGGATTTCCACAAGTTCAAAAGCGTTTTTGCCGGTTATCCCTATATTTCTTTTTCCACAAAAAAGAAAAAGGTCCTGTTCGGTCCCAGATTAGACATTCAGATCAGTACACAGAATGGCAGGGTAAAGATCCTGTTCGTCAACAATGAAAAGCAGATACGGTTTGATGCGGACAAACTCGTCAGGCAATCGCTTTTCGACCCGGAAGGATATCTTCCGGTGTATGGAAACGACGGAAAAACCGCTCTTTTCAACGATGATATCATTTATCCGATCAGCTCCCCGTTGAATGCCAGACAGATCAAATTTCTCAACAGGGAAAAACACCATCTTGAAGAAGTCTTTCTGAATCCCGATGATCTGGAAACAACGCTCGTCAAGAAAGAGGTCATCGCCCCCCTGATCACAATGGGGATGAAATTCGAAGAGGAATTAAATGTCAACATCCCCCTCGATATGGTTGATGCGGAAAAGAAGGCCGTATGGATCATAGAAAGGGAGGGAAATCTCTTCACGCTTGAACTGCAGTTTTCCTATTCTGGAATGCGCATCAAACCCTCTGATGAAAAAAAGCAGGTGGTGGATGTTTCTAGCGGAAAGATGTATCTGAGGGATCCGGAGTTCGAAAAAGAGCAGATAGAAATACTTCATCAAAATATCAATTCGATCAACGAAAATGCCTACGGCTTCGTTTGGGAACTCAGTCTCGAGGAAGTCCTGCTTTTGATCGACGAGCTTTTTATCAAATACTCTTCTACAGTCATTCTTGACTGTGATCAGAAATTGACGAAGATCAATCATCCGAAGACAACCGTCAATGTTCAGGTCAAATCCGGTATAGAATGGTTTGAAATGAATTTTGAAGTCATGGCGGATGAAAAAGAGGTTCCATTTGAGCTTTTCATGGAAAATCTGAAGGATGATAAAAAGTTTATCGAGATAGATGGTGAATATTACCGACTGAATCAGAAAGAGATAAATAAATTAAAGAAGCTGAGCCGTAAGATCAAGGATTTCGGGAAATCTACCCGGCAGGGCTGGCATCGTTTCGATGTCCTTGATGAACTGCGTCAGTATGATAACAGGGAGTTCGACGACAAGACATCCGAAGTCCTTTCGATGATCGATAATTTTTCCGGGATAAAAGAGTATATGATCCCAAAAAGTCTCAACGGGACGTTAAGGGAATATCAGAAAAGCGGCTATAACTGGCTTCGCTTCCTTGAAGAATTCAGATTAAACGGGGTTCTCGCAGATGATATGGGACTCGGAAAAACCGTTCAGACCATCAGTTTGCTCCTTTCATTTTATGAGAGAAAGCTCACGATGAAGGGGATCATCATCTGTCCAAAATCTCTCCTGAAGAACTGGAAAAAAGAGATAGGAAAATTCGCCCCTCTACTGAACGCGGTCATCTATCACGGAACAAAACTCGAGAGAAAGTTTCTGCGTGAGAAAAATCCGGAAATCTGGATAACCACTTATGGTACATTCAGAAACGATTCGGACTTTTTTAACGAGATCCGTTTCGATTACTGCATCGTTGATGAGGCTCAGAATTTAAAAAACAATCAGACCAAAACCTTCAAGGAGATGAAAAATCTCAACGCAGATCATAAGATCGCCCTTACGGGAACACCAATAGAAAATTCCATCAACGATCTGAAAAGTCTCTTTGATTTTCTGATTCCCGGCTTTTTCGGTACTTCAAGGGAATATCGAAAGCTATATGAAAATAATTATGACATGCTTCAGAAAAAGATTGCCCCGCTTATGCTTCGCAGAAAGAAGGAAGATGTCCTTCAGGAACTGCCGCCAAAGACCATAAAGAACTTCTACGTTGAGATGACCGAAGCTCAGAAAGACATCTATGTTAATTATTATAATCAGATAAAAAGTGAAATCAAACAACTGACAGATAATAAAAAGGACTGGAATGAAAACAGATTTCTCATATTGAAACATATTCTTCGTCTCAGGCAAATCGCCACTCATCCCGGAATGTTCATCAAAGATCGCGCGATCAGTTCTGGAAAGCTCGATTCACTGCTCGAACTCCTTGAAGAAATCACCTCCGAGGGGCATAAGGCGCTGGTATTTTCACAATTTTCCACCATGCTCGATATCGTAGAAAAAGAATTGCTGTTGAAGAACCTGAAGAGCTTAAAGATTACCGGCTCAACGAGAAACCGTGAAGCCGTGATAGATCAGTTCAAGTCCAACGAAAATCAGCGGATTCTGATGATGACACTTAAGGTCGGCGGGGTAGGGTTGAATCTCACGGAAGCAGATTATGTCATCATTCTGGATCCCTGGTGGAACCCTGCGGCTGAAATGCAGGCGATAGACAGAACACATCGCATCGGACAGGAAAGGCCAGTGATGGTTTACAGGATGATCAGTTCAACCACCATAGAAGAAAAGGTGCTGGAGCTCCAGGAAAAGAAAATGGATCTGGTAAAAAACATTGTCGATACAAATTTAGAGGTAGAAAAAGATATCACCGCCGAAGATATAAGAGAAATGTTCAATTGACACTGTGGTATAATATCCTTGGAGAAACTCCATTTCTCTTTTGTTACATAAATAAATGGTTTTTTTCGGAAGTTTAAATTAATCCATTTGATCTCACTATCAAATGAGAAGTAAGTAAGAGGTGTTTTTTTTGATTTATGCGCTTGATATCGGTACAAGGACTGTGATTGGTGTTCTCGCAGAAAAATATGAATCCAATATTGTAGTTTACGACTCTCAGACAAGGGAACATGAGGAACGGGCCATGCTTGACGGTGCCATTCATGATGTGAACAAGGTTTCCAAGATCGTACAGAATATTACGAAGGACCTGAAGGAGAAAAATGAGATCGAAATTACAAGTGTATCCGTTGCCCTCGCCGGAAGATTTTTAAAGACTTCTATCGGTGAATCAAGGATGGATGTCTCTTCAGAGCACTCAATTTCAAAAGATACGGTCAGGATGCTGGAAATGGAAGCGATAAACAGATCAATTGAAGCACTAGAAACGGACGGCCGTGAGATGTACTGTGTAGGCTATTCCGTGCTTTATTACAACCTTGATGATGAATGGATCAAAAATCTTGAGGGTCAGAGGGGCAAGGAAATTTCCGTAAAGGTCATCGCGGCTTTTCTGCCGGCATATGTCGTCAATGCCATGATGAACGTACTCGAAAAATCCGGACTCACACCTGAACACATCACACTGGAACCGATAGCGGCGATGAATCTCGTTGTTCCACCCGATCTGAGAAGGTTGAACATCGTTCTTGTAGATGTCGGCGCCGGGACGAGTGATATTGCCGTTTCACGCGACGGAACGGTCATTGCCTACGGAATGGTCCCGATGGCCGGCGATGAAATAACGGAAAGACTCTGCGAGGAATATCTGATCGATTTCAACAGCGCCGAAAGGGTCAAGAGAACCCTGAGCGATCCCGACCAGGAAAAAATGGATGTGAAGGACATACTTGACACACCGTTGGAGATCACGAAAGAGGACTTCATAAGGGTGGCCGAACCGGTGATCGATGAAATCACAACGAAGGTCAGCGATGAAATTCTGAACCTCAACGGAAAACCCCCAGCTGCGGTAATGGTCGTTGGCGGAGGGGCTAGAGTTCCCCTTTTCACGGAGTACCTGGCCAAAAAACTTGATCTGCCGGCAAACAGGGTATCATTAAAATCTATAGAAAACATTCAGAACGTTGAGGATAAAACGAACGATATGATCGGCAGTCAATATGTCACACCGGTAAGTATTGCAAACAGCGTAAACACAAACACGGGAAGTGTTTTTGTCCGAGTAATGGTGAACGATAAAGCGGTAGATCTGATGGGAATGGATAATAAGAACAATGTCATGCAGGCATTATTGCAATTGGGATACAGAGTAGAGGAGATTGTAGGGAAACCGGGACCTGCCATCACTTTTGACCTGAACAATGAGATGAAAATCATCAAGGGGCTTCCCGGTAAAAGTGCACAAATCCTCATAAATGGTGAAAAAGGTGGAATACACACGAAGCTGCAACATGGGGATATCATCGATTTCATGCCGGGAAAAGAGGGGAAAGCCACAGAAATCTTCCTGAGCGAAATTCTCACCCCCATTTCGATCACACTGAACGGCGAAGGGATCGACCTTCTGCCTCAGGCACGGATAAACGGTGAGATGTTCGATGGGGATATACAGATAAAGGATGGGGACGCTGTCTTTTCGGAAAATTACTGCAACATCAACTATTTACTTGAGAAATTGTCCAGGAACAGGGAAGAATTTATCAACATCGTCCTCAACTCAAAGAATAAGGCGGTCAAGGTAAAAGAGATCGAAATTCACAGGGGAGATAGAAAATTATCATCCGAAGACAGGATTTTCACCGGGGATGTCCTGACGATGAGGGATAGAGAAATGACTCCGAATATAAAAAAACTGACCGGCGATTTTGCGGAAAAACAATGTAAGGTCCTGGTCAATTCAAGAGAGATGTTTATCCCCGCCACTTCTTTTACCGTTAATGTTGACGGAGTCAAGGCCGAGATGGAAAGCGTCCTCTACGAAGGGGCCATCGTCGATCTGAAACTCGTTGAAGAAGCGCCTAAAATAGTAGATCTGCTGGCATTGATGGATATAGACTCCAGTAGTCTGAAGAGTTTTAATATCAAGATAAACGATAGAAAAGCGGCTTTTATGGACATGATAAAAGAAGGCGACAAAATAGAAATTGTCCTTGAAAAATAGATTTTTAAAGTTACAAGGCGGAGGAGGAGGAGAAATATGGATGTTGTTACAATTACCATGAATCCTGCATTGGATAGAGAAATAATAATACCCAATTTCCAGGTTAACGAACTTCACAGGGTTTTTGAGAGAGAAAAATTTATCAGTGATCCGGGTGGAAAAGGGATAAATGTATCTATGATGCTTTCCAGTCTGAATGAGACACCAAGTATTGCCATGGGTTTTCTCGGCGGACATACCGGAAGGATCATTTCTGAAGAATTAAGGAAGCGATTTCCAAAGATTACATTGAATTTTATTCATATTGATGGGGAAAGTCGAGAAAATATCAGTATTCTGGATGAAGAAAATCATTTCATTACGGAAATCAACGCGCCGGGACCTGTGATACAGGAACCCGATCTGAATCATTTTCTGAAACTGTTTAATACCGTTGTTTCCAGAACAAAGATCACCGTTATTTCCGGTTCAGTTCCTCAGGGGATCCCGCTTGACACTTATGCATTCCTTTCAAAAAATGCCATGGCAAGCGGAAACAAGGTTTATGTTGAAGCAAGGGGACAACTGCTTACAGAAACGATCAAAAAGGCCTGTCCAAATATCGTAAGACCGGATATGAGAAGCACCAACAAGATCCTCGGAAAAGTGGTTGAATCGCTTGAGGAATATCTCGATGCGGGTAAGGAGATCATCAGGTACGGAGCTGACATGGTCGTCATCTCATACAAATCCAAGAACGACATCATCCTGACAAAGGATGCCGCCTGGCTTTTGACCATTGCACAGGATGAACTGGATGAATCTCATTTGCTCGGAACGGGCGATGCGTTTATCGCCGCCATGATCTATGATTATCTGAATTCAAACAGCAATTTTCTTGATAGGGCAAAATTTGGTATGGCTGCTGCACTTGCGAAGACAAATTATCTCAAGAAGGAAATGCCTCCACTGTATGATATTCAGAAAGAATTGGAACATATAAAAGTAGAAAGGATAAACTGAGGTGATTGAATGAAAGTCGGAGATATAATGATTCGAGATATTTCTGCCATATTTGAGGATGAAACTGTAGAGCGGTTTATTCGTTTATGTGCAAATCATCTGAGAACAGGCATGCCGGTCGTTGACGATGAAATGAAAATTCTGGGTTATCTCAGTGAAAATGATATTGTCAATGCGGTTATCCCTTCTTATTTCGGAATGCTGCAATCTGCATCGTTTATACCGGATACCAATCAGCTGAAGAAAAAACTGTATCAGATCAAAGATGATCCGATCACAAAATATATGGCAAAATCCGTGATTACGGTCAAGGAGACGGATACACTACTGCACGCTTCCGACCTGCTGATCCGGCACAAATTCTTTTCCCTGTGCGTTGTTGATGAAGAGGAAAGACTCACAGGGCTTGTCAACCGTTCCAGAATCCTGCTCGGTGTTCTTCAGGAAATAGAGGAAGATGAGGAGTAGGACCTTTGAGTAAAAGAACATGCAGTTTTATCACTCTGGGTTGTAAGGTCAATCAGTATGAAACTGATTTTATGGCTCAGAGTTTTATGGAAAAGGGATTTGAAGTGATCCCGCTTTCTCCCGAAAGTGATTATGTGATCATTAACAGCTGTACCGTCACAAATGAAGCGGACCGAAAATCCAGACAAATGTTCAGAAAAGCGAGGCGAATCGCCGAAACGGCCGTTATAATCGCAACAGGATGCAGTATTCAGGTAGCGGAGGATAAGCTCCTAAGTGATGAGATCTTTGACTTTTATATCGGTAACGGCGAAAAGGAACATATTGCGGAAATCATCGATCTGATTGACGGTGAACGATACGAAAGCAGCAGAGAAAAGGCCTATTGGCTATTGCATGAACAATTAGGGATGAAATTGAAAAATGCCGGTAAAAAGTCAAGACAGTACATTATGGTTCAGGAAGGCTGCAGCAATTGCTGTACTTATTGCAAAATTTTTCATGCAAGGGGAACAAAATCCGTTTCAAAACCCGTTGAATCGGTCGTCGATGAGATCAGACATCTTAATCAAAACGGCACGGAAGAATTTGTCATTACGGGAATTAATCTCGGCGAATATAATGATAACGGCAGGGATTTTTATGAACTTCTTCTCGAACTTTCCAAAATGCCCGAAAAAGTCAGAATCAGAATCAGTTCACTCAATCCCGAGGATATTACCCCGAGGATCTGTGAGGTTTTGAACTCTGAAAAATTCTGTCCACATCTTCATATTTCCATTCAAAGCGGATCAGACAAGGTCCTGAAAGATATGAATCGGAAATATACGCATGACGTCATCCTTGAAGCGGTTCGGAAACTCAGGGAAAGGGACAGGCTATTTTCGGTCTCCTGTGATATCATCGTCGGATTTCCAGGTGAGCAGGATGAGGATTTCAAACAGACGGTAGATTTACTGAAAGCGATTAAGCCACTGAAGACACATATTTTCAGATACTCCCCCAAAAAGGGAACACCGGCTTCAAGGTTCACGGAACAGATAGACGGCAATGAAAAAAGGTTCCGTGCGAAGAAGCTTGAAGAGATTTCAGACGAAATTTCTAAAGAGGTCAGAAACAGGCATATCGGGGAAAAAAGGGAAATCATCATCGAAAACACGGAAAACGGTCGTTTAACCGGACACGATGAATATTATTTAAAACATAATTGCGACAGCACGTTGCTGCTCTCTGAAGGGAAAAAGATAAGGGTTACCGTAACGGGGATCAATGAAAATTCTGAACAGGATGAGGTGAACTCAGAAATTGAAAATATTTATTAACGGCTATTGGGTCAATGAAGAAGAAGCAAAAATCTCGGTTGAGAATCCCGGATTTACCGGGGCCGAAATGGTATATGAATCGATCAGAACGTATCAGGGAAAGATCTTCAAGTTCAGGAAGCATTATGACAGGCTCTGTAATTCTGCCGAGGCAATGGGATTGACTGTGCCACTGACATTAACAGAGATGGAAGAGAAGATCTATGAGGGAATGAAGCTGAATCGCTTCAGCGAGGTAAATATTAAGATTCTGATCACCTCCGCACCCGATATCATTCTCTTGATCCACGAATTTGTCCCTTATAATACCGAAATTTACAAAAACGGTGTAAAGTCCGGAGTTTCACCGATCAGAAGACACGCCTTTATGCATAACAACACGGCAATCAAATCGACTGCCGCCATAGATGTCTTCCTTGCAAGGATAAGAAGGCCGGCTGAACTGTTCGACTGGATCATGCTGAACGATTTTGGTTATGTGGCGGAAGGAACCTTTTCAAACGTGTTTATCGTCAGGGAAAACACGCTGATTACCCCGTCTCTCGAATCCGGAATTCTTTCGGGAATCACACGAGATCTGATCCTGACGCTTGCCGATAAAAATGGTATCAAGACTGAAGTTCGTCTGGTAAAAGAAGAAGAATTGTTCAGCGCAGATGAGTTATTTATCACACATACAACATCAGGAATAACCCCTGTCGGTGAATTTGAAGGGAAGAAAATAGGAGTCGGACCTGTTACCAAAACACTTCTGACGCTTTTAAATCAATTTACCGATAGAGAATCCCTTTAAAGGGATTCTCTATCGGTTTAATACAGGTTTTTCAACAACGTTCTGAATAGTTCCCTTTTATTAAACGGCTTTTTCAGATAATCATCAAAGCCGCTTTGCATACTTTCTTCGATCCTGTCTTCGCGTACGTCCGCAGAAAGTGCGATGATAACCGCTCTGTTTGCCTCATCTTCGCCGGCTCGTATTTCACGAACCGCCTCAATGCCGTCTTTTATCGGCATATGTAAATCCATCAGGACAAGTTCCGGTTTGCACTTAAAGAATTTTTCCACACCTTCCTGCCCGTCAAACGCCACACAGACCTTTGAGCCCTTTAAATGATTGTTGATAATCGTCTTGGCGAGTTTTGAATTGATCAGGTCATCTTCCACTATTAATACCGTCATATTTCTTTCGGAGAGCATCCCGATATCATCTGCCATCTCCTCGTCTTTATTTGAAGGTTTCTTAAGATCTGCTTTTTCCAGCTCGAGTTCAAAGCTGAAAACGCTTCCCTTATTCATCTCACTTTCAATGACCATCCTGGAACCCATCTGATCAAGTATTTTATTTGAAATAGAAAGGCCAAGACCAGTACCGCCATATTTTCTGGTAAAGGAAGAATCGAGCTGGGTAAACATATCAAAGATCGTCATCTGTTTTTCCTCGGGAATACCGATTCCCGAATCGAACACGACAAAACGTATTCTGACGCGGTCCTTTTTTTCCAGCAGTACATAAACTTCAAGGCCTATCTCACCTCTTTCCGTAAATTTGACCGCGTTACTCAAAAGGTTGATGATGACCTGACTGAGTCTTAACGGATCGGTCTTTACAAGTACGGGAATCTTGCTGTCAATATTCATGAAGGCCTTCAGCCCCTTTTTATCGGCCGAAGGTTTATTGAGTGTAAACGTATTTTCAAGCAATTCACGCAAATCCGTATCTATTCTCTCAAGAACAAGCTTTCCGGCTTCTATCTTGGAGAAATCGAGAATGTCATTGATTATCTGAAGGAGGTGTTCGCTCGAATACAGTACGTTATCTATATATTCCGACTGTTCCGGTGTGAGTTCGCTGGATTTAAGAATCTGAGAAAATCCCATGATCCCGTTAAGCGGCGTTCTCAGTTCATGACTCATATTGGCAAGAAATTCTGATTTTGCCTGATTTGAATCGTTGGCTCGTTTTTCACTGTCTATCAGCTCTTCATTCATCGCCGCCATTTCTTCATTGTAAGATTCGAGTTCTTCATTACTGGCATTGAGTTCCATCTTCTGATTGTTCAATTCTATTTCCCTGTTTTCTACATTTTGTGACATCCTTTGAAAAGAATCCGCAAGCTGATTTAATTCCCGGTAGGAATTGATCTGAAAGGTGTTGTTGTAATTTCCATCCGCGAGCTGTTCAGACCAGTTGATCAGCGAAGCTATAGAATCTTTTATCCGTTTTGAGATCAACTGAAACACCAGAAATCCAATAAAAAAAGTCAGTATTCCCGCAAAGGCTACGGTCATAAGGGTCGTTCCTACCGGTGCCAAGGCCTTTGAAATCGCTTTTGATACGACAACCACCCAGTTATTTTTTAACGGTATGGCGGTTCCAAGCATTTCTATTTCGGTTTCTCCCGTTTGATATAAAAAATCATCCGTTATCACATTTCCCAAAAGGGCCTTTTTCACATGCTCCTGATTACTGTGATTAACCCCGTGATAAACTTCTTCCGTGTTGGTACTTGCAACCGCTCTTCCCTTACTGTCATAGATGATGATCTCGGAATTTCTTTTTATCTCCGCAAGAAGTAAATTCAAACTATTCAAGCTGATGTCTATAACGATATAATATTCCCTTAACCTGTAACTGACCGTGACGGAAGGTTCACCGGTTGCGGGGGACAAAAACACATCCGACCAGTATATCTCTTCGTCGATGTTTTTTATATATTGCGCCTGTGAAAGATTATTTCCGATTTCTGCTCTCGAATACGGCACGATGTATTCCACAACACCTTCCCGATTTACAATCTTCATTTTTTCAAGTTCTTCATGGTTTTTCACATAGGAGATCATCATTTTCTCTATCTCGGCGGAATTATCGGAATCGTTCAGCAAAAGAGTCTCGAGCAATTCCCCCATTGTCAGAAGGGAATAATTCGTTTCGTTGATAAAGATATTAACGGTGTTTCCTATACTCTCCGAAAGTTCAGCACTATCTTTAAAGATACTCTCTCTCATGGAATTAAAGAGGAAAAAACCCGTAAAAATCCCAGTTACAATTAAAAAAGTGATTATTAATATCAGATAAAAAACAAACAATTCTCTTCTGATCGTGCGATTGTGAAGTACTCTTTTCATTCGGTATCAACCCTTAAAATTCTTGACCCTTTCTCGAAAAATGATCAAACCGTTAAGTTCCACTAAAAAAAATTGCCCGGGAAAAACTTCACAGGCTCGTTTTAATCCTCATCGTCTGCAGGCTATTTCTCTTGGTCATCCAATTTTTAATCCTCTCAGAACACTATAACTCTAACGTATTATCCTTTTATTCTATTACAACGAAACCCACCAAAAATCATGGGGATCCTTTATAAAACACTCAATACGATCAGAATAATCGACAAAGCGATGAGGATATAAAACATCACTTCTACCGAAAAAAAATTCTTATTCATTTTTTCAAATTCTTCCGATAATTCGTTAAAGTCGTTGTTCAGGAATTGCTGCACCCTGTCTATTTTCTGTTCTATACGAGCGAGTTGTACCTTAATCTCTTCCATTTCATTGTTCACGGCTTCACCCCAGTCTGTTTTTTATGGTTTTTATAATCAGTTCAGGTCTCGTTCTTCCCTTTGTGAGTCCCATCATCTTCCCGACAAAAAAGTTAAAAAGTTCTTTTTTCCCGAGACAATAGGCCTCATACTCCTCAAAGTGCTCTTCAATGATCTGTTCCAGAAAATCGTTCAATATGTCGGGATCATTCTGCTGGATAAAATCGTATTCTGAAATGATCTCCTCGGAAGCCCTGTTTGTTTCAATCAGAGCGATCAATATCTCCTTAGCCGTATGATAGGAAATCCTGCCGGTCTTGATCCAGTCTAACAGTCCGGCCAATTTTTCAGGCGTCAAGCAGGTCTCCGACAGGTTTATTTTTTTTTCATTCAGATAGCGCTTAACATCTCTTAAGATCCATTTGATCACTTCGGAAGCCTCTGCCAACGATGCCGTTTGCTCAAAAAACACTGCAAGTTCTGGAGAGATCGAAAGGATTCTGGCCTCTTCAAATTTCAAATGATATTGTTCAACAAATCTCAATCTTTTCTCCGAGGGAAGCTCGGGGATCAGCTTTTGGAGTCTTTCTATTTCCGTCTCCAGAATCTCGACTAAGGGAAGATCCGGTTCGGGAAAATATCTGTAATCCATTTCCGTTTCCTTGTCCCTCATAACCATCGTAATCCGCCGTTTTTCATCCCATGATTTCGTAGATTGAAATCCTTTTCCCCCCCCCATGAGGAGATTTTGATGAACATTCTCTTCATATCTCAAAGCCCTCTGAACATTCCTGAACGAATTGAGATTTTTTATTTCCACTCTGTTCGTGGAAATTCCCGTTTGTGTATCCATCACAGAAATATTGACATCACATCTCATCGAACCGTTTTCCAGATTTCCATCACAGACTTTGATACATCTCAGGATGTTTCTCAGTTCTTCAAGGAACATCACGGCTTCCTCGGCGGAATTCATATCGGGTTCTGTCACTATTTCTATCAGAGGAATTCCACTCCGGTTAAAATCCACAAGGGTGCGATCATCTTCATGTATCAGTTTTGCCGAATCCTCTTCCATATGAATTCTTCTGATCCTTACCATCTTTTTTCTTCTGTTGCTGATGATCTCAATTTTACCATTTTCAGCTATGGGATGAAAATATTGGGTGATCTGATATCCCTTGGGCATATCCGGATAAAAATAGTTTTTCCTGTCGAAGTTTGAAATAGAGTTTATGCTACACTTTAATGCAAGCGCGGCCTTTACCGAAAGACCTATCATCTTGCCGTTCAATACCGGCAGTGTTCCGGGATGTGCGGTACATACGGGACATATGTTTGTGTTCGGCTCCGTTTCAGAAGAATCGTTTCGACAGGTACAAAATGCCTTGGATTCTGTCAGAAGCTGAGCGTGTATTTCAAGTCCGATCACCGTTTTATACCTCAAACTGATTCCTCCAGATGAGGAAACGGATAATGGCCGTCTTCAAAGATACCGGCATTTTTCTCATAGGCCCTCGCTATACGGAAAAGCCTCGATTCAGAAAATCTTGCCGTCATGATCTGTAACCCCGCGGGGACGTTCCCGGACATTCCCATGGGAACGGAGATGGCTGGAATCCCTGCAATATTCGCTATTACCGTATTCATATCGTACACTGCCTTTTTGTCGAGTGTCTGCTTCTCTCCGATAAGCCCGGGGGTATCTGAAGTTACCGGAGTGATGATGGCATCATATTCCAGAAAGAGCTCCTCTATCTGCCGACAAACCGCTTCCCGCAGTTTAAGTGCTTTTGAATAATACGCCTCAAAGTTTTTAAAGCTGAGATGATAGGTACCAAGGAGGATTCTTTTTTTCACCTCTTCGCCAAAACCGGTGTCTCTGGTATCACGATAAAGTGTTTCAAGATCGTCTTCATTTTTTATTTTCAAGCCGTATTTCAGGCCATCGTATCTCGCAAGATTTGAGGAAGCCTCAGCCGTCGTCAGAATGGTGTAGATCCTGAACAGGTTCGCGAATTCCGGAAAAGAAATCCAGGAGATCTCGGCACCCGACCATTTCAACACCTCAATCGCTTCGTCAAATCTCTTATGGATGTCACGATTCCTGATCGACGAGACAGACTCCTTTATTATCGCTATCTGATCTCCGGATATCCCCCGTTCGATTTCACTAAAATAGTCCTTTTTAAAGTTCTTTTTAGTGGCATCATAAAAGCAATCTCCAGATATCATGTCGGTGATTAGCGCCGTATCCCTCACCGATCTTGTCAGTGTTCCTATCTGATCAAATGATGAGGCAAAGGCCACAAGGCCATTGCGTGAAACAAGTCCATAGGAGGGCTTGAATCCAACAACACCACAGAAAGAAGCCGGCTGGCGTATGGAACCGCCGGTATCCGACCCCAGGGCAAATGGCACAAACCCCGCGGAGACTGCCGCTGCGGAACCTCCGCTACTCCCTCCCGGAACTCGCTTTAAATCCCATGGATTCTTTGTGATATGATAAGAGGAATTTTCAGTTGTAGAACCCATCGAAAATTCATCCATATTCGTCTTCCCTATCGGATACATGTCATTTCTGATGAGGTGCTGAACAGCCGTTGCGGTAAAAGCCGAATCATAATTCCACAGCATTCGACTGGCACAGGTGGTCCTTGTTCCTTTAATGAGGATATTATCCTTCACCGCAAAAGGAATACCTTGATCATGCGGGATCATCTCCGCAATTTTTTTCACCGACAGAAAGGCCTTGATCACATCATCATATTTTTCGATCCTGGTATAAAAAGTTCTGTATATTTCACCAGAAGCCACTTCAGCCAGTTTCAGCAGTCGTATTAACTCCTCCACAGAATTTTTCCATAATTCCAATTGAATACTCCTGAACAGCGTTATATTTTCCGTAAATTATATCATGTAAAATCATGTATAATAAGTTCATATCATTAAATGGGAGTGATTATCATGAAAAAGAGTATGATTTTGTTTTTACTGGTGATATCGATCTGCTTTACCGCTTTTGCAGCAGTCAACAACGAAGAGATGCTTGAATTTTCCTATCAGATCAATTCAGAACCCACTGTTAATGTTCAATATAAAGATGGGGATTTTGTCATCATCAATCTGATTCCGGGAGATATACTGGCAATCAGTCTGCCCGCAAATGCAACAACCGGTTATCAATGGGTTCTTGAAGAGGAATTGCACTCAAGATATGTTGAACTCATTTCAAATTCATACATTGCACCCGAAACCAATCTTTTAGGGGCCGGCGGTACTTCCGTCTGGACATTCAAGGCCGTCAACGAGGGGATCGTGACGGCAGAATTGGAATACCTCAGAACATGGGAGACCGATGTGGCACCCATTTACACACTGATGCTTCAGCTTCAGACCAAAAATGAAAAGGAAGCGAAGTAAATGAATTTATTCGTTCGTGAAGATGAGAATAACAGACTGATTCTAAAGCTGCCGAAGCTGATTGATCTGAAGAATGGCATAGAGGTCAAAGATAGCATTAACAGGGAGCTTGATAAAAATGACTGTGAATCCTATGTCCTGGATCTGTCAGATCTCGAATTCATAGACAGCCTCGGGCTCGGGATTCTTGTCGGTATACAGAGACGAACATACGGTTACAGTAAAAAACTCTTTTTCCTGAACCCAAGGCCTTCAATAAAAAAAGTTTTTGAAGTAACACAACTTCAGAGGGTTTTCAATATTATAGAGGAATAAATCCGCTAACTGCTATGATATAATCATTTTATCTTAAAGGGGTGATGGTGTGAAAAAAGAGATTAGCAGACGAATAGAAAATCTTTTAAAAAAGATGAAAGAAGAAAACATTGATGTTATTTTATCCACGACGTTCGAGAGTTCCTCGAATAATCCGAGGTATCTCAGTAATTTCTCGGGATCTTTTGCCTATGTCATCATTGCAGAAGACAAACAGGTCATCTGTTCCGATTCGAGATACTGGCAGCAGATAGGGGATCAGTCTCCACTTGAGCTTGTCAAGTATACAAGCGAAAACGCGTCAACCATCCTGCACGATCTGCTTGGGAAATACAAGCGAATAGGGTATGAGTGTGAGACTACCACAGTCAGTGCCTTCAACGATCTGAAAAAGAAGATGGAAGCCGAAGAACATGTTTTTATCGAATGTGATAAACTGATAAGGGATATCAGGATTTCGAAATCCAGGGAAGAAGTCAATCTCATCCTGAAGGCGGAGGAGATCGCACTTGAGGCTCTGACCGAACTGCTGAATGAAATAAAACCCGGTAAGACGGAGAAAGAACTGGCCGCACTTCTTGAATACCTCATGGTGAAAAAAGGCGCCGACAAACCGTCGTTCAGTACCATTTTTGGTTCCGGACCCAATGGAGCATCTCCACACATGTTCCCTACCATGAAAAAGATCCAGAATGGTGAATTTATCGTTATCGATTTCGGTGCCGCCTATCAGGGTTATTGCAGTGATATAACGAGAACAATTGCGGTGGGTGAACCAACAGATGAGATGAGAAAGGTCTATGAAACCGTAAAAAAGGCACAGGCAGAAGCGGAAAAAGCGGTGAGCTGTCACTTGACCGGACAGGAAATAGACAAGATTGCTAGGGACATCATCACGGAAGCCGGATACGGTGATTTCTTCGGCCACGGTCTTGGCCACGGTCTTGGAATAGATGTTCATGAAGCGCCAAGTGTTTCATTCAAAAACACTGAGAAACTTCAGTCTGGTGCGGTTGTAACCATCGAACCGGGAATTTATATCCCCAACCAATTCGGTGTCAGAATAGAAGATGACGTTTACGTTACCGGTGAATCGCATGAGGTCCTTACAAATTACAAGAAAGAATTAATCATACTTTAATTCAGGACAACGTCCTTTCCATTACGGGAAGGACGTTTCTTCGAGAGAGTATTGAAAGTTATTTCTTTACTCTCTGGTGGAAAAGGATTAATTTCGATCTGTTAAGCGTTCTTTTAGAAAAAAAAGCGTCAATATAAAATAGAAGCAAGAATACAAAGGAAGGTGTTTTACTTGATTGATGTAGGTGGACTTAAAAAGGGAATGATTATCGAATTTGAGGGAGAACTCTATCGCGTAATCAGCATGAACAAGCATTTTACAGGAAGAGGAAGCGGAATTATCCGAACAAAACTAAAAAGCGTTCTTACGGGTTTGTCAAAGGATCATTCATTCAGTAGCGGGGAAAAGGTCGATGAGGCGACTCTTGAATATAGAGAAGCGGAGTATCTTTACAAGGATGGGGATCATTATATCTTCATGGATCTGAATACTTTTGAGCAGTATCCGTTGGATGATGAATTTGTCGGTGATGGCACTGATTATCTGATAGACAACATGCAGGTCAACCTCATGTTCTATGAGGATAAGCCGATCGGAATCAATCTGCCGACCTTTGTCATCCTCGAGGTTGTAGAAACCGAGCCAAACTTTAAGGGGGATACCGTTTCAGGGAGTGGAAAACCCGCGATAATGGAAACAGGAGTGAGGGTTAACGTTCCAATGTTTATAAAAACCGGAGAAAAACTGAAGATTGATACGAGAACCGGTACCTATATAGAAAGAGCCTGAGCCGTTCATCAGGTTCGATCAGACTGGAGGTGAATTGAAATGGATCAGGAAAAGGACAGAGATTTACAGGCTATGAAAGAGAATAATGGTGAAACACAGTTTGGTGTCGTGGAAATTTCCGATTCCGTTATTTACGATCTTGTTAACGTCGCGCTTGGAAAGATAGAGGAGATCGTCTACGACTCAAAAAATTCAAAAAAAGCCATTTCAATAGATAGAAGAAGTGGTGAGAATACCGTTTCCGTTATCGTAAATATCAAAGTCTATCTGACGAGAAGCGTCAGACAGATAGCCGAGACGGTACAACAGATGATTAAAGAAGAAGTTGAGGGAATGACAGGCCTTATTGACGTGTCCAACGTTTCGGTAAATATCCTTGATGTAGAGATTCCTACCCGGACAGAATCCGCAGATATTCCCGATGACGAATTAAGTACCGAGGTTGTCAATGAGGATGAAGAATAATGAAATGGGCCACAAAGAGATTAATTGATATGACCTGCTGGCCGTTACTGGCTTTCTCTGCCGGTTTATGGCTGGGTTCTGCCGGATTTGGCGAAACGGGTTACAATCTTTTTACGGCTAATGACCTCTGGGGTTTTATCATCAGAATCGTGCTCAGCGGATTGGCTGTATACATGATCTTTATGAGCTTCAGGAACAGAAAATTATTCTTTGAATCCTCACAGTCGGATAATCTCAGCGTCTTTGTTTCTCCGGATGTCTTCAGAACCCTGATCAAAAGGGTGTTGGAGAATTTTGGAACGGTGACACTCAAATCGATAACCATGCGCCCTTCAAAACTTGAAGGCGTAAAAGAATTGATTGTAGATATCTCTACAACGGATCCTTTTTCACTTTCAGAAGTTTTAAAAGAATTGTATGAGAAGATTTCATTAACCCTGAAAGATAGTCTTGGTGATGAGATGGGGGTCAATGTAATAGTAAAAGTAAGAAGTTTTGAGGTGAATAAATACAATGGATAACACTTCTTCAAACGAAAAGCAAAAATGGCCAAGAAGAAGGACCATGAGAGAGGTTATCTTTAAGATCCTGTTCAGCTTTGATTCAAACAGGATATCAGATGAACAGTATATCAACAATCTGATCGTAGAACTTCTCTCCGAACAGGATATCTACGATAGGCCACTCACCGAAGAGGCTCACGAATATATTCGGGATATTCTGAGAAAACAGGATGAAATTGATGATATCATAAAGAAATACCTCTTTAACTGGGACTGGAACAGAATTGCATCTGTGGATAAAAATGTCCTGCGACTCGGAATTTATGAGTTGCTTTTTAAGATGAAGATTCCCGTTGAAGTAACGATGAATGAAGCGGTAGAGATTGCGAAAAGATACGGAACGGATAAGAGTTCCAAATTCGTAAACGGCGTTCTTGATTCCGTATCAAGAGAAATGGTTCCGAAAGAAAAATTATCACTTTAACCTGAAAAACAACAGACATCTATATCATTAGATGTCTTTTTTTTTATACAAAGGAGGCTTGCAGATGAAAAGCGACATTCAAATCGCACAATCCGTTAAGATGAAGAAGATAGCGGATATAGCCGAGGAGTTGAATATCCGTGATCGAATCATTCCCTACGGTGATTACATTGCAAAAATTCCCCTTTCAGTTTCTGACGAGCTTGAAGGGAAACCCGGAAAACTGATACTCGTCACGGCAATAACCCCTACTCCTGCCGGAGAGGGGAAAACCACCACGAGCATCGGACTCACTCAAGCCCTGAACAAGATAGGCAAAAAATCGATTGTTACACTGAGAGAACCGTCTCTTGGTCCGGTATTCGGTGTAAAGGGAGGGGCAGCCGGCGGTGGATGGTCTCAGGTCATTCCCATGGAGGACATCAATCTGCATTTCACCGGTGATATTCATGCGGTCAGTACCGCACATAACCTCCTATCTGCCATGATTGACGCACACATTCATGCGGGAAACAAACTCAACTTCAACCCGACAGCGATTTACTGGCCGCGTGTCATGGACATGAACGACAGGGCATTGAGAAAAATCATCGTTGGTCTTGGTGGGACCGGCAACGGACAACCAAGGGAAGATGCTTTCATGATCAGTGTGGCTTCTGAGATCATGGCCATCCTTTGCCTGAGTACAAATCTGAAGGATCTTAAGGAAAGATTCGGAAAGATCCTCGTTGGAAGAAGTACGGACAGAAAATTCATTACCGCCGCTGATCTTAAAGCCAACGGGGCAATGGCGGCATTGATGAAAAATGCCATCATGCCAAATCTCGTACAGACGCTTGAACATACACCGGCTATTATTCATGGGGGGCCCTTTGCAAATATTGCCCATGGAACTAATTCAATCATCGCAACCAATCTCGCCATGAAACTGACAGATTACACCATAACCGAGGCGGGATTCGCGGCAGATCTTGGCGCTGAAAAATTCCTGAACGTCGTCAGCAAAATCGGCGGATTCTCACCGGATGCGACGGTTCTCGTCGCAACGGTCAGGGCATTAAAGATGCACGGTGGTCTTTCAAAAAGAGAATTGAACGATGAAAACCTGAATGCGCTCGAAAAGGGAATTATCAACTTAAAAGTACACATAGAAAATTTACAGAAGTTCAACGTTCCGGTAGTGGTTGCCTTGAACCGATTTCCGACTGATACGGAAAGAGAAATAGAAACGGTCATCAGATGTGTTGAATCCATGAATGCGACTATTGCATTGAGTGAGGTGTGGGAAAAAGGTGGTGAAGGCGGTATCGACCTGGCCAGAAAAGTCATTGAGGCCGCTGAAAGCCCTTCGGAGCTCCACCGCTTATACGACTGGGAAGAGGACATCAAATGTAAGATAAAGAAAATTTCCTGGGAAATCTACAGGGCCGGAGATGTCAAATTCAGTTCAGAAGCGGAAAAGAATATCAGATTATACGGTAAACACTACGGGAATCTTCCAGTGATTATTGCAAAGACACAATCATCCATTTCCGATGATCCGACTTTGCTGGGCGCACCTGAGGGACACACGATTAAAATAAAGAACGTTTCCGTGTCTGCAGGCGCAGGATTCATCGTCGCTTATGCCGGGGAGATCATGACCATGCCCGGTTTGCCCAAGCACCCTTCTGCAATGGATATAGATATAGATGATAACGGTGAAATTCAGGGACTATTCTAATAAGCATTCAAACAGGCTGATGGTATTTATGTTATAATTAAGTGCTTTTATTGGGTCTTTCCAAAGACTCCTGACGAAATCCTGGGGGGTATTATGATAGATTTCAGATTTAACGGACAGGAACTGATATTATGGATCGGGGACACTTCATCGGTTATCGATGTTCTCAGCGATATTACCAGCAGACTAAAGAATATGGGGAGTTTTTTTTCAGATGAAGGGGGAATTTCTATTTTTTTCGAAGGGGGCACTTCCCAAGCACCCCTTGTAGCTTCTGTTGTTGAATTACTTGAAGAATATAATGTAAAAGTTAATTCGATACATTTTGTGAAGCCTGAGAGAAGATTAAACAAACAGCTCTCTGATAATATAAAGAAAAGCGAAGTTGCTGAAGAAGTTAGCGACGAAAGAGTAATCATAGAAAAAAACCTGAAACTTTTCAAGATGACCGTCAGATCCGGCCAGGTCTTCGAGTACGACGGAGATGCGCTGATTATAGGCAATATCAACAAAGGCGGCCAAGTCAGGGTAACCGGAAATTTGATTGTCCTTGGCGATATCAAGGGAAATATCAATGTTGGACTGTATAACCCCGAAGAGGCGTTTGTACTTTCAACATCGATGCATCCCAACATTATACAGATTGGAAATACACATTCCAGTTCAATAAGCAGTGACGAAACCGCTCTATGCAAGATAAAAAACGGACGTTTGTCTCTTGAACCATTGATTGGAGACTTTACGATTTAGATTGAATAAAAGGGGTAGATGGTGTGAAAAACGACATTAAAGAAATGGCTTTCGAGTTTTCCAAAGCTTACGGCCCTCCAGGTAGAGAAGAGGAAATTCGTGAAAAAATAAAGAGAAGGGTCGAATCTTTGTGCGATGAAGTGTTTGTAGACAAATCAGGAAATCTGATTGCGGTCAAAAAGGCTACCGAGAAGAGCCTCGGTAAAATGATGGTATCAACGCATATGGATGAAATCTGTGTGATCTGTTCAAAGGTCCTTGAAGAGGGTTTCCTTCGGATCGAGGGAATCGGCATGGATCCGAAACTCTTACCTTCACAGAAGGTCTGGGTTCACACAAGAGACGGTGAAAGGCTTCGAGGCGTCATCGGCATGTTGGCCCCACATCTTCAGACGGCTGAAACAAAATCAAAGGTTTCCGATTTTGATACACTGTTTGTTGATGTCTCAATGCATGATATCAACAAATTTAACACGGGAGATTTCATCACTTACGATAATGATCCATTTGAGGCCAACGGGAAACTTTTCACCAAAACACTGGATAACAGGGCAAGTTGCATGGCTTCTATCACAGCGCTGGATTTTCTTTCAAAGATGAGACATTCCTATGATTATTATGCGGTTTTCTCCTCAAGAGAGGAGATAGGCGCCTTTGGTGCCAGAACGGCTGTAAGCCTTATACAGCCTTCAGTGACCATCGCGATGGATGCAACTTTCTCAAACATTGCCGTTCCGAATAATAAAAAAGTAGAAATGGGTAAGGGACCGGTTATCGCAAGGGGTCCTGTTCTGACAAAGATAGTAACCGAAAAGCTTGAATCTTGCTGTAAGACATACGGTATTCCCATGCAGCTCGAAGTCAGTCCGGGAAGAACCGGAACGGATGCCGATCAGCTCCAGCTTGAAGGGGTTCCGACGGGTCTCGTTTCAATCCCGTCTTCCTATATGCACACACCTTATGAAAAGATGAGCATATCGGACATAACAGAAGCGGGGAGATTACTGGCCGTTTACTGTTCAGAACTTGATGAAAGCTCTTTTGAAATCAGATCCGATGCCAAGGAGGAAAACAAATGAAATACTTAAAAGAACTCTCTGAGATTTACGGTGCATCGGGAAACGAGACAGAAGTCAGAAAGTTTATCAAGGCAAAGGTCCTTGAAAGCAAGAAGATAGATTATATCAAAGAAGATCATCTTGGAAATCTGATGTGCCTGAAAAAGGGTAAAAATCAGAATAAGACGCTTTTACTCATGGCCCATATGGATGAGGTGGGTTTGATGGTCAGCGATATCGATGAAGATGGCAGACTCTGTGTTCAGGCCGTCGGCGGGGTGGACAAACGGGTTCTGCTCGGAAAGAGAGTAGCCGTCGGCAAGGAGAATATCGAAGGGGTCATCCCGTTCAAGGCCATACATCTTCAGAACTCCGAGGCCACGGCAGTCCCATCCTGGGACAGCATCCGGGTGGATATTGGTTCCGCCGACAGAAAGGAATCGGAAACCAAAGTCCAGATAGGCGATTACTGCCATTTCAAGACCGTATTTGAAGAATATGAAAACCGTGTGATCGGAAAGGCTTTCGATGATCGTGCGGGTTGTTCGGTCATGCTGGATATCCTCGAGGCGATGGACGATTTACCGTATTATAACCTGGTCTTTGCCTTTGTCGTCCAGGAGGAAAACGGACTTAGGGGAAGCGGAGCCGTTCTGAAACACTTCAACGCGGATGCCGCACTGGTTCTTGAGGGAACAACGGCCGGCGATAATCCTGAATTGAAAAGAGAAAGATGGTCCACTCATCTCGATAACGGTCCTGCAATCAGTTATCTTCAATCCGGTTATGTCATCGACAGAAGACTCTTCACCGCCATCATCGATACGGCGGAAAGATTAGAGCTTCCACATCAGCTTAAGGGCAGAACCGTAGGCAGTACAGACACGACGAGAACTGCAAAATCGTTCTATGGCATTCCCGGAGCGGTCATCAACGTCCCTTCGAGATATATCCACTCGCCTGTCTGTGTCATGTCCAAGGAAGATTACAAAAACACAGTGAAACTCGTGAAAGATATCGTAATGAACGAAATATTCTTGAAGTCCCTGGAGGTTTAAAATGAAAGAATTAATAAAGAGACTGGTTGAGGTATCTGCCCCAAGCGGTAATGAGAATAAAGTACAGAAAGTAATCCTTGAAGAACTTGACGGACATATTGACGGTTACCGATTTGATGCGATCGGCAATCTCATCGTCTGGAAAAACGGAACTTCAGAAAACCCCAAAAAGTACCTCCTTGACGGTCATGCCGATGAAATCGGACTGGTGATCACCAATATCGATGATAAGGGTTTCCTCAGAGTCGATCCCGTCGGTGGGGTAAACCCATTGATGCTCCTCGGAACGATCATACAATTTGTATCAAGGACAACAGGGGAAACGGTAAGGGGGATCTGCTCCTTTGAATCAGAAACCTTTGCCGATGCGGCAAATAATCAGAAAAATCCGACTTTCGACAATCTCTTCGTGGATATCGGCGCCACTTCGAGAGCGGATGCCCTGAAAGATGTAAGGGTAGGCCAGTTTGGAACTTATGAAGCGTTATATATCGAACAGAACGGAAAAATCATCTCAAAGGCTATGGATGACAGGATTGCCTGTGCAATAGTCATACAGGTTTTAAAAGAAATAGATACCTGTGAAAATACGGTTTACGGCGTTTTTGCAGTCCAAGAAGAAGTGGGAATAGTCGGTGCCAGTGTTGCAGGATACGATATCATGCCGGATATGGCCATCGCGATAGATGTAACAGCCCATTCGGACACTCCAAAAGGGTTCAAGCGGATGGATCTCTGTCTCGGCAAGGGACCTGCCATCAAGATTAAGGACAAGGCTTCCATCTCGGATCGCTGTGTAGTCGATCATCTTACCAAAACAGCCGTTGAAAATGATATTCCACATCAGTTTGAAGTGCTCATCTTCGGCGGAACAAACGCACATGGCTATCAGATGACCCGTTCAGGGATTCCATCGGGAACCCTGTCGGTTGTTACGAGATATGTGCACAGTCCTCATGAAATGATTGATTACAACGATGTACTCAATTCAGTCAAATTGTTAAAAAAGGCAGTTGAGAATTAAGAGTTCATATGAATCGTTTTTTTTCGTTTCAAACGACAGTAGAACGTAAATCGACCATTAATATCAGAAAGAACGAAAAGGTATGGGATATTTTCAGGTACATCGAGAATATCCCCGATGCCTTTGTCATTGTGGATACAGGGTTTAAGTTTGTATGGGCCGATGAATTAGGAAGATTTGAAAACCTCAGAAAGGCCTATCCCGTATCGGGAGGGGAGCGGTGTAAATCTATCGACAGGGTTTTTGAGCTGATCAATGCCATACAGAGTGCCGAACAGAAGCCAAGGAAGATTGTTGCCGTCGGTGGTGGTGCTTTAATAGATCTGTGTGGCTATGTCGCCCGAACCTCACTCTCCGATGCATCACTGGAGATCATTCCGACAACCCCTTTATCTCAACTGACAGGGTATTACAGAAGACGATTTTTTCTGAATTTTGACAGAAAAAAAGATAGAATTTCCGTAGAGGGAATTCCTGAAAAGAGTTCTATTTTCCCGGAGCTCCTCACGAGTTATTCGACAGATGATATCCGTGAATCCCATCTTTCAGCCTATTCGATCGCATTGGGATTTGATTCAAGGTTTTATCACATCGTAAAGAAATCACTCAGCGAACTGGTTGATGACAGGATCAACTGGGACCATTACTCAGAGTTGATCTGGGAAAGTAATTTTTTACGGGCACGTGCGGTAAGAAAGGCCATATCCCTTTTTCCCGGCGAGACTTTCGCCTCGTTTATACAGAATGCGACCGGGCTGAAAGCGGATTTTCTCTCAGCACTCAGCACCGGAATAAGGATAGAACTGTATATCGCATACAGGCTGGGTAACCTTTCCCGGCAGCAATACGATCAGATAGAATCAGAACTGAAGAAATTGACCATTTCAAAGAGGAGTGAATTTGATTTTCACACACTTTTGATGAATATTCGTGAGGAAAAGAATATTTCACTTCCAGTGATCAAGACTTTTGGTTGTTCCGAGATGACAAGCCTGCCTTCAGATTATGTTGAAGAGTTGTTAATCTCTTTTTTTTCTATTTATTAAAATTTCAGTATTTAAAATACAATAAAAAGAGGGAAGAATATGGGAAATCTTTTACCAGCAGAACGACATCCTAATAAAAACTCAGCTACTTCAGCCGGAAGAAGCGGCAGGGAAAAGAGGCCGCCTCAGGCGAGAAAAAGACGTGAGCAACCAGCTGAAGTCGGATTGAGTAAAAATCTGACCGTCATTCTTGCGGTAATAGTGATTATTCTCAGTTTTGCAGTCGCCTTCTTTGCAGTTCAGATCAACACGCTGAAAACTTCAAACCGTGAAAAGGACCTCGAGATAACGCGATTGACCAATGACATGGAGATTCTGAAAGATGCACAACAAGAAAACGAGACGGTAACCGCTACCGTTAATTATGCTGAAATACCCGAAAACCCGGGGCCGGAAACAGCCGATGGATCGGAAAATCCGGAAGTCGCTGAAGTTCAGAAATTTAATTTTGAAGAACTCTTTGCGCGGTCCAGTACGATGATCAGTTCAGCTAAGAAATTGTCCTATTATATCTGTAACGATAAGGCCGCCCTACGATTAATAGAAGACAGTGGCCTGGAATACGTCATTTCCAAATCAAGCGGGAATTATTATAATGTCCTTCTGATCGGCAGTTATGAACCGGATTGGGTAAAAGAGCTCAGTCAGTGGGAGGAGAGGAAAAAACAATTACTCGCTACGATAGTCGCTTCTTCTACCGAAAACTCTACCGATACGGCTGTAAACACATTTAAGATGCCCGAAGAACTCAACGGTCTCGAGGCCTCAAGGCAGGATTATGGGGCCGGGATCCAATTACTTTCCACACCAAGTGAAGAAGAGATCAGTAAGATCGTATGGAAACTCAGAAACGAAGAAATACCGGCATACATTTACTCATACCCGATCAATTTCTCTAATAAATCTCAGTATACCCTGCAGATCGATATCTTCCCAAACAGGAAGAAGGCCGTAGAATACCTCGATATATTGAAATCTGATTTCAGGGACCTGTATCTCACTTTAATCGAGAGGGATATCACGGGAAGTTATCCAAGGGAAATATTTGACTATACCAAATAATAAATCGAGCAGTCTGAACAGCATTCCACTATTCCTGCTGTTTACGGGGTTCTTTTCGGGAATTCTCTTTGCCCAGTCCTTTCTGTTCAACCGCGGTTTCCTGATAGTGGTTTTGCTGGTTTTTTCGGCCTCCCTGATCTTTTTTTCATGGATCAACCTGTTAAAAAGAAGGCAGATGGTTTTCTTTTTTGTCTGTCTGTTCTTTCTCGGTGGTATCCTGCTTTATAAACCTTTTTATGAACTTGAAGAGGGGAAGTGTACAATCACTGCACGGATCGGTAAGGTTACAGATTCCTCCATCCGATTGAATGATGTCTCTTTCCTGAGCGATGGTACATGGTATGAGACTTTTGGTGAATTCTATCTCTTCCTCCCGGAAAATGCCTCTGTAAGAGAAATGGACTACATCGCCCTGAACGGAACGAACAGTAAAAGTGGTCATCTCAATTTTATTCGTGTCTTCCTGGACGGAGATTATTTCAGCCACCCCTATGCGCCCGGGGTGATAACAAAAATAATGCAGTATTTTGATGGTTACGCGAACACATTTGTCTCATTTATCAGAAATGCCATCGGTGAATCAAACGGCTCATTTGCATCCGGGATGTTTCTCGGTCTCGGGATGGACAAGGCAACACGTTCAATGATCAACGCATCCGGTATTTCCTACCTATTTGTCGTTTCGGGATTCCATTTCTTTATCACTTATTTCATCTTTTCCTACATCCTTTCATTTTTCAAGACAGGCACGAGAATGACGATCTTTATAAAAATGCTCTTTCTGATCTTGTTCTACTTGATCTGTGCAACAGGTCCCGCTTCATTCCGGGCTTTTCTAATGCTCTTCCTCTATCAGCTGTTTAAATGGTTTGATTATCCGATCTCGCCCCTGAACGTGATAGGTCTGAGTGGGATAATCATCCTATTCACAGATCCATCCCTCGCCTTAAATGCCGGATTTCAGATGACATTTGGAGCTGTTATCGGAATTCTCGTTCTGAATCAGCTATTACAGAATCAAAATCAGTTGATCAAAAAGACTTCCGTACTGGGATCGTTATTTTTTATCATCCCCATTACCGCAATCAACTTCAGGACGATCCCTTTCCTGTCGATTCCACTGGGTTTCGTCATGTCTCTGACGATCATCCCCCTAATAATAATCTGTATGATGCTGGTACTCCTCTCATATGCCCTGAATATGCATTTTCTTGCAACAATCATATTGAAAGGATTAACCCCGTTACTCGATTTTTCACGTTTTATCACCGAATTCCTGTCCGATCATCTTGGAACACTTGCCGTTGAAGGTCCCGTTAGAATACTCGTAATCGTTTTGTCTTTTGTGATATCCGCCGTCTGTATTTTTCTCGCCATACAGATAAAAAAACGCAAAGCCATTAGTTCCCGATGATATATACCGCATTCACTGTAAATAGAATGACTTTCTTTTTGAACAAAATACGGGGATTGTGGTAGAATAGGGATGAATTATTTTACCGGGAGGTATTATTCATTGTTTATTCAAGACATGATAAAGAATTTGAACGAATTCTGGTCGAAAAGAGGATGTTTTATCGAACAGCCTTATGATATGGAAATGGGTGCCGGTACTTATCACCCTTCAACCTTTTTCAGGGTGTTAGATGACAAACCCTGGAATTGCGCTTTCATTCAGCCAAGTCGAAGGCCAACTGACGGCAGATACGGGGAAAACCCAAACAGGATGCAGAGATTTCACCAGTATCAGGTGCTTATCAAACCATCACCCGAGGAATCCCAGAAAATATATCTGGAATCACTCAAGGCACTCTTGATTGATCCGACAGAACACGATATCCGATTTGTTGAGGATAACTGGGAATCACCGACACTCGGTGCATGGGGAGTTGGTTGGGAAGTCTGGTTGGACGGCATGGAAATCACACAGTTCACGTATTTCCAGCAGGTGGCCGGTATCGAATTAAAGCCGGTTACACTCGAGATCACATACGGGATAGAAAGAATCGCCATGTATCTCCAGAACAAGGAAAACGTCTATGATCTGCTGTGGAATGAAAATACAACATATGGTGAACTTTACAAGAGAAACGAGATTGAATACTCGAAGTACAATTTTGAAATTGCCAACACCGATTTGCTATTCAACCTCTTCGACCTGCACAAGAAGGAATTTACAAATCTGATAGAGAATGATCTGCCCGTGCCGGCATATGATCAGCTTGTCAAGTGTGCACATTACTTCAATCTGCTTGATGCAAGAAATGCCATTTCTGTTTCTCAGAGACAGGGCTATATCAAGGAAATCAGGCGTCTGGCAATAAATTGTGCAAAATCGTACCTTGATTTGAAAGAGCCTAAGAAGGAAATAAAAGAATAAATTTAGTTAGTATTCCGTCATGGTCTTTTAGAGAGAGAGTTTTTCTATTTATCGGAGGTAATAACGAAATGAGCAATTCAAGTCCCTTGATTCCAGACTGTGTTGATGTAAGCAACGCTGTGGAAATTCTGAACATTTATCACAATGGTAATGAGAAAAAGGCAGTGGAAATGGTAAGAGAGCATCTTAATGTTTGTGCGGCCTGCTTCAGTCAGTTCCACAGTGTCAATGTTATCGAAGAGATCGTGACGGGAAAAAAGGCGGATGATGTTTACCTGAAATTCATTAAGGTAGTTGACAGGGTAAACCAGAATAAGGAGCTTGAGGTCTATAAGCTTGAGGAGATTTATATTGATTTTCTTTCCGGAAAATGTTCAGATGCAGATGATGGTGAACGAGTAGAAGAGTTGAATGTTGCGAACGATTTTTATAATAAGCTGAACGAGTTGATTGAAGATGAGAACACGGTTCAGAATCAGGGGAAAAATCAATTTTTCACCTGGGGAGCCGTTGCTGCGGTTGTAGGCATATCGATTTTATCCATCGGCTTGATAAGCACTTCAAAATTTGGTTCCGGAAACAAGAACGCGTTGAATGTAAAATTCCCGACTTATAATGAGCAGACTGCTTATACGCCAATTCCATTCTCAAGTAATTTTGATATGAATGGTACGTTGAAAACGAAATTCGGATTACCGGTAGACAGGGAACTGGAAAATATCTACAGCAATCCGGTCAGCGAAGATAACAAAATAGTCGTAGCAGTAAAAATGGACTATTAAATCGATAAAGTCTGGAGTGAAACGATTGAAAACAAAATTGAACAGGATACCATTCTCTATTACGTTGAAGTATACTCAGCTCGCTCAGGAATTACAGGCTCAGGGTAAGGAGATCATCAGGCTGACCGCAGGTGAACCGGATTTTTCGACTCCTGAATCTGTTTCAGAGGCAGGCATTCAGGCAATTCGAGATGGATTTACGCGATATACACCAGCGGCTGGAATCCCCGAACTCAGAAAAGGAATTGCCGATCTGTTGAACAAGACGTATTCATTGCCTTATGAGCCAAATCAGGTCATCGTTTGTAACGGAGGTAAGCAGGCATTATATGAAACAATTTATGCCATCACAAACGAAGGAGACGAAGTCATCATTTTCACACCTGATTGGGTCAGTTATGCCCCACAGGTAGAGATGTGCGGATGTACGCCGGTTTTCGTGGAAACGACCATAGAAAATGATTTCCAGCCGGATATTGACACCCTGAGGGCACTCATAACATCAAAAACAAAGGCGATGATAGTGAATTCTCCAAGCAATCCGACGGGAACCGTTTATTCGAGAGAAGTTCTTGAAGGGATTGCCGAGGTTGCCGTGGAAAATGACATCTGGATGATTTCAGATGAAATTTATGCCAACCTGATCTATGAAGGAAATCATATCAGCCTTGGAACGGTTGGTGAGGCGTTTAAAAAGACGATCACCATCAACGGATTTTCAAAATCGCATGCCATGACCGGTTGGAGATGCGGCTATGTAGCGGCTCCGACGGAGATAGCAAAAGAAATAGGAAAGATGCAGTCTCATCTCTCTTCGAATATCAACTCCATCACGCAAAAAGCCGCTTTAAAGGCATTAAGTGTTGATACGGAATATATGAGAAAATCCTTTGAGGAAAGAAGAGAAATGATGACGAAGGGACTCGACGACATAGGCATCGAATACTGTAAGCCAAATGGGGCATTTTATGTCTTTATGAATTTTAGTTGGGTAAAGGATTCTTATGAGAACGACGACGAATTGACGATGGATCTCATTAAAAATTACGGAATCGCCCTTATTCCAGGCAGTGCCTTCCACGCCCCGTGGTTTATGAGACTTTCTTATGCCTCATCCGTTGAGGATCTGAAGAAAGCTCTGGAACTGTTGGGTAAATTTAAACAAGCACATTAAAGGATATGGAATCATATAAAGAGGCGTTCATCTGATGTTGAACGCCTCTTTTCGCATAAAAGGGGGTTAGTTCATGAATAAAACCATGTTAAAAAGACATTTAAGCATCGCAAATCTTCCGACACCGATACAAAAACTCGAAGCGGATGTTCCAAATCTGGAGATCTCGGTAAAAAGGGACGATCTGACAGAGTTCGTCGGAAGTGGAAACAAGATCAGAAAACTTGAATATCTGCTTTACGACGCAAAAGAAAGGGGGGCAGAAACGGTATGTACATGTGGTGGGATCCAGTCAAATCATTGCCGGGCAACCGCTTTTGCGGCGAGAAGACTCGGAATGAAACCCGTTCTGTTCCTAAGGGGTGTTGAGCCTGAAAAGGGTGAGGGAAATCTTTTTCTTGACAACCTGCTCGAAGCGGAAATACATTGGATTACACCGGAACAGTATAAAGAAAGGGATAATCTCATGAATGCCTTGAAATTGACACAGGCGGAGCCGGAAAAGTTCTATGTCATACCGGAAGGTGGTTCGAACGCCATCGGTTCGCTCGGTTATCTGCGTTGCGTTGAGGAAATGATACAACAGACAAATCTGAACGACTTTGATGCCATCTTCTGCCCTGTCGGCAGTGGTGGAACGTACGCTGGATTGTTGGCCGGCTTGAATCATTTCAACATCACATGCGATCTCATCGGAATCAATGTCACCCTTACACCGGCGGAAGACTTCAAATCCCATGTCAGAGAAATTCTTAAAGAATATGAAAATGAAGAATTCATCCCCGAAAAGATACCCGACGAAGCAATACGGATCATAGACGGTTACACCGGAGAAGCATACGCCGTACCGACAGAAAATGGACTCTCCTGGATAAAATCTCTCATGCTGAAGACCGGTTTACTCCTTGATCCGGTCTACACGGCAAAGGCATTTGACGGAATGATTCAGGAATCCAAAAAAGAAGGCTATAAAAAAGTTCTTTTCCTCCACAGCGGTGGCGGCTTTGGAACTTTTGCCTATTCCGAAAAACTTATTTAAACAGGAGGAATGCACAGATGAAAAAAATAGTTTATTTCATTTTTTTAATAGCTTTCTCAGTTACAGTCTTTGCTGCTGGTGAGGTAACAGAATTAACGGAGCGAACGATGAAGATAACGGTGCCCTCTTTCACGCTGACTTTCAATGATGAAAATGACAAACCGCTAAAGGCGATCAACGACACACTCTACTCAGATTCGTTTGCACTTTTAAATGACTCTGAAGATACTTCAGAGGGCTTCAGCGGCTGGGACAAGTCAGTTTATATATCAGAAGCCACGATGACATCCCAAAACGAAAAAACGGTCAGTTTTACAACCACCCAATATGTGTATTATTATCACGCGGCACATGGGATGCACCTCCTCCTCGGCTATGTCTTTGATCCTGCAACGGGAGAAAAACTGACACTCGCAGATCTCCTTACCGGAACTGATTACAGAACCAGAATCTTCGATTTCATGCAGAAGGAGATCAAAGAAAAAGAAATCCCCATATTTGATGATGTTGAGTTCAAAGGGATCGACGAAAACACCGAATTTTATCTGAAAGATGATCAGCTGGTATTCGTCTTTCAGGAATATGAATATACGCCCTATTATTATGGATTTCTCACATTTGAAATTCCACTGGACGATTTAAAGGACAACTTGAATCCAAAATATTTCTAATCGGAGATAATCGAGTAGAGTGATACTTGGAGGAATCCCTCCAAGTATCATCCCTCTCACA
>DAINPP010000011.1:39697-65846 GCA_036743375.1 Thermotogae bacterium | reverse complement strand
TTTTTATAAAATAAAATCGTGCAATCATGTTGTTCCCTCCTTTTTTATTGCATAGGGGTAATTCTTGGGACTTCTTTGAAGTTTACGGCTCTTTCCATCAAAAAGAGCTTGAACTCTCACCTTCCCTCATTTCGGTTGTTTCACAAAAACAGTTCAGATATCTTGTGATTTCCTCATATTCCCTCCTGTAATCTTTGTTCCACCCTGCAACCGTCTGATTCACCGCAAGCAGATGGCGTTTTTCTTTGCAAATATTTTTCAAAAGGCAGTAGAGATTGTATTGAAAACGCTTGTTCTCGTTGAGAAATTCGGGAACTCCCCCAAGATGCAGGTAATAGATGGCATCTCTTAGACCGTCTTCTGCTTCATAGCCATGCCCTCTCAGTCTTCTCAAGGTTGAGAAATGCATTCCCTTTTTCATGGCTTCGTCGAAATTTTCGATCTGCTTTGCGATATACGGATAATTCACTTTTATACTGGTGAGGATTGAGACAACGATATAGGTGGGTTCATACATGAAGTCCACCCTTGCATCGCTTGGCATCACTGGGTCAAGGGCAAGACACCAGGATAGAGCAACATTCTTTGGCAGATCCGTTCTTTGAGAAGCAACAAGATCCATGACTGTTTCCAGCAAGTCCTCTTCCGTATAATGTTTGCTGATTAAATTTCCTGAAACGAGTTTTTCGAGAAAATCCAGAAGCTCTCCTTTTGTCTCGTAATAGCTTCCTATCGATTGATTTTTTGTGGGTATAAAGAATTTTTTCAGCATAAACGTTCCTCCTCTGGAAGTTATGATTCTTTTAATTTTTCTTTGAAAAAAGCTTAATAAACGCGTTTGATAAGAATGAAGAAAAGATAATAACAATTTCATTAATGCTTCTGGCAGCGTCAATTCATACAATTTTGGCTGCAAAAAGGCTTCTTTTTTCAAAAGTTATCAAATCATTATTTAATTGTGTATGGAATATGGAATATATCTATTTTTTGTTGAGAATATCCTTTAAAGTCTGTTCCTTTAGTTCTTTCATCTCTTCAAGCTCTCTTCTGAGCTCTTTCTCTCTTTCGTTTGCCCGCTTGTAAGCCTTGTCAAAAACTGTCCTTTCCTCTTCTGTAAACACTGGTATTTTCAGCTGGGTAAATTCTTTTACGTTAAGTCTTTTTATTCCCCTCGTTTCAGTTGTAACCATCTTCATCTGCTGCTTTCCAAACTCACTGCGCAGTAGTTCAAAAAGCAGATAGGGGGAATATTTTTCTCTGTCAACACTTATCTTCAGGGTGTTCATCCCGGCACCAAATCTGGCCTGTTCCGGTTTTGTCACAATAATCCCTATCTTGTCGAGATCACCTCTCGTCAGCAGAAGGATGTCGTCTTCTTCGAGGAGGGTTCTTTCAATCCCACTGATCTTTTCTCCATACCAGTAATAGCCTTCTTCCGTCAAGTTTACCGTTCCATCCTTTTCGATATCGGAACTTTTGACAAATGAGACCTTGTTTGGATGACTTCTGTCCTCTTTTTCTTTTAACAGTTTTACAGCAGTTGAAAGACCACTTGAGATTGTGGCAATATCCTCTATCGGGACCATCTCTCTGTCTTCAAGTCCTGAAAGGCTTTTTGTCGCATTTTTAAATGTCTCTTTCTCTATATAATAAGAAGGCAGGAGGATAAATTCATCTTTTTTAAAATCAGACTGATCATACAGGAGCGAATCGCTTTTATCATCCTTTCCCCTTTTATACAAAGCAGAGAGTTGAAACAGTCTGTCTTTGCTGCTTCTCGTCAGGTCAATGAGTAATGTTTTTTCGTCCTGTTCTTTTCGCGTGAGGATAAGAATACAAAATTCTTCACGCTGATCGTCAGCGAGTTGAATAATCGCGTCAACAGATCTATCATGAAGGAGATTTTTCCTGATAATCTTTTCCTTTCCCGGTTTTTTCAAGGCGTTAGCGTTGATAAAAGCAACAATTGTACCATCATCCTTCGTTGACCGTAAACCGTGTTCCAAAAAAGTAAACTCGCTCTTTTCACTCTGCCCGTATTTGAAACGCATGTGTTCATCATTTTCATAAACAGATTTGTCTACCTTTTCGTTCTGAGGGGGATCAACGATGGTAAAATCGTATTGCTGCATTTCCTCTTCAACGACGTTTCCGGGATTCGTCAATGTGTCGCCAAGGTATAGATGATCCGAGTTTATCTTCCGTATTTCAAAGATATTTTTCATATTCGCCCAGAGAAGAGGTTCCTTCTCCTGTCCGATAAAAGCCATTTCTTTATAATCGTGTTCTTTTATGATCGCAAGAAACCCCTCGCCGATCCCAAAGGCCATATCATAGATTGTTTTCACATTTTCAAAGCCGATCGCTTGTGCAAGGAACAGATACTGATTTTGTTTTCTGTACAAACTGTCATATGTATGCGCTCCTCCATAATACTCTTCATAAAATGTGAAGAGATCGGATAACGGATCAAGTTCTGTTGACAATGAGAGGATTTCCGCCAAATCTTTATTCGAAATCCTTGCCATCAGACCATTAAATTCCTCTAAGGTCTTTATCGTTTCTTTTTTTTCATAATAATCCTGTTTAAAGGCCTGTATATCTTTAACCAATTCTTTCCAGTTTTCGTGATTTATTTTTTTCAGAAGAAGAATGGCGGTAAACATATACAACTTCTCTTCTGAATTTAAAACCGTATGATTTAATTTCCGGATAATCTTTTTAACAAATTCTCTGTTCATACCAACCTCTTTTATGATTTATTTTCATTTACATTCTATCATTTTTATTTTGTTTTGTCAAGTGTATTTTTTACATTTTTATGGTAGAATATTATACACCAAAAAAAGGGAGCGTGTGTCTGATGAGAAATGGTTATTGGATGAAGAACATAAACGGGGATGAAATTCTGCTGATAAACATAGGATGGAAGTCACATATCAGCTTTTTAAACAAAAATCCAGAGCTTTTCAATCTTTCCTGTAAAGACGTTGAAGAGCGGTATTTATTCTATTCCGAACCCGTTGGCTATGAGGGAAGGGCGAGAAATGATCTGATGATCATGGCATTGCAGAATGGCTGGATAAGGATTCGTAACCATGGAGCGCCGCAAGATAACTGGATCATTCAATGTGCGGATAACGATAAATGTATGATTTTCATTTCAAAATTTCTTGATCATGTTTTAAATAAAACGAAGGTGTTGAGTAATTATCAGAGAATCACCGTTACTGATTTAAACGATCATATCGTCGAGTATCGAGAATTTATCGATGGTAAGGAATTCTTTTTTTCTGATGAAAGGAGTACCCGTATGAAGGATATTCTATTAATTGTGAAGTCTTTTTCTGATTTTTAATCTTTGTTGTGTTTGGTATAATCGAATAATGATGAATTGGTATTTATAAGGAGTGAAATGTATGAAGAAAAACGTATTGTTTGCTTTGATCCTTGTTTTTGTTGTCATTTTTAGTTTTGGTATCCAGCTGAACATCCCCGCAGAATCCGTTGCCATCGATGCCGCCGGAAACAAGGTGTATCAGATTCCGGTTGGAGATATCGCAATCGGTTTTAAGGTGATTGGGGAAGGGGAACCGCTTTTACTGGTCACAGGACTTGGCTGTGAGATGATTCACTGGCCTCAGACGATCCTGGATATTCTGTCTCATGACTATCAGCTGATATTGATGGATAACCGCGGGATGGGATTCAGTGGGGATGTTATTGATCAGCCGTACTCTTACGAGATGCTTTCTGAGGATGTCGTATCGTTTATGGATGCAATCGGACTTGAGAAAGCGGATATGCTGGGATACTCCATGGGAAGTATTTTTATTCAGTACATCCTGCTGAACCATCCGGAAAGAGTCGGACGGGCCATCCTGAATGCAACCTCTTTCGATACAACCGGCTGTTTGGCTGATTTACGGAAGAATGCCAACGCAGAGCTTCCAACTGAAGGTCCTGTGAAGAAGCAGCTCGATATCGTGGATGACTGGCAGGTTGATCCCGCAGATTTTTCAGATATCGACCATTCGGTTCTGTTCATTCATGGCACGTCGGATAATATTCTGCCCGTTTCAAATTCAGTGGTACTTTCTTCCTATTTTAAAAATTCCTGGCTGATCCGTTTCAACGGGGATGATCATTATCTGATCTTTGAGGATCCGGTCGATTTTGCCTACTGCTGTCTGACATTTTTGGGACATAAAAGATAGATACAGCAAAAAGGGCGCATCACTACGCCCTTTTTGTTTGAGTTATATGGTTGAGAGCTGTTTCTCGGTCTCTATCGTTTTTAAAGATGTTTTTCTATCCCGGACATATCGTATTCTATGAACACCGGTGCGTTTTCTCTCGAATCGAGATAGACGGGATTGACTTTTCCCTTGTAAAGCGATGCGATTGAACCCGTCCAGCCGCCCGTGTTGGCACACAGGATGAGTGGTTTACTGTAGGCATAGGCGCCGAAAATCTCCACGGCCGTTCCCGAACCGCCTCCGATTGAGATGACAAGGTCGGCGTTGTTGAGAAGAACCATGCTCCTCATGGTGAAATCAAGTCCGGTGAAGACGGCTTTATTGGCATAGGGTGTCGGCGTTGAAAGGCCGTTTGACTTATCCCAGGGCAGAACACCCATGATCTCTCCGCCGGCTTCATGAGCTCCCTTTGATACGATATCCATGATTCCGTCTCTTCCGCCGCTCCAGAGGGTATGCCCTTTTACCCCTATCTTGTAGCCCAGTTCGTAGGTAAAGTCATACAGTTCCTTCACGGGTGATTCTCCTACATTTCCAGAATATCCGATTACGCATATATCCATTATCATTCCCCCAGATAGTTTTCGATGACCTGCCGGTCGTTAAACACGGTGTCCGGATCTCCCTCAGCAAGGATATTCCCCTTGTGGATGACGTACAGCCTGTCTACTATCTTTTTAATATCATCAACATTATGATCGGTCACAATCACGCCGATTCCCATGTCTTTTAGTTTAATACTGAGCCTCTGAATATCTTTGACGGTCATGGGATCTATCCCGCTGAACGGTTCGTCGAGGAGTATGAATTTGGGTTTGAGCGTCATCATCCTCGCCAGTTCGAGTCTTCTCTTCTCACCACCGGAAAGGTTGATCGCCTTTTGTTTTTCAAGGTGTCTGATTCCGAATTCATCGAGCAGTTCATCCGTCCTTCTATCGATATCGCGCTTTTTGTATTTGAGATTTTCCAGGACGATCGAAACGTTCTTCCTGACCGAAAGTCCGGTAAACACGGACACTTCCTGCGGAAGATAGGTTATCCCCTTCCCGGCTCTCAGATGGATGGGAAGATGCGTGATGTCCTCTTCGTCGAGGTGTATCGTCCCGTTGCTGGGAATAACAATGCCAAGCATCATCCTGAATATGGTTGTCTTCCCCGCCCCATTGGGTCCGAGAAGTCCGACTATTTCATTCGATTCAACCTCAAGAGACGCGCCCTTGACAACCTCGCGTCTCCCGAATTTTTTAACTAAATCTCTGCAATAAAGATGATTATTCACAACCGATAGTCTACCCTATCAGTATTGTGCCTTTGAATTCGCATAGGTGACAAAATCTTCCGTGAGATCGTAATCATCGGAAGTGTAAACCGATACTTTATCCGTAAGAAGCACATCGATATTCTTTATCTTCGCATACTCCGCTGCAAGATCAAGCAGTCTCTGATTGACATCTTCAAATTTTGAGGTATATTTATTCTGAATCTGTGAAGTGTACTTATCTTTCTGAAGCTGATATTCGTTGACCTTCAGCTGAAAACTCTGTGAAGTCTGATCCCCTGCCGACTGCATCTTTACAATTTCATCCTCAAGAGGTTTTAAAAGACTGTTGTAGTATTCGGCATCCGCCTGATATTCTTCCATGAGATTTTTTGCCTCGATAAACTCCTGACCTGCGATATCAAAATCAATAAAAGCAATGACCGGCTGTCTGGCACTTGCCGTAAAAGGTGTTCCCGCTACTGCAGTAAAAGCGAACAATACGGTGATTAAAACTGATAACAAAATAACTTTTTTCATTTATAGCCCTCCTAAAATGATGTTTCTATTCCCCTAAGATAATATATGGCCTAATCTTTTCAAGAGTCTTTTCTCCGATACCGGAAACGTCAAGGAGATCTTCATAGGTTCTGAACGGGCCTTTTTCCTGTCTGTGATTCGATATAGCAGCCGCCTTAACCGTTCCGATTCCCGGGAGTCTTTCCAACTCAGAAACAGATGCGGTATTCACGTTAATCTTTCCGACGCCTTTCTGAGAGGACTTTTCAGGAAAATACTCAGGTAAGTCTTCGGAAGAAACCTCAATCTTGTCGGCTATCCCTTCAAAGGTCTTTTCTCCGATACCCGGAACATTCAGAATCTCTTCAATCACAGTAAAGAAACCATTTTCCTCCCTGTAAGCAACGATGGCATCAGCCTTCGACGGACCAATCCCCTTCAGAAACTGTAGCTCCATGGAAGAGGCCTTATTCAGATCGATGACCGAATTTTTTATAGCCTCCGCTTTTGAGACGTATTCTTCGACATTTTCTTTTTTTATCGCTTCGACTCGAACCTCTTTTATACTGAAAATAATCCCCATAAAAAATACCATTAACACAGCTGCAATGACTATTTTTTCAGTACGGTTCAAGTCCTCCGCCTCATTCTAACGAGATATAGAACGGATAATGGGCCTGTCCTCCGTCATAGACACTGATTTCCATGTCTTCATATTTTTCACGCAATTTTTCTGAAAGGTCATTAACCGTTTCCTCATCGATGTCCTTCCCAAAGAAAATGGTCATGATTTCATAATCATCCATATCAAGACCGTCAAAGCCTTCCAACAGGCAATCTTCCATCTCTGCCACATGACTGATGAGTTTTTTATCTGCAAAGAAGAGATACTCCCCTTCAATGATCTTATGTTCTTCTATCTCAGAATCCCGGATTGCCCTTGTTACCGAAATAGAAACAACCTCCGATTTTGCGGCCTCCATCATGTCGATATTTTCTTCAAGTGAAGTATTTTCTACATAGGAAATGAGGCAGGCAATCCCCTGCTGAACAGACGTTGTTGGAATGACTTCGATGTGTTTTTCTTCACTGTCCCTCATCTTCGCAGCAGTTTCTGCCGCGAGAATGATATTCGAGTTGTTCGGCAGGATGAAAACGGTCTCCGCATCTACGGCATCTATCGCATTGGCAATATCAGCCGTAGAAGGATTCATCGTCTGTCCGCCGAACACGATGCGGTCAACTTTCATCTCTTTTAATATCTTCGAGATTCCTTCCCCAGGTGATACGGCAACAAAGGCATATTTCTTCGTTTCGCAGGCAACCTCTTCAACCGCATCGTTGAAATTCTCGCCGCCAAATACCTCTTCATCAATATCATCATTTTCAAACGCCGGTTGCTCTTCCTTCACTTCTTCGCCATTTCGTTTCAACAGGACCTCATGATGCTGTTCCTTCATGTTGTCCGCCTTTACCTTCATGATATCGCCATAGTTCAGGGCGTGCTCAAAGACGAGCCCCGGATGATCGGTATGAATGTGTCCCTTGAGAATATCCTCATTATGAACGATGACCATGGAATCTCCCATCTTATCCAAAATCTGTTTCAAGGAGGAGATATCCTTTTCTTCAACTCCCTTGAACAGCCTGACCATAAACTCCGTACAATACTGAAAGGTTATTTCCTCGGGAAGAATATCCGTTTCGGGCATCATTTCTGGACCAGATGCCTTTTTCTCAAGATTGATATCCGTTTCACCCATCGCATACTTATAAAAACCCTCAACAATATAGGCAAGTCCTTTTGCTCCGGCATCAACGACCCCTGCCTGTTTCAGCTTGGGCATCATCTCCCTCGTCTTTTCCACAACCCTGAACGCTCGCTTCGTCAGCATTTCCAGAAGATGCTTGTAATCCATGAATTCATCCTGATGTTTTTCGGAATATTTTGCAAGGTCTTCGATAAGCGTCAGTATCGTTCCTTTGACGGGCTTCATGACGGCACTCGTTGCAACCACATTCGCCCTGTTGATCGCTTTTACAAATATAGGAATATCTATTCTGTCATTTTTTATGACAACTTCAAAAAAGCCACTGAATATCTGGGAAAGAATTACACCTGAATTGCCTCTTGCCCCCATAAGGGTACCATCTTTTATCGCCTTCGACACGGTCTTGATTGAATCAAATTCCACACCATCCAGCGTCTTACATGCTTCCAGTACACAGGCGCTCATATTATGTCCGGTATCTCCGTCTGGTACCGGAAAAACATTCAGCGCATTCAGCTCATCTCTATGCGCTACTAAAACTTCAGCTGCCTTCCTGAATCCATTTTTCAGGAATTCGGCATTTATCTTTGACGGCTCTTTATCCACTTAAAACACCTCTTTCTTTCAAAGGGAAAATATTTAATCGAGTTTTATGCCAAGGACATGCACATTGATCTCTATCGGTTTGATACCGAGCATGTCTTCAAATTTGTAATCCACATACTGCTGAACGTTCAAAGAAACCTGATCGATTTTCATTCCATAAGAAACAACCGGATAAACGTCAATGTATATGCCATCCTCTTCATCCTTCAGATGAATACCCTTTTCTTCACCGCCGAGGTATTTTGAAATGAGATTCACATCATCCATTTTCACCAGACCATAACACTCCAGCAAGGACTGATAGACAAGATGTTTTAAGACGTTTATATTTATTGTAATTTCTCCCAAGGGATTTACAATTTTCATTTACAACCTCCCCCTGTTTAATTTACTGCACTTTAAGGTTTAAAATTATATCATATTTCCTTATTTCTTTTCTCATAATTTATCTCTGCCACTGACTTTCCGCCATATTCGGGAAGACATTCCAAATAACTCCGTGCGTGCCCTGCTTTAAAATCAACATAACACAAATCCATGATCTTTTCCGGATTCAATTCTATATTGACGAATTTAATAAGACTTTTATCACCAAACTGCTCGATTGCCGACTGCCCTTCAACGAGATAAAAGGACCGAACATCCGTTTCCCTGAGGATTTCTTCGGTTGTAAGCAGCAAAAAGGCCTCCTTTTTCTGACCCCTTTCTCTTATGTAATAATGGTTTTTTCTTGCCATGAGGATGGTATAAACGTTGCCAAAACCGGTCAATTCATCCACCGTATATGATTTTTCAAGGGCAAATAAGGTCGGCAGCGTCACAATGGGAAGATTCAGGACCTGTGCCATGGTCTTCAACGTACTCATACAGATCCTGAGGCCGGTCAGAGAACCCGGACCGGATGTTGTACACAGCATTTCTATATTTTCATTCGTATAACCGTATTCTTCGAACAATCCCTTTACAACCGAAAGAACGGCTTCACCTTTCAGTTCTTTCTGCGTAAAGATCTTCACCTGACACGCGTTGGTCTGTGTATCCTTTATGGCAACGTAGAAGCATCTCGTTGAAGAGTCGATAAACACGATAAGATTTTTTTTATTCTTCATTTGTTTCATTCTGTTCCTCTGCGATGATTTTTTTCAGTTCCATCTTCAGATTACTCTTTCCGAAAAGAGAGGTGATGTCATCTATGCCAAGTGAATCGACCCCTGTCTTCGCATAACCCTCTATGTTTGACAGTTTCACATCTCCGATGTATTCCAGGTAAACCTTTTTAAATCTTTCCCTGAGTGTCTTGGTTATCTCGGCCACAAGATCCGGTCTCATATTTCTGAGTATGATCCCATCCGCACCGCTGTTCATCGCCTCGAGACTATCAGACAAATTGGTACATTCAAACATCAGCCGCATCCCCGGATACAGCTTCTTTCTATACAGGTCGACAGCTCCCTTGATATCCACAAATTGTTTCCACATGGCATTATGAATAATGCCGTCCGTCATGGACATCGGCCAGTAAATACACCCTGAGTCTTCTATGACATCGACAAAATACTCTTTTCTGAAAATGATCTCCGGTACATTTCTGACAATAATCTTCATATTCGGTGCATTTTTATTGATAGTGGTCTTCAACCTGTACAGCACGGTACTCATATTGAGCAGATTGGCAAATTGACTGATATATTCCTCTTTTGCAATTAGAATATTTCCAAGATTTCCCCTGAGTTTTAAGATCTCACTCTCATTTGCCAGAAAATCCCCTGCTGAAAATCGCGTGGAAACCTCGAGTTTCAACCTGTCACTCAAATTATCGATGAAACAGCAGCCTGAAAAGACAACGGGAGCGAGGTTATATACCTTCAATTCCCACTGTTCATTATCTGTAATCATCAATTCCATAGGTTGTATCAGGTTCATGTAAATCCCCTCTTTCACTTTCAATCTTTCACAATAACTGAAAAAATCAGTTTAACTCATAGTAGAGCTGACACGGATAGGGTGTAAAAAGCGTTTTCAACTCTTCGAGAGGATACAGGAATATCTCAAAATCGTTTCTCATATTCACCCGCTTCTCTATCTGCATTTTAAACGCGGCAACGTTATCCGGCATCGTATATTCCTCTATCCTGAGACTCCTTGAGCTCCTGTTGAGACCGAGACCCCTGAATTCCGTATCGGAATGTGAATCCCATCCGATCAGAATGGTTCTGTATGATTTAAGCAATTCAAACCAGACCCTGTAGGCATTGATCTGATCCCCACTGGCATAAAGAATACTGGACTGCAGAAGGATACCATGTGGATCCTTTAATCTGACAAGGTCTTTTGCCAGCTCCTTTGCCTCCTTAATATTTCCGTTCTTCAGCATCTTCCTCGCAAGGATATATTTGCCCGTCGGACACAGCCTCAAGGTCTTTTCCGAATTGACTTCCTCTCTTGTCAGGTATTCAAAATAGATTTTCGAACAATGATGATTTTCCTTCTTTTCAAAGGCACCCAGCAACCGCTTGTAGGATTCGTCATCTCCGCTGACGAGATAGGGAAGGGCTCCGGCTATATTCTGAAAATCCTTGAATTCGTTCTGTCTGTACAGAGAACTGACATTTTTTGTCACCTCATGGAAATTGTGCCTGATCATATTACTGACGAGACTGAGCAGGGGTTCCCTGTTGTCTTTTTCAACGAGGGTGAGCATACTTTTTAAAGAGGCATAGGAGCCTGTCCTGAAGATGGTGGAAAAGATGATGGCAAGAAACGGATAGGCAGAATCCGGATAACTTCTGAAAAAGGCCTTTAATTCGTTATTCATATCTATCCCCGCAATGATTTTTGTCAGGAAATAATTGAAGAAGACGTAATCCTTCTTTCCGGTCTGTATGATCTGCGCAAATTTCTGATCGGCCTTCGTCACATTTTTATTCAGCAGCTCAAGGATCCCCTTGAGATTCTCCTTTGCGATGATGTTACTGACACTGTTTATATTGGTTCGGAATATTCCCTTCAGATCACTGAGAGAGGTATCAAATATTTTTTTCTCTATATCCACCAGCGTGTTTATATCATCCAGCTTTACCGCGGTCGATTTGTTTTCCGTCAGCCTCTTCCTGACATCGTCCGAAAGCGTTAGTTTTCTCTTCTGTTCGTCCTTGATGATCTTCTTACCGGTCTTTTTTTCTATATCCCTTTCAATCTCCATCTTCAGTTTCTGCAACTTCTCGAGTCCTTGATCCTTTTCTCCCATGATCCGACTCACCTCCCTGTAACTCTTTATCGAGGGTAAAGCTGAAAAACCTGCCTTTCCCAACGATTACATGATCTATTATATCAATCCCAACGATTTTGGCGCATTCTTTTAATCTTTTGGTAATCTCTTTGTCGGCCTGACTCGGTGAAGGGTCTCCGGATGGATGATTGTGTACCAGGGCAAAAGAAACTGCAGAATGTAAGATGGCAGACTTAAAGACCTCTCTCGGATGAATGAGAGACGAATTAACCGTTCCCATCGTAATATCCTCTATCGAAATGACGTTCGACTTTGAATCTACAGAAATGACCCTGACAATTTCCCGATCCAGGAACACCATATCATCACAGAGTGCATAGATATCCGCCGGTCTTTTAATCACCTCCGGCATGATCAATTCCCTGTGCAAACGCATTCCGAGTTCCAATGCGGCCTTTAAGGTTACCGCCTTTACTTCACCAAGACCGTTGATCTTCTTGATCCTTTCAAAGGATGACTGATGCAGGCTGTAAAGGGAATTCCCCATCTCTTCGTAGAGCTGCAGAGAGACATCCACAACATTCTGACCCTTTGTCCCAGTTCTCAGTAATATGGCGATCAATTCACTTTCTGTCAGCTGAGCAGGACCGAGTTTCAGAAGTTTTTCCCTCGGCAGCATATCAATCGGGCTGTCCAAAATCGGAGGAAAGCACTTCAAAATCCAGGAACAATTCCCATATTCTTCCGATGGGAAGACCCATTACATTGTAATAATCACCAGCTATTTTTTCGATCATGAAGGCCCCTTCATCCTGAATTCCATACGCCCCTGCTTTATCGAGCGGGCTGCCTCCTGCGATATACTGTCTGATAAATTGTTTTGGCACCTTTCTGAATCGGACCCGTGTCTTTTCCCAGAATTTGATCTCATGTTCCTTCCCATCATGAGCCCTGATAAAGATACCGCATCCCGTGTAGACCTCATGCCATTCGCCTGACATCGCCGTCAGCATCCGATAGGCCTCTTCCTCATCTGCCGGCTTGCCAAGGGCTCTTCCGTTGAAAAAGACCATCGTGTCCGCCGACACGATCACAACGCCATTTTCCCTGTAATCATCGTAAAGGGATCTGAGTTTATTCAGTGCAATCTCCACCACGATCTCCTGTTCATGCTTTTTCTCCATATCCGCTATGCTTTCATCTTCAAGTTTGTGTGAAACACAGCTGAAAGGCATCCCAAACCGATTCATCAGTTCTCTTCTCCTCGGAGAGTTGGATGCCAGTATCAAATTATACGTATCTTTTTCAACCATAAAATGCCTCCATAAGTCATAACTGCATTTAATACACCGGTAATCGTTCCCAGAATCATCACGTAGACGCCGAGATAAAACACCCTGAAAGAGCCTACAAACAACAGTGCCGAGAGCAACAACTGAGTGAGATTACTCGCAAAGGCCCCGCTGACACTCACAGCCATCAGGCCAAATCTCCTTCTGAACAGAAAAGACATCAGCGTCAGGGAACTCAACGTCCCGCCAAGCCCGAGAAAGAATCCCGGAGAGAGAAATCTTCCACTGAAAAAGGAAGCCACAAGAACCTTAAGAAGGCCTACGATGAAAGCCTCTCTGATTCCAAACAGATAGAACGTCATCAGCAGAATAAAGTTTGAAAAACCCCATTTAAATCCACCTACCGGTATTGGAGGTGGTATCATGTACTCAAAGATGTTAATGATGATTGCGAGAGCTGTCAGTATGGCCAGAAAAGTTATCTTCGAGGATTTTTTTGCAATGGAATTTTCTATCTTCATCACCTGTTCACTTTATCTTGTAACGAGGTCAACCTCTTTTTCCCTGTCCACGACTTTTTCATCATCAAAGGTGACCAGAACCTTCTGAGGGACACACACGAGGACTCCTGAATCGTTCAAATGATCCCTTTCACAGAGATGCAGGGGACATTCGGAATCTCTTATATAAACATCTTCCCGATCTATCACGAGATCCATCAGATGTTTCCCTTCATACGCTATTGGATAGACTCCTGAATCCAGGATGGAAAAACGATAACAAGCCTCTCCGTTTATCTGGACAAGGACATTTGACCCCCGGCCTCCGTTGATATGTGAAACCAAAAAAAGAAGACTCAGAAAAAAAACGGCAAGGACCGAATAGACGAGGACATCCTTTTTTCTGAACAGAACCGGTTCATTTTGCCTTTCATTCATCGTTATCTCTTTTCCGTGAAAAAGGACCAGCCTTCGGTTGTAAACTGCTCCATCTCATCATTCACAAACAGACCCTGTCCTCCAAGGGAAGGCAGAATCACCGATGCAAATTCTCCACCAAGCACAAATGCGGCCGTCGAAAGCGCATCCGCGTCCATTGCCGTAGAAGAAATGACGGTTGCTGAGACGGTTTTCACGACGGGATAGCCCGTTTTCGGATTGATGATGTGATGATACCTTACTCCATCGATGATAAAGAACCTTTCATAATCCCCGGAGGTTACGATCGAACCCTTTTCAAGGTAGACTACATCCAGATATTCCCCCGGATTATCACTTCGCGGATGCTGGACACCAATCGACCATGAATCTGAACTGAATTTGGGACCGATGATTCCGATGTCCCGTCCGGCATCGATATAGCCGGTCGCCTTGGGATCCATCTCCTGTGCAATCGCGATCCCGCGATCAATGGCATACCCCTTGACGATTCCACCAAGATCAAGTTTGACCCCGTTGTTAAGCGTGATATAGACCCCGTTCACCTCAACGTTTTCATAACCCGATGAGGCAACAGCCGCCAGTATCGCATCGTCGGAAGGAACACGACCCTTAAAATCTACATCTCCTATCTTATCAAAGCCCCAGAGGTTGATCAGATTTCCGAGAGCTGGATCAAAAGCCCCGTTTGTCGCCTTTGCAATCGTCAGTGCCCTTTCGATGACAAAGGCCATCTCCTCGTCCATCTCATAAGGCTGCCCGTTGTTTCCGTTGATCCGGCTGATTTCGCTATCTGCCAGGTTGACGGAGAATTTCTCCTCTATCCGCCTGAATTCCCTCAATACCGACTCGATGATCAGCGCCGGATTCTTATCGGAAGCTATGACGACTCTGACCGTCGTACCTAACGCAATCTCCACTTTCGACACATATTCCTCGGTATCCCTCAGAACGGCAGTCGTGATCAAAATGATCACAAGAACGGCAAAAGAGGCAATCAGTATCCAGGAATTTCTCGTAAGCCTCATAACTTGATCTTGATTTCCGCCTGACATTTATCACACTTCTTATCCTTCAGCCCGATGATTTCGGATCTGAACCCATGTCTCTCTATGAGCAGATTACCACATTCGGGGCAATAGGTATTCCTTCCTTCTTGGAGAGTTGTGTTTCCAAGGTAGACATATTTCAGATATTTTTTTGCTATCCGGAAGAGTTTGAGCAGACTCTCATCTTCCGTCGGTGGTTTGTTAAATTTATAGGCCGGATGATATTTCGAAAGATGCAGCGGAATTCGATCGTTGATCGATGCGATCCATCTGCATTGTGCTTCCATTTCCTCCTCGGAATCATTTTCACCGGGAATGATCAGCGTCGTCAGTTCGAGGTGCAGCCCCTCTTTACTGATGATCCCTATGTTTCTCTTCACTATCTCAAGATCTGCCGCACATCTCTTCCTGTAGAACTCCGGAGAAAAACCCTTCAGATCTATATTCATCGCCTGCATGGTCTGAAGCAGCAGCTTAAGGGGATCCTCTTCTATGTAGCCGTTGGTGACCATGACGTTGTAAAGTCCCTCCGCGCTCGCCATCCTTGATGTATCAAGCACAAACTCAAATGAGGTTATCGGTTCATTGTAAGTATATGCAATCCCCTCAAGACCTCTGTCCAGTGTAAGATCTATCAGTCTGTCGGGGTCCACTTTCTGGACTGTCGGTTTATCATGGGCTATTTCCCAGTTCTGACACCATGGACAGGCCATGTTGCATCCCCAGGATCCAACCGAAAGGATCATTTCCCCCGGATGAAAGTGATAAAGCGGCTTTTTTTCCATCGGATCGTTGGCGATCGATGACAATGTTCCGTAGGTCTGTGTGTACAGAACCCCGCCTTTATTCTGTCTGACCTTACACAGTCCGTAATTACCTTCCTCAATCTCACAATGGTGCGGACAAAGATTACATTTAACCTTACCGTCACTCAGTTCTTCGTAAAAGAGGGCCTCTCTCATTTCTATCTCCTCCTCAATGGTACCTGTTAACCTCAAATTGATATATTTTAATCTGTTCATCCGCCGCTATTCCGGCCTTCCGCCTCGCGATATTCAACTGCATCTCTACAGTATCCACACCGTCAAGGTCCGGAAGCAGCAAACCTCTTCTGTAACCGCTCTCCACAATTACACCGTATCTCTTTGGATCCAGTTCTCCCACCTCCTCACAGGAAACGGGCATTGAAAGAACATCGACAGATACCGTTACATACGCCAGTTCATCAGGAGAAAGTGCATTAAACCTTGGATCTCTCGTTGCGGCGGCTATGGCATTCTCTCTGATTTCTAAGGCAAGATTCTTCTGTGTCGGCAGAATAGTTCCTATGCAACCTCTTAACGTATTGTTTTCCGTATGAAGGGAAACAAACGCACCAGCTTGTGTCTCAAGCAGCTGATGCGGGATGTATTCCGGTATATCAATGATCAGATTTTCTCTGATATATTTTTCGATTACTTCTATTGCCCAGAGTACATAGGCATGATTACCTCTCAAAACATCACCATCCTTTTAAGGAAGGATCATCCGAAGAACAATGTACACAATTTGTAATAATCATATGGAACGAGTTTTTTTGTCGCTACGCCATATTCGATTGGAACAGAAATGATGTCATTTCCCGAAAGTGCCACCATTCTTCCGAAATCTCCTCGTTTGATCAATTCCATCGCATGAACACCGTATCTTGTCCCGAGAATTCTGTCAAAGGCCGTTGGTGTTCCACCTCTCAACAGATGACCAAGTACAACGGACCTGGTCTCATAATCTCTTCTCTCCTTTGTGATTTCAGTCAGGAATTCGGCAATTCCCCCAAGCTGTACATGACCAAAGGCATCTATGGCCCTATGTTTGTTGAGTTCATCCTCAAATTCCGTCGGCTTAAATCCCTCCGCAACCGCCACGATCGCATAGCCTCCCTTGGCCATTCTTCTATCGACGATTGAAAGGATCTCATCCAATGTCATCGGATATTCAGGGATCAGAACGAGATGAGCCCCTGAGGCCAATCCGGCCTCGAGTGCGATCCATCCGGCCTCTCTCCCCATGATCTCAACGTAGAACACCCTGTTATGTGACTTGGCCGTTGAATGCAGTCTGTCTATGGCATCCGCCCCAACGTTGACCGCCGTGTGAAAACCAAAGGTATAATCTGTATTTGAAACGTCGTTATCTATCGTCTTTGGCACTCCGACAACCGGAAAATGATAGGAGGACAATTTTGCCGCCACTGAAAGGGTATCATCTCCACCGATTGCTATGATGCCATCTATTTTCAATTTTTCAAGATTTTCAAAGAGTTTCTTCGTATCTTCTTCCTTGTTAAACGGATTAGTCCTCGAGGTACCCAGTATCGTTCCTCCGAGAATGTGAATACCTTCAACATCTTCCGAATTAAGCGGGATATAATCACACTCAAGAGGTCCTCTCCAACCCCTCATAAATCCGAATATCTCCATATCTGATCTCTTTGCTGAAACGATACCTCTGACAACTGCGTTTAACCCCGGACAATCTCCACCACCAGTTAAAATACCTATCCTCACTAAGATCACTCTCCTTGAATATTCATGAATTCATCTATCTTTCTGACCTTGTCTTCTACAGAAGCAATTAATTCATCAAACAAAACAGGCGTAAACCCAAGCTCATCCCAGCAATACTTCGGAACATCTATATGTCTGCCTCCGCCATTATCCCCAAGTCCCATCCTTTCAGCGATAAAGGTGGACAGGGTGATGATGTTCACCGGATCCGAATAGATGGAATTTCTCATACTATCCGGCCGATGATGCCTCGACGCGGATATAAGGACCAGTTCGGGAAAATTCCATTTTTCTACGAGTATCTCCGCAAAGATCTCATGTGTAGGAATCTCAAGCAGTTTCTCCGCTTCATAATAGGAAATCTTCTTCGTTTTCGCCAACTTGACTATTGCATCCAGCAGACCAGGAAAAAGAACGCCCTGAACGGATTTACCTATATCATGCAGCAGGCCGCACATAAACAGCTCTTCCTTGTTGGAATAGCCTATCTTCTCAGCCGTCAGTTCGCCGATTGTGGCAACAACGATCGAATGTTTCCAGAATTCCTTGAGATTCAACTCTTTGGATTCAAAGTTGAAAAACTCCTTGTTCGTAAAAATACTCAAAGCCATATTCCTGACGGTCTTGAAACCGAGAATCATGATGGCTTCCGTCAATTTGGAGACATTCCTCGGAAGACCGTAATAAGCAGAATTGGCAAGCTTCAAGATCTTGGCCACAAAAGCCGGATCCTTTGAGGCGACTTCATTCAGATCCTTTGCAGAAGCAGAAGGGTTATTCGCCGTATCCACGATTTTCTGAAGGACAAAATCGGGAGACGGCAGGCTCTCTATCTGCTGTATCGTCTTTTTCAGATCCATAGGCTACCCCTCCGCTTTGTCCAGTCTGAAAACAAAGGACGATCCTTTCCCCGGGGTACTCTGTACAACGATCTCTTTTCCGTGCTCGTGAACAATCTCCTGACAAATCGCCAGGCCAAGTCCCGTTCCTTCAACCTCATAGGTGAGGGAGCTGTCGACACGGTAGAATTTGGTAAATATCTTCTTATGCTCCTCATCGGCTATGCCGATGCCGTTGTCCGTAATCTCTATGATGACTTCACGTCCGATACTGCCAAGTTGAACCTTGACATATTTTTTCTCTTTCGTCTTATCCGAATATTTAACCGCATTGGAAATCAGATTGATCATCACCTGCTTGATCCGCTTTTCATCGGCATAGACCATCACTTTTTCATCGGGTATATCCAGAATGACCTCGACCTGATTTTCCTCATATTTTTCCTTGTTGCTTTCCTTTGCCTTCCTTATGACAGGAACGAGGTCAAAATTATCCGGTTCGAGCTTGAGATCCTTTCTCTCCATCCGTGAGAAATCCAGCAGCTGATCCAGCAAAAAGGCGAGATGATCACTCTGATCCATAATTGTCCCCATGAATTCCTTCAGGGTATCGGAATCCATCATGTCAACCGAATCGTTAATCGTTTCCGAATAGGCCCTAATGGCTGAAAGTGGTGTCCTCAGTTCATGCGAGATATTGGCGATGAATTCGGTCTTCATCTGATCGACCTTTTTCATCCTTTCAAGTTCTTTGGTGTTGGAGATATCCTCGAGCCTGACGAGGACCTGCTCATCGGAAAGAAGGATGACCGAATTGAAAGAGAAAAAGCCTTCGTCGAATTCTTTCTCAGAGGCCTGTCCCTCATTTTCCATCAGTGTATTGACAACGATTTCCCTTATATGTTCTATCACTTCTTCATCGGGATTGATCTCATCATATTTTCTGTTTTTAAAGACAAATTCCCTTTCCTTGTCCAGGACGCAAATTCCCTCATCCAGTGAGTTCAGCATCATCTCAAAATATTCCTTCAGCTCCTGCTGCACTTTTGCACTGGCATTTACCTCTTCAAAGAGGTTGATATTCTCTATCACGATCCCGGAATAAAAACTGAAAAAACCAAACATGGTTTCAAGTTCCTGAGTAAACCCGTTTTCATTCTCTTTTACATAGCCAAAAAAGGTTGAAAGCACCTTACCGGACTTGACCGAAGGAAGGATGATCAGATAATCCGAGTCGTCGAGCGGGAAAAAACTCGGTGATTTTCTTGAAAGGGCAAGGTCATAATAATTTTCCATCTCTACCTTTGTAAGGGGAAAATCGTCTTCAAGACGGATGACATGCCATTCTTCTTCGGAATAGACGGCCGTCAGACTCGACGAGATAGTGAAAAACCTTCCCAGAACCTTTTCGATGGCCCTGGAAATGTCAACTTTATCTTTGGCCGTGTTTAACTCCCTTGCAAAAGAAGCAATTGTTATTAGAAATCTGTTGATCGAATTAGCCGATTCTTCCATAAAAAAAACCCCCCGGATTATACATAATATTATACCATACAGTTAAAAGCTGTAGTTACCTTGTTAAGAAAAACGTAAGCTAACAAAACTTATTTTTTTTTATCATTTTATTTAGAATTTAATTTTATAGTACCCGCGTATGGATTTATCTGACTTAAACTTTCAACATTCAGGAGGGTATCAAATGAAAAAAGTATTAATGACCGTTGCAATAGTGCTCCTTCTCACGGCAGCACTCTTCGCACAGGGACCAAAGTATGTATTTCTTTTCATCGGTGACGGAATGGCAATGCCACAGTCAAATGCCGCACAGCTTCTCGAAAGCTCACTCGCAAACGTGGAAACACCCAAGCTAACCATGTTCAAATTCCCGGTACAGGGTATGACAACAACGCACGCTGCAAATGCATTCATCACTGACTCAGCAGCTGCCGGAACAGCACTTGCTACAGGATACAAGACGAACTCCGGTGTTATCGGATTTGACCCGACACTCAGCAACGCTCTCGAAACAATTGCAGAAAGGGTTAACAGCATGGGATGGAAGGTAGGAGTTGTTTCAACCGTATCCATCGACCACGCGACACCAGCGGCCTTCTATGCACATCAGGCAAGCAGAAGCAACTACTACGAAATTGCAAGACAGCTCGCAGAAAGCGGATTTGCCTTCTTCGGCGGTGGCGACATCAAATATCCGACAGGAAAGGGTAAAGACCAGGAAAACGTATACGAAATGGCAAAGACAAACGGTTACGAAATCATCAATACACAGGCAGGTTACGAAGCATTTGATCCAAAGAATCCGGGAAGCGAAAGAGTATGGATCATCAACGAAGATCTCGACGGTTCAAAGGCCATGAATTACGCGGTTGACAACGCACCGACATTCGACGTGGCAGATATCACAAAAACGGCTATCGATTTCCTTGACAACGATAAAGGATTCTTCCTCATGGTAGAAGGTGGAAAAATTGACTGGGCCTGTCACGCAAACGACGCGGCGGGATCAATCGGAGACACAATCGCATTTGACGATGCAATCGCTCAGGCGGTAGAATTCTACAAGGAAAATCCCGAAGACACACTCATCGTTGTAACAGGAGACCACGAAACAGGTGGACTCACAATCGGATTCGCGGGCACACAGTATGCAGCCTATCCTGAACTGATCGCAAATCAGAAGGGTTCATACGATGTATTCACGGCAAAGGTAAATACAATGAAGGCTTCCGGAGAACTCAAAAGCTTTGAAGATGTTCTTCCGGAAATCACCGCATTCTTCGGACTTTACACGGAAGATGGTGAAAACGAAGCACTCAAACTCTCAGCTTATGAAACCGAACAGCTTGAAGCTGCGGTTGATACATTCGTAAACGGTTCAGATAACGCAGAAGAAGCCTACCTTCTCTACGGTGGCTACAATCCGATCGCCATGACCTGTACGCATATCCTCAACAACAAGGCCGGACTTGCATGGACAACCTATTCCCATACTGGCGTACCGGTTGTTACCTATGCAATGGGTAACGGACAGGAAATGTTCTCAGGTTACTACGATAACACGGACATTGCAAAATATCTCTTTGCACTCGTAAAATAATAAACCAATGCAATGCTATAATGAGCAGCCACCCCAAAGGGTGGCTGTTTTTCAAGATAGAAGGTGTGTTTATAATGTATAAAATGTTCAACAGAGAAAAAAAATCTGAAATACTTTTCATCATCATTCTTCTGATTGCCAACATCCTATTACTTCTCATTCCCAACAATTATCAGAAAGACAACGATACATACACCTATACGGTGGGAAAAGTTATCTCCGTCGATAACTCCGAAGTCGGGCAATACGGTATCATCCGTCAGGGAGAACAATACGCCGAAATAGAAGTTCTCAGAGGCGAAAGAAAGGGAGAGATTTTCGAAACGAACAATCAGCTCATCGGAAAGATGGAACTGGATAAGTTCCTGAAAGCGGGGGATACGGTTTATGTCGAGATGTTTGACGCCCGCGGCAGGACGTATCTGAACGTCGTGGATTTCTACAGGCTCGGAACCGAGGGAATCCTCTTTGGCATATTTGTGATCATCCTCATCATTTATGCCGGATGGACGGGAATCAAGACCGTTCTATCCTTCTCCACATCATTGCTGATGATATGGAAAGTCATGATTCCACTGTTTCTTCAGGGATATGACCCCGTCTTTCTCGCCTTCTGGATCGTCCTTGCCCTAACGGCAGTCGTTATCTTTCTCGTCGGCGGGTTTGAGAAAAAGGGAATCGTGGCCTTTCTCGGAGCCGGTTCCGGTGTTCTGATCACACTAATCCTCTCGCAGCTCTTCTCGGATCCCTTCGTCATCAACGGATCCGTCATGCCCTTTTCGGAAACGTTGTTGAATTCAGGTTTTGCAAATCTGAACCTCAACAAACTTTTTCTGGCAAGCGTTTTCATCGGCAGTTCAGGTGCCGTTATGGATATAGGGATGGACCTTTCCGCCGCCATGAAGGAGATCGTTGACAAGCATCCGAAAATCACCGTAAAAGAGCTCACAATTTCCGGTCTCAACATAGGACGTGCCGTCGTGGGAACGATGAGTACAACACTACTCTTTGCCTATGCAGGCGGTTATCTCACCCTGCTGATGGCTTTCATGGCACAGGGTGTCAACGCAGGTGCCATGCTGAACCTGAATTATTTCTCCTCTGAAATATTCAAGACGATCATCGGAAGCTTTGGACTGGTTCTCACCGCTCCATTCACAGCCATTATCGGTGCAATCATCTACAAATTACCTTCAAAACAGAAATAAGGCGTTCAGAGCATTTCTCTATTTCATACTGAGAAAAGGCAGCAAATTCACAGGATCTTCAAAAGACGGACGGGAGAATTTAAAAATTCTCCCGTCCGTCTTTTGAAGGCCAGATCATAAAATGATTGTTCCCGAAAAAAATTTCAGTATATCCAGTTTTTAACGGAATCTGCCGTCATCTCTATATTTTTTTCAGAAATATCCTTATTCTGATTGAATACTGCGGTAACAAGCAATTCGAGGACATATAACTGAGCGATCTTCGATCTCAGGGCACCTGATTCATAGGGGGCTTCCCTTGTCGGTGTTAACAAGACTTCATCCGAATATTTCTCCAAAGGAGATCTTGCATAACCTGTAATAGAGATGATCTTAGCTCCCGATTCCTTTGCAATCTTTGAAATATCGACGATCTCCAATGTACTTCCGCTTTGGGAAATGGCAAGCAGCAAGTCTCCTTTTTTCAGTTGAGCTGCCATCATTGCCAAGATATGGGGATCTGATGAAGTTCTACAGCTGAAGCCCATTCTCATAAGTTTGTAAAAGGCATCCTGAGACGTGTTCCCGGAAGATCCCACTCCTGCTATCAGGATATTCTTTGATTTTAAAATCATATCCACACATTTTTGAAGCGAACTTGACTTCATCATATCACAGGTGTTGTTTATTACCTCGATGTTTTTCTTGGCAAGATATTCTCCCAATGAATTCAAATCGCCTGATTTCATATTGGAATACATTTCATCTGAGCAGCTTTCATCAGAATTAACACTCGCCAACAATATTTTAAATGGATGAAATCCCTTCAAGTCAAGTTTTTGACAAAACCTGACGATAGAACCCTCACTGACGGAAAGCTGATCCGAAAGCTCCGTAAGTGACATATATACCACTTTTTTATGGTTTTTAAGAACAAAATCTGCGATTTTTTTTTCAGTTTTCGTGAAAGAAGTTAGAAGTGTTTCAATCGTGACTAAAATATTTTTACTCATTCTCCACCCCTGACCTAAAGTGTTCCGTGTATTGCACATTTTACATTTATCATAACCAAAATTCATTATACAAGAAAAATATAAAAAAATAAACCCCGAAGAAACAAGATTCTTCGGGATTTATCCATCATTTCAAATCAACGGTTAAAAAGGCGTTGTCTATCCAGCAATCTTTTACAAAATCTCTTGCCTTTAAAACAACCTTATCGGAATAGACTTCCACATAAAGCATTTGACCGGTATTTTCAAGCAAGGTCTGTTCATGATGTCCTTTGTCTGAGGTCTCAGCGGTCCTCACGACCGAAGAACTGTCTATACAGACATATCCACTTTCATCCTGATAAAAATTACCACCATTCTCAAAGGCTTCATGAGAATGTGAAGAGATAAAGAACATATTGGAATTCTCACTGAGAATTTTCTTTATCTCAGAATCTTTGTCCACATTGCCCTTATAAAACCTTGAAAAATAAACCGTATCATCAAGTGGCTGATGCAGAAATACAAAAGTAGGCTTGCCCGTTGAACTGTATTTTTTAACCTCATCTTCAAACCATTCCATCTGCATATCGGATATCACGGCTGAAACCGTACTCTTGTTTTCATATTTATTGTAAGTAACCTCTGATCCCAGAGAAATAAATCCTATCTTTTTGAGCTCAACCGTATGCCAGTAATCATCTCTTCCGGAATATTCGAAATAGCGCCCCTGCAGGATATCAGTATATTTCCTGCCATGTGCCCCAGTTCCATACGCGTAGTAATATTCATGATTTCCTATGTTGAATTCAACTGCTTCAGGTACTATTCCCTCTTCTCTTGCGTTATTTAAAACGGTCATAACGCCTTCATAATCCTCTATCTGTCCTATATCAACCAGATCACCGTTAAGGATTAAGAGATCATAATCAGGTGTCTGTTTCCATGCATCTTTCAATGCCTTATCGAATGCATCAGCCGCACTGTGTATATCACTCATAACCCAGAATTTCAGTATAGGTGTTTCCCCCTCTGCAAAAGAAACAGTAGCTACCATTATAATGATCAGAAGAAAAATAATTTTTTTCATACTGCCTCCCATTCTTTATATTTTTATTCCCAGTTCAAATGATCGGTGCCATGGAAAAAAGAGTTCAAAATCCTCTATTCCGATATTGAGTGAATCGGCTATTCTTTCAGAATACGGATTCAGAATACGTTTCGTTAAATCCAGTGCCCAATCTTCTATGGCAATCAAAGACCAAGGTTTGGAATTCTTTTCGTTCATTGCCTTCTCCAGCAGTTCTTTTCTGGCATTACTTTGAAATCCCCAATGCTCCAGGAGAAATATGTACTGTAATGTTCTTAATTGATCGATATCCCCTTCGATTAACCCTTTTGAGACCAGGAACTGAATAATACTGTGCGTACAAACCGTTCCTATCGTGTTTCCCGCCGTATTCCAGCCGCTGATATTGGTAATATTCCAATCCGGTTCTGAATCAAGCAGTTTTTCGATAAGGGCATTGTCAGAGCCGTTCGTGTATCTTATATTCACATAGCCCTTTACACCTTCCGAAGCGTTGCATTTTTCCACAAAATCACAGCATTTGTCTTCATAGGGTGGATCGCTTTTCTGATTCATGCCGTCTTCTTTCTCCCTGGGATTACTGACTGCGAGAAGGATGTCTCCGTGTTTTTCTACGACTTTTCCACCGGCGCTTTCCACATGAGATCTCAACCCCTCTTTCAGAGGTCTCCCTTCGTATGCCGGTATAAATTCGGCATACTCTGGAAAAAGATATGTGATTTCAAATTTGGGAGTTATTCCGCTCATATCACATAACAGTCTCGACAGGAGACTGAGCGTGGATTCATCCGCTCCCGCATGTATCGAAACCCTATCGTTGAGTCTTTTCTCATCTACCAGTTTCTGATGCAAAGCCGCTTCAAATAGGGACATACTTCCCTCCGAATTGTCATCGAGGGTCAGATTCAGAAAGGTGATGGTGTTTTCTTCGACACATTCTATAGCCTTTTGTATCAGTTTGAAATTTCTCTGTCGTCTCCAGATAAAATCATCAACAATCCACCTTGGAATATCGGTTTGCGGCAATTTCATCCCTTTTTCATGTATGTTGATGCCCCGTTTTACGATCTCCCTTGAATAATCGTATATTTTTTCCCCAAAATACTGCCAGTAATCCGGTTCTTCCTCAGCTGAATCGTAAAATGGTGCCCTGGTAACACAGACTGAGGCGTAGACGTTGATATTTTCCTTTCTTAATTCCTTTAAAAACTCCATTCTCTTTTCGAGGGTTTCCGGTAAATCCAGGCTCATTCTCGAAGGAATGAGCCCCCCATGAATTAACATGTCCATTGAAATAATCGCATGTCTGACATCGGAAATATTCTTTCTCATCCAGTGATGTAAATTACCAATATCCGGCTGAGTTTTTTTCATCCCCAACATTCTCTTTTCCGGAGTAATTACCTCTAACCCTGCTGCAGAAGCCATATGTATAAAATAATCCCTGGTACAGAATCT
>DAINPP010000011.1:0-39597 GCA_036743375.1 Thermotogae bacterium | reverse complement strand
ACAGCAGATGCATTGGAGCACATGAAATGTCCGGCAACTCTTTCGATACTCCTGATGTCTCCAAGATCCAGAATGATTGTCGGATTTTCTTCAATGTCCTTGAAACCGATCATATCCGCCCAGGAATAGGCATAACTCCCATCCGTTACTTTTTCTCCCTCATCCGGGTATGCGGTACTTGGTTCCGGTGTCATGAAATAGGGCATACCCGCTGCGAGATTTTCCAGTGCATCATAATCCACCTCTCTCTGTCCAGGCATAAGTGTGGCTATATCCTCCGGTAATTCCCCGGCGCCAACCTGTACTTCACTTAATAAGACCCATGCACCTGCCTGCCTTCTTATGGAGAATTTCACAAACTGTCCTTCTACAGGTTCTTCCGTTGCAAGGAACATCGTCAATATCCTTTCATTTTCCCAGCCTTCAAGCACTTCCGTTCCCATGCCGACCATTTCGTATAATTCATCGTCCTCACTGACGGAAACCAGAAAACTGTAAGGTGCTACGACGGCAGCTGCCGGTGAAAGCATAAATTTAACGGCGAAATAGGTCAGATCTTCTCTGTATTCACCGAGATCAACGATGATATCCGCACCATTTATGTCCGCTTTTTCAACGGCTACGACGGATTCATCGTATGCGAATCGCCATTCGCCATCTGTCAGTGTTTTACCTTCCACATCCGGATAAGAATCTATGACCGGAAAAGTACCAAAATAAGACTTCCCTTCCGAAACGATGAAGTCTGAAGATAGACATAAAGAAACGAATGAAATAACCAAAATTGACAATAATAAAGCCTTTTTCATAAAAAAACCTCCTGTTGAGTTATGGTATTCATAATAAATTATCCTTTTATTCCGCTTATCGTTGCCCCGTTTATAAACGTCTTCTGCGAGGTGAAGAAGAGGATGATAATCGGTAAAGCCATCAACAACGATCCGCCCATCAAAACCGGCCAGTTGGGATAATGTGTTCCCGATGCAATCCTGTGCAGTGCGATCGATAAGGTGTACATCTTATCGTCATGCAGATAAATTAACGGGTTCAGAAAATCCGTCCAGGTCCACAGGAAGACAAAAAGGGCAGCCGTCGCAACCGGTGCCTTGGCAAGCGGCAGATAAATCCTGAAAAATATCTTGAGTTCATTTGCACCATCCATTTTCGCAGCTTCGGCATATTCTTTCGGAACGGTATCAAAAAATTGCCTTAACAGAAATATTACCCAGGTTCCCCCAAAAAATGTCGGTATGATCAGAGGTTTGAAAGAACCCACCCAGCCCAGTTTGTCAAAAAGCATGTACTGGGGAATCATCGTAACCTGTGCCGGCAACATCATCGTCGCCAGTAAGACTTTAAAGAGCGCCTCTTTTGCAGGAAATTTAAAGTATGAAAAACCAAAGGCCACAATCGATGAAGAAGTCAGAACGCCCAACAAAGTCATTCCCGTGACAAAAATCGTATTTAAAAAATATCTTGAAAAATCCGTCTCTGTAAACAGTTCTCTGTAGGCATCCGTTACAAAGGGATTTGGAAGTAATTCCATCGGCGCATCGAATATCTGATCCTGAGTTTTAAAAGACGTCGAAACCATCCACAAGAAAGGAAAAATAAACAGCAAACTCAACAAGACTGCCACTATATAAACCGTCGTTTTTCTACTCTTATTTATCTTCGTCATCGCTTCCCCCCTTATTTATCCCTGTCTTTAAAGACTTTCATCGTTATGGCTATTGAAACAGCCGTGATGATCAGCAGCACCCAGGACAAGGCACTTGCATAACCCATTTTGAAATCTCTGAACGCATTCGTATAAATATACAAACCGTACACCAGCCCGGATTTCTCTATACCACCATCCATATCCAGCATGATGATCACCTGTGTAAACGACTGGAAAGATGTGATAATCCCCATAATGGTGTTGAACAGGGTGACAGGTCTCAGCATGGGTAAAGTGATACTTTTCAGTCTTTGCCTGCTGTTGGCCCCATCCAATTCCGCCGCTTCATACAATTCATCGGGAATATTCTGAAGACCGGCGAGATAGATGACCATGGTTCCGCCAATTCCCCAGAAGCTCATCAATATGAGTGAGGGTTTAATCCATGCCGGATCTATCAGCCAGCCCGGACCTGAAAAACCGAGTTCCTCTAAAAAACCGTTTATCGGTCCAAGCCTCGGATTCAAGATCCATTTCCACAGCAATCCCGTTGCCACCGCAGGTACCACACTCGGAAGAAAGAATATCGTCCGGAAAAGTCCCTGATACTTCATCCTCACATTCAGGAGAATTGCGGCCATCAATGCCATTATCTGCGCTATGGGAATCCCTATACCGGAAAGTATCAGCGTGTTCTTGATGGATAGCCAGAAATCACGTTCCCCAAAAGCCCTCAGATAATTATCCAGACCGATCCACTTTAAGTGACCGCCTTCTCCTGTCATGGTAAAACTCAAATAAAGTGAATAGAGTACGGGAAACAGTGTAAATATTAAAAAACCGGCTATCCAGGGGGAGATAAATATGACTCCGAGAACACTCTCCCTCTTGAAAGTTCTTTTTCTAACTTTTAATGTATATTCGTTCATCAGTAATTACTTAACTCCTCGGTAATTCTGTCCTGTACATAGTCAAGTGCTTCTTTAGCCGTTTTATTACCCAACTGCACATCGGCCAGTGCCTGTGTCATTTCTGAAAGGTACGTCTGTCCTATCGGAAGCATTGGAAACGTATAGACATATCCGTTGGTCAGCAAATCTATATACACCTGCATCTTGTCATCTATGATCTGTGTGAAAGCCGGATCGTTTAAGGCATCTTTTACAGGCGGAATGTTATAAAGTGCCGCCGCAAAATGCGCGGATTGTTTTGGTGCCGTCAGCCATTTCATGAATTCAAAGGCTTCCTCCTGATTTTTCGAAGCGGAAGGAATGACCCAGAAGGAGCCACTCACGTTACAGACATCTTCTCTGCCCCCTTCCGGAGCTGGAAAATAAGAGATTCCATAATCAAAATCGGGTTTTGCAAATTTCTGAGCCACCAGGATCTCCCATTGAGAGCCTTCCTTCATGGCAACTTCACCTCTGAGAAATGGATTAAGCGGGCTGAATACATCTCCCCAGCCGGCCTGAAAAATCCTTTTCTGCTTGACATCGTACTTCTCATAATAGGAAGAAAGCCATTCGTATGCCCTGATATTTCCGGGATCATTTGCGGTGATCTCTCCGGTCTCAGGATCCCAGAGTTTTCCGCCAAACACATAACAGTAAATATGGCTGATCACCGGATCAAATCCAAGTCGCTTCAGCTTTCCGTTTTTTCTGTATTTCATGAGTTTTTCAGTGTATGCATCGAGTTCTTCAATATTTTTTGGAGGGGTCTCCGGATCCAGTCCCACTTCCTCAAAGGCCCCCTTATTCCACATAAATGCCGTAACATTCAGCGTGGTGGGGAGACCATATTTCCTTCCCTTATAAAATCCGTAATCCCAGACGCCGTTGATATAGTATTCTTCGTCGATTCCAGCCTTGGCAAGCATCTCATTCAGGGGAAGAATCTGCCCCCTGAATCCAAGCGGAACAACCATCCAGTCCCAGACCGTAATAACATCGGGAACCGTGTTACCGGACAGGGTTGCCATGATCTTTTCTCCCATGCCGATGGGTGCAAACACGGATCTTACAACGACCTCATCCTGTAGGTTGTTGTATTCCTCTATCATATCCTCGAGAACTTTTCCTTCATCTCCTCCCCAAGCATTCCAGAAAACTATTTCCTTCTTTGAAAAAGCCATGGTGCATAGCAATATCATAAGAATAAGAGCTATACTTTTTTTAATCATTTTTCTCCTCCCTTTTGATATTTATTTATTCTCAGCGTATTCCGCATAATCCGAATACAAATCGCTTCCCGTTTCAGGACTCATATAATTTGGATAGTCAAAGATGATAAGCTTTTCGACAAACGGTGATATCAATTCTATCTGTTTTTCCAAAGTATCCATCGAAGCCGCTTTTGCCGCCCACGGTTCGTAATCTACCGGCCAGCCATGTGTCTGCTCAAATACTTCGAGATTGGCCCAGTAGTTGATGCCATACTTGTCCATTACCGGTTTAAGTGCTTCAAAAACCGCTGCGGATTCCTCCACAGTCGTTCTTTTCGTTCCCACACCATCCTGCATGGCAAAAATACCTATTTTGACCTTTGAAAAGATCTCATCCCAGAATTCGGCATATTTTTCCCCATTTGGTTCCACACCAAAGTATGGAGAAATAACCACCGGTTTTTTACTCAGCATTTTGGCATAAGAAACTATCTGGCTGAGATAATATTTAAGGTCCTCTTTTTTATCCTCCGTCTGGAAGTTTCTGTCATCTATTTCTTCAGGGGCATACCAGCCTGCCAGTGATTTGTTGTCCTTGTACATTTCGTACAATTCTTTCATGATGTTTTTGTTATACCTTGCCTGATCCTTTACGGAAAATTCTCCCTCCCAGTAGCCTGAATCCAATGCAAGGCCCAAATAGACATTTATTCCGTATTTCTCGGCAGAGCTCATGAGATAATTCAGAGGATAGGTCCTCTCCTCTGCTTCAGGATAAGGTGTCTCTACGAAATACTGAGCCGTTGCAGCTTTTTCATTGTAAAAAGATACGGTATAGCCGGTAGCCGGCACATCCACACCGGATACCGTGGATCTCATGAAAGGTATTCTGATTTTTTCCACAACGGTATTCCCGGGTAATTTGAAAGTGATATCGATATTGTCTTTTTTCTGCCATCCCACCATTGTTCCCCAGGAAAACACCTCAGATCCATCTACCAGCTTTCTGTCCTGATCCGGATAATTGGCTGACGGTTTTGGTCTTATCTCATATTCAAGACCGGAAGCGATATTCTTTCCGTTTGAATAAATTTCTATTTCGGGGAAAATAATCCATTCGACTTCCTTGTCCCTGGTTATTTTCACGTTTAATTCATCACATTTCTCCGTTCCTTCCCATACAACATCTATGAGTGCTTCATCGGGTAAGGAGCCATCCTCGACATCTTCATACTTTGAGGGGAAATAATACACATCGTTGTACGCCGAATACTGAACGATAATGGTATCCATACCCAAATTACCGAATTCGGATAATTCCTCATCCCATTCATCGGCCCCCATCGTCATCATTCGGTTGCCTAACTGAAAAAAAGCCCCGGTTAATTTCATAGAATCACTCCCAAAAGCTACCAAACTTAGTATCGATAAAATTAACAAACTGAACATTACCTTTTTCATACTTCCCCTCCTATTTTTCGAATAATGAATAGACAGCCGCGCCAATTACCCCTGCATTTTTTCCCACCGTCGAAAATTCGATAATGTCTCCGGAATTCCTGAGATTTATCCTTTCAAAGGCTTCCCTGATTCCTTCAAGATAGCCCTCCCCATATTTCGTAATCGCTCCGCCGAGATAGATCCTTTCAAAATCAACCGTGTTTTTCAGGGAATCGAGAACCCATGCAAAGCAATTTACGTAATCTTCAAAGGCTTCTCTTTTTTCCTTTCCAGATTTATTCGCTATTTCAAGCAAAACGCTTTCCTTCAGAACTGTTTCGATACAGCCCCTTTTACCACATGTACAGATATTATCGTTCCCAGGATAGATCAGATGTCCAATCTCACCACCGGAACCCGTTATTCCGTTTATGAGCCTTCCGTTCACTATGATTCCGGAACCTATACCGGTGCCAACCGTTATATAAACGATGTCTTTCAATCCTGAAAAGAACCATTGGCAATACGCTGCCATATTGGAATCGTTGTTCACCGATGGAATGACTCCGAATTTTTCCCCAATTATCTCCTTGAAATTTAAACCCTGCCAATTTTTAAGATTTTCCGAGGCATAAAGGACTTCTCCACTGGCTTCATCTATTCTCCCGGCTGTCGCTATGCCTATCGCGGAAATTTCATCTGAGAAAAAGGAAGATACCATTTCAAGTATGTCCGTAATCATCTCATCGGAACTCTCCCTATTCTTTTTTTCCATAAAATCGATTAGATGGCCATATTGATCGGTAATTCCAACCCTTGTCCTTGTTCCATCAATAGCCACACCAATCGCTTGAATGTCCCTATGCTCCAGATCGGCAATTCTATCCTTAAATCTCTTAGTTATCTGCTGTGGCCTCGTTATCGCGCCCCCAACAACCACTGAATAAGCACCGAGCAGCAACGCCTTTCTGATCATTTCAGGTGAGACATAATTTCCCTCGGCTATTATGGGTATATCGGTTATTTTCTTTATTTCCCTGATTAAATCGAAATCCGGTTTTGGCCGTCCCAGGGTATAGGGTGTGTATCCGGAAAGGGTGGTAGAAATAAAATCGGGTTTTAAACCGATGATCTCTTTCACATCTCCGATATCTGAAATATCGGCAACGATTTTTATATCTCCATGATTTTTTCTGATGTAGGCATACATTTTTTTTAATGAAATCGGTCGCGATACCCGTGTACAGTCAATCGCGATAATATCCGCTCCCGCTTTCACAAGACTGTCCACCTGTTCTTCAGTCACGGTAATAAAGGCTTCGTAACTGTCATCTCTATCCTTTTGAAGTCCTATAATGGGTAAATCTGAAACCTGTTTTATGGCGCGTATATCTTCCGGGGTATTAACCCTGAGGCCACTTGCTCCACCTTCTACAGCTGCAATAGCCATTTTTTGCATAACTTCAGAACCGTATAGTGGTTCGTTTTCTTCAGCCTGACATGAAACTATTATCGAATTCTTGAATTGCAACACTGATTAGCTCCTTTCAATTTCATTGTTGATTATTTCGCCAAAATTATATAATTAATTTGAGAAATACTCAATTTATAAAACTGAGTATTTTATCCAAATAAATCCAATTATTTGAGATTATCTCAATATTTCTCTTCATTTTGAATGATTTTATCCTATTTCATTGTCTTTTACCCATTAATTAATAGCTGAAAGATGCCAAAATTCATACTGACAGAGAATGAGAATTTCTCCAGACAGTTCCTCACCTTATTTATTTAACCAAGTCATTCCATTGTTAATTTACTGGTATAATAGGAAATGAATCAAACTGAAATCAGGGTAGCAAAAGATATAAGCCTATTAAGGAGGAATTCTTATGAAAAAGTTCTTACTCGTTTTGTTCATCTCCCTGTTCTGCTTCACGGTCTTCTCAGCAGATATAGCTGCACTTGCCGGCGAGACAACCTTGATGATTTATGCCCTTGAAAGCAACCTGGAAGAGATGCATTCGATTCTTGAAATACTTTCGGAAACAGACACCGTCAAAAGCGGCAACTGGGATGAGATGGAAGAGACGATCTCAGAGATTCAGAAAAGAGATGCACATACGCTCTACTGGTTCGCCAACACAGATGGAACTTATTACACTGTAGAGAAAGGGCTTACAGACGCCAATCTGAAAAACAGGACATACTTCTCGGTTCTTGAGGTGGGCGGTAAGGTTTACGGGGCAGTTGTCACCGGCTATACAAGCGGTAAAAAGAGTGCGGTGGCGGCACTGCCTGTTATAAAGGATGATCTGGTCGTGGGCTATATCGGGGGATCTAAATATACGGAGGCCTTTGAAGAATTGCTGACATTCTTTTCGGATAACGGACTGGATAAATCCGTTTACGCCATCACACGAGAAGGTGAAGAGGTATTCAGATTCAATATCGACGACAAAGTGGCAGCCGACCTCGCTAAACGGATGACCGAAAATACATCCGGTTTATATCCATCAGTGGAAAACAGCCCGTTGAAATATCGGTACATCTTCGGATCATCTCCTTCAACTGGATGGATCTATGCCATCGGCAGTCTGAAGTAACTGTTAAAATGGCATTGCTCATAGCCGGTCTGATCCTCTTGACTCTATTGATATTTTTCATCGTTGAGCAAAGGGAACTGAGAAGAAAAAGGAATCGAATAAAAACCGTTATAGCCGTTACAGGAACCCGTGGGAAATCTACAACGGTTAGATTTCTCACCTCCCTCTTTCAGAAAAACGGTTTCAAAACGCTTGGAAAGATAACCGGTACAAAGGCTTCTCTCATCCTTCCGGACGGCACCGCTCAAAAGATAATCCGAAGGGGCGGTACCTCTATCATCGAGCAGAAAAACATCTTATTGAAAACGGCAAGCCGTTTAAAAATCGATGTGCTTATTACCGAGATTATGAGTGTTACCCCGGAATATCAGAAAATGGAGACGCAGAACATACTCAATCCAGATTACTTAGTTATCACCAATGTCAAAGCGGATCACATAGGGGTCAGTGGTTCAAACAAACAGGAGATAGCGGAGATGTTTGTCAAAAGTACCCCGAAAGCAACGACCTGCCTGACCCTTGAACAGGAGAAGAACTATTTTGCAAAAGATACGGACAGAATACTGTTTATCAAAGAGGATGAAGATTTAAAAAAGGTCAGGGAAATTCAACCGGGGTTTTATGAAACACTGCTCATAGCCGATTATTTTGTCAAGGCGTTTAACCTTGATCGTTCACTCTTTTTAAATTGTATCGACGAATTTAAAACGGATGATGATGTCTTTTATATAAAGAAAAGGGACAAAAATACCCTCTTCGTCAATGCCTTCTCCGCCAATGATCCCGAATCGACCCTCAGGATCATCGATGAGATAAGATCCGAATACCCCAATCACTCTATCAAGGGTATTTTCTGTACGAGACCGGATAAACCAAATCGAACGGCACAGTGGATAGAAAGTTTCAGGAATTCGGGAAGTTTATTTAATACGGTCTATGTGTATGGAGCCCATTACGGTATTATCAAAAGACACCGCTATTCATTTGCCCTTTCAAAATTACAGCAGAAACGGTTTGCTATCACTTTTGCACCGACTGAGGAGAAGACGGTGTTCGTAGGATTCGGCAATTACGTCAAAAGTGGTGAACATATTTTAAAGTACTGGGATGAGGTCACCTTATGATATACATCTTTTCCATGGTCAGTCTGTTTTTCACCTTTATCTTCACCGCCCTCACTCAAATAATACCGGGTGGAATCATCGTGCCAATGTATTTTTCCCTTTATATGAAAGAACCCGAGAGACTGATCGGAACAATCTGTGTATCATTCCTGACACTCTTTCTGTTTAAACTGCTCGGTTATTTCTTCCTGATTGACAAGAAAAAGCAGCTGGTCATTCTGATACTCATCTCTACTCTCCTGACCTACACCTGGTGGAAGTTCTTCCCCGCTCTCTTTCCGGGAGATTTTGTCTTCAAGACCGCCGGATGGATCATAGCGGGGATTCTCACCAATACGATGATTAAGCAGGGGATCCTTAAAACACTCATCAGTTGCAGTGTCTGCACAATGTTTCTCTTTTTCTTTTATTCTGTCTTTTTCATCTATTAAAATTTATTCGCTTTTCGAACATAACACATCGTCATTTCATCATTTTTCAGTTCGTATCTGGTAGATCTGAATTCAGGTATATTATTTTTTAGTTTTTTTTAAAAAATTTTCCGTAAAACATTTTAACATTACTACCTTACTTCTAAACAGAAATAGACTCTCCATTCATATTGTAAATTTAATATTACAATAACCAACCTATTTATAAATATAAAGGTATTAAAACGATAAAACGCCTCATCCGTAGGATTCCCCGTAAAATTCAATCTTTTAAAAAAAGATAACTCTTCTTATCAGAACCAATAAATTACACTTGAGTATTAAAGCGATTATCGGTCCATTGGATAAAAAAGAATCATTATAATTTCATTTTCATCATAAGAAATTATTATTAGGATTGCTAATTATCAAGTAGGATCCGTTAATTAAATTATAAATATATAATTTCAAACCAACAAAGTTATTATACGGGTAATCAATGATATAATAATTTCATATACCAAACTTAAAGGTATAAATATTTAATTGAGAGGTGTTTGTTGTGAAGAGGAAGAACTTTTTGTTCATCGTTTTACTGTTGGCGGCTGCTATGATAGCGTTTTCCTGTACCACAATCATAGTAACCAAGGGAGCTTCTGCGGATGGTTCGGTCATGGTAACGCACACGGCTGACTGTGGTTCCTGTGATTTCAGAATCATCAAAGTTCCGGCAAAAGATTATGAACCGGGAAGCACGATGCCCGTATACCCGTTTAAACTTCCTTATCCGCGATACGTTGGAGAAAGCAGAGGAGAAGGGTATAACACGCCCGGATACGAAGCAATGGAACCATTGGGCTACATTGATCAGGTAGAACACACTTATGCTTATATTGATGGCGTATACGGTGTGATCAACGAACATCAGCTCGCAATCGGTGAGTGTACAACCGGTGCAAAGGTCTACACACAACCTGAAGCCGGTGTCAGAATCTTTGACATTGCTGCAATGTCAAGAGTTGCCATGGAAAGATGTACAACGGCAAGAGAAGCGATTGAACTGATGGGTGCATTGGCAGTTCAGTACGGTTACTATGACTGGGGAGAAACCCTAACGGTAGCCGATACGGAAGAGGCATGGGTCTTTGAAGTTTCACCGGATCCTGAAAAAGTCAGTGCTATCTGGGCTGCAAAGAAAATCCCTGACGGTACAGTTTTTGTAGAAGCAAATTGTATGAGAATCAGAGAAATTGATCCGAACGATCCGGATACCATGTGCTCGCCAAATCTTCATGATATTGCCGCAGAACAGGGAAGCTGGGATCCGGAATCAGGTGAACTGCTTGACTGGATGAGCGTGGCAAGTATGGGAGAATACAGTCACCCTTATTACAGTCTCAGAAGAGTATGGTCCGTTTTATCAAGAGTTGCTCCTTCACAGAATTTCAGTCCTTATGTGGAAGATTCCTTCACAAGGGATTACCCGTTCTCCGTCGTACCTGATGAAAAACTGACGCTTCAGGATGTATTCGCACTGCACAGAGATTATTATGAGGGAACGGAATTTGATCTGACTGAAGGCCTTGCAGCAGGTCCATTTGGCACGCCTGACAGATTTGCAGGAGACAATCCGCTCGTTAAAGGGGCATGGGAAAGACCTGTTTCTATCTTCAGATGTGATTACAGCTTTGTCGCACAGCTCAGAGCCGATATGCCGGATCCTATCGGCGGTGTTCTCTGGTTCGGACCGGATGCCCCACATACAACGGCTTATGTCCCATTCTATTCGGGTATCACAGATATCTCCGATGCCTATGATACGGGAAGCCATGATGAATTTGATCCTTCTATCGCATTCTGGGTCCATTCATTTGCCGGAAACTGGGCAAATCTCAAATTCAGCTATATCATAGAAGATATAAAAGCCATGCAGAAGAAGACCGAAGACACGCTCGTTCAGATGCAACCAGCTATCGAAGAAGCTGCGGTTGCCCTTTATGAACAGGATCCGGATCTGGCCATACAGTTCCTCACGGATTATTGTAAGGATACCGCACAGAGAGTTGTATCCGACTGGTGGAATTTCGATATGTCCCTCATCGTAAAGTACAACGATGGATATGTCGACGGTAAATCGGTGGGCTACCCCGCAAAATGGCTGATGGATGTCGGTTTCAAAGATGGTCCGGTAAAATATTCAGCGGACGAATGATTAAGTCTGTTACAGGAGAAATAATATGATGACAAATAAAAAGCAGAGATTTTTCCTGATATTGATGATTTTTTGTACACTTTTGACCATTGGTTCAGCGAGAACGTTTGATCTTGATCAGGACAGGGGGCTCGCGGTTGCCCATCGTACGATTTCTAAAGGGATCGACGGAAAGACCGTCTCGATTATGCGGTTTCATCTGTTTATTCTGGAGCAGCTTGAGAATCAGGGGATAGAGATATCTGGGGTACCGGAAGAAACGGTTGCTTTTCTGATTCCGGAAGTCTTGAACCTCTCTTATTTTAGCGAAACCGGCAGGGATACGTTTGAAGTCGACTACAATTACACACCTTTCTGGGGTTATTTAACGGGAGAGGATAATTACGTCGAGACATTCCTTTATTTCAGAGATGAAATGGCTGATTTTGGCGGAAGAAGTTATTGTCCGGATTGTGGAGAACCAATGGCGTGCGGAACAAGGATTCTGTCTCTTTCGAGACAGAATCCCATATGGTTTAAAAATCCTTGGATAGATTTTAAAAAGGGTTATAAATTGGATTTACTATGGTTTGTTGAAGGGGAAGAGTTGGCGATCGTTTATCAAAAGGAATGAAAGGAGCCTGTAAAATGAAAAGAATAATCGGAACTTTTATTGTGTTGATTACCTTGTCGCTTGTTGCATTCAGTTGCACGACTATCGGAGTTACAAAAGGCGCTTCGGCGGATGGATCCGTCATGGTAACACATACCTGTGACTGCGGAATGTGTGATTTCAGACTCATCAGAACACCGGCAGCGGATTATGAAGAAGGGGCGTTGAGACCCTGTTATCCGTATCTTGACCAGTATCCTGCCTACGTGGGATCCGACAGAGGACCTGGATGGGAAAATCCAACCTATGCTGATACGGAACCGCTTGGCTACATCCCTCAGGTTACCCATACCTACGCTTATTTCGGTTCATCCTACGGGATCATGAATGAACATCAGCTTGCAATCGGTGAATGTACAACCGGTGCAAATACTTACGCAAGTCCGGAAAAAGACGTCAGACTTCTGGATATTGCAGAACTTTCAAGGATAGCACTTGAAAGATGTACACAGGCAAAGGAAGCCGTAAAACTGATGGGGGATCTCGCCGTTGAATACGGTTATTACGGCTGGGGAGAAACGTTAGTTGTCGGAGACACGGAAGAGATCTGGGTTATAGAAATGTGTGCATCTCCGGATCAGAAGAGTGCGCTTTGGGCCGCAAAGAAAGTTCCTGATGGAACGGTATTTGTAGAGGCCAACTGTATGAGAATCAGAGAACTTGATCCTGAAGACCCGGATGTGATGTATTCACCGAATCTCTTTGAAATCTGTGCGGAACAAGGCTGGTACGACGCCGAAAAAGGCCCTTTCGACTGGATGAGAGCGGTAAGCTCCGGAGAATACACCAGTGCATACTATTCACACCGAAGGGTATGGAGAACGTTTGATCGAATTGCCCCATCACTCGAACTCAGTCCCTGGGTGGAAGATTCCTATTCCAATGCCTATCCTTTCTCCGTAAAACCTGAAAAGAAACTGACGGTTGCAGACGTTATCGATCTTCAGAGAGACTGGTATCAGGATACTGAATTCGACCTGTCAGAAGGGCTTGCGGCGGGACCATTCGGAACGCCTAACCGGTATGCCGGAAGCAGCAGACTCGTTCAGGGTGCGTGGGAAAGAGCCATATCCGTCTTCAGATGTGCCTACGTCTTTGTCACGCAGACAAGGGGAAATCTTCCAGATCCGATAGGAGGTGTCATCTGGTTCGGACCGGATGCCCCGCATACATCGGCTTATGTACCTTTCTACTGCGGCATGAATGAGCTGCCGAAGAGTTATGAAACGGGTAGTTTATGGCAGTATGATTCTGAATCAGCCGGATGGACCTTCAACCTCATGGGTAACTGGGCCGATCTGAAATTCAGTTATATGATAGAGGATATGCACGCCAAACAGCTCGAAATAGAAGGAAAGGCATTTGCCTATCAGCCGGCTATAGAAAAGGCAGCGGTTACCCTTTACAATCAGTCACCGGAACTTGCAAAAGAGTTCCTGACAAATTACGCGATGAATCATGCCGATTCCGTTGTAGCGGAATGGAAGGCCTTCACGGAAGACATGTTCTCCAAATACATCGACGGTTATGTCAACGGTGAAAGTGTCGGCTATCCTGATGAATGGTTAAAGGGTGTTGGATATGAAAATGGCAACAGAGCCGGTCATTACGAGAAAAAATAGTATACAGTCGAGGTGAAAGTCATGAAAAAAAATCTTATCTTATTTGTTTTGATAGTAATTTTAACACTTTCCGTCTTTTCTGCGGAAGATGTGGAAAAACTTGGTTTCCCGGTTGTTCTGACTTCCGGGGGACAGAGTGATGAAGTGAATACGGTCATTTTTCTACTTGAAGAAGTCGAACTGGCCTATGATTACTGTGATATTCTCAGTAAAGATGAATTGGCTGCCGGTGTAGGTCTCGGTGGAGCCGAAAATGCCAAGGGAAAACATGTAACTGTTACCTCCGAAGAAGCGAAAGGAACACCGTTTAAGACATTATGGATTGCACTCGGTGCAAGTCTCAAGGGAATGGGAGCCTCAGGGCTTTCCGTTGACGATGAAGTGGGAAGAATCAATGAGTTGATCGACTATGCAAAGGCCAATAACATCAAAGTGCTTACGTTTGCCATCGGCGGAGAGATCAGAAGAGGTCTTCCGGGAAGCCCGAATGAAGCCATGATAGATGCGATCGCCCCTTACAGTGATATCATCGTTGTCACGGAAGAAACCAATCTCGATGACAGATTTGATGCGATTGCGGAAGAAAACGGAATTCTTCTGATAGAAGTTGAATCGGCATTTGATCTGCTTGACACCATTCCTGAAATCTTTGCAGAGAGATAATGAAAGACTCCCTGTGCCTCATAATATGAGGCACAGGGTTTCCATTTTCGTTAAAAGGAGGTAAAAATGACCAGCGATCCAGTATTCATAACCACCATCATCTGTGCCGTGGTCATGACCGGAGCTTATATTTTCGGTTATTTCATGAAATTTTCAGTAGAGATCTGCCTGTTTTTCGCCGTTATCGCAGGAGGTCTTGTAGGCGGTGCAGGTCTTGATCTGTTCAGACATATGGCTGAAGGATCCGTTCTTTTTCTTGACATAGGGCTCATATTTGTATTTGCCACACTCTTTATGAACATCATCAAGTCAACCGGAGGAACGGAATATATCGTAAGAGGCATCATAAAGACCTTTCACAAAAGTAAGACGATGCTGCTGATCTTCCTGATGGCCGTCATCCTTGTTCCTGGAGCCCTCACCGGTGCCGGCAGTATTTCCGTGCTCGTTGTCGGTGGAACGGTTGCTTCCGCACTCGTGGCCATGGGAATCGAAAGAAAGACGGTAGCGGCGATTATTTTCATCGTTTCAGGATTGAGTGCGGTTGCCCCCCCCGTAAACGTATGGGCCATGATGGCCTGTGCGGGAACAGCACTGCCCTACGTTGGCTTTACCTGGCCTCTGCTTGTTCCTGTTATTGCTCTCGGATTATTTACGGTACTTTTTCTGGGCAGAAAGGGAAAAGTAACCGATCTCGATCAGATGCTGGCAGATATCCCCGAACATAAGGATATCTCCGTATGGGGAGTTGCGGTTCCGTTCGTTGTCCTGATCGTACTGCTCGCGGCACCGAGAATCTGGCCGTTCGATTTTCCGGTTCTGGGCCTTCCTCTGACATTCGCCATCTGTGCCTTGATTGCCTGGCTGATGAACTTTAAAAAGGTCAAGATCGTAAAAGTAACAAAGGATACGATCGAACAACTGATCCCGCTTCTCGCAACGGTCGTGGTTGTCGGGATGCTGATACAGGTCATGAGTTTCAACGGAACAAAAGGCCTGCTCTCCCTCGGCGTTGTAACCGCTCCGATGATTCTCCTGTATTTTATCCTGCCGATAGTCATTCCCTTTTCAGAAGGCTTATTCGCCTTTGGTGGAGCCGTCGTATTGGGTATTCCACTTGTCTGGATGTTCAATGCAAGGGGAATCAATCCGGTCATTGCCCTCTCCGGCCTCAGCTTACTCTGGGCACTTGGAGATGCAGTGCCTCCAACAAAACTGATTGCAAGACTTACAGTGGACACGATCGGCTACAAGGGAAAGTACAACGATTTTCTCAAATCCTGTGCCGTGCCGTGGATCATCATCACTGTTGTGGGTATTCTCATGATAGCGTTCAGTAACGAACTTGCATTTCTGATGGGTTAGGGGGTAGCGATATGACGTTTATAATGGTTTGTTATTATGTGATCACCGCGATAGTCGTATTTTTTCTGGGCTGGAATTTCTTCAAACTGAAGGATGTCAACAAGATGATGCTCTACGCCATCGCCGTATTTCCGTTTTTACTCAGACTTCTGAGGATTAAGTAGGGGGGATGAGAATGCAGATATCAAAAATAATCGTCATTGCCGTTCTCGCAGTTTCCGTCATTGCCGGTGGTATTCCCCTGTATATGCAGAGAAATTTTGAGGAAACGGTTGTGGCCAGTGAATATCTCACCGATACCTTCATGCTCAGTGATTATTTTCCTGCTCTGAAGGGAACGGTTGCCGATACAAGAATTTATGAATTTAAGGGAAAAGAAGAAGGCGGTTCCATGTTATTGATAGGAGGAACTCATAACAGTGAGAATTGTGCCCCATTGACTGCCTTTCTATGGATTGAGAATATGAAAATCGATAAGGGAACAGTTTATGTCATCCCACATTTTAACCGAAGTGGATCACTTGGCACGCAGCCGGGTGGCGGATTCCCGCTTTATTATCATTTTGATACGGAGTGGGGAGAGAAGCAGTACCGAATGGGGGACAGGGGTCTTCAGGCACTTGATCAGTGGCCGGATCCGGATGTCTATGCCCATTATCCGGAAGGACAGCTGCTCTCTTATATCGATGCCAGAAATACGAACCGGACTTGGCCGGGAAGACCAAACGGATTTCTTTCAGAGCAGATCACTTATGCAGCCATGCAGTTTATAAAAGAAGAAAAGATAGATGTAGTTTTTGATCTTCATTCAGCGGAAGTCATGTTCCCGGTTACCAACTGCATTGTTGTTCCAGAAGTCAGCAAGCGTTATGCCGTCGGTGCTTCACTCTATGTAAAAGGCCGGGAAAAATTCGAATGTCACGTTGAATCTTCTCCTGAGAATTTCAGAGGTCTTTCACACAGAGAAATCAGTGATAATTCCGATGCGCTTGTGTTCCTTCTTGAAGCCCCTTCTGTTCATCTTGATCAGATTTCAGGCCCAAAGACGCATGATCTGCTGATGATTGGAAAGGATCCGTTTATTGAAGTAGCGGATAAACAGGGAATTCTTTATGCACCAATTGATGAAACCGGATGGACCATTGAAAGAAGAGTCGGTCAGCATTCTTCCGTAACCCAGGAAATCATCAATCAGTTTAACAAGAAAAATGAGGACCGAGCCATAGAATTTGAAGTCCCAAAATATGCAGAAATTACAGAAAAGGGGATTGGTGCCTTTTTCCATGACCCTTCAAAGGTTCCAGAAGAAAGAATTTTCATAGAATAAAGGGCATCACAGAAGGCAGATTGTTTTAAAAGGCAGTCTGCCTCCTTCTTGAGGTGATAGAGATGAAAAGACACAGGCTCTTCGTCATGATTCTGTTGATTACTCCTATCGTTTTTTCGAACACATTCTTTCATAATTTCAAAGAGAATGGACTTCATGATGAACAAATCCCCGATGAAGCAACTGCCGTTAAGATCATCAACATCTCGGATGCCGTTTATTATAGTTTTTCAAACGGTGATTCGGACCCCTGTGTCCTGAAGCTCTCCGGGATCAACACGGAATGCTCCGCTTCAGCCAAATTCTGTATCAGGGAAGCGGCCAATCACTTTGTTCATGAGTTGTTGAAAGACGCAGAAGAGGAACTGTATGTGCTAAGAGAAAAGGATCCCTCGGAAGCCCTGATATGGCTTAAATATGAGGGGTCATATTATCTGATCAATCTGTTGCTGCTTTTTTACGATTACGCTTTTGTCGAAGGAGCATCTGATTTGCTGGTTCCCTATTTCGAGAGATATGATAAGATTGAAGCGCAAGGAGAAGTGTTAAAAAATACGCTGGGTGATCGTGATTGATTCTTGAGCTGTCGGTTATCGGTATTATCTGTTCCTGTATATACATACTCTTATTCGATACCTTTCCGGGTGGCATCATCGTTCCGGTTTATTTTTCCATGTATCTCTTCCAGCCCGCAAGAATCGCAGGAACACTCTTAATCTCTGTCCCCTCGGTGATCATTTTAAAGCTGCTCTCAAAAAAACTACTGATCTTCGGCAGACGGCGTTTTGTCTTTTTACTGATCTTATCCGCCTTTCTGTATCTACTCCTCAGTTTTATACTCGATGAATTTTTCAGCAGTCTGAATGCCTATCAGGTCATCGGTCTCTTTATTCCCGGGTTACTCGCCAACAATATGTACAAACAGGGAATATGGAAGACGCTGCTGTCTTTGCTCACCGTGTCAGTCTTCATCTTTTTTACCTTCAGGCTGGTGTATATCCTTTGAAGACTAAATCGATCCGCTTCATCCTTTTTCTGGCAACGATATCCGCTGTCTTTTTTCTGATATATTGCAATATTTTTCAATCCTCCTCCCTTTCCGGCGGTTCAGATGGCATGCTCATGCTGCGCGCCAGAGAAGTCATGCGAAATGCAATGCAGACACTCAAATCGGAGGCAGAGAACAGAGGTATTGCCATAGACAGGATTACAGATCCCAATGAAACCGGATTGATCGGTCTTGATTATTCTCCCATCACCACGACACTCGGCCATCTCGAGGCAAAACGCAGCAGCGTAAATCCGGACAGTGCGGCGATGATTTGCGGGATTTTACTCGGGGCTGGATTGAAACCGGGAGACAGTGTTGCCATCGGTTCATCGGCCTCTTTTCCCGGATTTCTGATAGCAACGTTATCGGCCTGTAAAGTCCTTGAATTGAATCCCATGACGTTTATTTCGGTGGGTGCCTCTCAATATGGTGCAAACAATCCGGATTTCACCCTCATCGATCAGATGGAAACACTCGAAAAGGCGTTTGGTAAATACTTCAGTGTTGACGCGGTCAGTACAGGCGGTAACAACGATATCGCCGATGATCTGGACCCTGAGACACAGGCCCTTATCTTAGAAAAGATCAGGAAATCCGGCTACAGACTGATTTCCGAACCGGATTTTGTAAAAAATGTTCAGTTACGAATGGCATTGTACGATGAATTGAAAAAAAATCCGGTGAAGCTCTTCATCAACATCGGCGGGGCGGAGGCCAATATGGGGACAAGTTTTGAGGTCCTTAACCTGGAACCCGGTTTAAATCAAAAAATAGAGAAAATCCCCCCTGAAAATGAAAGAGGGGTAATTTACGAATTTGCCAGGCGCGGGACGGATGTCTTGCACCTTCTGTATGTGAAGGGATTATGTCTGAGATATGGTTTGTCCTGGGATCCCGTTCCTTTTACGGATGAGTCCTATAAAAGCCTGATCTTTTTTCATGAAGGAAATGATAATGGATTTGTTATATTTTATATCTTTTTTATAGCCTGTATTTTCGGAACTTATGCTGTTTTTAAATTTTTAAAATAACATTGTCTTCCGCCTGAGAAGCAAGATCGTAGCCGTTGATAATCGGAGTTTTTACTATTCCTTAACATATATAATTAGAAACTGGTCTATAATCTAAAATGAAAATAAATTCATAAAGCGTATTTTCTGAGAAGAACAATTCAATATTTGCGAGGGGGAATCATGCGAAGACTTTACAAATATCTTATATTTATTGCCACAATCGCGGTTATCTGCGTACTGTGCAGTTTTGAATTTGTACAGATGTGGGAAGATCCTCAGCTCTATCCCGGGACGGGATTAACGGATCAACTGATGCTGAGCAACTGGTTTGACGGTATAGAAAATACCGCATTTGACACACCGGTCTATCATTTCAAGGGAGATACAGAAGGCGCAAAGATCCTCATTCTCGGCGGTACACATGCCAATGAGCCGGCAGCGGCATTAACGGCCATCACATTGCTTGAAAACATTTCTTCCGTGGAATTTGGTGAGCTTTACGTCATTCCCTGGGCAAATCATTCGGGTGCAACCCACACGGATCCCATGGAGGGAAACCCCGAGTTTTTCACCATCAACACGGGAGATGATCAGGGAAGGACCTTCAGGTTCGGATCGAGAAAGACCAATTCTATCCATCAGTGGCCCGATCCGACGATCTATAATCATCAGATGGGAACAACGCTCGGTGGACAGGAAACACTTAACCTGAATCGTTGTTATCCCGGGAAAAAAGATGGGTACGGAACAGAACAAGTTGCCTACGCCATTGTAGAACTGATAAAAAACGAAGGGATTGACCTGGCAATAGACCTTCACGAATCTTCACCGGAATATCCCGTCAACAACGCCATCGTTTTTCATCAGGATGCCGCAGAACTCGCAGTTACCACACAGATGATGATGGAAATGTCGGATGTAACCATCGGACTGGAAGAATCTCCCGTTACCTTGAGGGGACTCAGTCACAGAGAATGGGGAGATGCAACGGATGCCATGGCGGTTCTTTTTGAGGTCGCCAACCCCTCACAGGGAAGGATGCGGGGAAAATCCTCCGAAGAACTGATTCTCACCGGAAAGGACAAATTCTATGTCAACGCGGCCAAAAGAGGCCAGTTGTTTGTGTCATACGATGAAAGCGGTTATTCACTGGATCTGAGAGTTGCTCGACATCTCGCCACTATCACCGGATTTTTTGATTCCTGGAACATGCTTTATCCCGAAAAAATGATACTTGCAGATGGAGTTCCAACCTACGAAGAAATTCTATCGGAAGGGTTGGGAACTTTTCTTAAAGTCAAGAAATAGATGAATATTGAGGAGGGAATTTATGAAAAAAAGTGTTTTGTGCATCATCGTATTTTTTATGATTGTATCCATCGCATTCAGTGCAATTACGGCACAAACCGTCGCTTCAAGCAAGGGGATGGTATCTGCTGCAAGTTCTTACGCCGCTGAAGTCGGTGCACAGATTCTCGAAAAAGGTGGAAACGCCATTGACGCCGCTATTGCTGTCAGCTTTGCTCTCGGTGTTGTCGAACCCTACGCCTCCAGTCTCGGTGGAGAAGGATACGCCGTTATCACCATGGCCAATGGAGAGAAGTACGCCATTGATTTCAAGAGCATGGTTCCGGCAAATTTAACGTATGAAAAACTCAAAGAATTGGGTACAACACTTTCAAAATCAAAATACACAGCAAAAGGTGCTCTTATTCCTGGTGTTGTAGCGGGTATTCAGAAGATTTACGATCTCGGAGCCACACTTCCGATTGAAGATCTTCTCGCTCCATCCATCAAACTCGCGAGAGACGGATTCATCGTCAACGAGACGTTTGCAAGCGTTACGGCGGATGCCTATGAAAAACTCCTTGAATCAGCTCCGGAATATCTTAAGGATATGCTCTTGTGGGAAACGGGAGACCTTTTCAAGAACGAAGCCATCGCACAGACTTATGAGATGCTGGCAGAGAACGGTCTGGACTGTTTCTACAACGGACAGATTGCAGAAGATATCGCCGCTTACATGGAAGAAAACGGAGGATTTATCACAAAAGAAGATCTCGCAAATTACAGAGCACTGGTAAGTACACCACTTCACGGAACTTACAGGGGATATGATCTTTACACAACCGGCTCACCTGTTTCCGGTCCACAGCTGCTTGCCGTTCTCAACATCCTTGAAAACTTCAACCTCGGACTGATGGGTGCTGAAGACCCGCTTGCCATTCATATCATTCAGCAGGCACTGGTCCTCGCAGATGTTGACAGAAGATTCTACATTTCTGATCCGGTCTTATTCGATCTTCCTATTGATGGATTTATCAGCAAGGAATTTGCAAGAGTCAGAATGCTCGATCTCGATCTGAATAAGGCGATGGATCCGAAAAAATATTTTGACAAAGTAGGAGACGCCTATCCATTTGAAGAGGGAAAAACATTTGAAGACGTCATGCTTTCACAGCTTACCGCTACGGCAAAAACTCAGGAAGATGTTCACGAATCACCTTCCACAACACATTTCTCCGTTGTGGATAAGGATGGAAATGCCGTTGCATGGACACAGACACTCTCTAGTTTCTACGGAACCTGTTCATTCGTTGACGGATTCTTCCTCAACAATGAAATAGGGAACTTCGCCGGTTCATACAGAGAGGGAGATGTCATCAACCTCGCTCCGGGTATGAAACCAAGAACAACCATCTGTCCTACGGTCATTCAGAAAGATGGCAAGGTTAAATACGTTATCGGAACACCTGGTGGTGCAAGAATTATTTCTACCGTCACAGAACTTATCGTAGACCTGATAGATTTCGGAATGACAATAGACGAAGCCGTCAGCATGCCAAAATTTGTCGGTTATGCAAAATATTCAGATCTTCCAATAGAAGAGGGAATGCCTGAACAGACGATAGAAGTTCTTAAGGCAATGGGACATAATGTCAGCATTTACAGCTATCCGGATCTTTATTTTGGTGGTCCAAACGTAATAGCCGTTGAGGACAGCGGCATGATGATCGGAGCCGGTTCCATCAGAAGAAACGGTGCGGCTTCAGCGCCGGAACTTTAATCCGCTGAAGAACGTTTTGACTTTTTAAAGCTCTTTTAAGTGTTGAAGTGTTTTCGTTGAAAACACTTCAACACTGGTACTCTTTTCGGGAAGAATTATTCAATAAAAAGGATGTGTGTTTATGAAAAAATCAGTTTTATTTCTTTTAGTAGCCTTATTCGCCCTCGTGGCATTTGCGGCAGAAGAAGTTACCGTAGAGGAACCCGTTCTCATTACATCAGGCGGACAGTCCCCCGGAGCCCTTCAGATGATGGTTCTTGCAAAGGGCGCAAAGATCGATTATGTATTTGAAAAGAACGTAACGGCGGATTATGAAACACTTGGTGATTTCAACACAATCATAATCGTTGCCGGAGCAAGCAGTAAAGGACTCGGAGCAGCGGGAATTGACATTGACACGGAAATTGAAAGACTCACAGCGCTCGTAGCGGCCGCAAAAGAAAAGGGCCTCAAGATTGTTCTCGCTCAGATAGAAGGGGCAACGAGAAGAGGATCTTCATCAGATCTTGTCATTGATGTATTAATCGACAGCTGTGATCTGATGCTGATCAAGGAAGATGCCGACAACGACGGCAAATTTACGGCACTCTCAGAAGAACATAACATCAAAATGCTTACTTTTTCAAAGACATCTGATGCAAGAGGCCTCTTAACAGAACTATTTGGACATTAATGGGTAACCCAGTAAAGGGCAGGAGAGGCATCCTGCCCTTCTTAACAAAAAATCTCTGTCAATACACCAAATAATCCGGGGGTAAACTAATATGAAAAAAATATCATTAATCATAACCATTATCTGTATCTCAACCCTCCTGTTCGGGGCCTATTTCTATCCGGATATCCGTCCGGGATACGGCGTCACGGAAACCGGATGGCTTTCCGATTATTTTGAACCGTTAAGGGGAACAAATCTGGACACTCCCCTGTACATTATGGAAGGGGAAGAGGAAGGGGCGACCTTTCTACTGATGGGTGGTACACATGCAAGAGAAATCGGAGCCTCCATGAGTGCCGTTACCTTCATAGAAAACGCCGTTGTAAAAGTCGGTAGAGTCATCGTCATCCCCTTTACCAACAGAAGTGCTGCTTCGGTAAACGATACCTCAACCGATCAGGAACGTTTGATACGGATAGATTCAAAGAGCGGACCACGATTCATCGTTTACGGTGACAGAAGGACGGATCCGGTTGATCAGGGTGAAGCGGATCCCGAGGTATTCGTTCATTATCCTTCAGGTATGGAACTCGAAGAGGGGGCAGAAGCCAGAAATCTTAACAGAAACTATCCTGGAAAAGCGGACGGCAATGGAACACAGCAGCTGGCCTACGCCATCATTCAGCTGATCAAACAGGAGAACGTTGATTTCAATCTGGATATGCATGAAAGTGATACTCCGAGGGTAGTTAAAATGGCAGATGGAACAGACTATTACGGCGGAAGACTGGCCTATATGCTTGTCTGTCACACAAGAGGGCTGGAAATGGGGGCCTTCACCGTTATGATGATGGAAGACAACGGCATCCCGATGAAACTTGAGGAATCTAATGTGGATTACAGAGGCCTCAGTCACAGGGAAATAGGGGATAATACCGATTGTATCTCTTTCCTTTCGGAATCACCAAATCCGGGACAGGATAGAAATCCGGAACAAAAAGATGTCATCACCGATCCGGAATTTCCTATAGAACACAGAGTCGGCATGCATCTGAACCTGATAAACGATCTGTGTGAAACCTGGAATATGTTCAGCGATAAGCAAATTATGATAGAAAACCTTCCAACACATGATGAACTCATGGAAAACGGTCTTGGAAATTATTTGAATTAATAAGTGTAGTAACCAGTCATAGAAATTCAAAGAATTTCTATGACTGGTACTGCAAAATGATCAGAATTTAAGGGGTGTGATTTATGCCTGAATCCTTGTACTTTTTTATCATGCTTTTCAGTTTTATATTTTTCGCGGCGATCAAGATACCGATATCCGTATCCCTGATGTTCTCAGCCCTATGCGGTGCCATCGCTTCGGGACACTTTTTCCCGCTCAGACACCTTGTGGAGGGATCATTCGGATACCTTGATGCGATTCTCATCATCGCATCCGCCATGATCTTCATGGAATCTATCAAGGCTTCCGGTCTGCTTGAAGATTTTGCCGTCAGGATTACGCATCGGTTCAAGAGAAACCCGCTCTTCCTGCTCATCATCATGACGTTATTTATCATGAGTGCGGGAATGATAACCGGTTCATCCTCAGCTGCCGTTCTCACGACCGGAGCCATCGCATTCCCGGTACTGAAGGATCTTGGTCTCAATAAAAAAAAGGCCGGAGCATTGATCGCCATGTCCGCCATATTTGGGATGATTGCACCTCCTATTAATATTCCGGCCATGCTGATCGGACAGGGAGTAGACATGCCCTTTATAGGGTTCACCGCACCATTGCTGTTCCTGACTTTTCCACTGGCAATTATCACCGCTCTGATGATCGGAGTTAAAGAGGTGAAGGCCATCGATGATACCACGCTTAAAAATCCGGAGCCCTTCGGGACAAAGTGGATGCTCTATCTGCCGATCGTCATCTTTATCGCCTTGATGATCCTCGAAAACACCTCCTCCGTTTCACTCGGACTCCCGCTTGTGTTCATGCTCTGTGCCCTTATCGCCACACTGACGAGCAGAGAGAATTTTATCAAAGTTTCCGTAAAGGCCCTGAAGGAATCCATCAACATCTTGTCAATCCTCATCGGAGTCGGCATGTTCATTCAAATCATGACTTTAAATGGAACACGCGGGGTAATCGTTGATTTCCTGAACGGCTTACCGGATATCATCCTCATCCTCGGCATCGCATTCGGCATTCCACTCTTCGGAGCCGTATCCTCATACGGTTCGGCCTCCGTTCTCGGTGTACCGTTCCTGCTGGCCTTTCTCGGAAATAACGATATCATGGTCTGTGCCTCACTGTCATTGCTTGCCGGACTCGGAGACATGGTTCCTCCGACGGCACTGGCGGGAATCTTTGCCGCACATGTTGTCGGGGAAAAGAATTATTTCAATGTCTGGCTCCGTGCGCTGCCGTCCTTTTTCCTCACGATGCTTTTTGGAACACTGACGCTTTATTATTCAAAATACTTTGCGGGAATTGTCAATTCAAATCTCTTTTATCCCGTGTTTTTCGCCATTATCATTCTGTTTGCCATCGTATTGATAGTCATCGATAAAAAGAGATACAGTCTGAGGGGTGATTCCGTATGATGTTCGTATATCTATTAATCACCGTGTTTATGGCGGGAATCTTCTTTTATCTTGCCTGGAAGAACACTGAAAAGTCAAAAGAGGTGAAGCGGATCGACCGGATATGGGAATACATCATGATAGGTATGATCGTTATCCCCATGATCCTCAGGATATTCAGAATAAAGTGAGTCTTTTCATGTTCTATGATTTCCTCAAAAGGAAACAGACTCGTTAAAAAACAATGCGCTTTATATTAAATCCCCGCCAAGCGGGGACTTTTTTTGGTTTTTCAACAAAAGCCAAGTTATTTTTTTATAAACTGTTATATCACAATTGTGTTTTATCTGCTTCACGTTTTCTTCACACTCCGTTTTGTAGAATAAAGTCGTAGAGTCAGGAAATGAGTCTTGGAAACAATAAAAAAACTTACGGAGGTGTAATGATGAAAAAGACAATTATCGCAGTATTATTAATGACGGCAGTATCTTTGATGACATTCGCAGGAGGGTTTGGACTTGATTCTAAAGGACAACTCACAGCGGATGCACAGGAAATCGTTCAGCTTGAAAAGGAATATCAGTTAGTTTCCCTGTTGAATTACACGGGATTTACAAAGGCACAGCTTGAAGAGATCATCGCAGCGGTTGAGGAAACACAGGCCGATATCGCAAAGCTTGAAGAAGACGTTGCAGAGGATCTCGCAGATGCAGTCGAACTTGCAAAGGCCGGGGACAGCGAAAAGGCGGCAGAAGCACATGATACGGCAGTTGAAAAGGCACAGGAACTTGCCACGATCAAGGATGAGTTTACAACGACCGTTAAGGGACTTATCACGGTTGAACAACAGGAAAAGATGATGCAGTATGCCATGCAGACGGCAATGAATGGGATGAAACAGGGCAGAGATTTTGCCGGCAAGATGACAGATTCCGAGGTACAGGGACGAAACGGACAGACAGCAGAAACGATCAAGAACAACGTCAAGGATGTCATCATGAGCAGTGAGAGATTCCAACAGCTTCCTGAAGCAATGCAGGAAAGAGCTCAGCAGTTTGCAGGAAACCTGCAGAGAGGCGTTGGAAATTCAATGCAGACGGTAAGACAGACCACTGGAAACAGGAACGCATCAACGATGTTCTTCGGCGCACTTCTCAACGAAGACAATCTTGAAATTGTCAAGGACTATGCGGCAGGACTTACGGAGTAAAGACGACAACAGACTTTTTTCATAGCATCCTTCTGAACAATGGTAAAATAGAGACACAGAAAGGCTCCTTCCCCCCATGGGGGGAAGGTTTTTTTAATCAAAACCGGAGGTGGAAGACATGAAACTGCTTATCGTTGAAGATGAATATGATCTTGCAGATCTCATGAAAGAACTCTTTGAAGAGATTGACTATAAAGTAACCGTATGCAATGACGGAGAAGAAGGGGAATATTATGCCACGGATTATGAATTTGACGCCATAATCCTCGATATCATGCTCCCGGGAAAAAACGGCTGGGAAATTCTTCAGTCGGTAAGAGAAAAGGAGATTCACACACCAATCCTTATGCTTACGGCACTTGGAGAGGTGGAAGACAAGGTCAAGGGTCTCAATCACGGAGCCGATGACTATATCCCCAAACCCTGTGATCCGAGGGAACTTGTCGCAAGAGTTCAATCCGCCATCAGAAGATCGACTATCTCATCGGAAAAGAGCGATAAACTCAAACTCGGAGAGATCACCCTGGATATGACATCACAAATGGTAAAAGATAAAGACTGTCTGATCAGCTTCACCCCAAAAGAGTACAGTATTTTCGAATATCTCCTGCTGCACAGGGGAGAAATCGTCACCAAGGAAGCACTTCAGGAACATCTCTGGGCAGAGGAGGAGGAATTCTGGTCGGATGTCCTGCGGACACATATAAAAAATATCCGGAAAAAGATCGGAGACGGCACGGGGGACATGCTGAAGACGATCAGAGGACGAGGCTATGTCATTGATTAAGTTGAAGAGGAAGGAAAAGGAAACAGAACAGAAAGATGAATTCTCACAGGAATACCCAAAGGCGTTAAAAAAGGCAAGACTCAACTGGTCTTTTCTCTTTACGATCGCCATCTTCTGCGTCGTCCTGTTCTTCTCACTCATCATCATCAGATTTCAGGAATCGACCTTATTCAACCGGATAGACAACCGGCTGATAGAAATGACAAACCTTTCTCAGACAGCCGTTGACAGATTCCGAATACCTGAAGATGAAGGGGATATTCCTCAATTTTTCTTCGAAAAAGGCCAGTTTATACAGGTCTATGATACCAATGGAAATTTAAAGATGGCTCTTGGAGAACAAATCCCTGAAAATATGAATCTAAAAATAGAGACAGAAATGAAACCCGATCCCGAACACGATAAAAAGTTTCATACCATTCGTTTTTCGGATGATGAGGGAAATATCCGTTCATTCAGGACCTATACCATCGTGATAAAAAACAGATTTCCAGCATTCTCAAACATTACCGTGAGGGTGGGACTCGATATACAGAAGGCTATCGATGAAAAAGATGCCTTCAGAAACGGCGTCATCCTCTTCACAGCCATTTTCCCACTGTTCGCATGGATTCTCGGATATATCCTCGCCGGTATCGTTTTAAAACCCGTGAGAGAAAATTATAACCTGCTCAGACGATTTTCCTTCGATGCCTCACATGAACTCAAGACACCGCTGGCCATCATCAAGATGAGCACGGGCATGCTGATGGCGAAGACCGATAAGATGGATGAGACGGTGGTAAAAAAGGTGCAGACGATAGACAAGGCGACAGAGAGAATGGATAATCTCGTCAGGCAGCTACTGCAGCTTGCACGTGCCCAGAACATCGTTGACAACGACAAGGTGAATGAAAAGATAGACCTTCAGCAGTTCATGATTTCACTCGTTGAAGAATACACATCCTACGCGGACAAGCACAGGGTCTCCATCAGACACAAGGTCTTTACCAACAGGGAGATAAAAACGAACCGGAATGCCCTGAGATCCATACTCGGAAACATCCTCGACAACGCGATAAAATTCTCTCCCGAAGGGTCTTTTGTGGATATCCGGATCAAAAAAGGCGTGTATTCCATGAGTGTCGAGATAGAGGACAAAGGTCCTGGAATCGCCGAAGAGGACAGAAAAAAGATATTTGACAGGTTCTTTAAAGCCGATAAAAGCAGACACGATTCGAGAGGTTCCGGAATGGGGCTCTCTATAGCGGATGAATATGCCAAAAGGCTGGGAATTAAGATAGAAGTAGAGAGTGAACCGGGCAGCGGAACCACCTTTATCGTAAAGATACCCGTATGAAAAGGAAATAATTTACCGCAGATATCGTCCTGTATAATGAAGTTAGTTATATAAAATTACAGGAGGTAGAGCTATGAATAATAATCATTATATAAATCAGAGAGTCGATGAGATTAAACGGTCAAAAAGAGGTATCAATCACAAAGACACCGACTACACCTTTCTCGCGGATCAAAAGAACGGTGTGTCGTGCCATTATTCAGGAGAAGAGAATCGGATAACCTATTGTACCGTATCGGAAAGATTACCCGTCAGAGAAGAGATTATCAAAGAGGTCCTCATCAATTTCTGGGATTCTCAACCGGAATATTACAGGGATTATTATGAAGATCTGAATTAAGAGATCTTCACTCAGAAAAAGCAATCCTTTTAAAGGATTGCTTTTTTATTTCTCAATCGATATACTGATAGGATAGAGAAAAGGAGGTCTTCATCATGAAAATAGATTTTCACACACATACGACGGCTTCGGACGGAACGATGACACCCAAAGAGATTCTGAAGGAAGCAGAAAGAAAGGGAATAAGCTATTTTGCCCTCTCCGATCATGATACGATAGATGGCGTTAACAGCTTAACAGCGATTCCCGATGCCATCAATTTTATAACCGGTGTAGAAATCAGCGCGGAATATCCCTCTACGCTGCATATTCTCGGTTACGGTTTTGACAGGAATGACGAATCGCTGAAAAAGGATCTTGAAGAACTGCAGGATTACCGGAAAAACAGAAATTATTTGATCCTCGAACGCATGAGACAACACGGATTCGATATAACGATGGAGGAACTGACGGAGGAAGCGGGAGGAGATCTGATCGGCAGACCGCATTTTGCCAGTTTAATGCTGAAGAAGGGATATATCCGGACCTTTCAGGAGGCCTTTGAGAGATATTTAAAAAAAGGTGCACCGTTCTATGTCGATAAAAAGAGATTTGATCCGAGAAGGGCCATAGAAAAGATATCAGAGGCAGGCGGGATAGCCGTGATGGCGCATCCGTACCAGACGAAGCTGAATGATGAATCACTCGAGACACTTCTGAAACAGCTCTGTTCTTACGGACTGCAGGGTATAGAGGTCTTTTACAGCGGGCATACCCCACCAATGACCCAAAAATATGCCGACCTCGCGGAGAAATACTCTCTGATGAAAACAGCCGGTTCTGACTTTCACGGTTCCATCAAGCCGGACCTGACACTCGGTATGGATGTAGAAGCCTCTGAAATCGAGACATTCCTGAGATTTGCAACGGAAAAAAGGCTGAGACTTTAGGGGGTAAAAATGAAAAAGAACATCTTCTGGCAGGAGACAAAAGTAACTTCTGAAGACAGGGAAAACCGGATGAGACAGAAAGGTTGTGTGATCTGGTTTACCGGATTATCCGGGTCAGGCAAATCGACCGTGGCGGCAGAACTGGAAAAAAGACTGATTCAGGACAGGCATTTCACCTATCTGTTGGATGGCGACAACATCCGGCACGGGATCAATGCCGATCTTTCCTTTTCTCCGGCGGACAGGAAGGAAAATATCCGAAGGATCGGAGAGATAGCGAGACTCTTCAGAGACGCCGGACTGATCACACTGGTCGCTTTTATCTCCCCTTATAAGACCGACAGAAATAAGGTGAGGGGAAAATGTGAGGCGGGGCGTTTTATTGAAGTCTTTGTGGACTGTCCCCTTGAAATCTGTGAGCAAAGAGATGTGAAAGGGTTGTATAAATTAGCCAGAAAAGGTAATATAACTGATTTCACCGGAATATCCGCTCCCTACGAAAAGCCGGATGATCCTGATATTCATCTGAATACGGCTTTATCTACCGTTGAAGAATGTACAGATACCATTTTTCGTTATTTAAAAAACAAAATGATCTTTGAATAAACCCTTTATCATGCGACATCTCCCGAACGAAGACGTACTCTATATAAAATCAGGAGGTGTTATTATGTTTAAAAATTTATTTTTAGCTATCGTATTGATCGTAGTCATACTTTCCTTTATATCCTGTACCGAATTACCGGAAACAGAACAGGTTCCCGTTGCACAAAGATTATCTCAGGCAGAGGAAGCCTTGAATGAGGGAAACGACACAGCGGCAGAGATACTTCTGAATCAGGTCTTAAATGCAGATCCCACAAATCCGAAGGCGAATATCGGAATGGGATTTATCAACCTGCTGAAGGGAAACAGAAAGATTCTGACACTGATAGAGGAGATGACGACGGATGCCTCGGCAACCACTTCACCAAGAGCGCTGTCACCACTTAACTTTATCCTTCAATTTGATTTTTCAAAATTTCAAACGGATATCAATTCTATCGTGACGGATCTTGAAGACTCAAAATCAGAATTTGAAACAGCTTTAGCTTATATGACACCGACCAGTACCCTGACGGTCTACCCCAACCGATTCGACTGGAATCAAGATGGTTTCACAGATCCCGTCACACCGCTTAATCTCTCTTTTGACCCGAGAGGAGATGGGGAAACGAGACTCTGGTGGGTTCTTTTTGATCACACGGCACCACTAAGCGGTAACAGAGGAATCTTTGATGAAACAAAACGAGGAGATGCCTGGTTTGACACGGAATCAATCCGTCAACTCTTTAACGATGGAAGTATTTCTCCCGGTTATGAACCCGTCTTTGATGAGAATGATTTTTACACACTTAGAGCCATTGAAGTAAAAATTCTCCTGACTTTTGTCGATATGGAACTTTCTATCCTGGAACCGCTCCTGATCTGGGACCTCAATCCGGATACGGAATTGACGGACTGGCTGAGCGAAGCTTCCAACACACATGATGAATATGACAATTTTCTGGACTACGCCACAACCACCATAGATCTTGATCAGAATGGAACGATGACCAACACGGAGATCAGAACGATCATGCCGACGACTTTCCTGAGTTTTTATGCTCATGCCAACGGCGGACTCAACGCAATCAGTGACTGGGCTTCCGCTTTAACCGGATTCTCCGAACTCGGATTGGAACTTTATAATGACGGTTTTCTGGATTTCCTTCCTTTTGACCCCGAAGATGTGTTGATCAATGTTGGAAAAGCCGTCAGTGATTCAACTTATAAGATTCAAATCGGCAGCTCATCACCATTTTTATCTACCGTGAGAATCACACCGTTAACAACGTATGAAACCTTCCTGATCCCTTATAATTTCTTCAGTCAACCTGGAAATTTCGACGATCTGAAAGATTTTCTTCCTGAGATCGGTTATCAGAATTTCATCATCAATTTCCCCGATGAAACCTTTGGCGGTATCATCGAAAAAATCCCTTCCGTCGCTGAATTGATCAGGAGATTTATCGACTGATCAAAAGAAAATAATGGACATAAAAGAATAAAATTAGAAGAGCCACATTGACCTCGAGAAACATCCGGTTAATGTGGCTCTTCTTTTTTTGTGCAGAGATAATAACGAAAGGAACCACTTAGTTTTTCAGTACTTAAAATCTCAAATTCAGATTCTCTGATATACCGGTCAATCGGTCTTATCATCGATGAAGAGGCGATGAGTAGAGTAAAAAGGGTGATAAACCCCAGAAAAAGGTCTTGTAGTTTCCTACCGGTTTTCATATGCTCAACGAAGATCGCCTTTCCCCCGTATTTCAGAACTCTGTACACTTCATTGAGGGCCTTTTCAGGTTTATCGACGGAACAGAAAACATCTATCGACAATATCGAATCAAAGCTCTCGTCCTGAAAAGGTAATGATTCGAGTACAGCCCTGACAAAGGAGAGGGAAGTCTTCCGATTGAATCTGTCAGCCTTCCTTTCGGCAAGTTTTAACATCTGAAGACTGCTGTCAACCAGAGAAATATCACTGTCGGCTGGATAAAATTCGATGTTATTCCCCGTCCCGATTGCAATATCCAGGGTTTTCCCATTTATTTGCGGAACAAATCTTCGCCTCAGCGGTCTCAGTGTCTTTTTTTCAAAAAATCCCAGCAGAAAATCGTAATAAAAAGCAATCAGATCATATTTTGTCATATTTTTCACCAGACTTGTTTTTTCTATCAACGGTTCATTATATCAGAAGGATTTATTATTGTATAATGGAAAGAAGGACGGTGGTTCTCATGATTAAAATTTTTGAAAGAATCTTATACTTTCTGCCCTATATCATCGTTATACTCGTTGCTTCACTGTTTTTTTTATTATCATTCGATGTATTCAGTTCAGGTACCCCCTTAGAAAAGGGCGTGGGATTTCTGATACAGAATCTGCCAACCGCCGGAATACTGATCGTTTTGCTTTTTTCAAAAAAATATCCGAAGATATGCGGCTGGATCTTCATCGGAATCTGGGGATTTTTCTTTTTCTTCTTTCGTGCCTATGCCTTTGCGGCGACTTTTATCATTATCCTGCCAATTTTAATCGCAGGCAGCCTGTTCCTCTTTCGGGAACGGTTTAAAGATCAATGAAGTTCCCCTCTTTATGAGGGGAACTTTTATTATTTTATCCGGCAACGGTATCCTGATACTGAATTTTCAACATGTTGGAGAAGAATCCATCCCGTTCTCTCAATTCCGAAGGCGTTCCCGTCTCGACTATCGATCCGTCTTTGATCACAACGATCTTGTCGGCCTCCGATACCGTTCTCATTCGATGGGCGATGATTAAAACCGTCTTATCCCTTATCAGCGTGCTGATCGCTTCCTGAATCTTACTCTCATTTTCTACATCGAGTGAAGCGGTTGCCTCATCAAACAATATAACAGGGGCGTCCTTCAGGATAGCCCTGGCAATAGAAATACGCTGTCGCTCTCCACCCGAAAGCCTTTCGCCATTTTCTCCGATATGGGTATTGTAGCCTTCTGGCAGATTCCGGATAAAATCATCACATTGGGCCAGTTTTGCCGCCCACAGAACGTCCTCATCCGTGGCATCCCTTCTTCCGATACGGATATTATCCATTACACTTGAATTAAAGAGCGTTACATCCTGAAAGACTATAGAAAAACTGTTGAGCAGTGTCTCAGGATCAATCTTTGAAATATCTTCCCCGCCAACGGTGATCTTTCCCCTGTTGATATCCCAGAAACGTGCGGATAATTTTGCTACCGTACTCTTTCCCCCACCGGAAGGTCCAACAAGGGCGGTTACTTCTCCCTGATGGGCGAGAAAACTCACATCCTTCAATGTCTGAACACCATCCTGATAGGAGAAGTCTACATTCTTGAACGCAATATCATAATTTTTGGGATTAAAGGTTGGCTTTCCTTCCTGACGGGGCATCTGATCCATTTCCTTCATACGATCAATACGCACACTGAGGAACAACAACGCCGCCATATTGTTCATGACTTCCATGATCGGATTATAAACACGGGCCGTAATGACCAGGAAGACGAGATAGGCAAAAATACTGACAGATCCCGTCGATAAAAGCCAGGCACCGTACAGGATAACCGATGGCAATCCGAGCTTCAGAATGGCATAGGAAACGTTGATCAGGGAACCAATGATGAGTTCCCCATCAATCAATGTCTTTTCATAGCCATCCAGTTTACCATTCAAACGATTTCGAAATTCATCTTCCCTGTTGTAGGATTTAATCTCATAGATCGAATCAAGCTCTTCTTGTATACGATCTGAAACATCCCTCTTTTTAAGATAGAGTTTGTGATGCATCTTTTTCTGAAACTTTCTTGACAGAGAGAATACCAGGAATGCAACCGGTACAACCCAGAATACGGCCAGAGAAAGCCGCCAGTTGTAAATAAACATCAATACCGCCATGATCGAAACACTGCACCCGGCCGCATAGATCTGAGGAACTGAATGTGAAAAAAGCTGTTCAATCTGTGTGGCATCTTCCATTATCGTCGCACTCAAATCGGCAATATCCTTCTTTCCGAAAAAGGCCAGTGGTAACTTTCTCAACGTTTCAGCGAGACTGATTCGCCTCCTCGCGCTTTCTTCATAAATTCTGGTATAAGTCAGTTCATACTGAAACCAGGCAATGACAAACATCACCAGGAATGAAATAACAGACATGATCACATAAAACAGGATGCTGCTTCCCTGATCCACAGAGTTGTTTAACACTACTCCCATCTTTTCGTCAAGAAATTTAAAGCCGAGAATAACCGGTAGCATAAAACTGATATCCATCGCTATAGACCAGAGAATGGCATAAAAAAGGTTCTTTGCTCCCCCTTCGGACATCGCATATTTATCTTGAAAATACTTCAGCATTTTTTTCTCCTTTTTCTTCAAAAGTTCCATCTGTAATTTTCCACATCACCGATTTCTGATAATCTTCCCACATGGTCCTGTAAAGCCCGCCCTTCTTCATCAGTTCTTCATGGGAACCTTCCTCTGCAATCCTTCCGTTATCAATTAACAGAATCCTGTCGACATGCTGTACGGTTGTCAGTCGATGGGCAATCATCAGTGTTGTCTTCCCATGACTGAGTTTTTTGAGAGCCTTCTGAATCAAATGTTCATTTTCAGGGTCTGCAAAGGCCGTTGCCTCATCGAGCAGGATGATGGGTGCATCCTTTACCATGGCCCTTGCAAGCGCAATTCGCTGCTGTTCTCCACCGGAAAGATACGTCCCCTTTGAACCGATAACGGTGTCGAGTCCATCTTCAAGGTTATCAACAATCTCCCGTGATTGTGAATAGTCGATGGCCCGGCTAATGATTTCATCCGTGACATTTTCCTTTCCAAAGAGGATATTCTCCCTTAAAGACCCCTTAAAGAGTTTCGTATTCTGAAAGACAAAGGCCACCGTATCCATCAGTTGTTTTTTCGGAATATCCTTCACATTAATCCCGTCAATCAGCACTTCTCCCTTTTTGACATCCCAGAAACGCGCGGAAAGTCTGGCAATGGTCGTTTTTCCTCCGCCTGATGGGCCTACCAGTGCAACCGTTTCCCCTTCATTAATCTTAAAGCTGATGCCGTCAACGGCATTCTGATCAGCGCCATCGTAGGCAAATACAACATCTCTGAATTCCAGATGATGATGATGAATATTCTTGTCTGTCTTCTTATAAGACATGGAAGGGTAATCCAGCAGATGATCCAGTCTGTCAATGGCCTGCTCCGCAATCATCGTATTCTGCTGAAAATACATGGATCTCATCAGAAGCATGGTGAAAATTGGCGATATCAGAATATAAAAGACAAAATCAGATAGTACAAGTGGAAGATTACCCCCTCTACCAATCAAGAAGATTCCCGCCGGGATCAAAAAGAAGGCAGCCGATTGCATGATAACGGTGTAAAATGACATCGGGTTCTTCCAGAGCAGTGTATAGGCATGCACCATTTCCTTGTATCTCATAATACTGTGATAGAAGCGCTTAAAGGAAAAGATAGACTGACCAAAAGTCTTGACAACCGGAATACCACGAATGTATTCCACAGATTCTGAACTCATCTCTTCAAGCGAATCATAATATTTCTTCTGGAATTCTTTCCCGACGGTACCGGTCATGAATTTCATTGCGATAAACCCCATAGCAATGGGCACGATTGAGGCAAGACCCATTCGCCATTCAACGATGAAGATCAGAACGAGTAAAATGACGGGGGAAACTATACTCCCGGCCATATCTGGAAGCTGATGCGCCAGAAACGTATGCGTCGTTCCCGCTCCATCCTGAACAATTTTTCTCACCTTCCCGCTTGAATATTTATCAAAAAAACCAAGCGGCATAGAAATTATTTTTTCCATTCCTACCTTCTGCATCCCGACTTCCACCCTGAAAGCGGCCAGATGTGAGGACATCAGGGCAAGAAAATAGAGAATGACACCGGCTATTGCGCTGGCAAAGGCAAGCCAGGCATAAAAACCGATATGTGACATGTCCACGGACTGTGGAGATAACAGGATATCCCGTGTAATGTACCATACAAGTACAAACGGGATTATGTTAAGAACTGCTGAAACAGCCGATAAGATCAAGGCTGTGGGTAAGAGGATTTTCTTGTTCCCCATATACGGTGTGAATCGCTTCAAAATGGAACCTTTCTTTTCTTTTGACATTCGTTTAACCTCCTGAATAGCTCATTATCATAAGTGTTTTTTTTGAATTTTCATCATAATGTTGTCCTCTATTTATTTTAAATGCAACTATTCTTTTTGTTGCCTAATAAATAATAGTTATTTTTGTATAACACAACAACATTTTACACACTTTTACACAGAAATTTCTACTCCTGTTTTTTAAAAATGCTCCATTCAGGTATTTTATACCGTTGAATTTTAAATTGTAAAACTAATTAACATAAAAGGTTTATTGTTGCTGAAGTTTTCTGTACCTCAAAGGGGTTATTCCGAATGTCATTTTGAAAGCATTGCTGAATTTACTTGGATTGGCATAACCAACCGTATTCGCCACTTCAAGTACGGATTTTTGTGTATTAAGCAGCAAATTTACGGCTATTTGCATGCGATAATGCCTGAGATAGGCATAAGGGCCATAGCCATAGGCCTGTTTAAAGCAGTTTTTTAAATCCGTCTCGTTCAGATCAAATTTATTGCCCAATTCTTCAATTGTGAGATGCCTTTGTATGTTTTGGTCAATAAAAAGCTTGATTGATTCAACCTTTTTCATTGTCGTATGATTGAAAATCTTTCTTTCATACTGCAAATATTCATCGAAATGATCAATTTCCTCCAGTAATAATTCAATGGCACGAATCTTTACCATGTTTTGATTTTCCGCCTTGATCAATTCCATCAACTGATTGATGAGCTGCAGTATCTTAACCGGTGTCTTGATGTACAGATAATTTTTTCTTTTATGATGAGCGGCATAAAAGACCTTCAACCGGTCCTTTGTTTCAGTCAGTAAGGCTTCCATGGAAGCACAAATATCATGCAGATAACAAAACAGCGATATGGAGTGATAAGTATCCGTTAAAAACTCAAGCTCGTTAAAATTATTCGTTCCTACAAAATAGCCGGTATTACCCTTCTGAATGCTGTATATCTTTTCATCGTGGCAACGACTTATACAGACACCGCCAAGGCAATAATGTAATTTAAAAACGGGCTCACTGAATACCCTGTGTGTCTTATTGACCAGTATTTGATTAATTCGTAAATCAGAATGAGAGAGATACATTCCGTCCAGGATTCTGTATAAAGTGAAAGAACCGGAACCAAACTCCGGTTTAATGTCATAAATCTCCTTATCCGTATGACTTTCTATTTTTGTTGAAAATTTAGTCGTCATAATCTCGTTACTGATTTTATCCATCTCTCTACCCATTTCTATTCATTTCTTAAGAAAAGGGCGGAAAACATTCCGCCCACGTATTATACAATCTTTCTTTTATCAGATGTTCCGGATCAGTTCGTTCTTCGTGAGCATCTCTTCCGTCTTTGGTCCGTAGGAGATGTAATTGATCTTGACACCCGTTTCATCTTCGATGAATGCCATATATTTGAGGAAATTGATGTGATCCGTGTTCGGCCAGCCCTTTAAAGTCTCATAAATCGGTTTGGCTACGAAGAAATCGTAAGAGGAAGAGGGGATACGCTTGATCTTTCCGTTGACATCATAAGCCGTACAGATCTTTATCTCGTCAAATCCGTTCAGGACATCCGCCTTGGTAATGACAAACTCCGTGAGACCGCTTCTGAGTCTGGCATATCTGAGTGCCGGAAGATCCAGCCAGCCAACCCTTCTCGGTCTACCAGTCGTGGCACCGTATTCATTTCCCTTTTCCCTGAGCAGGTGTGACATCTTTTCATCGAGTTCCTCGGACGGATAAGGCCCCTCTCCTACTCGCGTCGTATAAGCCTTGAGAACCCCCATCACGGCATCCAGTTCAAAGGTGGAGAATCCGACGGCAGAAACACCGTGCGCCATACAGGCCCCGGAAGTCACAAACGGATAGGTTCCGAAATCAAGATCGAGCAGAACACCCTGTGCCCCTTCGAACAGAACCGTCGTGTTTCTGAACACATCCGCCATATCAACGGCACTGGTGATGTTGACGTTCATCTTTTTCAGCTTTTCTCTGAGTCCGATGAGATATTCAAAGACATCTTCATAGGAATAGTCAAGTTCATCGCCAAACATCTGTTTTTTCAGCGTGTAGGAACTCCTTAAGCGGTTCATGAGCATCTCTTCATCGAGCAGATGATAGAATTTGATGCCTTCTCTTGAGACTTTATCCGTATAAGCCGGTCCTACACCCTTCCCGGTCGTCCCAATTGGTTTTTCCCTCCAGCCTTCCAGTATGTTGTCCTGCTGTTTATGCCAGGGGAGGACGAGAAATACCTCTCGGTCTATATAAATTCTTGATGAAAAGCCGGGAAAATCCTTTTCAATGGTTTCTATCTCATGGATCATCTGTTCGATATCTACGACCATTCCGGCTCCGAGAAAGGCCTTCGAGTCTGAAGCCGGTGAAATGGATGGAAGGAGATGATTGACATATTTTCTGCCGTCAACATAAATCGTATGCCCGGCATTTGCCCCGCCGGAGAACCGAACGATCCATTCATAATCCTTTGCAAAGTAATTGACAACTTTCCCTTTTCCCTCGTCACCCCATTGGGAACCAACGATTGCCAGTCTTTTTTTCATCTATACAACCTCCAGATAGCGGGAGTCTCACCCGCATTTATTATAATCAGTCTTTTAGAAGGCTCCACCG
>DAINPP010000010.1:55081-68643 GCA_036743375.1 Thermotogae bacterium | reverse complement strand
TTCTTTCACCGTATCGTATTATTTTCTTGATTTAAGAAGATCGAGTAGATGTTTCTTTTCCTCTGCGATGACCTCATCGATAATTTTCTTATCTGTAAAGTAGACTTTCAAATCGTTATAAAAGATAATGCTGTCTTTTTCTACCTCTACCGCGAGATCGATGGCATCGTTCAGTGTTTCCGGATTTGAAGCGGCACTGAGTTTGGGGAAAATGGACATTTCCGCAAAGGTCATGAGATATCCCGCGTTATCGTCCTCCGCCCAGCTTGCAACCGAATTTTCATCTGTTTCTACCGTCTCAAAGATCTTTTTAAATTTTTCCTGATGACCTCGTTCCTGTGTGGCAAGATGTGTAAAAAGTTCTTTCAATTTGCCTTCGTTTTCGTCTGCCAATCTTGAATAAGTCGTGTAGCCATCTGATTCGATCCTGAGTGCAACGTTTAAAAGATCCTTTAATTCCATTTTTACCCCTCCAGTTTATTTTGAGATGCCTCAATTTACGGGACTCAAATTGAGTTATTTCAGAATGTCCAACACTTCCTGAAAGTCAGGAACCTGTTTGATCGGATAGATCTTTGACCAGAACACCTTTCTGTCTTCATCGAGGATGAGGTTGACCCGGTTGGAGAACCCACCTTCTTCGTTGAATATGCCGAGTTTCTCAGCCAGTTCTCCATGTGGCCAGAAATCCGACAGCAGTTTTAACTGTTTTATGCCGATGGATTCAGCCCAGGCTCCCTTTGATGGGACCGGATCAACACTGACGCCGACGGGAATCACCCCTTTTGAGAGAAAATCATCATAGCGCTCATCCAGTTGAACCATCTGATCTCTGCAGACGGATGTCCAAGCCAGTGGATGAAAAGAGAGTAATATCTTTTTACCCTTATGCTCCTTCGATGAGAATAGTTTGCCGTCATGTGCCTTAAGTTCAAATTCTCCGAATGATTCACCAGTTTTTATAATTTCATTACTCATATCTATCACTTCCCCGTTAGGTTTATATTCTATACTAAACAGACGTAGATATGTATAACTTTGTTCTTTGTGGAATCTGTTTTGGCCCTTTTATTTGGGATTTGAGGTTTCATTGGAAAAATCTCAACTACCTTATTCTGAGGAAACGGTTAAGGACGGTTTTGCCGGTGTATCCAGTGAGTCAAAATCATCGTTGATGAATCTCTGCCAGGCAGCTGAGGCGATCATGGCCGCGTTGTCCGTGCAGAACTGAATCGGTGGGAAAAAGACTTCATATCGCCATTTCTTTGCCTTTTCTATTGCCTTTTCCCGTAATCTCTGATTGGCGGCCACCCCTCCGGCAATGATCACTTTTCTCGTTCCCGTCTTTCTCGCTGCCTTGAACGATTTGTCAACCAGAACCTCGATGATCGCTTCCTGATAGCTTGCTGCCACATCTTTCAGGTCATAGTTCTCATTCTTTTTTATGTAATAAAGCAGGGAGGTCTTCAATCCACTGAAGGAGAAATTGTAATTATTCTTTTCCCTTAGGGCTCTCGGGAACTGAACGGCCTCAGCGTTTCCGCCTTCAGCGGCCTTCTGGATAAGGGGTCCACCCGGATATCCGAGATTCAGGATTCTTGCTCCCTTGTCAAAGGCTTCTCCCGCCGCATCATCGAGTGTATTTCCAAGCAGGGTGAAGTCGTTTTTTTCAGAAACGTTGATCAGCTGTGTATGGCCGCCTGAACAGAGCAGGACCGTAAATGGCGGTTTCAGATCCGGGAATGCGAGATAGTTTGCGTATATGTGTCCTCTCAGATGATTAACGCCTATGAAGGGAATGCCGTTCGTGAAGGCGATGGCTTTTGCCGCCGCAACACCTATGAGTAGTGCTCCAATCAGCCCCGGACCCCTCGTTGCAGCAACGGCGTCAAGATCTGAGAACTGGATATCCGCCTCTTTCATCGCCTCATCTATCAGTGGATTGATATGCTCGAGATGCTGTCGCGAAGCAATTTCCGGGACGACTCCGCCGAATTTGTTGTGTATGTCTATCTGCGAGGACAGAATGTTTGACAGAATTTGTCGGTTTTCTGTCAGGATACAGACACCGGTATCGTCGCAGGATGATTCGATAGCCATGAGTATTCTTTTGTTATCGTTCAATTTTTTTCACCCTATTGATTGTTTAAATTTTCTTTAAATGTTGTAATAAAGATTCAAATGTTTGTATATATGTTGATGTGATTCTTTGTGCGATTTCATCAGCCATTTCTTCTTTATAAACGTGTGAAGTCATATTTCTATCTTTGATGATTAAAAGCCATAGATTTTCATTTTCGATTATTTTTTGTGAAAAGGCTTCTTTAATGACGGCTCTGGGCGAAGAATTATCAAAAAGTCCCAATTCTTCCAGCTTTTCTTTCGTCGCTTTCCATGAAAGTTCATATGTAAATTCAAAGCGCTGAATCATACCATCACGCATCAAATCATTAGATTTTTCTTTTTTGTATTGAGTAACTGCTTCTTTTAATCGAGCTAATGCCTTTTCAAAATTGTGCAATTTATTCTCTCTTATCATTGATGATGACCCCATCCCTGTTAATATTTTCAAGTAATACCCTATCGGTGTGATGATCGATAAAAACAAGATCAATCTTTTTTAACGTTTCAATAGCCTGAATTTTATCGAATAAGATTGCTTTATCGATGTCGCTCAATTTGTCTGAAAAAAAAGCAATATCATAATCGCTCGTTTCTTTATTTTCTTTTCTGGCGCGAGAACCGAAGAGAATCACTTTGATATCTTTATAATCTGCTGCGATTTCATTTATTTCTTTAATGATATTATCCTGCATAGGCCATTTTTCTCCTTTTCCTATCGTGTTCCGAATATGGCTGAGCCAACGCGAATGATGGTAGAACCTTCTTCTATGGCCATGCGGTAATCGTTTGTCATTCCCATCGATAGTTCCGTGATAGTGTGATAGGTTTGATGCAGTGTATCTCTGAGCCTTCGGAGGCCTGAGAAGGTGTTTCTTATTATCGCCTCGTCGTCGGTGTAGGGTGCCATCGTCATGAGACCGCATACTCTCAGGTTTTGGAAGCTCTGCAGAGAATCGATGAACCGTTCCGCATCAACGAGGGTCAGACCGTGCTTACTCCCTTCACCGGAGACGTTGACTTCCACGAGAATATCCTGTATGGTATCGTTCATCGCCGCCCTTTTGTCTATCTCTTCGGCTATTTTCAATTCATCGACGGAGTGGATGAGTGCTACCTTTCCGGCAACATATTTGACCTTGTTTTTCTGAAGGCTTCCGATGAAGTGCCATTCGAGCACCCGATCACTCAGCTCGATGATCTTATCTCTCAATTCCTGCGGTCGATTTTCGCCAAATGCCTTCTGACCAGCGTCAGCAGCATCCATAATATCCGAGACGGGGAATGTCTTACTGACGGCAAGGAGTTTGACTGTTTCGGGATCCCTGTGGCATTTGCCGCATATGTCGATGATCTCTTCCCTTATTGTTTCGATGTTCTTCTGTATTTCCGTGATATACGTCACCCCCGTATGGCTTTGTTTCCTTTTATTATACAATATTTTTCGATGAAAAAAGGGCGGAGAATTTTCCGCCCTGAAATGATTTGAAATGTTTCTTTATAATTCGTTGACCCAGAGTCCGTGAACGTTGCAATATTCTCTTGCCTTGACGACTTCACCGACGTTTTCAAACTCTGCCACAGGATCTTCGCCCGGAGCAAGGTGCTTTCTGAAGACGCCCCTGTCGGTGATGAGCTCTATCCATTCGATATAATGGGCTTCAAGCATTGGGTGAAGCGTTGAACCGACGGTTACCTTGTAGCCGGTTTCCGTCTTTTCTACAACGGGCACGTGTTTTTCCGTAGTGGAATCGGCCTTTTTCTCTTCGAGTAATATCATGGGTTCACCGCAGCAAACGAGTGTTCCGGGACCTTCATGAAGTACTTCTACGATATTTCCGCATTTTTCGCATTTGTAAACCTGTTTCTTTTCCGTCATCTTAACCTCCCTGTTTAACCTGTTCTTGTGTGCTTACAGCAATCCGAGTGCCTGATGCCTTTCAAGAATCTGATCGGCGAGTTCACTGATCCTTTCCAGGTCTTCGGCCTTGGGATGACCCTTGAAATCGTAAGAATCAAAGATCTGATTCTTGAAATTCGGCAGGAGCACCTTCATGGTGTCCGTACACTTTGAAGCCCATCCGAATGATGTGAGTAATGCGACATTCTTCAGCTTTGGCCTCAGCGCGTTGATAACGGCCGCCGCATAGACCATCGTCGGATGTGGCCCTGTCAGAACCGTTGAGCCTGCAAAGACTACCGTTGCACTGTCCACGAGTTCTGATGTGAGTTTTCCGAGTTCTGATTCTATCATGTTGATCTGAATGACCTCAATACCTCTTCGTGAGAGTTCATCGGTCAAATGTTCAACAACCGTTCTGATACTGCCATGCATGGAGACAAATGGAATGATCACCTTGTTACTGACCTGATCAGATGTCCACTCCCTGTAGAGATTCATGATGAATTCCGGGTTTTTATAAACGGGTCCGTGCACAGGACAGACCATTTCTATCTCATAATTTTCCAACTTCTTCAGATGCTTCTGGATCATCGCCCTGAACGGCATCATGATCTCCGCATAGTATCGCATGGCGGCCATCTGAGTCTGTGCATCATCCCTTGAGAATGTCTCGCTTGTTGCAAGATGTGAACCGAGGAAATCCCCTGAGAAGAGTATCCTATCTTCCCTGAGATAGGTGAACATCGTTTCCGGCCAGTGTACAAGGGCAGCGAATATGAATTCGAGTGTCTTGTCACCGAGTGAAAGGATGTCTCCATCCTTCACGATATCAAATCTTTCCTCATCGATGGGTAAGAGGTCCTGAAGGAATCCCTTACATTTTTCATTGGTCACAAGTCTTGCTTCGGGGAACATTTCAAGTACGAGCGGAATAAGTCCGGAATGATCCTGTTCGGCATGATTACAGATAAGATAGTCAAGTCTTTCTAATCCGTATTCCTTGATGTTTCTGACGAACTCCTCCTGTTTGGCCGGTTCTACGGAATCTATCATGGCCGTCTTTTCACTACCCTTTACAATGAAGGCGTTATACGAAGTTCCTTCGGGGAGCGGAACGAGTTCGTCGAACAGCGTTCGATCCCAGTCGATTGCACCTACATTGTAAATATTTTCCTTAATCTTTCTCAAAGCCAATTACTTCACCATCCCGGATTATTCTTTTTCAAAGGCGTCTTTTCCAGCTGCACATAACGGACATACCCAGTCTTCAGGGACATCTTCCCATTTTGTTCCTGCTGCCACTCCGTTATCCGGATCTCCTACCTCGGGGTCATAAACATAACCGCAAACTGTGCATACATACTTGTCCATAATTTTCCCTCCAAATTTTTGTGATATTTTATTATACAGCAAATTTGTTCAGTTATCCTCTAACTGTCATATAACTAACAATATTAACCGCTTACAGTAATTTGAGACGGAAAAAATGGTGTATAATTTCATAGAATTTATTTTAATTTCGGATTTGTTTATGGGAGGTATAAGATGAGTATCATAGCGATAGATGCAATGGGGGGAGATCATGCACCCGAAGAGGTCATAAAGGGTGTTGTCGAAGCGAAGAAAAATGGTCTGAAATCCGCAATTGCCCTCGTGGGAATAGAATCGGAAATCAAGCGTTTTCAGGAAATGATCAGCCCCTTTAACGATATTGAGATAGTGAATGCCGATGATGTGTTTGAGATGGACGCCAAACCTTCAACCGTCTTAAGAAGAAGGGACTGCTCGCTGTATAAGGCAGCGGATCTCGTCAAGCAGGGAAAGGCGGATGCACTGGTCAGCGCAGGCAGTACGGGTGGACTGCTCGCCGTTGCCACCTTTGTTGTGGGAAGAATAAAGGGAATTCCGAGACCGACTATCGCAACGCCGATTCCGAGTAAAAGGGGAACAACCATCTTTCTTGACAGTGGGGCCAATCTTGAATGTAAGATAGAGAATTATGTCTCCTTTGCGAAGATGGGAATGGCACTTCAGAAGATGAACGGCCTCTCAAGACCCAAAGTCGGCCTGTTGAACGTCGGAACAGAGGAGGACAAGGGAACAGAGGCGGTAAAGGAGGCCTTGAAGGCCCTGGAGGAGAATATACCGGATAATTTTGAGGGCTTTGTGGAAGGCCGGGATATAACGATCGGAGAGGTCGATGTCGTCGTAACGGACGGCTGGTCTGGAAATATCGCCCTGAAATCCATGGAGGGATTGGGAAAACTGATCAACTCCATCCTGAAGGACTCTATTCTCTCAGGTGGTCTTTTTCTGAAGCTCGGATACCTTCTGCTGAGACCGGTGTTTGACAGCTTGAGAAAGAAGACGGATTCCAGAAACACTGGCGGGGCCTATATCCTCGGGGTCAATGCCCCGGTGGTCAAGGCACACGGAAATTCCGACGCGCTGGCGTTTTCAAATGCCCTGAGGGTTGCGGAAAGGGGCATTACGGAAAAGCTTGTACAGAATACAATAGATCTTATAAACTGAGGTGAGATGATGAGACAAATACCATTGGCATCACCCGAGCTGGGTGCAGAAGAGAAAAAGGCTGTAATGGAAGTGCTTGATTCAACGATACTGAGTATAGGTCCGAAGGTTATAGAATTTGAACGGCAGATTGCCGATTATTCCGGCAGAAAGTATGCGGTGGCTGTCAACAGCGGAACCAGTGCACTTGACCTCATTGTCCGTGGACTTGGAATCAAACGGGGAGACAAGTTCATCACCACGTCCTTCTCCTTTATCACCACCTCGAATATTCTGCTTTATGTCGGTGCAGTCCCCGTATTTGCGGATATCGAACCGGATACGATGAATATCGATCCGGACAGTGTCGAGGAACTCCTGAAAAAGGATCCGGATATCCGTGGGCTTATCGTCGTGGATGTCTTTGGACACCCCTGTGACTATGACAGGATCAATGTACTCGTGGAAAAATACAATCTCATCCTCATCGATGATTCCTGTGAAGCACTTGGATCGGAATACAGGGGAAAGAAATGCGGCAGTTTCGGCGTAGCAGGTGCCTTTGCCTTTTATCCGAACAAGCAGATCACGACCGGTGAGGGCGGTATCCTCGTTACAGACAGCGAAGCTATCTATGAATTTACAAAATCCGCAAGGAATCAGGGGCGTGGAAGTGCCGGGACATGGCTGGAACATGTAAGACTCGGATATAATTATCGGATGAGTGAACTTTCCGCTGTTCTCGGGATTGAACAGCTTAAAAAGATAGATGGCTTCATCAAAAAGAGAAACGATGTGGCAAACAGATATGAACGGTTACTTTCACCGGTTGATGGGGTCAATCCCCCTCAGGTGAAGGATTATGTCTCGCAGATGAGCTGGTTTGTCTACGTTATCACACTCGACAGGGGGATAAACCGGAACAACGTCCTTGAAGGACTCAGGGAAGCCGGCATCGGATGCAGAAATTATTTCGCCCCTATTCATCTTCAGCCGTTCTACAGAGAACAGTTTGGTTTTGAAAGAGGGTTGCTGCCGGTTACGGAAGACATCAGCGACCGGACGATAGCCCTGCCGTTTTTTAACAACCTCGGAGAAGAGGATCAGAAATACGTTGCGGAAAATCTCGAACAGATTGTGAAGGCTTTATGAGGGAGAGAAAGATCAGGGAAAAAACACCGGGACTGGGGAAAAGACTGCTGTTTGCACTGATTTCAGCCGCATTGCTGGCCTTCTCCATGCCAAGTATGGGGACATCCGTCCTGGTCTGGTTTTCATTTGCCATACTCATGTTCTGCCTTGACGGGCAGAAAAAACGCCGTGGATTTTTCATCGCCTGGATATTCGGCTGGGTCTATTATTCCATCTGTTTCTGGTGGCTCCTGCCGGCGTTTGTCCGTGAGATTCCAAGGACGTTTGATTCCTTTCCGCCGATTGTGGGTGTCTTTCTGTTTCTCCTTGCCGGAGCTTTTGTGGGGCTGTATTTCGGCGTCTACGGTTTCTTCTTTACTCATTTTTCCAGAAAGTTTGAAAAGAAACCGCTGTTACTTGCCCTGTCATCTATTGCCCTGATACTGTTCGTGGAATTTCTGAGAACACTTCCGCCGCTGAAATTCATCGGGTTCAGATTTTCCGATGCCCTTTTTGATACGACAGGACTGCTTCAACTCGCTTCCTTCGGGGGTTCTGAGCTGCTGCTCGTCCTCGTAGCCCTTGTCAATGTACTGATATTTATCAGTTACAAGAGACATCGGTCGGTGAAACAAACCGTTATCGTAGCCTCATCCCTGATCCTCTGTGTCTACTGCGTCAACCTCATTATCGAATCAAATCTGCCCGATTCCTACGGTGAAGACACCGGGATGATCAAAGTAGCGGGTGTACAGACGATGATCACACCGATTAATAAATATTACGCCTCGGAGGATGAACTGCTCAGCGATTTTGAAACCTTTGCGGAGCAGGTGGAGGAAGAACAGCCCGATACGGATCTGTTTGTCCTACCGGAGGCTTACTTTTTGTATGATGTGAACAGATACCCTGAAACCCTCCACTCATTGGAAAGATTATCAAAAAAGACGGATATGACGGTGATCGTGCCACATATTTATACACTGGAAAATGGAGATTATTACAATGCCGCACAATTTGTCGATCCGCAAGAAGGGCTACTGGACAAGGTCTACGGGAAGATGGAGTTGAACCCGTTTACGGAATACCTGCCGTTTGAGGAACTCTTCCAGTTCCTTTCCTTCCTGAAATTCAGAAATTATCTCGCACGAGGGCCTGAACCGGTAATGCTGGATGTGGGAGTGAATGCCGCCTTTCCCATCTGTTTTGAATCGTATTTTCCAAACGTGTTCGTGGATTTCAAAAAAGCGGGTGCGGATATGTACTGTGTCATCACCAATGATGGATACTTCACGCATAAGACGGCACTCGATCAGCATTTCAGACAGCTACAGATCAGGGCTGTGGAAACGAGAAGCTGGATGTGCCACGTATCGAACAACGGGATAACGGGACTCGTCGATCCGTATGGACGCATACTGAGTGAGTCGGTTCCGTTTGAAAGGAACATCAATTACTTTGATTTTCCGTCTGTTAAGAGTCCGGATACTCTTTATCCGCATCTATACGAGTACCTGTATCTGTTTATCCTTGCCTTCTTCGGCATCATACTGCTTTTATCCTTTGTGATAAAATAGATTGAAATATAAATCAGCGTAATCATTCGGAGGTGTTTCAGTGGGAAACAATCGTAAACCTATTACCCTTGGAGACAAGACGTCTTTCCTGAAGACGTTTGAATCTCTGTTTCTCTATTTCACGTTTATCTTCATAGCCATGTTTGCTCATCCAAAACTGACCTATGAATTCAGTACATCGAAGTATTTCTTTCTCATCGTATTCTTCACCATATCCATGACACTTTATCTTGTCAGAAAGATCAAAGATAAAGATTCCTATATGTACTTTACCTGGGCGCATCTCGGCTGGTTCCTCTTCGGAATCGCGGCCATCCTGTCGACGTTTACCGTCCTGATGGAGAACCCGCTCTATTTCAGCTTTTCATTTGAGATCGGGATTTATGCCTTTCTGACGGGATTTATGGTGCTGTATTTCTCGAATTTTCTTGAGGAAAAACGCGCGATTACCTATTTCTTGCTCGCCGTTATGACAGCCGGAACGATGGTGGCCATTGAATCGCTCTTCAACTACTATACCGGACAATCCTTCTTCCTCGGTTCTTATGGTGGCGGTGGGAAGATGTCCATCAAGGCCACCATCGGGAATCCAAACTTTGTCTCGGATTTTCTTGGCTCACTGCTTCCGATCACCGTTTACTTTGCACTCAGTTATGATTTTGGCTGGAAGCCGAAAGACAAGACCCAGACAAAGAAATTCTTCATACCGGTTATTGTGATCAAGACAATCGGGCTGATAAACGCGGCCATTTTCTATTTCCTCGTGTTGATCATCGGAACGAGAGCGGTTATTCTTTCCCTTGGAATCGGTGTTGTTGTGTTTGTTATCGCGTGGCTTTATTACAGAAACAGTCGGAAAAAGGAAGGGATTACCGATAATTATCAGGAGATGAAGGCCTATTCTCCAAAGATGGCCGACACCCTGAAACTGACGAATCGCCTATTCCTGATTGCCTTGCTCGTCATCGCACTGGCCTTGCCGATCATCCTCTCCAACCCGAATAACCCGTTGGCAAAGGGGACAAATGTTGCCGAAAGGACGTCATCCATCTTTGATGCCAGAGGATTCCAGACAACCGGTGGTAAGGCAAGGGTATTTGCCTGGAAGGCCTCGGTTTACCAGTTCAAGGATTATCCGATCATCGGAAACGGGATCGGTACCTATATGCTTCGTGCGGTTGATTACATGGGAGAAGTCGTTCATGATGAACCGCAGTATGTCGACGGCTGGTCGAACTTCAAGCGAACCCATAACGATTATTTCCAGGTCCTCGGAGAGATGGGACTGCTTGGAATCCTCTCGATTGTCTTCACCCTGGTGATCATTCTCATCATGTTCTTCGGAATGCTCAAAGATCAGGAAAATCCGGACGATGCCATTCTGTTGATTATGCTGGCGGTTGCGTTCACGGAAATTCTCGGGCACAGTTTTACTGAATTTCCGCTTCATCTTCTGCCAAACCAACTCTGGGCACTTGCCATCGGCGGCCTCGGGTTTGGAAGATACTTCAACAAAAAGAGACGATTTGAGATCAAACTGAATATGAAGAAGACCGGTATCCTGGCATTACTCTTTGTCGTGATCGGTGTTGGCGTGATGGCCGGAACACTGAAATTCAAGAGTATGATGGCAGAGGCCTTCTTCAAAGACGGAAATGGTTATTATTCCAGTCTCGGACAGGTCGAACAGCAGATCAGCCAGTTGAATCAGCAACAGGCACAGGTTGAGCAGATGGAGACCCTGCTGGAGAACAGGGAAGGGCAGTACGCCGTCCTTGAGCCAAACACCTATATTGCGAGAAAGAAGTCTGAAATGGGGTCGATGGCAAATAACATGAATGAGGCCCAGCTGAGGATCACCCTTCTGAGTGAGTTGGACAAAGAGGTGAAATCCGAAGAGGCAAAGATTCAGGATTATTACAGACAGATAGATCAGAACCTCAATTATCTCGCCAATGAACGCTTTGCAAGATATCAGAACGGGCTGAATGATTTCCTCGCGAGTCTTGACTATTCACACTGTTACGGGAAGAGCATGTTCTACATGTCCCTCATGATGATCAGAGCGGAGAGAAAAGAACTCATGTACAATGAGCTCAATTCAAGCGCAGATGCAATGGCCACCCTGAGAAAGCAGTTTACAACCAAAATGGATGACATGAGATACATACAGGATCAGTACATAGAATACCCCCTCAAGGATGATTTTGCCGTGATAGAGGAACTGATCGCTCAGGGCTATGATCTGAGTGATCTGCTGTCGATGGTTGATCTCTCGCTCTGGTATGATATACAGCGCTATCAGTCAGGTATCGATTACTTTGAATCATCCTTCCTGAGTTTTAACGAAAAGAATTCCTACAAGATACTCGGCAGTTTTAACTATAATTACAACGTGATGCTCAAGAATCTGTCGAATACCTATCGAAACATCGTCACGCAGCATCCTGAATTGGCTGATAAGTTTAATCCACTGATCGAGCTGCATCAGAATCAGGCGATGGTCGCGTTGGGTGATTTCAAGAAATGGTATGATACGGCCATTTACAAACTTCCGGCCAACTGGAATCTCTTCCCGGACTGGGAAGGCATTTATTCGGAATACATCGACCTGCTGCTGAAATCGGATTCCGTTCTCGTCGTTTACCCGAAGGTCAAGGAAGTTTCTGAAAAGAGAGTCTGGGCTTCGGAACAGATGCACAACGTACAGAGAACCGGTGTGCCAGATGACATCGAAAGCGTTTATGCACAGATCGCACAGGCATTCCTTGAGAAAAACCTCTATCAGGAATCCATCTACGTGCTCGATGATGGACTCACACTCCTGAAAGTCGCCTACGATTGGTGTGTGGATGACTTGAAGAACAACAGCTATCTCACCGATGACGAAAGAAACCGATACAAGAGTTTCGTCTCAAACTATGAAAGCCTCGTGCAGAAACGGGCGCAGTTCATGGATCAGATCGTGAGTGTGTATACCTATGCCAACAACGCGGGTGAGTTTGAGAGCAAGTGGCTTGACGATTGGAAACTGAATCAGTTTACCGGTGAGAGATGGGATGATGCCAATTACGATGAGATCATGAACATCATACAGGAAGCCAGGGATAATCCTCCGGTTGTCATCTCACAATAACAGAACCCTATTCAGGAGGTCTTGAATTGAAGAATCTGAAACGAAGAGACATTTTAAAAGTTTTGAGTTTAATTATCGTATTATCCATGATGAGCATAGCGGGTTTCTCGTCAGAGACATCCGCAGACATACTCGATCTTGATCCGGATTATGTTGTCGCAAGTATCAACGGACAGGAGATTACCGCCCGACTGTTGGATGTGGAGACGAATCTTCCGTTTACCCTCTTAAAGATCAAGGAGACGAATGAAGGATTCTATGAATTACTCCTTTCCAGTGAAACGGGATATGATTTCCTTGTGGATTATAAAAAACGCGTCCTTTACACGCTTGTTGATGCGCTTGTCCTCGTGGATCTCGCAAAGCAGAATGGTGTGCAGATTAACGATGGAGATGTGACGGGGTATATCAACACCTTTCTCGGAGAACTCCTCGCCGCAAACAACCTCAACGAGGACGAATTTGAGCAGTACATCCTGACACAGGGTTACAACAGCCTCGCCGACTACAAGCTGCATCTCGAACTTCAGAGAAAACTCACGCTTGCCAATTTCGGACTGATGGATGCCCTCTTTGACTATGTTCAGATATCCGATGGCGAGATTGCCGAATACATGGCACAGAATCCCGTTGACAACACGAACAGCAATTCGGTACATCTCTATCACATCCTGCTCAACGATACGACAACAATCAATAACGTATTTAATACCATCAACGGCCAGGGATTTGACGCCGCCGTTCTGGCCTATTCAAAGGATGATCTGACCAGAAACAATCATGGAGACCTCGGCTGGATAGAAAGAGGCGTGTTTCCGGATTTTGACATTGCCTTCGACAAAAATCCCGGAGATGTTATCGGGCCGATCAAGACTGAACTTGGCTATCACATCCTCAAGATTGCCGAATTCAGCGGTGGAGAATTTGGTCAGGATCAGGCACAGGAAGACGTTAGACTGATCCTCAAAAGAGAAAAACAGCTCACCCTCTGGGAGGACTGGTTGAAAACGGAATTTCAGAATGAAAAGGCAAAGTACAATATAGAAATGAGTTTTTAAACTGATCATGAATGAAGTTTCTTTTTTTGAAGCTTCTATGGAGTTTCGAAGAAACTCCAAAAATACAGAAAAAAGGGCAATTATATTTTACGGAGGTTGGTACAAATGAAAGTAAGTCCATTCGG
>DAINPP010000010.1:0-54981 GCA_036743375.1 Thermotogae bacterium | reverse complement strand
ACAGGATCCGGTGGAATGCTCGTTGGTGTTGTAGCGGAGATCTCAAAGGAAATGACGGAAAAACACGGTGTAAAAGTAGGGGATCATGTCGCAACACTCGTCTCCCTTTCACTCACACCACTCAAGATAGACAAGATCAGAAAAGTACATCTTGACAGGGAACAGGTGGAGGTTGAGGCAAAGGCGATCATCTTTGAAAGCGGTGTCCTCTGTAAACTGCCAGATGATATGTCCAGACCACTCGCACTCTCCATCCTCGATGTAGCCGGCGCACCGATTCAGACGGCGAGGATGGTCAAACCCGGAGATACCGTCATGATCCTTGGTGCCGCAGGAAAATCCGGTATGCTCTGCAGCTATGTGGCCAAAAAGATGGCCGGCAGTGTGGGGAAGGTCATTGGGCTCATCCATCATAACGACAGAAGAGATGAACTCGAGGCAATGGGCTACTGTGATCTTATCCTTCAGACGGATGCAACGGATACCGTCGGTGTTTACAACATGGTACACGATGCAACAGACGGAAAGATGTGTGATGTGACGATCAACGTTGTCAACGCACCCAACACCGAAATGTCCTGCGTCCTCGCCACAAAAGACCATGGCAATGTCTACTTCTTCTCTATGGCAACGAGCTTCACAAAGGCGGCCCTCGGAGCAGAAGGCGTCGGAAAAGATGTCAACATGATCATCGGCAACGGTTATGCAACCAATCACGCGGCCTATGCGCTTGATGTCGTCAGAGAGAATAAGAAACTGTTTGAACTCTTCCAGAAGAGGTATGGATAATTTTTACGAGTGAAGATTAACCGTTAAGTTCAAACAGCAGGGACTTATGGTTAATAAAGGAAATGCGTATAAAAAATGATAAGGGTGGAAGGTTTTCCACCCTTTTTTGACATAATAGTGATTATTTACAATGCGTTAAGCCTTTTATTTTCTGATATTTTTACACTTGCAACCCTCGGGTATTTAGAGACAAAAGAAGTGAAGCAATTGATGTTTACAACTTTTAAAAACAGCTTCCCTATCCCAATACCCTTAACCGATGAATAAAATTGGGCAATTAACCGTATGATTTCATAATCTATGATAAACTTCATAGGATAAGGTTTTTTCTATATAAAATAGATCAGGTTAATGTTTTTTTTAACGATTCGATGAAACGAGGTGTAAGCAAGGCCGTGAGAAACAGATTTCTGAAAGGTTTTTTTACTCCGGAAATCCTTAAAAATGATGAAGACCGGTTTCGTGCGCAGTTCATCATTATAACCTTCATACTTGGAATAGTGGCAGTCGTTATGACGTGTATCAACCTGTTCATGCATGAGGGATTTCTGACACTCGCTACTTTTCTATTCAGTATCTGTTCATTTCTGGATATGGTTCTGTTTATCTTGGTAACGACGAGAAAATGGATTCCGAAGATCGTGTTTGCCTTTATGGTGATCGTACTGTATGTCTATTTTCTGATCTCCGGTTCTCCGGAGGGATTCAGTATCATATGGATACTGTTGCTCCCGTCCTGCGGGATGCTCGTTTATGGGAGGAAGAGTGGGACGATTTTCAGCCTGGTGATGTTTGGCATTATTTTCTTTTTACTGTCAACACCCGTTGGTTATTCCTTTGTACGGTATGATTATTCTATGGCTTTCAAGACACGATTTCCACTCGCGTATGCTGCTTTCTTTGCAATCGGTTACTTTATTGAATATGTTCGTGAACAAACCTATAAAATGCTTGTGGATCTTCAGAAGCGCTATCAGTTTCTATACCGTCATGATGCCCTGACAGGGGTGTATAACCGCCACGGATTTAATGAATTGCTGGATCGAACGATAAAAGTGTTTCATGAGGATCAGACGCTGACGTTGATGATCCTGGATATCGATTATTTTAAACTGATCAACGATAATTATGGCCATTTGACCGGGGATAAGGTACTGATAAAACTGGCACAGGTGATAACGGATGTGGTTGGTCAAAGAGGCGTGGTCTCACGCTGGGGTGGCGAGGAATTTGCGGTTCTGCTTCACGGAACGGATACCTTTATATCTGTAACTGAACTTGCCGAAGCCATACGGAAAAGAATACAGAATACGCCCGTTTCAGCCGATGGAACAGATCTGAATATCACGGTGAGTATCGGTGTGGTTTTTAACGATTCCGTAAACGGTCTTCAGCCGGCCAGGCTGGTCAATACGGCAGATGCCTGCCTCTACGAGGCAAAGAAGCAGGGAAGAAACCGTTGCAACTGTTTGAAGCTTGATGATGTAGGACAATGAGTATTTTGTGAATACCCTGTAATTCGTATTGATCGTTTAATTTTCAGGAGGCGATTGTGTGTCGGACTTAAAACGGGTAATCCCTTTACTTCATCCGGTTCCCATCGTTTTAGTGGGAACCACTGTGAAAGAGAGAGTAAACTATACAACCATTGGCGATGTGTCGATTGCAGGGCTGAATCCGCCGCTTCTCATGCTCAGTCTTCATCGGGATCATTTTTCAACGCAAGGACTGAAGGAACATGGATTGTTCAGTGTCAATGTTCCCAGTCGGGAGATGCTGGATGTCGTGGATTATTGCGGAATGAAATCCGGTAAGGATGTGGATAAATCTTTGCTGATTTCGACACAGCTTTCGCGAGAAGGAATTCCATATGCGGAAGAGACCCCGATTTCTCTCTGCTGCCGGGTGGTGGAATCCGTAACTGTGGAAACGCGTGTCATCTTCGTTGCCCGTGTCCTTGAGACGATTGTTCGAGATGATCTGATTGAGGGGGAAAAGATAAACTTTGAAGGGATAAATACGATTCTATACGGTTTGAACAACCAGTATTACGGACCCGGTGAGGTGATAGGGACGGGTTATCACGAGGGGAAAAAGATCATTCAGGAACGGAAAAAAGACGGACTTTTATGATAAAAAGTCCGTCTTTTTTTTGATTTTTACATCATCATCTGACTGCCCTGCGCCGCGGAGTTGCCGTAGACCTTTGCTGGATATGACGTGTCGTTCTCGTGGCAGGTACCTTGTGTATCGACTGAGAAATTGACGTTATACTGTCCGGGCCCCATTGGAACGGCTCCTCCGTTCCATTGTCCGTTAACGGTATAGATATTTCCGGCATTTTTGTATATCCCGCCGCCGTAATTGGTGGCGCCGTTACTGTTAATACTGCCACTGTTAAAGTGGAGTTCCGGCATTCCGGATGCAGGTGTGAGATAAATCCCGCCGCCGTTATTTCCGCTGTTGTTGTTTTGAATCGTTATGTTCGAAAGGGTGAGCAGACCGCCGCCAAAATAAATCCCACCGCCATTCGTGCTACTGTAATTATTTTCTACCGTACAGTTTTCCAGATAAAGCTTCGCTCCGGCCATATGAATTCCGCCGCCATCCGCTGATGTTCTCCCCATCCTGATCGTTGTGGATATCAGTGTCACACTGGCGTTGCCGGAAACGGAGAGCACTCTGTGTATATCATTTCCGTTTAATGTGATCCGTGAGACGTTTGCCGCCGGTTTTATAATGATTTCTTTTGTAGAGTTGATGACAAGTTCCGGCTCTTTTATTTCTGATGTTGAAGAGGATTCGATCGTGTATTTTTGGCCGTTTTCAGCTGCTGAAATGGCTTCCGTCAACGTTTTGTACAGATTGTATTTGCCCGATGTGCGGATCAGCCTGAAATCACCGTTTTCTCTGTACACGGTAAATTCAGAGACGTTTCCGTGTTCAGCGGTAACGGTCAGTGTGGCTTCTGCGGGAAGTATATCCGCCGGATTGAGCGTACCGCCCGGCACATCTATCCGGTAACTCTGGTTCGAGCCGTCTGCGGATTCGAGCGCGTCGGTGATGGAGGCTGCCGTTGTCTGTCCGGCGGTCTGTGCCTCGTATTGAATGGGAGTGGCCTCGTTTGTCATGAGTTTCAGATAAGTATATTCCGCTTTGATCCTGACATCCGTACAGACCGAATAGTTGAAAGATTCGAAGTTTGCCGTGCTTTTTGGAGAACTGCTCCAGGCGTTTCCCGTTCCATCCGCATCTGAAATCGCGGTGAAAGGATAAGTGATGTTTCTCGATTGAACAGGATCGGGGTATCCGGTTGGTACACTGGCCTGTATGGTGAGTTTTACCGTAACGCCATTTTCACCGTTCAGTCCGCCTACCGTGATGCTGTGTAAATCGTGGGTGTAAACGGACGCTTCTGTTGCATTGTCTGTTCCGATGGTAACGGAAGAAGTGTCGGTGATGTTGAAGTTCTCGGGTATATCGATGGTGATACTGCCTTCGCAGAAGAAATCACCGGTTTCGTATCGGATTTCGATGAGCTGTTTTTCATACTCCGTGCTGGTAGAAGGTATCAGTTTGAGAGAGCCTGCAAGGGTTTCTCTGGTGTTTTGTACATAAATACAGTCGCCTTCGGAGTCTCCCTGATCAGAATAACTGTTTTCGGGCTCATCTTTTTTTTCTATTATCCGTACGGTCGCCTGCGGAGAGTTGAAATGACGCCATTCTTCATTGGAACTGCTGTAGACCTGTGACTGGTTATGGATAAAAATACCGTTTGTCCCCGTATTGGCCGTATTTGAGGTGGTGATATTGCGGTAGAAGGTCAGTTCTTTGAGATTGTAGATGGAACCGCCAATCGACGTGGCATGATTCTGTGATATAAAGCTGTCTCTGATTGTGCAGCTTGCGTTGTTGTAGAGCGCCCCGCCACTTCCACTGACGGTATTGCTGGTGAGGGTACAGCCTTCTATCAGAGTTTCTCCTCTCATCAGGGCAATGGCTCCGCCAAAATAGTCTGCCGTATTTGTTCCGATAACGGAGTCTCTGATGGTGAGAGACGGTGTTGTTCCGGTTACGTAGAAAGCGGCTCCCATATACGTTATATCGGCATTTTGAATGATGACATCACTGATCGTCAGCGAAGCTGATCCGTCTATCATAAAGGCCCTCGTGGCGCTTCCCGTATAATCCAGTGTGAATGGCGCGTCGTTCGATAGGATGGTCAGTTCGATGTCGTTGATATACGACTGAGTGCTTTCGATGAAGCTGAAAGGTCCGTTGACGAGGATGGTGTCGCCTGTCTGTGCCTGATATACGGCTTCACTCATGGAGTTGTACGCGCCGCGTTTTATTCCGTCGGAGCCATAGAGCCCGAGTTTTAAATCGGCTGAAAATCTTGCGTTTCTGATCGTTTCACTTCCGGCATTCTCGGCATATGGAATGGAAGTTTCGTAGATGGATGTATCAATGGGTCTCCATTCACAATCGGTTGTTGCTTTCAATTGGGCCTTGAAGCAATAGGTATCCTCATAATCGTGGTTTTGAGTCAGCACATCTCGGTCTATACGAATCACATAGCATTGATTGGTATCATCCCGTATGATCTGAAAGGTGTTGTTTCCGTTCAGTTCGCCTTCAGTTCCTATCTGACGAAGCCGGTCTCTCGTATCGGGAGCTGTTATGGTTACGCTTCCGTTTTCCTGCAGAACGGCCTGATTTGTATTTCCGAAATACAGTAGCTGTTCATGATTTGTCCTGCTTTTTAGAAATTCAAAAGCGGCACAGGTGGTGTGTTCCGAAGCGGCCTGCCTTGCATCATAATAGATTCTTATCGCATACATGTTGTTTTCACAGGATTTTATATAGGAGGGTCGAATTAAAATACCGTTTGAGAATATGATTGAAGTATTATTTTCTTTTAGCTGCAGATAATCTTCGAGGTTCAGTTCATATGTATTCGTCCCATTTTGTGTTATGGTTCCCGTGATGATGACATCTTCCAAGCTGAGCGGAGAGTTATTGTCTGAATCTCTCTGAACTAACGGTTGTTTCTGCTTGATTACCCCGTTTTCAATAGCTGCTGTTCCTATGATTTCATCTGGAAACGCCACCATGAGATTCTGGTTGACCTTATGCGTTTTCAGCGGAAAGGAATAATTTCCGATTTCAAGGGCGAGTTTTGAAGTGTCACCAAATTGTTTTAAAAGTAGTTTTTTTTCCACGGTAAAAAGATAGCGGCCGAGATGAGTGTAATCTTCGACCTTGTATTGATCTTGGATTTCTGAGAGCAAAAGCTGAGCAGAATCCTCAACTAGCGGCTTGACAAAGAATTTGTCTTTCAGACAAGAAATGAAGACAAAGGGGATAAAAACACACAGTATCACAATGAAACACTTGGATTTCATATTCACACCTCGTATTTATTATTTTTTGTCGTAATTTATTTTATCATATTTTTTTGCTTTAATATTGTTATTCTATTTTTGAGTTGAATGGAAATGCTATAAGCCAGAGCGTCAGTATCGATGAGTTCAAGAAAATAATCGAAACTGACGCTGTAGACACAGACTTTGCTGAAACTGAGTCAATTACTTTAAGGTATCATCATAGCCGACGATAGTCGAGGCATGGTTGTTTTTGTGGGGAAAATAATTCCAGGTATACCAGTAATCGTTGATCGAAAGATTTGCAAGCTGGCTGGAATCAACGTTTATCGATATGAGATATCCCGCGTTCAGTAATTGCTTTAAATAATCGATATCAGATATAGAGTGGCAACGCATATAGAGCCATTGATTTTCGGAAGAAAAATACTCTCCACGGTTCCTTCCGGCATCTCTCCAGGCGGCTTCATCCGGATACTGCGTGTATGTGTCGGTTGAGAATGGCATCTTTTCCCAGGTACTGGCCCCGATTTGTGTGATGACCTTGATCGCATCCGTGAATTCGCTCCCTTTGTCCTCTCCACGATTGATCTGATTATAAACGAAGGCGGGGGAGAGAATCTGATCCTGATGGGCCTTGTCGGGATAACCGGAGGTGTTTTCAGGGGATATCCATTCGGCTGTGCTCAAATCATATCCTTTGTTTCGTGCGTTGTAGAAGCTTCCAATATAATAAGCGACGGAAAAGGTAACGCAGGCGTTGGTGTTTCCCTGATTGCCTATAGGTGGAAACCAGATCGATTCGGAATGATCAATTCGCTCAGGTAGATTTCCGGGTAGGCCGGCGTCTCTTTGAGGTGCTTCCCACAATTGTGTTATATTCAGCTGAGAGGTGATATAGCCGCCGTCTACCGTTTCAATGGGTGTGTCTGTTGCAGATAGAATCTTCTGATCGGCAATGGGCTCATCGTATTCGATTGAAAAGCCGCTCAGGCTTCCCGTAGTATGGGTCTTTGTGCTGTCGTATATTTGGATATAGCAAGTCTGATCCAAGGGAATATCGGAGACAAAGAGATCGGAGATGTCCAGAACAATCGTTTCGTCCGGAAATGGGTAAGGACCGCCTTTGTTGTACGTATCGAAGAAGGTCAGCTTTTTCCTTGAATCTCCGGGAGAACCGATGCCGATTTCCAGGGTTATTTCATCCCTCTTCTGATGTTCAAGATCAATAACGGCGTGTACACTATTTCGCTTCACACTTTTTGACGGGGCGAAGACGAAACATTCGATATCCCCGTTAATCATGGTATCGTAGGAAATATAATAAAATCCGTCGGGGACTTTTTCCCAACCCCCTATTCCTGTAGAATTGGCTATTTTAAAGGCTCCTCGATGTGACTCGGCGTACAGTTCAAAGTCTGTAACCTTTACCATTTTATCCTGCCATTTTCCCGTATTGACGGAAATCTTCAATTGATAAGGACCTGCCTCCTCTCCCTTGAAGGAAAATTCATCATCGACGTTATAGGTGTTCTGAAAGACAGGATGATCATCCATTAAAATTTCTATTCCGTATTCAGCCTCCCCTTCTAACAGCAAGAGGTTATTCTCGGAATCGGACAGTAAATTCCTTATTTTAAATTCGATCGTATCACTGACGGAATAGGAACTTCGGATGATATCACTGATCTCGAGCCGATCTCCGATTGTTATATAACAGCCGTAGAGGATATCTGCCGGGGAGGTGTTCATCAGGTGATAGTCGATGTGGTTGTCTTCAAATCGGATATTCCAGTAATATTCGGTATTGGAAGAGAGAAACAGGCAGTTTTCCTCCCCTTTTGATAGAAGGAAGGCATTTGATGATCCCAGGGTTTGGAGGGGTCTTTCATGGGCAAAGGGGGTGAATACAAATTCGGTCGGATTCAGTGAACTGCCGTCTGCAAATATTGGATAGACCTCTCCGTATTCTATCTCGTCGAGTTTAATTTCCACGTCGCCGAAGTCATCGGCGGGTAGCCGCATTGAAAACTGTGTTTTGTTTTCAGGATCCTGAACCGTTAGGCAGTAGTCTTCCGTTACACCGGAGGACAGGCCGTAAATCGTATCGGATGCCTTAAAGGGACCGAACAGAAGGGCAAGTGTTCGATTGAAAAGATAGACGCCGGTTGACTGACTGAGCGTCCTGTTTTCCGGTAGGTCTCCCGTAAAAGAGAGCTTCAGTGTGTTAAACTGATCCAGAATAATCTCTTTTCCGTTTTCTATATCCGTTTCATCAATCGAAAGGGACAGATCCACGAAATGATCGAAAAATTCCCCCTCCGTTTCAGGGAGATTGTCATTTGAGCGCATGATTGCCACAATTTGATACCTTCCGGGTGACAGGGAAGAAAGACTGATTTTACCAATGGAAAATTGAACGACAATTTCCCCGTCCTCCGAGATTAACAGGCCTTGCAGGCATTGGAAATTCTCGGGTGATTCGACGTATAGATAACGTTCTTCCTTTTTCTGTGGGTAGAATATACAGGATGCAAAAACAACGGAGATTAGTAAAAACAACGATAATTTTAACAGTCTTTTCAAATAAAATTCCTCATTTCATGCGAACGTGTTCTCTATCGATTATAGCATAGAAGTACCTGATCAATAGTCTTTTAAGCCCTTTGTGATGGTGATGTCCGCAGAATATGATGCCTTCTGTGTCTTTCCACGTTACAAAACCCTTTTCCATCGGTGTATAATGATTTTGAAGTGTGTGTTTCTCATTTTAATATAAGGGGTGTATAGCATGGATTTAAGTGTGAAGATAGGAGAGCAAATCAAACTTGAAAATCCTTTGATGCCGGCTTCCGGTCCTCTTGTCGGGGATTCGAATAAGATAAAGCGACTATCCGGGTTTGGACTTGGAGCACTGGTTACCAAGACCATATCCGTTCAGGCGGCACAGGTTCCGCATCCCTGTATTGTCGGTGGGAAGGATTATATCGTCAATGCCGAACTCTGGTCGGAATATTCTCCCGAACGCTGGGAAGAGGAATTTCTCCCTGAGATCTCCGAATTGAAGCAACCTCTCATCATCAGTCTTGGCTATAGACAGGAGGAGATCGTTTCCCTGATCAAGCGAGTAGAACGGTTTGCAACGGCCTTTGAACTTTCCACCCATTATGTCGGAAAGGACCTCACTCCGATTGCCAAGACAGTTCGGGCTGCTTCGGAGGCGACGAATAAACCGGTATTCATCAAACTGAGTCCGCATATAGAAAAGGCGGCAGAATTTGCTCAGATGGTGAAGGATAACGGCGGATACGGATTGGTGGCCATCAATTCCGTCGGCCCGACGTTTCCGGTAGACCTGATGCATAGTCGTTCACCGCTTGGCAGTAAAGATGGTTTCGGATGGATTTCCGGTCCGGTCATAAAGAATATCGCCCTTTCGAAGATCAAACAGGTCTGTGAGGCGGTGGATATCCCGGTCATCGGTGTCGGTGGGATCAGCTCCGCGAAAGATGTTCTGGAGTTTGTTTCTGCGGGCGCCAGTGCGGTTCAGATGCTGTCATCCGCCATGCTTTACGGGAAGGATCTGTATGGAAAAATCCTGAAAGAACTGCCCCGTGAGATGGAGAAGATCGGTTGTGTCAGTCTGATAGAATTGAGAGGGAAGGCCCTGCGTAAAAATGATACGGTTCGGTTTGATGCGGGATTTCCGTTGATAAACGATGAAAAGTGTACGAGATGTAATCTGTGTGTCAGAAATTGTCCTTATGAGGCACTTTCAAACGAAAATAATCGGGTAGTTGTGGATCAAGAGCTCTGCTTCAGATGCGGATTATGTGAAAGCCGCTGCCCCTTTGGAGCCATAGAGGGTGTTTTATGAGCAAGAACCGTTATCAATTGAGGTGTATCTGCTGCGGTGGGGAATATTCTCCTCAGGAAGTCCTCTACACCTGTCCGAAATGCGGAAACAGGAGGGGAACATTAGAGGTGGTCTATGATTTTAATCAAGAAACCAAATGGCTGAGAGAGGATAGAAAGGGAATCAAAAAGTTCATCGACCTGCTGCCCGTCGAAGAGAAATTTATACCGGATAACGTGATCGTTGGGGATACACCGCTTTATTCTTCCGGTAGACTTGCAGATGAGTATGGTATGTCCGGTGTGCTGATCAAGGATGACGGGAAAAATCCTACCGCCTCTTTTAAGGACAGGGCGAGCGTTATCGCCGTTGCCATGGCAAAAGAACTGGGGTATCGGGATATTTATGCCGCTTCGACGGGAAATGCCGCGAGCTCGCTGTCGGGGTTGTGTGCCGGGAACGATGTGAAGGCGCATATCTTTGTTCCCGCTTCCGCCCCAGAGGCGAAGATCGCACAGATGCTGATTTACGGGGCGGAGGTCTTTACGGTAGCCGGTTCTTATGATATCGCCTTTGATTTGTCCCTGAAGGAGGGAGAGCAACACGGCTGGTATTGCAGAAATTCCGCCGTTAATCCTTATCTGCTTGAGGGGAAGAAGACCTGTGCCCTTGAACTTGCCGCGCAGACGTCGCTTGAATTACCCGACTATATATTTGTCGGTGTGGGAGACGGAACCGTTTATAGCAGCTTTATCAAAGGATTCAGAGACCTTCTCGCCTTAAATGTGATCAAGAAAATCCCGCATGTGATCGGTGTACAGGCTGAAAGGAGTGCACCGGTAAAAGAGACCTTTGAGAAAGGGGAACCTTATGAGATAGATGACTGGGAGAGGACGGATACCGTAGCGGATTCAATCGCCGTGGGTAAGCCAAGGGATTATCTGAAGGCCTGCCGGTACGCCTCCGAATACGGTGGCGACTTTGTCAGCGTCAGCGATGAGGCGATAGGATCGGCCATCATGGAATTGGCGAGAAAGACGGGGGTTTTTGCTGAACCGGCTGCCGCTGCTTCTTTTGCCGGATTCAAGGTGTTGGCTTTGTCCGGAGAAATTCCAAGGGATTCAACCGTTGCGCTGATTGTTACAGGAAACGGTTTGAAGGATGTCAAGACACCTTATCATTTTTTGAAGGAAAGGGAGATTAGTATTAATCCATGAGAGTCCCTCTCGTCCCGATATATCATGCGGATTATAAAGAATTTTGACTGGGTCTGAGTTATATGGAATTGTACGGGGGAAAACGCTTCCGTGATTTGGGCTTCTCGACATAGACGATATAAAGGCCGGGGGAAGATACCTCGGCTATTTGTTTTTCAACCTGCAATAAAGTTCATCTACCTTTTTTTATTAACCGTATACGAAAATGAATTCTAGTCTTTTCTGCACATTTTCAGGGAAAAATTTCCGTTTTATCTCTTCATCGTATAGAATAGATGAAGAAAAAAAATAAAAAGTGATTTTGTGATATAATTCAATTGTGAAATTAAACACAAAAAGGTGATTTTATGATTGACAAGATACCGCGTCCGGTAGCGAGAAGACTGGCGGTTTATTATAGATTATTGAAGGAGCACTCGAAAAAGGGAATAGAAACGATATCCTCTTCGGCCATGGGAAAACATCTTGATCTGAAACCGAGTCAGATCAGAAAGGATCTGTCTTATTTTGGCGGATTCGGTAAGAGGGGGACCGGTTACAACGTTGTCGACCTGATGAAGACGATAGAGAAGATCATCGGGATCGACAGGACGTGGAACGTGTTGATCATCGGTGCGGGGAAGATTGGTCGTGCCCTCGTGAACTATCCGGGACTGATTCAGGACGGATTTATCATCAAGGGAATCGTCGATAATAACGATCATAAGATAGGGTTGATGATCGACGAGAAATTTCCGGTTGAAGATATCCGTAATTTAAAGCAGATCGTAGAGAAGAGGGATATCGATATCGGTGTCATCTGCGTACCGGTGGAATCCGCTCAGAAGGTCGTGAATTTACTCATCAACCTTGGGGTAAGGGGAATCGTGAACTTTGCCCCGCGGACACTTGAAGTGCCCGAAGGGGTAATGATAGAGGATGTTCACATTTCGTTATCGTTCAAATCGTTGTCCTTTAAAATGGTAAACAGGGAAAAATGAGGTGTTATAAGCCCATTTGTGATATAATTGCGAAAATGTTTGATTAATTTCAAGAGGTGAGTTTTATGAGATTTTCGCAGTTTTACGCCCCTACGTTAAAAGAGGCTCCATCGGATTCAGACCTCATCAGTTATGAATACCTGGTCAGAGGCGGATTTATAAGGAAGGTGGCGGCAGGAATATTTACCTATCTTCCCATGGGAAACAGGGTGCTTCAGAAGATAACCAACATTGTCAGGGAAGAAATGGACAACGCGGGATGTCTTGAGATGCTCATGCCGATTGCACAGCCGGCCAGTATCTGGAAGGAATCGGGGAGATGGGAGGACTACGGTCCTGAAATGATGAAGATAGAAGACAGACATCACCGATTTTTCACACTTGGACCGACACACGAAGAGATGATCACTGTCACTGTAAAGAACGAGCTTGTCAGTTACAAGGATCTTCCGAAGAATCTTTATCAGATAAATACAAAATACAGAGACGAGATCAGACCCCGCTTCGGACTACTCAGGGCGAGGGAATTCATCATGAAGGATGCCTACAGTTTCCATGCGGATGAAAAGGGTCTCGATGAGACATATGATGTGATGTACAAGGCTTATGAGAGAATCCTTGCGAGAATGGGACTCGATTATATGGCCGTTGAAGCGGATTCCGGAGCCATCGGCGGGAGCAACACCCATGAGTTCGTCATCCTTGCGGCAAACGGTGAATCTTCACTCTTCCATTGTCCAGAATGCGGCTACAAGGCAACCGATGAGAGAGCGGAATACAGGATCGACTATACCTATCCCGATGAGGAATTAAAGGCTCTTGAATCAGTTGACACACCGGATCAGAAGACGATAGAGGATATTTCGGCCTTCCTGAAGACGGAGAAACAGAAGATCGTCAAGTCCCTCATCTTCAAGGGAAGAGATGGTTTTATACTCGCACTGATCAGGGGAGATTTAGAGATCAACATCGCAAAGCTCAGGGCCTTTGCGGCTGATCAGACACTGGAGCTGGCACAGCCGGCAGAAGTTCTGGAGGCCTTCGGGACACCGATCGGGTTCATCGGACCTGTCGGATTGAAGAGGGATGACCTCAGAATAATAGCGGATCACAGTGTCAGGGGATTGAAGAATTTTGTCACGGGAGCCATGAAGGCCGATACCCATTATATCAACACGAATCTTGAAAGAGATTTCAGTGTGGACAGTTTTGAGGATCTCAAGATGGTGGTTGCCGGAGATGCCTGTCCGAATTGTTCGGGCAGACTCAAAGAGACCAGAGGCATAGAGATGGGGCAGGTCTTCAAGCTTGGAAGAAAGTATTCGGAAGCCTTGGATGCAAAATTTGCCGCTGAAAATGGGGATAAACTTCCGTTCTATATGGGCTGCTACGGATGGGGTGTCTCGAGAAGTATGTCCGGTATCGTCGAGCAGCTTCACGATGAAAATGGCATCCTCTGGCCGATGAGCTGTGCCCCGTTTGAGGCGATCATCACGGTGGTCAAACCGACCGACGAGGAACAGATGACCCATGCGGAGGCCATTTACGAGCAGATGAAGACTGCGGGGATCGAAGTTCTCCTCGATGACAGGAATAATTCGGCCGGATCCAAGTTCAAGGATGCGGATCTCATCGGAATCCCCCTCAGAGTAACGGTGGGAAAGGGGATCAAGAAAGGCCTCGTTGAGTTGAAACTCAGAAATGAGTCCGAGAAACACGATGTTGACGTCTCTGAAGGGTATGAGCTGTTGATAGAAACTTTAAAAAAGGCAAAAGAGGCATATGATCCAAGAAATAGAAAATAAGGGAACGGGAATACAGCAAGGTCCCGATTACGATACATACCTCTGTCAGGCAACAAAGACAGGGGTTTTGCGTTTTTTATCTCACAGGGAATGGATTACGGCTGTTGAGCGGACGATGAGACGAGCCGCCTTTCCGCTCTGGTATACACAGGGATTTCATCCGAAACCAAAATATACACTGCCGAGGGCCCTTCCCACGGGTTTGATCAGTATGGCAACCTATTTTCTCGTCAGGCTGGAGAAGACGGCTTCATCCGCCGGAGAACTGGTAAACCGGTTTAACGTCAAATCACCGATAGGGCTTAAGATGAAGGGAATGTGGAAGGTCGACAACAAACTTCCGCTGACCAGACTCATGGAATGGTGGTCATTCAGACTGATCGTCAGGGATGAACTGCATGACCGTGAAGGGGTAGAGGCGCTGATGAGGGAAAAATCAACGGCGGGAATGACCATCGAATTATCAAAGAACCCGTTTTTTATGATAGAATATGAAGTGAAAGAAGAATCATGGTTGGATTACAGGGATATTCTTCAGCATCTTTACGGGGATAAGTTGCCGAAAGTATTTTATCTGCCCGTTTTAAGAGAAGTGTTTTCAACAAACGATTCTGGTGTCAGGATGCCTTTAAGTGGAAAGTTCTGACTGTAAAGGGGGCAATAATGTCAAAAAAGGTTCTTGTTGTAGATGATTCCGGTGTTTTAAGAAATATTATCGTCTTTAATCTGAAAAAGGCGGGGTACGAGATTGAACAGGCTGTTGACGGCGTAGATGGCCTTGAAAAGATCAACGGCTTTCAACCGGACATGATCGTGCTTGATATCATGATGCCGAGACTTGACGGTTTCGGGGTCTTAAAGGAAAAGAGTAAAAATGATGAGATAAAGGATATTCCGGTCATCGTTCTGACGGCAAAAGGTGGAGAGGATGACAAGGATAAGGCACTTGCACTCGGTGCCTGTGATGTTCTGACAAAACCGTTCAGTCCCAAACTTCTTATCAATTCTGTAAAACAGGTGATTGGTGATGCCTCTTAAAGAGAGTCTTAAAGAACTGTTATCCAGAATCGAGACACTTTCAAATGAATATACGGTAAATGCTTCGACTGGTCAATCGGTGGATTCCATAGAGAATGAAGAAAAATTGTTAGAGATAATTAACACGGGGATAGGGAGTCTCGAGAATGAGCTGGTCAGTTATAAAAATCAGCTCGAGGAGAGTTCCATCATGCTGGAAACACAGCTTGAGGAGATTTCCAAGACTTATGAAGAATTATCCACATTATATGAGGTAACCCGGATCCTTTCAAAAACGCTGGATCCGCTTTTTGTAACCGGACCGCTTATCGACTCGATTAAAAATTCGATACCTTCCGACGGAATAGGGATTGCCTTTCATTATATGGCTGTGGATGAATTCGTCTGTTCTTTTGAAGAGAATAAAGGCCTGCAGGAGTATTTCCCCATTTGCAAGGAGCGAATAAAGGCTTATATCACCGGTGAAGATCCCAAGACGTTGATCCTTGAAGGGGATTCGCTGGAGCGCTTTGATTTCCCGGAACTCGTTAAATCACTTATCATCATTCCCATCAGTGGAAATGATGTTTGTTTTGGTGGACTTGTACTCGTGAACAGACAACTCGGGGATATCTTTACCGCCGGAGACAGGAAGCTGCTGGAATCCATTGCCAATCAGATCCACTTCAGTATCGAAAACTATATCTATCTTCAGGATAAGATCGAGCAGGAAAGGCTGAGAGAGCAGTTGAGTATAGCCAAGGAGATTCAGAACAGCCTGTTGCCTTCACAGATCATCCAGCCGGAGAATGTTCAGATAACGGCGAGTTTTTCACCCGCTGTAGAGGTCGCTGGGGATTATTATGACTGTTTCCCGATAGAGGATAAGACGTTTCTGATCGTAGCGGATGTTTCTGGGAAAGGAATTCCCGCATCGCTGCTGATGAGTTCGTTCAGATCGGCTGTTCGCATCATCGTGGATAATACCGCTTCTCTTCCGGAACTCGTTTCAAAGGTCAATGATCATATTGCACAGAATGATATAACGGACCGTTTTGTGACCTCGATGTTTATTTTGCTGGATCAGAAAGCGGGAACTTTCAAATATTCAAATGCCGGACATGACCCGATCATCCTTTACAGAAAAAAGACGGACGAGTTTTTTGAGATCAGCAACAGTGGGATTCCCATAGGTATATTTGAAGACCAGGATTACGAAGAAGATATCTTTCAGCTTGAAAGCGATGATGTGTTCATTGTCTATACCGACGGAATACCCGAAGCGAGAAATACCTCAAAAGAGGAATTTGGTTTTGAAAGGACTCGGGCGGTTTTAAAAGATAATTGCGAGAAGTCGGCAGAAGAGATTAAAGAAGCCATGCTGAAGGCTTTGAGAAAATTTGTAGGTGAAGCCAAACAACACGATGATACGACATTTATGGTTATAAAGTACTCGAAAACACAATAAAAAATTTTTTTAATTGAAGGAGGGTTTATTTTGTCTGGACACAATAAATGGGCAAATATCAAACACAGAAAGGGTGCACAGGATAAGAAGCGTTCTGCACTCTTTAACAAGGTTATCAGAGAACTGACAGTAGCTGCGAGAGAAGGGGGCGGCGATCCGGATTTGAATCCGAGGCTCAGATCAGCTCTCGATAAGGCGAGAGAAGCCAACATGCCGAAGGATACATGGGAAAAGGCGATTAAAAGAGGTACGGGAGAACTTGAAGGCGTAGAATACGTAGAAATCATGTACGAAGGTTACGGGCCGGCCGGTGTTGCGATGATCATCACAACGGTTTCCGATAACAAGAACCGAACCGCTCAGGAAGTCAGACATGTTTTCAGCAAGTACAACGGAAACATGGCAGAATCAGGAGCCGTTTCCTGGAATTTTGAAAAGAAGGGAACCATGATTGTAGAAAAGTCGGAAATCTCTGACGCGGAAGAATTTATGATGACGGCTATCGAATGCGGTGCAGATGATATCGATGATTCTTCCGATCCGGTTGAAGTAAGAACCGCTCCGGAAGACATGATGAGCGTTGCAGATGCCATAAGAGCTGCCGGTTTTACACCGAGGGATGTTGAATTTGCCTACATTCCAAAGACGACGGTGGCCATTGAGGGAAGAGATGCCGAAAAGGTACTCAACCTCATCTCAAAATTCGAGGATCTCGACGATGTACAGAATGTCTACGCCAACTTTGACATTGATGACGACGAGATGGAAAGAATAATGGAGACACTCTAAATATCTGTGTGAATCCTTTCATTGATTTACATAATCACACGATCAATTCAGACGGTGAGAAATCACCGGATGAATTGTTGTGTGATTTAATCTCATTTGGTGTGACCCATTTTTCTATCACGGATCATGATTGTATCACGTGGACGAATACCCTGGCCGGGTGCTGTCGGGAAAAGGGAATCAGGATCATCAGTGGAATAGAACTTTCTGCCGGTTATGAAGACGGAGAGGTTCATATACTGGGGTATAAATATGATCCGAACGATGAGAGGTTAAGAGCATTTACCGAAGAAAGAGCCGTTATCAGGAAAGAAAGGGCTCTCTTGATGATCAACAATTTGCGGAAGAGGTTCTTTTTCGATGAGGAGGCGGTAAATTCCGTTCTGAACGCCCCTTATGTCGGAAGACCACAGATCGCTCAGCTGTTGCTTTCATATGGGTATATAGACGATTACAGACAGGCCTTTGAAGATGACCTGATCGGTAACACCGGCAAGAATTTTGTCCTGCATCGTCTTGAACCGGTAGAAACGGTCATACAGCTGTTGAAAAAGGCGGGAGCGCTTGTTTTCATAGCCCATCCCGGAATATTCTCAACGCAGATGAGAAAGACCGGGGGAATGAACCGGGTTGACATCAAAAGATTTTTTTCTTTCGGAATAGATGGAATCGAAGTATTCCATCCAGGTCACAATATGAGTCAGATACAGAAGTATCTCAGCCTTGCTGAACAGGGGAATCTGCTGATCAGTATGGGTTCTGATTATCACAGGGGTGACTATGCACCGCAGAGATATGCGTTTAATCCTCAGAGATATGTAAAGGACGTCATTTCATGGGTAGAAGAGAAATAAAAGTTCTTTTTCTAATATTTGTCATAGGGCTGTTTTCAGGTGGATTGATCTATGCCGGTGCAACGGACACGGTTGACGGGGTAGATGATTTTGAAGATGTCGATTGGCAGTTGCAATATCCCGATGTCATCCTTCAGGACGCGGCCGCGTGGATAGAGATGACCGCCGGAGGTCTTATCGGTGAATCCGGACCCGCGTTTTTCTTTGAACTCGAACCCGGAATGCACTTTCTGATCTTTGACGGAAAGTTTCATATCAGATTGGAACAGGATCAGGATCCTTTTGGCTCTTTTATCAGGATAAAGAACGAACAGGTTTCTGATTATTTTATAGAAACTACGGTACGGTACAAGGAACTGACGTTTAATTTCGGTAGCCAAGGTAGAAAGAACGGTCAGATGGTATTCTGCCCGAGGTCAGATTTTAACAGGAAATACGTCTCTTTTGATTATAACGTGAATGATTGGGATCTGTATGTCAAATCTCCGGAATGGAGTTCCTGGGCCTTTGATTTTAACTCTCCTGCTATAAGCCTCGGTCCGGTTGAATGTTCCCTTTCCGCGGATGCCTTTCTGGACAATTCAGCCTCTCTGACGGTGGCCGTTTCTGTCGGTCCGGAACTCAAGTATGACCGGGTATCCGTTACCCCCTTTGCCGGGTATGAATATTCCCAGAAATTTCCCGAGATACTGAATTCGGACGCGGGGACGGAGGGACGGCAGATGATGCTCTTCGGTGTGCTGGGCAGTCTCGACGTCGACAGATTCAAATTGAACGGTGGAATCAAGTATTCCGATGCCCTGTATCCGTTTTTCGACGTGCAGATGGGGCCACTTGAGCTGACTTACGGAAGAAATCTGTTCCTCGCGAATGAATTCCGTGGAATCAAGGAATGGACGGATGTCTACTGGAACATGGACGCCGATTTTCTCAGTGCGGATATCGGATTTTCCTTTGAAAAAGATCATCTTGAAGAGATTCAGACGGCCTTGTTTGCCGATTTTGAATTCAACGTGCTGGATACAATTTTCGTTGATTTTTCCATTGAAAGAAAGGATGACTGGCTGTTTGAATTGGGAATAAAATATAATTTCAAATTAGATTTTTACGCGGAATCAGATGAAAAATAATTGATTATTCTGCGTGTGGAGGGAATAAGATGATAGAAAAAATAAACGACCCGGAATTTGACTGGTTTGTCACAGAGGTAAGGAAAAAACTGGATCTTGACTTATCGGGATATAAGCCGCATCGAGTCAAGAGACGAACGGATATTTTACTCAGGAAGCATAAGATCGAATCGTACAGGGATTATATGAAGCTCATCCTTTCTGATGAGGACAAAAAGGATGAATTTCTTGATAAACTCACCATTAATGTAACCGAGTTTTTCAGAAATCCTGAGAAATGGGCCTCTCTTGAAAAGAAATATATCCCGATGAAATTGAAAGAAGTCGGTCCTAATCTGAAAATCTGGAGTGCCGGTTGTTCAAGCGGGGAGGAACCGTATACTTGGTCGATGATTCTTTCTGAACTGAAGGCAACGGGGGCAAAGGTCATCGCGAGTGATATCGATGCCGGTGTTCTTGCGAAGGCAAGAAAGGGTGTGTACGATAAGCGTTCGCTCGAGAGTACGAATCCTGCGATCGTCAGCAAGTATTTCAAAAAGATGGAAAACGATCAGTTTGAAGTCATTCCGGCCCTGAAGAACAGGGTTACTTTCAAGCGACACAACATGCTTCAGGATAAGTTTGAGTCGAATCTCGATTTTATCTCCTGCAGGAATGTCGTGATTTATTTTGAGATGGAGACTAAGAATGTCCTCTACAGGAATTTCGTGGATTCTCTGAAACCTGGCGGAATTCTATTTGTCGGTAGTACGGAGAGAATCTTTAATTATAGACAGCTCGGCTTAAAAGTTGTAGAACCATTCTTTTATCAAAAAATATAGGAGACGATAGAATGGGTTTTTTTGACAAGTTGAAAAGTGGTTTGAAAAAGACCAACGAGGCAATATTTGGAAAGATTACAAGGATCCTTAAATATAAGAAACTCGATGAAGACACCCTCGAGGAGATAGAAGAACTTCTCATCATGGGGGATGTGGGTGTTGATTGTGCCAATAAGATCATCGATGAACTCCAGGCGAGACAGAGGGATTTTGAGACACTCGATGATGCGCTCAGGGAAATCATGATAGAGATGCTCGAAGGGGATAATTCGCTGAAATATCCCGATGAGGGACCACTTGTCATCAGTGTCGTTGGGGTTAACGGAGCCGGAAAGACCACGACGATAGGCAAGATGGCCAAGAGTCTGAAGGAGGAAGGCAAGGACGTTGTGCTTGCCGCAGCGGATACGTTCAGGGCTGCGGCCATAGATCAGTTGAGAGTATGGGCTGAAGACAGGGCGGACGTAACGCTTATCTCTCATCAGCACGGAGCCGATGCCGGTGCTGTGGCCTTTGATGCGGTTCAGCATGGTTATGCCAAAGGCAAGGATGTCGTCATCATCGATACGGCGGGAAGGCTGCACAACAAGGTCAATCTCATGAATGAACTGACGAAGGTTCATAAGGTGGTCAAGAAGGTAATACCCGAGGCGCCACATGAAATTCTGCTCGTTATCGATGCGACGACGGGACAGAACGGTCTGATTCAGGCGGAAAAATTTGCCGAGGCGGTCGGCGTAACCGGAATCGTTATCACGAAACTTGATGGAACGGCAAAAGGAGGCATAGCACTTTCCATCAAAGAGACCTTTGGCATTCCCATAAAGTTTATCGGTGTCGGTGAAGGAGTGGATGATTTGAAACCATTTGTTGCAAGGGATTTTGTCAAGGCGTTAATTGATGAAACGGATGAATAAAGATGGCTAAAAAGGTTTTCTGGTATAAGTCTTTTACCTGTCCGCTCTGTGGTGAGGAATTTGAAACCGTCAGAGTCTTTTCCAGTGCGATCGCCATCAAGGAGAGGGACGTTTTCCTACGTCCGACGTATAGGGGAGTGAACCCGGACTGGTACAATCTGGTAACCTGTCCTTCCTGTTATTTTTCCGCCTTTGAAAATGACTTTGAGACAATTCTTGCCAGGATGAATTTTAAGGCGCTTGAAGATCTCAGACGTTCTCTTGAAAGAGCCCGGAAGAACCTTTCACCGGAGCTTGGCGAAGATCGGAACGCCGAAGACGCACATATCATAGACGTGCTTGGACTTTTGACCTACATGAAGGTCGATATGGCCTTCAAGATGGCACAGATCCTTCTGAAGATGGGATGGTACTATCTCGATAAAAAAGATATGGAAAATGCGGCCATAACCTATTCAAAGGCGCTCAAACAATTTGAAAGATCTTTTGGCGAGGATAAAAAAGGTCAGCACAGCGATGCCATCATGTTTTATATTGCATCGTTGAACATTCAGTTGAATCATACCAGAGAAGGGTTTAAATGGCTCGAAAAACTCGTCCGGGATTACAGGGGGACGAACTCGCACTTTATCAAGGCGGGACAGAAACTCTGGGAAGATATAAGGGGCAATGAGCAGAATTGAAAAAACACGGTGTATCAATTTTACTGACGGGGATAATCATAGTGCTTTTTTTCACCTCCTGTGTGAATCCATCACAGACGGAAGGGGTTAACGGGGAAACCATACGAATTGATTCCCTTGAAACGCTGCTCGTTTCATTGCAGTTGCGGGTGGAAGAGGTGCTGTCGGCAATCGGTCAGAATTCAAGGGATATCAACCGGAACAGTTCCGAGCTGGAGGCCTTAAGAGAGGCGGTCAACCGGAACCATGACTATATCGATACACTCTATTCCAGTATTACCTATTCCGGTATGCTGCATTCCGTTCCCGATATCTCGGAAGTCTCCGAGATCCCCACAATAGAACAGATCCAGGCGCTGATTGAAGTTCAGAACAGGAAGACGATGACCGAATTTGAAGAAAAATTCTCCGTAATACCCGTTGAAAATCCGGTAGCGGATGAGAATCCGGCTGTTTATGACACATCGGAATTGGACAGACTGCAGAAGGAGATTGCCCTGCTGAAGGACAATTTCCGGACGATCAGATGGCAGATGTATTCAGAAGCCGATCAGCTGATGGCAGAAGATCAGTATCCCGTTTATGGGAAGCAGGTCAACTATATCATTCAATCCGGTGATACGCTGAGTCAGATTGCCGATGCCTTTGATCTCGGGTCTGACGGTGTGGAGCAGATCATGCGTGAAAATGGCATAGACGATCCGAGAACGATCAGAAGGGGACAGGAACTGACCATCACGACAAGACCCATCTATGAGAGTATCGTGTTGCCACTTTATGGAAGGATAAACATCATTCCGGAAGACATTCGGTCTTTTTTCGGAGAGAAGACCTCTGAGGGATTTTCAAGAGGACTTGTTTTCAAGGTGGATTCCGGTCAGCAGATCGTGTCCTGCCTTGCAGGCAAGGTCATCGATGTGGGAAGCGGTTATGTGGTCATCTATCAGGGAAATGATATGAAACTGGTGTACACGGGAATAAAGACCCCTCTGGTGTCCAAGGGAGATTGGGTGTCGCCTAATCAGATCATTGGAGAAGCGTATGAAGGACAATTTACGCTGGAATACATCCTGCACTCGGAATACAGGGACCCCATGAATCTGTTTCTCATGAAGATGGGCGCTTTTAAGATAACCTTTTATACGGAATGGGAAGATGGAAATCTTCCTTTTTTTCCCTATTTCAGAAGGGTAAAAGAGGGTGGCTTTGCAAAAGAGTGGTACTCGGTTGCCGCTGATCCCGAGCTCTTTGAAAAGGGAACCCTGTTGTACATCCCTGAACTGAGCAACACCCCCTCAAGAGGACTTTTTGTCGTTCAGGACGAGGGAAGTGCGATAAAAGGTCAACGTCTCGACGTGTATATACGCGATCTGACAGTGGCAAAAAATCTTCAGACGACCGCCACTGTCTACACCTTTCCTACCAATTGAAGAGACTTCTCGATATATTCTTTTACTAAAAGAACCCCGTTCGTTCTTGATTAATAAACCTTGTTTTTGTCCTTATTCCTCATATCTTCAAGAAGACGATCTTTCTGATTTTTCCATTTTCCACATTTATCTCCCCAGATGGCGATGATTTCTTTTTCCGTTTTTATCATTACGACTTCACAATTATTTGAACAGTCATGACAGATAAAGCTGCTCGGTTTGAAGGTTAATTCCAACGAGTCAAATCCTTTAAAACGGGTCTTGATGCCTTTTGTATGAAGATATTCTTTTGCGATGATGGCGATTCCTTTGGCACCCATGACGTTGAAATCGGGGAGAACGATGATTTCATGCCTCATTTCCTTTTCGAATGCCGCGACGATACCTTTGTTTGCGGCTACTCCACCCTGAAAGACGAAAGGCGGTTCCAGCCTTTTGGACCTCCCGAGGTTGTTCAGGTAATTTCTGACAAGTGCGATACACAGTCCGTTGATGATATCCGGTTTTGAGAAGCCATACTGCTGTTTGGCGATCATGTCCGATTCCGCAAAAACGGTACATCTTCCCGCAATCCTCACTTCGTTGTCGGATTGGAGTGCCAGATCCCCGAATACCTCTATTGGGATATTCAGCCTTTCTGCCTGATGATCTAAGAATGAGCCCGTTCCGGCGGCACAAACCGTGTTCATGGCAAAATCGACTACCATCTGGTCCTTTATGAGTATGATCTTGGAATCCTGCCCACCGATCTCAAAGATCGTCCGGACATCCGGTACCTCGTCCATCGTGGCAACGGCATGTGAGGTGATTTCATTCTTGATGACATCTGCCCCCACAATGGTTCCGGCCAGTTCTCGTCCGCTTCCCGTCGTACCGATTCCGGCTACCTCATATTCCCCATCTATAAAACGGTAAAGATTGTTCAATCCCCTTCTGATGATCTCAAGGGGCTGACCGTTAGTTCGGTCATAGGTTTTAAAAATGATCCGGTTTCGTTCGTCAACCGCTACAACGTTGACGCTCACCGAGCCGACATCTATTCCCACATAAATCTTTTTCACTTTTTTCCCTCCACTATCAGGCTGTTCGTGATTTTTTCATCTTTCTGTTTCTGAGTAGATCTACGAAAGCCTCTATTCGAGTCTGATTATTCGCCTCACCTGACTGCTCGTCCAATGAAAGTGTCATGATGGGTATTTTTTTTGAGAGTGTATTCGTGATGCTTTGTGAAACCAGTTCCGGCAGACATGAAAATGGCATGAGATGGATAACACCATCATAATTTCTCTCATAAAAATCCACCATGCTTCCAACCGTTTGTTGTGCATGTCCCCCGATGTTTAGCTTGATATATTCGCTACCCTTTTTTATGATATCCAGTTCATGCTGTTTTTTTGATTTTGTCGGAAGAATGTGATAATCCACCCATTCAAGCAGATATTGAGATCGAAGTGTCTCACAGCCAAGATCGTTGAGTTTCTTTTCTATGTTCCCGTTGACGGATGGCTCCATGACCACATAAATTTCCCCAACGATACCGATTCTCAATTTTTCCTCTTCCGGGATGGTAAAGGTTTCTATTGAATCGAGCATCTTGTTACAGATCTCGGTATCGCGAAAGAGCTCTTCCTTGTTGTTTGTCTGACTGAGAATCCGGTTGATCTTGTCCCAGGCATCATCGACGGATCCCTTGACGAGTTCGTAGGGCCTGATCCGTGTGATCCGTTTTTCAAAGTGATCGATGGTCTGAAGTAGCTTATAACAGTAGATAAAGGTGGGGATGGCCTGAAAAATGTTGTGATGATTCGTGATCCGCTTCAACTGACCCCAGAATTTCTTACTGTCTCTGAAAACCGAATCAAAGATGATGAATTCAACGTCGTATCCCATCTGTTTCAGGATTCTCTTGTGAATTTCACCGTAATAACCGGCTCTGCAGGGACCATGACCGCCGGAGGTTCCTATCACCTCAACACCCCGTTCACAACTCTGAATATAGGTCCCCATCAGCACCTTGAAAGGGAAACAGGCATATTCCGGACTGTTTTTTACTCCGAGGTCAAACGTCGTCTTGTTTGGACGGATAGGCATAACCACTTCGTGTCCAAATTTTTCTAATATTTTCTGATACAGGATAACCGGTCCCATGTAGGGGAAAGATATTTTCATATGAATACTCCTGACTTTTTTCTTTTTAGCATGTCGACAAAGGCCTCTACTCGTGTTATGAGATGATTTTCTCCGCTGTGCTCATCTATTCTGATGGTGAGAAAGGGGATTTCGGCCTCTCCGGATTCGATTTCAAAGATCTTCCCGAGGAATGAATCCGGACCGCATCCGAAGGCGGTGATGTGTATCAGCCCGTCGATGAGATTATTGTGAATCAGGTGGAGACCGGCACCAAGCACCTTATTACTGAATGTCCAGAATAATTCCTTGTCGAGCTTGGCGGTTTCCGCATAGATATCCTTTTCTTCGATCATCTCGAATGTTGTGAAAACGATGCCCATATCTTCGAGCTTTTTTGTGATATCCATACTGAGATATTTATCGTATACGTTGTAGACATATCCCATCAGGCCAATGTGTATGCTGTCCTTTTTATTCAGTGATTCTCTTCCTCTTGATAGGCTTTCACGTCTCGATGCGGTCCATTCCTGTTCCGCCGCTTTCAGGGCCCGCCTGAACTGCTTTTTTTCTATACCGAGTGTCTCCATCAATGATTGATAGGTTTGAATATCCGCGATATTTTCCTTCCGAACCTGTATATCGCAGGTCAGCATTTTCTTTTCCATATTCGGAATCGAATGAAGACTGAGATCCGGCAGTCCCATGAATTTGGGACAGAATACCTCGTATTTTCTCAGCGATACAAACCTTGGAATGAAGACATAATCCACATCTGTATCAAGAAGGGTGGAAACATGGCCGTTGTGTATTTTGATTGGAGCACACAATTCCGGTACGGAATACTTGATTCCTTCATTTACGATGTTCTTCGTTGTTTCCTTGCTTATGACGACCTCATACCCCAATTCCTCAAAAAGTGTTCTGAAGAAGGGAACATAATACCAGTACAAAAGGGCATGAGGTATTCCTATTTTTTTCATGAACTCACTTACCTCACAGTAGTTTTTAGAATTCTTAAGACCTCACCGTTTATTCTATCACATCTAAATGATTTTTCATTAACTTTTATCTTCATATATTTTTGTTATAATAGAAGGAGGCGGCGGTAAATGATGCAGATTAGGGAACTAATACCGGAAGATTATGAGGACATCCTTTTATTGTGGAAACAAGCCGGGTTTCTGATCGGCAAATCTGACAGTGAAGGGGAATATGTTAGATTTCTGAGAGCAAACCCCCGTACTTCACTTGGTGTGATTTGTGATGATCAGCTTTCAGGGGCTGTGCTGGGCGGTTTTGACGGTCGAAGGGGAACCATTCATCATCTCGTGATCAATGAGGCGAGTCGAAAACTTGGATACGGGAAGGCATTGATGTATGAACTGATCAGAAGGTTCGGGGAGATGGGGGTTGTTAAACTTTCCCTGTGGGTAAAAACGGATAATTCTCAGGTGATCGCATTTTACGAGAAACTTGGCTTTGAACTGAGGCGGGATCTGTATACGATGAGTTATGACATATAAACTTTTTAAAGGCGATGGTAGAGTGATAAAATATCAGGATACATTGGAAGGCATAACACAAGAGCACCTTGACGGCTTTTTTATCGGATGGAAGGAGCCTTTGAGCAGAGACAATTTTTATACCGTGCTGAGTAACAGCGAACATGTTGTCCTTGCCGTCGATCAGCAGAAAGACAGGGTTGTCGGATTTATCAATTCTCTTACCGATGGCGTACAGTTTGCCTTTATTCCGATGCTGGAAGTTCTCCCCGAATATAAGAACATGGGAATCGGAACGGAATTGATGGAGAGAATGCTGGAATTGTTGAAGCATTATGATTGTGTCGATCTGACCTGTGATCCCGATCTGCAGAGCTTTTATTCAAGGTTCAGGATGCTGAAGTCTCATGGCATGGTCATCAGAAGATATCTGGACAGAAAATGAGCAAATCAATTTAAAAGGTGTGATGAGATGAAAAATCTGGTGATTTACGCTTCACGGAAGGGAAATACCGCACAGATAGCTGAACAAATAGCCCTGGAACTATGTTGTGAAATGATAGATCTCAAGGCGATGGATGTCGAGCAGATTCCGCTTGATGATGTGGATAACATATTCCTGGGAAGTGGAATTTATGCCGAATACATGAATTCAAAGATCAAACGCTTTCTCAGGAGTGAAAATCTGAAACAGGCCGCTTTGAAAAGGGATAGAAACCTCATCTTCTTTGTCACTTGGGTTGGTAATCCCGGAAGTGTGGAAAATGCGATAGAAAAGTGCTACGACTATATGCCGGAAGAGGGGATCAGTATCTATACGGATCATTTCAGGGCATATGGAACGATGTTCGGATTGTTTAAAAAAGGGCACCCGTCGGAGGAGGAAAAGCGGGAAGCGAGGACATGGGCCAATGAAGTGCTCGGGAAAATAGAAAATCCAGAGGAAGAACTGCCCGAAAAAGAATAAAAAGAGTCACCGTATAAATAACAAAGAGAGGCTTTGCCCTCTCTTTTACGTTTATGCTATAAAGTGATTTTTCAGATAGTCGTTCAGTATTCTTGCGGGGATAAAACCGTATCGCTCGCAATTCTGATTATAATCCTCGCGCGTCCTGTCATCCGCCTTGTCCAGTATGACTTTGATGGATAAAAACTGACAGCCGTTTGCCTTGGCAACCTTTGCGACTGCCGCAGAATCCATATCGAGTGCGAGGGCCCTGTATCTGTCAAAGAGAGAGTCTCTGACCGCTTGGTTGTCGAGCAGTTGATCGCCTGAAATAATCTTGCCCTGTTTGATGGCGGAGAACTGAAAGCGGATGCTTTCAAGTGTCTCAAGATCCCCCGTTATCGCGGGATTGTGTTTATCTTCTCCGAGCTTTCTGTCATATTCATGATAAGCTTCACCGATGACCACATCGCCTATGTTGAGACCACTGGTAAGGGCAGCTGCCCCGGATACGAGAAAGATGTTTTTTACCGCATATTCATCGATGAGTTTCTGAGTGATAAAGGCTGATTCCACCTTTCCAAAAACTCTTGAGCAGGTAACGATTTCATTTCGGCCCAACAGTCCTCTCTTTATCTCGCGACCAAAGATCTCTTTTTTTTCAAACGTCACCATGCCTTCTCTGATCGGTTCCAGTTCACTTTCAAACACACTCAAGACCAAGACCATAAAATCCCTCCTATCCTGTAAAACAAACGTGAAAGATTCAATACTGAATATTTGATATATAAATACGGCTTTTTTGATACAAAATCTGTAGCGTATTGCGTTCTGGTGTGCTCAGCGGGATTTGAACCCGCAGCCTTTGGATCCGGAGTCCAACACTCTATCCAGTTGAGCTATGAGCACAAGCTTGATCCTTCCGGAACGGAGAATACAAAACGGTATTCTCTGACATTATCCGGAAGTTTCTGATTCCGGTTTTTTGAATAACAATAAGGGTTTAATTCAAAAATAGAAAATTCCCCCTTAAATTTCTGTACCTGTTCTAAAAGACGAAAAGCACCCGAAAAATATAATGTTCCATTGCCGTTTTCGAGGTACGAAAACACCTTTTCCGGTGCGATTTCCCGGTCTGTGAATCGGAAAACCCATCCTGGATTCTGAAGATACGTTTCCGCAATGGCCTTGGCGCTTTCCGCATCGATGATCTGTCTTGAGGCCTTAACCGACTTACCACCTGTTCTCAGCTGAACCTGCGATAAAGCCGTGGTGAATCTCTCGTCGACGAGAAAGATGTCCCGCTTGGTAAACGATGAAATCCGATAACCGAACTCAAGCGCCTTATCCGTTGCAAGTGTAAAACTCACATCCTTTTTCAACGGAAGACCGAGTACGATTTTCTTTGGGGCGTTATCATCTATCAGTTTTTTTATTGATTCCGTCATAGATTCATCGTTCAGGATGAATCCCTTTGCAAATGCCATCTTTAAGGTTTCGGAAGCGGTTGCGTACCCGATTCTCCTATCCCCGTAGTCAAGTGCCAGTATATCCACGTTGCCTCGACGATCAGTAGGAATTAAACAGATAGTCCAGCGCGCATTTCTGTAACCTGACGGTCTTCATCGGCATCACCTGTTCTCTTTCAAATACGCTCTGAATAGCATCGAGATCCTCGTTTCTGACAGCTATAGATAATGATGTTGCTGCAAATATCTCTTCAGGGGTCCTGATGATCCTCGCAAAATGCCCTCCCTTTTTGACGAGTTCAAATGCTCTGTTCATCTCATGGTAGTTTACAAAAACAATCAAAGAATCAAGTTCATCTGCAGCAATAAACCTTGTTTCCAATTATGACACACCTCCGTGTTGCTTGATAAAGGGCAGAACCGGATAGTCTATCAGGCTGAGGACTTTTCTGCCGCTCCGGTTGATGAAATAAGCCGAATAATCCTTTATGATCATTCTGTCGATAACGGACTCCAACAGTACCGTTGAAGTCTTCAATCTGTTTATCAGTTCATTGTAATCCTTATTCAGTATAAGCTGATCCTGAACCATTCCTATTTCGCTGAGAACCGCCAATACGATCTCCCAGTTTCTTTCGCTGAGCAGATGGTTTTCTATACCGGCCTGTTTAAGAACCTCCACGTCCATAAATCCGTTGGAACATCCGATTCTGATCAGTGATATTATATCACTCTCAAGTGGTAATAGCTCGAAAGTACTGTTAATATATTTTTTAGTTTTATTCCTGTTGTAGAGGAGATGAAAGATGGGAACGGCCCCCTTCTGTTCAACCGGATTGGACATGGCATGGATGTTCAACGGTGTCAATGGGGGATCTAAGAGACAGATATTCGAATTTTTCGGGAACTGTATCATCCCGCCTATCTCATAGGTTGTGATGAAGAGCTTGACCTTCGAGATAGAGATCAATTCTTCTATCTTTGTCCTCTGAAAGGCCTTGAGTGTTGAATTATAAAAGACCACTTCACCGTTTCTGAAATAATCGGAAAGATCATTTCCAAGAATTCTGGTGAGCTTGACGGTCCTCTCCGGCGAGTTGACAAAGACGGCCGTAAAATTTCCGTTCTGAACGAGACTCTTGATGTAATTGACCGGATTTGGATGATCCCTTCTGTCTACAAGCCCTCTTTTGTGCCTTTTCATGTGTTCCACGACGAAACGGTCAAATTTGAAGATATCCTTCATGAACTTTTTCTCGTTTTCGGAGAGAATTCCCCCGAGTATCATCGTGTTTTTATCGGGGCTTTCTGTCAGTTTTTCGGAAACCTTTTCCAGCAGCGACTTCTCACGGCCATCTTCGACCATCATATATTCCAGGTCGAGGAAGATCCAGTTTCTGATCGCTTCAAACTTTTCGAAGTTGTTGATCAGGAAGGGGATTGTCGTGAATACCGCAGACTTTTCTATCTCCTGACTGGGTTTGAAGATCATCTGTGTGGACAGTGAATCGAATCGTCTGACGCTCTTCAGCCTCGAAGAGAGGAACATATTCGATGGAAGAACGATAAGCACCTTTTCTCCCTTTTCCTCCACACGGATCATCTTTGAGAGGACGAGAAGTTCCTGAGCCTTCAGAGAGGTGAAAACCCCTGTTGTCATCGGACCGGATTCCAGAATTTTCATGAACGACGGGTATTTGGTCATCAGCTTATGATCCAGTTCTTCCCGGAGCACCTTTATATCCTGAAGTTTATGATCGATACTCTGATTTTCCCAGTCGTTGATGAGATCATAGATAAAATTCTTGTCGGATTCCTCATCGTTGAACGTGGGATCGATAAAGAATTTGATATCCTTGATAAAGATCTGTACGTGTTTGGTTCTGTAATGCCAGATGGTTTTTATATTTCCGACGATATCGCATTTCAGCAGATTCGGCCGGATATATCGAAATTCATCCAGTTTGGAAGCCAGATTAAACCCGATGGAATCCATAAAGGACTTGCCCTGCTTCAGGATCATCCTGATATGCTGATTTCGTGAACCCATCACCTTCAGTTTATCCACCGAAAGATTTCTGAGGAGGAATACCGGTTCATGATTGGACTGTCCAAAGGGTCTCAGGAGATCCAGTTTTTCGAGAAACTCCGATGTGATGTCTGAAATACCGAGTTCGGCGTCGATATATATCTTTGAAGTAAAGGAGTCACTTCCGTAATTCTGATAGAATTTAAAGGCAAGGTCTTCTCTCAACCCGTCTACATTATCTCCGCTGATTGTAAAGCCGGCAGCCATCGGATGCCCGCCGAATTCTTGAAAATCATAGGAGAGATCCGTGAACAGATCCATGATGTTAACCTGCTCGATACTTCGTGCCGATCCCCGGCCAACACCGTTTTCGTCTATAGAAATCATCAATGTGGGTTTGTAATACTTTGAAGTGAGCCTTGAAGAAACGATTCCGATTACCCCCGGATGCCAGTCCCTTTTTGAGAGAACCAGGACGGGGGAATCAAAGATGTCTTTGTTGCTTTCGATCATGCTGATGGCGTCGTTGTAGATCTGATTTTCTATGGCCTGCCTTTTGCTGTTCTGAGCCATCAGGAACTCCGAGAGTTCCCTTGCTTCGGTCTCGTCTTCCGTTAATAGCAGTTTCAATGCCGTTTCGGCGCTTCCCAAACGTCCTACCGCGTTTAGTTTCGGCGCTATCTTAAAGCCGATGTCATGTGTCTGAAGATGATCGATGTCGATCCCGGAGACTTTCATCAGCCTTTTCAACCCTATACGATCGGTTTCGGCGAGAGAACGGATGCCCTTCTTGACGATCAGCCGGTTTTCGCCGATGATAGGAACGATATCCGCAACCGTTCCGAGTGTCACGATATCCAGAAAACGTTCAACGGAGAAGGGGTTCCCCATTCTCTGGAGTATGGCATCCATACACTTAAAGGCGACACCAACACCGGCCAGCCCCTTAAACGGATAATGATCATCCGGCCTTTTCGGATTGACCACAGCCGCCGCCTCGGGGATATCCCCCTGGACTTCATGATGATCGGTGATGATGATTTTAAACTGCAGAAAATTTGCGTACTTGACCTCTTCAAACGAAGTGATTCCGCAGTCTACGGTCAGAATGTTCTTGATGTTCCTGTTAAACAGATCCATTATGGCCGTCTTGCTCAACCCATAACCTTCTTCGAGTCTCGTCGGAATATAATGGACGACCTTCCAGCCGAGTTCCTTTAAAACGGAATAAACAAGAGCGGTGGACGTTACACCGTCTACATCATAGTCCCCGTATATGGCGACCGTTTCATTTTTCTCCTTTATCTTCATCAACGTGTTGACGAACTTATCCATATCCTTCAACAGAAAGGGGTCATGAAAACTCCCAATTCCCGAATCGAGATATTCACCTATATCCGTTCTTTCTTCAAGCTTGTTGTTTACAAAGATGGTGGCAAGAAGCTCGGGTATATCGTATTTCTGAACCAGCTGCTGGACTTCGTCTTTATCTGGCTCCTGGATAATCCACTCGCATTTCATCCTCCTTAACTCCTTTTTATTTATTTTCATTAATTATACCACAAAAGTAGGTTCACCTCTTTTCATGAAAAAAGAAGATAAAAAGAAAATAAATATTAACATCTCTGAATGTGTCGTCCTAACAACAAGTGGAGCCTCTTCTGTTATAATTAAGCCCGATAAGAGGATTTGATTTTGAGGGGGCGATTGTTTGAGTGATGAGACAAAGAATGAGATTCCTGTAACGAATGAAGTACCGGATAGCGGAAAGGGTAAAGTTTCATTTAAATGGCTTATTTTATCCACACTTGTGGGATTAGTGATAGTGATAGTATTTTTGTTTATAGGTGATTTCAGTACCAATATAAAGGCTTTAAGCAACTTTGATCCGAAATGGCTTTCACTTGCGGCCCTTTGCCTTATCATCTTCTGGTTTTCGGAATCTGCGACAATTTATCTGACCGCAAGGATTTCCGGTGTCAAGCTGTCATTTCTGCATGCACTCGATGTCAATTTGATGGGGCAATTCTACAATTCCGTTACGCCGTTTGCCACCGGGGGTCAGCCCATGCAGATTTACCGATTGTATCAGTACGGCATATCCCCGTCCAAGGGGACGGCAATCACCATGTCGAGGTTTTTGATCTATCAATCCTCCATCACCGTACTCGGTGTCTTTCTGATCACTTTTTTCTTCAGGAAGATGAGCACATTGCCTTCTTTCTCGAGTCTTGCACTGATTGGATTTATCGTCAATTCGACCGTTATCTTTTTTGTTCTGATCTTTTCGTTCAGCCCAAAATTGACGAGGAAGATCTTCGATTTTATTCTCTGGCTTGTTTCGCGATTTAAATTCGGAAAAAAGATGAAAGCGGCAGAAGAGATGTGGATAGAGAAGATAGAGGAATTTCATACCACCATGAAATCACTGACCGCATCACCGATCAAACTGATCCTGGCCTTTATTGCGACCAGTGTTCAGATCTTTTTCTTTTATACGATTTCCTATTGCATATACCGGATGTTTGAACAACCCGTGGCGCCATTCAGAGAAATCTTTGCCTTTCAGGGGATTCTGTTCATGATCACTTCTTTTGTGCCCGTACCCGGTGCCGGTGGAGCAGCCGAGGGTGGTTTTTATATCTTTTTCAAGAATTTCTTTTCACCGACGACGCTGGCCGGTGCGGTAATCATGTGGCGAATCATGACGTATTACATGAATATATTTGTCGGAGCACCATTTGCCCTGAGAAAACCGAGAAATAAAAAATATGATATAATGTAAATACATTTAAATATGGAGGTTTTCAGCATGAAAATTCAGGATATCAATGTATTTACACCGTATACAGTGATAGAGAATGCAGTAGTAGAGTTTGATGAGACGATCCATGCCTTATATAAGAACAACACAGAGATCCCTTCAGAAGTAACCCGCACGCTCGTCCCCGGATTCGTCGATACACACATTCACGGTTGTGTGGGAGAAGATTTTTCCAATCCGTCGTTTGAAGCCTTTAAAAAGATGGAGGACTTTCTTTTTACGCGGGGGGTGACAAGCGTTCTCGCTACGACACTTTCGCTGCCTTTCGACAGGGTCAGAAAGACCGTGGAGCTTGCCGGAGAATATATGGCACAGAATCCCGATACGTCCATCAGCGGGGTACATCTCGAAGGTCCCTTTATAAATCTCGAGAAGAAAGGTGCACAGAATCCCGATTTTATCAAATCGCCTTCCGATGAGGAAATCGAGTACATCTGCAAGAATGCGGATATCGTGAAAGTCATAACACTTGCGCCAGAAGTTGTCGAAGAGGCGCAGATAAAACAGCTGAAGGCAGCTGGAATCACCGTTTCTATCGGTCATACCTGTACGGATTACAGAGGCGCCATGAATGGGCTGAATGCAGGTGCTTCCCGTTTTACACATCTGTTTAACGCCATGAACGGGATTCATCACAGAGATGTCAATCCGGTAGGGGCAGCCCTGCTTTCCGATGCCCATGTGGAACTGATCTGCGATCTGATCCATCTTTCAAAGGAGGCCATCAGACTCGTCTTCAGGATGAAGGAGAGCAACCGGATCATCTTTATTTCCGATGCCATGGAAGCAACCGGTTTAAAACCGGGACGATACGATCTTGGTGGACTAAATGTCATCGTGTCGGATAACGCCGCAAGGCTTGAAGACGGGACGCTTGCCGGTTCCGTTCTGAAATTGGATGAAGCGTTGAGAAATGTTGTGTTGGAATGCGGGCTTCCGTTTGGGAGGGTGATCCCGTGCGTAACCGCTACACCGGCTGAAAGTTCCGGCTTGTCTTCCGGATTTCTCGATATCGGAAAGAAGGCGGATATGGTCCTCCTCGATCAGGCGTATCAGGTGATCAGGACGTATAAGAATGGGAAGATCGTGTACGAAAGATAAACGTGAGGTAGAAAAGAACTCATAAAAAACATCCCCTTTAAGGGGATGTTTTTTATGAGTTCAGATCATTTGCCTTTTTCAGTTTCACCACGACTTCTGTGGGATCTACCCCTTCGGGGACGGGAATAAATAGGGGATAGGCCTCTTTGCCATTCCTGGAAACGAAGGTATAGACTAATTCAAGGTGTCTGAACGGTTTTTCTGCGATTTCTGCGCTGATCAGATCGGAGGAGAAATAATTCCACGAATGGAATTGCTGATCCAGCAGTATCCCCTCTTTGAGAATGAGAACTTCCGCCTCTTTTGCCTTACCGGTGATCTTTGTCAGCCAAGGCAGAATAAACGCAAAAAATGACAGGATTCCGAGTAGTCCGAGCATGGCGAAGAACATGGTTAGTTGGGCTTCGTCAATGCACAGGATGAAAATGGTGAAGATGATGACGATGAGAATCCCGAGAAATATAAAGGCTCCCTTTCTCATAGCCATTCGTTCCGCGTACTCGTAATTGATGTATCGCTCCCATTCCGAAGGGGAGAACGTCCATCTAACGATGTAATCTTTCTGATCCATGGCTTGCTCTATCAAGCGGCTACGTTTTCTGAACATGATGGCCACCACAAGACAGGAAATTCCGAGAAATACGGACATGAAAAACACGGGAGGCATCATTTCTCCCATCGTATCGGGCGAAAGAATACTGAACAGAATGATTGCGAGAAACAGAAGGGCAAGAATCAACGATACGAGGTAAATTTTTTTCTGCCTGTTTTTAATCATCTTTTTCTTTTCTCTCCTTTCGAATTCCTCTCAGCGTATGAAGGAATATGTCGCTTCCTTTAAGTTAACTTCCGCTTTCCAGCTGGTAAGACTCCATACGGTTAATACATCGGTATCGAAAACGGTGATCTTTCAGCCGGCCGCTCTTCTATTTTCAGTATGTAAAAGGTTATGCCTTATTATACCCTTTTCCAGAAATCAGTACAACATCTCTTACACTCGGCGAATACTCTTTCTTCGTCCAGGGTGCAGAAATGATGATTTCTTAAAAGGGGTTTTCCATCAATGTAGACATCCGAAGGCTTGCAGTTTTCCATGATGGAGAAATAATAATGATCCATGAAATTGTCGGCTGTTAACGGTGTGGGAGGCGTATAATCGTACACGGTAAAATCCGCACGGTAACCGGAAGCTATCTTACCGAGTTTTGTTCCCAACAGAGTGGAGGCGTATTCGGGATTGTTTCTGAAAACAACGTCAAAAAGGTCCTTCATTCCAAATGCGACCGGGTTTTTATGAATCAGATGCTGTGACAGAAGCAGGGTGCGCATATCCCTGGTCAGGTCGAATCCGTATCCGTCGTTTCCAAGCTGAATGAGTATATTCTTTTCCGAGAACCTTGAAAAATCGGGCAGGCCGGCTCCGTTGTTCATGTTGGACTGCGGGTTGAAGACCACATGACAGTTTCTGTCATGGATGATTTTTAAGTCCTCTTCTTCCACGAGCAGACAATGTGCCAGCAAGGAGTCTTCTCTCAGCAGGTTGAACCGGTCCAGCCTTGAAATAGCACTCATCCCGAATTCTTTTTTATGGACAGCACCATCCTCTTCTCCCTCGGCTACGTGAATATGTATTGGTAAGGCATATTCCGAACAGCGCTCAAGTGTTTGGTCCGAGAGTGTGAAAGAGGCATGCAGTCCGAAAAGGGAGGCGACGCGGCCGGGATATTCCAAATGGAACTGCTGTGCGGCAAGGTTCTCTTCTATCCCGAGAAGGGCCGTTTCTCCGCCGTCTCTGTCAGAGGTCTCATAACAGAATATTCCCCTCAGCCCCACTCGCGAGACGCAAGTTTCGACAAGCTGTTCCAGACTTCCAGATACCGCATTCGGACTGGCATGATGATCGATGAATGTGGTTATTCCATTTCTGAGCATATCCATGCCGGCTATCAGTCCGCTGTAATAGATATCTTCCAGTGTCAGCGCCTTATCGAGCCGCCACCAGAGTTGTTCCAGTAGTTGCCTGAATGAGTGTGGTGAGAACGGCGAGATGGGCATGCCCCGTGCAAAAGCCGAATAGATATGCGTGTGCGAGTTGACGAGACCCGGCATGAGCAACCTGCCGTTTCCTTCTATGACAGGGCAATCATCCGCCATGGGAATGTTATCCGCTTCTCTATAAACTGCCGTAATCCTGCCATCTTCTGTCCGTATACTGCCTTTGAAGAGATCATCAGGTGCTGCGGCAGTGAAGATAAGAAAATTTCTGAATAACTGTTTATGATTGCCCATCTTTTATCCCTCCCGTTTACAGAAACTGTTTGAGTATTTCCGTAAAAATATCCACGCCGAGGGGAATCGTGTCATCCGAAGGCAGGAAATACGGGCTGTGAAGACCGTGTGTCTCCCCCTTCGATGTACCGAGCCAGAACATCATAGACGGATACATCTTTGTGAAGAATCCGAAATCCTCTCCGGTCATCTTGTAGGGAATGACCTTCGTTGCGAAGCGATCACTCAGAGGTGTGTAAAGTTTATCGTAGAGTTCGGGGTCGTTTCTGACTTCCGGGTAAAAGGCCTCCATCCGCACATCGACGGTAACCCCAGTTGCCTCTTCGATACTCCGACCAATCTGTTTCAGCTGATTGAAATACGCTCTGCTTTGTTCCATGTTCAGCGAGCGGATACTTCCCTCTATGCAGGCCTTCTCGGGGATGATGTTTCTGACTTCTCCGGCTTTGACCCTTCCGACACATAGAAGCAGCGGTTCGTTGATGGAATGCGGAACCTTTTCAGCCATGTCGAGAAAGGTTCTCATGGCGTTGAGGGCATTCTTTCCCTTTTCTGGTGTGGCTACGTGTGTGGGTTTTCCGTTGAAGTTTATCGTCAACTCCATCGCGGAGGCAAAGAGAACACCGTCGTTGAAGGCAATCGTTCCAAACGCATATTCATCGGTTACGTGTAAGGCGAAGGCATGCTCAATGTCGTACCGATCAAAAAATCCGGTTCGGATGGTCAGATCAGCCCCACCGGCTCCTTCTTCCGCCGGCTGAAAAAAGAAAAGGATATTTTTCTCCGGTTTGCATTCGGCCACTTCTTTGAGGAATCCGAACAGGGTCGAGGTGTGGACATCATGTCCACAGGCATGCATGTTTTCATTTTTTGAAGCAAAGTCACAGCCCGTTTTTTCACGCATGTTCAAGGCATCGATGTCTCCCCTGAACAGGAGATATTTTCCGTCATTGGCCTTGTACTCCGCAATTAAACCCGTATCAAAGGGTTTGTGTATAATGATTCCGGGGATCTTTCCGATTTCCTCCTCAAGCAGGGCGGTTGTTTCATATTCCTGTAAGGCTGTCTCGGGGTTCATATGAAGCTTATGTCTCAATTCAACGGCTTTTTTCATTTTTTCCTCCTCTTCATTTATCCAACATCTATCAGATTCATTCTGTCTTTGTATTCCACTTCGATATAGGCCTTTAACTCCCCGTATTTTTCAAGATCGGGGGATTCCTTAAGGATTTTCATTGCCTCTTTTCTCGCATCAACAAGTATTTCCCTGTCCTGCACGATGTCTGCCAGTTTAAAGGATGGCATCCCGTGCTGTCTGATCCCCATCACTTCTCCCGGCCCCCTCTTTTCCAGATCATATTCCGAAAGATCGAATCCGCTGTTATGGGAGGCGAAATAATCCAGACGCTCATAATTACTCTTTGATTTATCCTCCGTTACCAGGAAACAGTATCCCTTTTTCTTGTTTCTGCCGACACGTCCCCTGAGCTGATGCAATTGTGCCAGACCGAAACGCTCGGGATGCTCGATGACCATGACGGTTGCCGAAGGGACATCGATACCGACTTCGATAACCGTCGTTGATACCAGTATGTCATATTTCTTATCGATGAAATCCTGCATGATCTCATCCTTTTCCTCCGCCTTCATCTTGCCGTGCAGTAGTCCAATATTGTAATCCCTGAAACGGGTCTTTTTAAGCACTTCATACATGGTGGTGGCATCTTTCAGATCCAGTGCCTCGGATTCTTCTACCAGGGGATAGACGATATAAATCTGTCCATCGTTTCTGATCTCCTTTTCAAGAAAATCATAGAGTTCCCCTTTTCTGTTTTCGGGGATCAGCATGGTTCTGACCGGTTTTCGTCCGGGAGGCATCTCGTCGATGGAGGCGATGTCGAGATCACCGAAGATGGAAAGCGACAAGGTTCTCGGGATCGGTGTGGCGGTCATGACGATTGTATCCACTTCCGTTCCTTTCTTGATGAGTGTTTCCCGCTGACGGACGCCAAAACGATGCTGTTCGTCTATGATGGCCAGTCCGAGGTTCTTAAAGACCACGTCCTTCTGGATGATGGCGTGTGTTCCGATGACAATATCACTTTCTCCGGAGGCGATGCGTTCCTTAATCTCTCGTTTTTCTCCGCTCGGGGTTTTGCTGAGCAGCAATTCGACTTTGAGCCCCATACCGCCGAGTAATCTGATCATTCCCTGATAATGCTGTGTGGCAAGTATGGAGGTGGGCGCCATGATACAGCCCTGATAGCCTGCATCTATCGTTTCGAGAATTCCGAGAAGGGCGACGATGGTTTTTCCGGACCCAACATCCCCCTGAACGAGCAGGTTCATGAGTGTTTCTTTCCTTAATCCCTCTTTGATCGTTTCAAAGACCCTTCGCTGTGCCCCCGTCAACTCAAAAGGCAGTCTGGAGATCAGTGTTTCTGAGCGTTCAGACTTGATGATCTTTGTATGCTTTGTCAACCGCCTCTCCTTTTTTAACTTGGCAAAATAGGTCGCCAGTTCAAAGTAGAACAGTTCATCAAATTTGATCCGATCACCGCACTTTGCGAGATGCAGGTTACTCCTCGGGTTGTGCAGACCGTATACCGCATCCCTGAGACTGAGCATCTCTCTCTTTTCTATCAGGTCGGCCGGCATTGGATCACTCAGGCAGGCGGAGTAATCCATACATCTTTCGACGACCCCTCTCACCTGACCGTTGTAAAGACCGGCGGTGAGCGGATAAACCGGGTAGATTCTCCTGGAGTTGTTTTCGCCGTTTATGATCTCAAACTCAGAGACCTGCATCTCTCGTGTCACCAGTCCGGTGCTTTTTACCCGTCCGGTTGCGGAGATGAGTTGTTCCTCTTTGAACAGCCTGTTCAGATAGGGCTGATTGAACCATTTCAGAACGAGCACCCCGGTCTCGTCCACGAGCTGTATACTGAGAATGTTCATCCGGGTTCTTGTCTTTGTCGCATTGATGCTGTGGATCTTTCCTATGACGGTTACCCGGTCCGAGGGGATGATCTGTGAAATGGGGAGGACTTTTCGCCGGTCATCGTAACTTCTAGGAAAATAAAAAAGCAGATCCCTGACCCTTTCAAGTCCGAGTGATCTGAATTTCACGGCTCGCTTCGGCCCTACCCCTTTGATATTTTCAAGTGGCTTACTCAGAAGGGAATTATCATTTTTTTTAATCAGAAATGCCGGAAAGAGGAACTCCTCCTCCAGTTTTTTCAGCATGAGCGTGGCGTTGTTCAGACGCTTCATACGACTTTCCGGGGGTAATTTTTCAAAATTCCGATAATGATTGAGAAACAGACTGATCTTTTCCCGAGCCCCTGCGTATTCTTCGAGTTCTTTTCTGTCGAGTTCATTGGTTATTTTTCTGATATCGTTAAATATATTTTCTGTTTTTCTTTTCTGATCTTTTACGTCATAAAAATATGCACGTACAAGATTGATCCATTCCTCCAATATAATCATGTCATCTGAAACATCGATTCCGGGAATCCGTGATCCGATAGTTGATTACGTGTATGATACAAATCGAACATCACCTCAAATTACATTTATTCTCCACGATTATACTACGTTTTACAAAATAGCCGTAAAAAAGGCCGGTGATGTTATAATAGCTGAAACAGGACGGGAATTCCATCGGGAGAATCTTGATTATGAATAGAAAAAAAGAGGATAAAAAATATTTATCTCTGATTTTTGTTTCTATAAGTGTTCCAATGATTACACTCATCTGTATCATCATGTCGTCACTTTATGTACGTGATTATAATCTCCAGTTGTCAAAATATGAGACGAGCCATCTGCTTTATGTTGAGATAGAAAGACACGCCCTGTTTGATGAATTAAACGCCGTCATCTCCGATCTTTTTTATCTCAGCAGAGACAGGCAGTTTACCAACTTTATCGATGAAAGGAATAGAGTCTATCCGGATGAATTGATCTCGGACTGGGAAAATTTTGCAACCAGTATGGATTGTTATGATCAGATAAGGTTTATAGGACCAAGCGGGATGGAGGTTCTGCGTGTGAACAGGACGGCTGACGGTTACCATCGTGTAGAGAATTCATTCCTGCTCGATAAATCCGACAGGGAGTATTTCAGAGATACGATACAGATGAAGGAGGGGCAGTTGTATATCTCTCCGTTTGATCTGAATGTAGAAAATGATCAGATCGAAATCCCGTTTAAGCCGATGATCCGGGTAGCCCTGCCGATATTTGACAGACAGCATCAGAAGCAGGGAATTCTCATTCTTGATTATCTCGGGGAGTCTCTCCTCGACGTGTTCAGTTCACGGGTCAACTTTGAATACGGTGAGCCGATGCTGCTCAACAGGGAAGGTTACTGGCTCTTTTCCCTGGAAGAGGAGAGAAACTGGGGATTCATGTTTGAAGATAAGGTGGGGGAGCAGTTTCAGCGTTATTTTCCGGAAGCGTGGGAGACGATTTACAATACGGATTTCGGCCAGATAGAAGATGAAAATGGGATATTCACTTATACCACGCTTTATCCGTATGGCGATTCCAAGAAAGAGCCACCGCCCGAAGAGGAGGGTGAAGATAAGCAGATTGTTGAAACGGCTGATAAACGGGCACCGGAACCTTATTTCTGGAAGATCGTTGTCAGGATCTCGGAAGAGGAGATAGAAGGGATCAAAACCTTCTATCGAAATAAATATCTGCTGTACGTTCTTGTACTATCCGGTCTGTCTCTCTTGTTCTCGTTCATCATCTCCCGTCTTGCACATAAAAACCGACAGTCACGAGGGAGGATCGAACTGCAGAAGGAAGAACTGCTGCTGGCAAATCAGGAACTGCAGGGTTACAATGAAAAACTGGAGACTTCACAGAGAACACTGAAATCTATCATCGTGGAACTGGATCGTGCAAAAGAGGATGCGGACCGGGCTAATAAGGCCAAGAGTGTATTTCTCGCCAATGTCAGCCATGAGATAAGGACACCGATGAATGCCATCATCGGATTTTCCGAGCTGCTGTTTGGTGAAACGGAAAACGAGCGGGAGAAGTCTTTCCTGAAGAAGATCATCATCAGTGGGGATATTTTACTGAATCTGATCAATGAGATCCTTGACCTGTCAAAGATAGAGGCCGGTAAGATCAGTATCGAGAAAGAGAGTGTGGAAATAAGGGCGTTGTTTACCGAGGTAGAACAGATCTTCAGGTCTCAGATAGAAAAAAAGGGTCTCAGATTTGACTGCCGGATAGAAAGTGATGTTCCGGAAACGCTGTTTATCGACGGTCGAAGACTGAGACAGATACTGATTAATCTGCTGGGAAATTCGATGAAATTTACGGAAAAAGGGGTTATTTCGTTGTCGGCGGACTGTGTTCGGATGAAGGATCAGGAACATCTCGATGTACTGTTTTCCGTAGAGGATAGCGGCATTGGGATCAGAGAAAGTCAAAAAAAGCGGGTCTTTGAGGAATTTGAACAGCAGGAAGGCCAGGATGCGGATAAATATGGGGGAACCGGGCTTGGGCTGTCGATAACAAAAAAACTCGTTGAACTCATGAACGGTACGATATCATTAGATAGTGAGGCCGGAAAGGGCAGCCGGTTTGACATATTACTGAAAGATGTAGAGATCGTGGAATCCGATAAGGGAATACCGCTTGAAGAACGGCTGCAGCTGACTGAAAAATACATCTTCACGCTTGATAAAAAGATTCTTGTGGTGGATGATGTGGAAAACAACCGTATCGTACTCTCGGAATGGCTTAAGAAACTCGGGATCAGATCGGATATGGCAAATGACGGGGTAGAGGCGATGGAGCAACTCGGGAAAAATGATTATGCCATGGTGATCACGGATATCAGAATGCCGCATATGGATGGGTTTGAACTGATTGAAGCGATCAGGAAAAAGGGGTATCAGTTGCCCGTACTCGCCGTGACCGCATCCATCAAGAAGAGTGATGAGAAAAGGGGAGACGATATCGGATTCGATGAATTTCTGAAAAAGCCCGTGAAGATCGAAAGGCTGGTTTCGGTCCTGAAAAAATATTTCAGCTATCAAGTCAGGGAGGTAGAAGAGCCGGTAGAAATTCTGAAAAAAGAGGACTCTTTGCCGGAGAGGTTGATTTTAAACGGAGACCAGATGGGACAGATGAAGGAACTGCACAAGATCTGGCAGTCATACGAAGATAATTTTACCGTTTCTAATTGCAGAGCATTTGTCGAATATGTAGAAACCCATCGGGAATGTCTGGGCATTCCGTCTGTTCAGCCGTTGATAAGGAAGATCGGTGAAGACATTTCCAGATTTGATATGAAGCGATTGATAGATCACTGGAAAGAGTTCAATTTACTTTATAACAGGATAGAAAGCGGGAGTGAAGATGATGTCTGACGATGAAAAGAAAAAGATCACGATACTGATCGTAGATGATATAGCTGAAAATCTTCAGGTACTTGGTGGTCTTCTTGACAAGGAAGGATTTGACATCTCCCCGGCCATGTCGGGAAGCGAAGCCCTGCGTCTTGTCAGAAACATAAAACCCGATCTTATTCTACTCGATGTGATGATGCCCGATATGGATGGTTACGAGGTGTGCCGGCAGTTGAAAGCCGATGAGAAAACGGCCGATATACCGGTCATTTTTCTTACCGCAAGGGTTGAGAAGGAGGATATAGTGAGAGGTTTTCAGACGGGGGCTGTCGATTACATCACCAAACCCTTCAGCGGGGAGGAATTACTTTCAAGGGTCAACAATCATCTGAAGATACAACGCTATCAGCATGAAATTGAACGGATGAATCTGAAACGAAAGGAACTGTTGCATGTCCTGTGTCATGATCTGGCCAATCCGCTAACGGCCATCATGACAGCTATACAGCTGATAGAACCGGTAAATGAAGTGGAATCTGAAATGGTTGGCTATATTGAAAAGAGTGCGAAACAGGGGATCAATATCATCAACGTCGTCAGGGACATAGAGGCGGCGGAGACCAATGAGATGCAGATGAATCTGCAGTACGTTATTTTAAACGAGGCCCTCGACAGCTCACTCAAGATGCTTCAGGACAAGATAGAAACAAAGGGAATCCGTATCGTGAGAACCGTGCCGGATGATGTGGTCGTGTACGTCGAATTGACCACCTTTATCAATTCGGTTCTGAACAATCTGCTTACCAATGCCGTGAAGTTTTCGTATAAAGAAGGTAAAATTGAGATAGGCATCAGGGCAATCCCTTATGGGCAACCCCCTGACGGGAATTTTCTGATACTGGAAATAAAAGATTATGGAATCGGTATTCCTTCTGATATAATAGAAAGCATCTTTGATCCTTCAAAGAAAACTCACAGAGACGGAACCGAAGGCGAAGTTGGAACCGGTTTCGGTATGCCGCTTGTGAGAATGTTTGTCAGGGCATACGGTGGAGATATATTCATTGAGTCTGATACGGGTCAGTCGAATCATGGAACGACAATTTGTTTAAAGCTGAGACGCCTGTACGAGACTCTTGCAAAAGGAAGTGAAAGTGGATCTTGAATTCTGATTTCATCAATGTTTCAAAAATGGGATTATCCAATAAAAAGAAGTTGTTTAACATCATCCGGTACAATCCGGGTATCACGAGGCGTGAGATTGCCAGGATAGCCGGTATGAATCCAAGCTCCGTGACCAATATCACCAACAGCCTAAAGGAAATGGGGCTGATAACGGAAGAGGGTACGAAGAAAAGTCCTCAGCCCGGAAGAAATTCTATTCGTCTCGAAGCGATCAAAGAGGCCGCGATCGTGTTTGTTTTTCATATGGGGGTTGAGCAGACGATATTCGGCATCGGGTATCTCAACAACATGATAGAGTTAAAAGAGGAATTTGAGACTGAAAAGGATACGGAACACTTCTTCGATAAAGTGAGTGAGATCTCAAAGAAATATATCCGCGAGATTGGCCGTAAACCGGTTGGGATCTATTTTTCACTTCCAGGACTTGTCGACCGGAAGAACGGTGTCATTTATACCCTGCCCAATGTCGGATGGAAGAATATCGATGTTAAGGCGGAGATAGAGAAGAGAATGGGAAATCATGGCCTGGACATACAGATTTTTAACGAGACAAAGGTCTCATTGAAGAGTGAAAAGATTATAAACCCTGAAATAGAACAACTCGGTAACGGGATTTATCTGTACCTTTCCGTTGGCGTGGGGGGGGCTCTGCTCATCGATCACAAGGTTTATCACGGTAGTGCCTACAATGCCGGTGAATTTGGTCATATGAGCATCAACGATGACGGACCGTTATGTCACTGCGGAAAGCGGGGATGTCTTGAGGCCTATATCGGTGCCGAGAAGATCGTGAAGCACTATGAGGTAAACGGGAATTTAAACGGAGAAAATACGGAAGAAAAATTTAAAAGTCTGATGGAATTCTATCGGTTGAATGATGCCGAGGCCAGAAAGATAATCGATGAGATGTTAGGCTATCTGATCCATGGGATTCGGAATCTCATTCATATTTTCAATCCGGATTTCTTTGTCATAGGTGGGCTCGGAAGAGATTTCACAAAGGAAAATTTTGATTTCATAAGAAAAGAAGTTACAGGGGACACCTCCTTTCCCGTCTTTCGGAATGTTTTAATCATCCCTTCGAGGGAAAGTATAGAGCAGTCCGCGTTGCACGGTTGTACACTCGAGGCGATGGATTCGTATGTAAATCGGTTTGTTGTTTAAAAAAGGCCCATTATAGTGTATAATAGCGTGGCGATGATTTGTTGCCTGTTTTTATATGCATTATCACATATTTTTTGATTATAGAGAGGATGATTTTGAATGGCAGTAAGCATGGAACTCATTAAAGAATTAAGAAAAAAGACAGGAGCAGGTGTCCTTGACTGTAAAAAGGCGCTTGTAGAAACAGACGGGGATATCGACGGAGCGGTAGATTTCTTAAGAAAAAAGGGTCTTGCAAAAGCTGCAAAGAAGAGTGGAAGAAGTACAACGGAAGGTCTTGTGGTTATCAAGAAGACAGACGACGAACTTTTCATGCTTGCAGTTATGTGTGAGACGGATTTTGTTGCCAGAACGGATGAATTCAAGGCTTCAGCGGTAAATATCGCAGATTCCTTCTATGCCGAACTCGGAGAATCACAGAAGGCCGTTGCCGTACCGGAAGAGAACGTAGAAAAACATAAGGAAGAGATCACAGAGGCCGTCGCAAAGATGGGAGAAAACTGTCAGATCGGAGACTATGCGAGATTTACGGCTTCCGCAAACGGTCATCTTTACGATTACCTTCACTTCACGGGTAAGATAGGTGTTGCCGTTGAACTCGAATGTGAAAAAGACGATGAAAAGCTCGCTGAGCTCGGAAAGAATATCTGTCTTCATGTTGCTGCCTTCTCACCTGATTACGTATCAGGAGACGAGATCTCCGAAGACGTTCTCGATAAGGAAAGGGAGATCTACAGAGATCAGATGAAGGAATCGGGAAAACCCGAAAAGATCATTGACAATATCGTAGAGGGAAAGATCAGAAAGTTCAAGGAAGAAAGATGTCTTCTCAGTCAGAATTTTGCCCTCGATGAAAGCAAGACCGTTCAGCAGCTTGTTAACGAATGTGCAAGGGAAGTTGGCGCACCGATTACCGTTAAGAGATTTGCAAGAGTTTATATCGGAGAATAAAACTTTAACCATGTTAAAGTTTTCAGGAGTTCTCAGAAATCAGGAGACTTCATATCCGTTTTAGTTATAGATACAGAGGACGTTCTCGTATGGGAACGTCCTTTTTTTGAGTTTTCAGGAGGTGAATGAATGTACGGTAGAATATTACTGAAGCTTTCCGGCGAGGCCCTTTCCGGCGAAGGGGAGATGGGATTCTCAAAGACGCAGATGGCTTATCTCGTGGATGAGATCGGAGAAATTATGGAGAAAAAGGTTTCCATTGGACTGGTGGTAGGAGCCGGGAATATCTTCCGGGGAGCAGAGCTCGACGAATTGGAACCGAAGATGGCGGATCAGATCGGAATGCTCGGAACGAATATCAACGCCATCTATCTCAAATCCTTTTTTGAGAAGGCGGGGATGCCGGCTCGTGTCTTTTCACAGGTGGTGCAACTGCAGTCTACAGAGAAGATCAACTATGACAGGGTCAATGACTCGATAAAGAACGGGGAAATCGTCATCTTTGGTGGCGGAACGAGTAATCCCTTCTTTACAACGGATACGGCAGCTGCCTTGAGGGCCGTGGAGATGGGGGCACAGATCATCATTAAGGCGACGAAAGTCGATGGGATCTTCTCGGCTGATCCGCGGAAGGTCAAAGATGCCGTGAAATATGACACGCTCAGTTATTCGGAAGCGATCGACAAGAATCTCCGGATTATGGATACGGAGGCCTTTTCTATCTGTAAACGGTATGGCATGACCATTCAGGTGATCAATTTCTTCGAGAAGGGGAATCTGTTAAAGGCTGTTATGGGTGAGCAAGTTGGAACAACGGTTGCCGAATAAAGACAAGCGGGTGAAAAAAGGATTGTTCATCTCTTTTGAAGGGTTGGATGGTTGTGGAAAAACGACACAGATCAAGCTGCTGATGGAGCAATTTAAAAGGGCCGGGAAAAAACCGATACTGTTCAGAGAACCCGGCTGTACGAATGTTGGTGAGGCCCTGAGGCAAATCGTCCTGCATGAGGATTTCAGCATCGGTGAGAGAACAGAACTGCTGCTTTATATCACCGCAAGGGCACAGGTGACGGATGAAGTGATCATTCCCGCACTCGAACGTGATGAAATACTCATTGCAGACCGTTATGCGGATTCCAGTGTGGCTTATCAGGGATTTGGCCGCGAGCTCGGAGCCGATAAAGTCGAATGGCTCAACGATTTTGCCGTGAAGAATGTCTATCCGGATCTGACCGTGTTTCTCGATGTCCCGTCGACCGAAGTCATTAAAAGACTGGATCGTGATAACCTTGACCGATTAGAAAGGGAGAAGGAACCCTTTTTCAGGCGGGTCAGAGAAGGTTATTTATGGCTTGCTGAAAAGCACAGTGATAGATTTATCCGTTTCAACGCATTAAAAGCCCCGGGACGGATACACGAGGAGATTATGGATGTGTTGTACAGAAAAGGTCTTTTTAATTCTCCCGACTGATAAAGTGCAGTTGACGTGATATAATCCTATAATGTACGCTGAGTATCATCGGGTAGCCGGATCAGCGGGTTAATTATTCGTAAAGGTGTGTTGGATGATAAAACAAATTAAGCTGGTTTCTCACATTTCAAGAAGAATATCAAACGGTCATCCGTATATTTACGAAAATGAGATAGCGGATGTCAAGGGGGATATACGAAAGGGTGAAATTGTCGATGTCTTCACCTATTCCGGTCAGTTTGTGGGGAAAGGCTATTATAATGCGTCTTCCAAGATTCGTGTCAGACTTCTTACCAGACAGAACGAGAGAATTGACAGGCATTTTGTGGCGGAGAAACTCATCAGGGCCTTTCATTTCAGACAGGCCGTCTTTGGTGATAAAAAGATCTACAGGGTATTCAACGGATTGGCCGACGGAATAGCCGGATTGAAGTGTGATCGTTTTGATGATCTTTTTATCGTCTCTTCATCAACGGCCGGAGGAGATCTTTTGCTTCCTGAATTTATTTCCGTTCTGAAAGAACTCGGTGCTGAAAACATCGTCATCAGAAATCTGTCGTCCTCAAGAAAGAAAGAGGACATAGAAAACCGTATAGAAGTGGTCTGTGGACTGATTGACAAACAGTATCGCTTTGGGCTGAACGGTGTCGAATACAGACTGTTTCCGTTCAGTGAGGCGGATTCAGTTTTTTATCTTGAACAGCGGGAAAATTCTGTGATCCTTGCGGATTATGCGAGACGGCTGCTTCCCGGAAAGAAGAATACCATCTATGATTTTTTCTGCGGTTACGGACAATTTGGTTTTAACCTGCTGAAAGAGAATCTCGGTATGGTTGAGTTTGTCGATTCCGGAGAGACTTTTGATGAAATTATTGAGGGGACGGCTTCGGAAAACGGGTTTAAGAACTTTGCCTTCAGTAATTATAACGCCTTCGATTATCTGCATCGCCTTGATATCGAAGGACAGAGGGCGGATCTGATTGTCCTGGATCCACCGCCGTTTACCGATGCGAGAAGAAAGAAGGGGCGGGCCCTTAATGCGTACAAGGAAATCAACCTGAGGGCGTTGAAGATCCTGAGAACGGGAGGAATCCTTGCGACGAGTTGTTGCTCTCAGAATGTCTCCAAAGAGGAGCTTGAGATGATGTTTTATGCGATTGCCGGGGATATCAGACATGAACTTACCATCCTCCACCGGGGATCACAGCCGCTCGATTTCCCCGTAAAGATTAATATCTTTGAAACAGAATTTCTTAAATTTTATATCATCATGAAAGGTGCAGTCATTTGATCAGTATAAAACATGTTTCCTTTGCGTATAAAGGGATGGACGATGCCAACCGTCAGGGGAATATCCTCTCGAATATCAGCCTGGAAATTAAACAGGGGGAATTCGTTGCGCTGGTCGGTGGAAACGGTTCGGGAAAATCCACCCTGCTGAAAATGATTAATTCAATACTGAAACCGGATTCCGGTGAAATTACCGTTTTTGGAATGAACACGAAAGACGAGGCGATGGTTCTCGAGATCAGAAAGAAGATCGGGTTCGTCTTTCAGAATCCCGAAAATCAGATCATCGCCTCTACGGTAGAGGAGGATGTTGTTTTCGGGATGGAAAATCTCGGCTTTTCTAGGGAGATCATGAAGACCAGGTTGAAGGAAACCCTCACATTTGTTGGGCTTCAGGGTTATGAAAAAAAGAATCCGATGAACCTTTCGGGGGGGCAGAAACAGAGGTTGACCATCGCTTCCGCACTGGTCTTGGATCCGGAAATTCTCCTGCTTGACGAACCCTTGTCCATGCTCGATCCCGAAGGGCAGAGGGACATCTTTCAGTTGATTCTGAAATACCGGAGGAACAACAAGACGGTCATCATGATTACGCATGATATGGAGGCGGCCGCTTATTCGGATAAAATCTGTTTTATCAGAAGAGGCCGGATAGAAAAATACGGTTCACCGCAGATGGTTATCCCATCGCTGAGAAAATACGATGAGATAGAATGTTCCGACTGGGTAATGGAACATCTCAAAAACAAAGGAAGTCATTGAACGATATGATAAAATTTGAAAACAGCAGTTATTATTATTCAAGAAAGACCCCTTTTGAGACGAAGGCATTGAGTGCAGTTTCCCTTGAGATCAGAAAAGGCGAAGTGCTGGCGGTGATGGGGCGTACCGGTTCGGGAAAATCTACCCTGTCACAACTCGCAACGGGGTTGCTGCTTCCAACGGAAGGCAGTGTGGAAGTGGATGCGATGAACACGGGAAATAAAAAGACCCGTTTTGATATCACGAGAAAGACGGGGATCGTCTTTCAGTATCCGGAGGCACAGTTTTTTTCTCCGACCGTTTACGAGGAGATTGCCTTTGCGTTGAAAAACTTCGGAATAACCGATGATATCCAGCGCCGGGTGAGAGAAGTACTAACGGATGTCGGATTGGATGTAACTTATCTTGAAAGAAATCCGTTTAAATTATCCGGAGGGGAGCAGCGACTCGTGGCGATAGCCAGTACCATCGTCTGGAATCCGGATTATATCTTCTTCGATGAACCGACCGCCGGATTGGATGCCAAGGGGAAAAAACGGGTGAAGCAAGTCATCACCACTTTGGCCGGTGATAACAGAGGTGTGGTGGTTGTTACGCATGATATGACACTCGTCAGAGATTTCTTTGAAAAGCTTGCCGTTATGAGTGATGGGGAACTTGTGTTTTATGGGGATAAAAAAGAATTTTTCAGGGATGAGAAACTCATGAAAGAGACGGGGATATTTGATCCCTTCAGGTATATATCCTGAGTGGGATGATTTATCCGAATTATTTGTTTTACGACCTGAATTATTGTATAATTTTGAGTATAAGTCCATTGGTGGGGGGAAATCGTGAAAGCCGGAAAGAATACTATTAAAATAATGCTGTTTGTGGCGATTGTTATCCTGTTTTTTGCCGCATGTGCACCAGAAACGGAGATAAAGCCGCCTGAAACGAAAATAGAAAAGATACAGCCCATCTACGGTAGTACGGGTATCCATATCGTATTGAGTGGAACGGATGATAAAACCCCTTCCGACAAACTGACTTACGAGTATTTTATCTATAGTAAAGCGAATGATGAAGAAGTGCTGAAGTGTACAGAAAAGATCCAGGACCATCTGATCACCTGTCCTTCTGAAAAGCTCGGAGAAGGCAGCTATCTGATAAGGGCATTTGCCATCAACGAGTTTGGGATCAAGGATAATTCACCGGCGGAAGCCACGTTCAGAATAGATCTGACGGCACCGCGAGAACCTGCCATTTCATATCAGCTGAAAAGCGGTCAAGTGCATTTCAGTTGTCTCGAAGAGGACGGTTCCGATATTGCCGGTTATGAGATGGAATTATCCGACTCCAAAGCGGCTAAGGCCTTTTCCAGTACCGAAGAAGATTTTACATTTAATGCCGAAAAAGGGGAACGCTATCTCCTTAAGATCAAGGCCATAGATTTTGCGGGGAATGCTTCTGCGGAAAAGGCTTTTGTAATCGATACGGATGTCGATGATGCGCCGGTTGTTGAATCGGAGTTGCCGAATCTTCTCGGTAGTAATGACACGAAAATGAATTTTGTGCTGTACGACGATTGGGATGAGGCGGACTTAATCACCTGTGAGGCAACATTTGGTAATATTCCGCTTAAGCTAAACGATCAGTTCCTGAATTTAGACCTTTCTACCTTCACCGAGGGGACGCATACACTTCTGATCTCATTAATGGATACGAATGAACATCTGAAGGAGATTCGCAAGGATATCTATGTGGATCTGACACCGCCGGATACGCCGGAAATAGTCGGAATCAGGGAAACTGACAAGACCTATATCCTCTCCTGGAAGGATGTTTCAACCGAGAACAGTACATTCAGGGTCTATGGGTTCAACCGACAGGATGACCGTGTACGTCTTGCCGATACCGAAATGGATTCGTTCCGGACGGAGGAGAGATTTCTCCATTATGTCGTTTCCGCCGTGGATCAAGCGGGCAATGAAAGCTCGACTTCCTATCCGTTGAGAACCTATAACGAGAAGTACGTTCCGATCACTTCGTCAGAAATAGGACTAATCGAGGAAAACACCCTGCTCACCTCTCTTTATTCGCCATACAGGATCAATTCAGAGATAGTGATTCCAAAAGATCTCATGCTGGGAATAGAAAAAGGTGTTGAAATCATCTTTGAAGACGGTGGCCTTCTGACCGTTAAAGGTCAGCTTCTGAGTATTCCCTCCAACTCGGAGAAAAAAAGAGTGATCAGGACGGACTTTTCCGAAGAAAATCAGAGGACTGAAAATCTCATAGATATCTCCGGTGGATCGGTCTGGCTGAACGATTATGACGTTTTCGGTGATTCCCATACGGATTTCTTTATCATCGAATCAGGTGGCGAGCTGCGTGCACAGAGGCTGACCGTTGATGGATTTGACAGATTTATCAACGCCGTTGATGCGGAGATTATCTTCATGGAGGATGCCGGAATACAAACAAACGTATTTGCCACCGGAACAGATTGTACGGCTGTCAAACTGAAAAAGGTCAAAATCGATTCGGAAGCCGGGATCAGAATCTTGAATATCAAAAATCTCGAAATCGATCAGTGTCATATCGAATCGGATACCTTCGCAGTTCAACTGGACGGCTTTTCCAACGCGATTCTGAATGATTCCACCTTTTCGGCCGATCATGCCGTTATCATGGATAAATTATCCGCTGCGGATGCAAAGAATGTTGAATTGAAAGGGCTGAGTTCTGCTCTGACTTTAAACGGTGCTTCCGCCATAAATCTCCGGAATTCCATTCTTTCGGCTTCACAGACGGCCGTTTATGTCGATCGGAGTGCCTATCTCTGTGCAATAGAAAGCACTGTGACAAATTCCAATATCGGCATCTGTACGATGAATTCGGATATCGTTCTGAAGGATATCAACATTACGAAAAATGTCACCGGAATCAGTTCGAATCATGAGAGACTGAAAAAATCGGAGAATATCGTATTTAAAGAGAATCAGGATGACATGAGATCAACCGAGGAAAGATAATTATCAAACCGTCAACAGATCTCTGCTTTTCGGAGTTTCAGACGTTCATCGAGACTTATCCGATAAAGACCTTTTCAAATCACAATTCAAACAGGGTTACACATGCTTCTGTCCTCCTACTGTGGAACAGCTTCCCTGTGAACAGGACCAATTCTTTCGTTGAGCTTGGCTGCGGGACAGGTTTTATCTCTTTCGGCCTCTCAAAATTCTTCTGCATCCCCGGAAAGGGGATCGATATTCAGGACTCATTGGAACCCTTTTTCTATCGGGGGAAAGCGGAGAATGATATCCAAACCGAACTCCTTTTCAAATCATTTGATATTTGCCATATAAGAGATCATCTGGCACCGGAATCAACTGAACTGTGCGTCTTCAATCCACCACATTACATAGAAGGGCGGGGAAAGGAAACGACAGATGCGATCAGGGGACTTACGAGGGCATCACGTGAAGATGTCTGTGAGATCTACAGTGAAGCCGCTGCTTATATTCTAAAGACGAGGGGCTATTTCAGCTGTGTCATTACCCCTCAGAATTTTGAAAACTGGGTCATTGCGTTCAGAAAGAACAATCTCAGTATGAAATCCATCATCCCTGTTTATGGGAAAAGGGACAGTCATGCCAGACTGCTCCTGATAAAAGGCCTGAAAAACGGGGGAACCGGCTTTCTCGAGGTCGCTTCTCCGGTCTTTCTCTACTGAATTCCTCAAAACACCTATCCACTGATTTGTGTTAAGCTCGTTAAGCTTTATAGTAACTTGCTTGACACATAACGCGTAGCACGTCTACAAAATCCCGTTTATAAGTTTGCTTGGTATAAAAAATAAAAATTCCATATCCCTCAGGCGCTCTTCCCGTTTCTATTTGAACGTTGTAACACGTTTCAATAAGAAAATGGGAGAATACCTTCATAAGAAAAAGAATTTGATCTTTATTTGTCTGATATTTAGTTTGATGAAGAATAATGAACGATATTTCGATTCGTATTGCGTATTAAAAGTATATATAATTTATTCAATGAACAAATTAATTGAGTAGGGAAGATAGAAACGAGAGTATTCAAGAAAAATACAAACCCATGAGAGAAAGAGATAAACGGGGAAGAAACTCTATTTCGGTAGAGAAAAACTAAAAGGAGTGAGTGTTTTGAAGAGAAGCCTTAAAGCGTTAAGTGTTTGGGTTATTCTGTTGGCCTTATGCGGGATGACGGTGGCTGCGAGTCTTTCTGATCAGATCAGTTCAAGAGAGATAAAGAATGCAGAGCTGTCAAGATCTATTGCCGCACAGGGAATGGTACTGCTTGAGAACAACGGGGTATTACCGTTATCGGCGGG
>DAINPP010000009.1:65184-70313 GCA_036743375.1 Thermotogae bacterium | reverse complement strand
CAGTTTTGTATCTGAAAATTTGGCGTCTCCGAATATCGGTAGTATCATCTCATATAGGAAGTCTTCCTCTACAACGGCCTTATCTGCGGTTGATTTCCTGGCCATACTCAGTGCATCCGTTAACGTTGTTGAAGAAGCCATCTTTACCAGTTCTTTGATTCGTTCCTGATTTTTTTTGACAAATCGACCGGTCATACGCTTAACCATACGGCTATCGGCTGTCAGCGCATAGGCTGCGCCGACAACAGCACCGATACTTGATCCCGTAACGATTTCGGGACGGATTCCACATTCTTCAATCAGCTCAAGCAATGGAACATGTGCATAGCCTCTTGCCCCACCACTTCCAAGAGCCACCCCCCACTTTGTTGGGGAAGCCGGATCAGAATCATACCATTTCAAAATCAACCTCACCTCGGACAAAGTCGATGTTTTTTACCCTTACCGTCAGAATATCACCAAGTTTGTATAGCTTATGGGTGTTCTCACCCACCAGTACATTTCTCTTTTCGTCATAGATGAAAAAATCCATCAGGGTTGATATGTGGATAAGTCCGGGAATCAGGAGATCTTTCACTTCTACGAATATCCCGATCTTAGAGATATTCGTCGCGACGACGTCAAATATCTCGGATGCGTGTGATTTGATATAATCCACCTTTTTAAGGGCGATGAGATCCCATTCACTTTCATTTGCCACGCGTTCTTTCTGGGTACAATGTGTAGCGGTTACCGGGAGGTACTGCTGCCAGTATTTCATCCGTTCCTCGGAGAAACTCTCTCCGGAGAGGTACTCTTTGATCAGTCTGTGGACGATGAGATCCGGATATCTTCTGATCGGTGAAGTGAAATGTGTATAGGCCTCGGAAGCGAGACCGTAATGTCCGATGTTGCTCTCATCGTATATCGCTCTTTTCATCGTTCTGACCACAAGTCTCTCCACGCTGTTTCTGAGCGGATTATCCGACAGACTTTCGAGTAACTTCTGTATGGTAGCCGACGTCAGCGTCCTCGGCATTTCATTTTCTACACCGAGTGCGATGATATAACTCTTCAATTGCATGAGGGTGTCGTTTTCAGGAATCTCATGGATTCTGTAGATAAACGGCAGATCCGCATCCATGAACATCGTGGCGATGACCTCGTTGGCCTTGATCATGAATTCTTCGATGAGAGACTCTCCCATATGTCTGTTTCGTGGGATGATATCAACGGTGTGCCCCTCTTCATCGAGTTTGATATACACCTCGCCGCTTTCTATTCCGATGATGGCTCCCCTCGCCCTTCGGTTTTCACGCAGGATCGAGGCGAGTTCGTTCATTGTCTCAAGGGATTCTATCAGTCCGGGTGTTTTTGAAAGGGAACGTTCCGCCTTTTTGTCCTTTTTTTCAAATAAATCGTTAACGATGGTATAGGTTAGTCTCCTTTTGCTTCTGATGATCCCGTTGGCAACCTCGAAGTCGAGTACCTTTCCCGTCTTGTCAATTTCCATTTCAACGCTGACGACCAGTCTGTTGACATTCGGCTTCAGTGAACAGATCCCGTTTGAGAGTTCAAACGGCAGCATCGGGATGACGGTATTGATGAGATAAACACTGGTGGATCTTTCAAAGGCTTCTCTGTCAATGGCGGTACCCGGTTTGACATAATGGGAGACATCTGCGATGTACACCCCGAGTTTATAATTCCCGTTTTCAAGCCTTTCGATAGAAACCGCATCGTCAAAATCTTTCGCCGTTTCCCCGTCAATGGTGAATATCAGTCTGTCCCTGAAGTCCTTTCTTTCAGAGTCCTTTGTGTTGATAACCTTTGACGGGATCTCTGCCTTTTCGGCGATGACCGATTCGGGGAATTCATCCGGAAACGGCAGACCGTGTTTCAGGATGATAGAGGGCAGATGCACCTTCGGATCGTCAATCTTTCCGAGGACTTCTTTGATCTTGACCTTTGGAGGAATATGTCCATTGGGATACGCGGTAATCTCCCCATAGACTTTTTCCCCTGCCTTGGCGCCTTTCAAATCCTTTGCCACATTTTTCAGCTGAACGGCAAAGCGGTATCCGACACGCTTATCATCCGGGATGACGTAATATCTTTTTCCCTCTTTGATCAGAACCCCGACGACCCTGGTCAGGTTTCTCTTTATGACACTGATGACCCTGGCTCTCTGCCATTCCCTGTAATTACCTTCTGCTTTGATCTTTACGGTATCCCTGTGCATCGCATCCTTCGTGTTTTCAGGGAAAACCACATATTCGTTTCCGTCACTGGCCTGAATGAAGGCCATCTTTCCGCTTTTCACGAATTCCAGTCTTCCGGTCAGTTCATCCGGCTTTTGTGCGGTGAATCGGTTATCACTCGTCTTAAACAGTTCTCCTGATGCGACCATATCCTTTAAGACGCCTCTGAATCTCTTTCTGTCAGTTCTTTCTCTGAGATCAAATTTCTTGTAAAGTTCTTTTATTATCATAGGGGTGTATTCAGGACTTTCCAGAAATTTCAGGATTTTTTCCTTATCAATCTTCATATTTCATCTCCTTAAAAACGGCATACCTTTCCCGGGTAAACATAAAAGAACTCTATTCCCTCTTCCTTAAGCTCTTTTTCCACATTTTTCATCGTCTCACGCAACTTGATCAAATATCTGTTTGAGATATGATAGAGTATGACTTTTTTGGGTTTGTTCCGTCTGATTTTATCGAGTAGTTCGGTGATCTCAGTATGCTTGTCTCCACGCCTGTCCTCTGCATCAAGAAATGTACATTCGTGAATCAGCAACGTGGTATCGGACATGTATTCATCTCCGATGACGTTGCCATCTCCACTCAGAGTCATCAGGCTGTATGAGTATCTTTCTGTAATGGCATCTCTTCCCTTTTCTTTTATAATCTGTTTGATCGCTTCCTGATCCAGTCCCTTGTAATCTTCTTTCAGTCGCTTTCTGGTCTCTCTGATCTGATAACCGATAGAGACCTCACTTTTCATATGATCCGTGTTGAATGCCTTTATATACCGTTTTCCGTTGCCTTCGGTAAGTGGGATCTCTTCACCGGTATCTATCTCATGTATAGAAAGATCATATTTTAATTTGTTTCCTGTTTTTAAGATAAATTCGATATAATTCCGTATCTGATCAGAACTTTTATGATAGTATATTTCCAGTGGTTTTTCCCTTTCTCCCATCGCACTGCTTCGAGTGTTCAGAAAACCCCATAATCCTGAAATATGATCGGCATGACTGTGTGTGAGGAATATTTTCTTTACGGCAAAGAGCTTGTTCGTCAAAAGGGTACTGATCCCTTCACCACAATCAAATAAAATTCTGTCAGGGGCGTAATAAAGCCATGTAGAATACATGGCTTTTGAAAATGTTAATATTTCCAATCTCTTCTCCTGTTACTTAATCGATGTTTAAAATCAATTTTGATCTGAATTATTCCGCTTTTTCCAATTTGACCTTGAGTGTTCCCTTCACACCTCTCGGAAGTTTCAACTGTACTTCATAGGTACCGAGTTCCTTGAGATTCCCGTTTAAGACGATATGTTTCTTCTCAATCTTTTCGCCGAGATAATCACTGAGTTCCTGAGCAATATCGGCACTTGTGATCGAACCGAACAGTTTTCCCTTATCTCCACATTTTACCTTCATGACAAAGAATTCTTTCATCAGTTTATCCAATTTTTCCTGATTTTTTGCCCTTTCCTTTTCCTCGTGTTCGTTCTGTACCTTCTGAATACTCTCGAGATGTTTTAAGGCACTCTCTGTCGCTTCAATCGCGACCTCCCTCTTGAAAAGAAAATTTCTCGCATAACCATCGGAAACCTTCTTTACATCTCCCTTTTTACCAAGTTTGGGAACGTCCTGAATCAAAATAACCTTCACAAAAATCTCCTCCAATCCCGTTCAGTCTTTCTCTTTATATCATCGTGAAATGTTATGATCTCTTCAATGTTGTCTATTTCTCCGCCTTCATACCGGTTCAAAGCGGAATCAACCACTTCGAATATAGACGTAAAACCGATCTTTCTCTTTAAAAACAAATCGACAGCCACCTCATTGGCGGCATTGTATATTATAGAACATGTATTCGGTTTTTCTAACACTTCAAACGCCAGTTTCAATGCCGGATATTCTTCCCTGTCGAGGCTTGTCAGACTCAGCAGTTCCGGTTTCAGTTCCTTTTCAGTGTTATCGTATAATCTCTGCGGATAGGTCATGGAATATCCGATTGGTATACGCATATCCGGTTTTCCCGAATGAATCTTGATTACCCCGTCTCTGAATACTATCATAGCATGAATATAACTTGAATAACAAAAAGCCGTATCTATCTGTTCCTTTTTCAGGAAAAACAATCGCTTGGCCTCTATGACTTCAAGTCCTTTGTTGAACAAGGTGGCGGAATCAACCGTTATCTTGGCACCCATATTCCAGGTAGGGTGTTTCAGTACATCTTCCGGTGTTGCATGTTTCAGATCTTCCCGTTTCCAGCCTCTTAAGGCACCACCGGATGCCGTGATGATTACTTTTGAGACATCATCGGGTGATTCACCTTCAAACAGCTGAAAGACACCGCTGTGTTCACTGTCAACGGGAATGATCTCACACCGGCAGACATCGGCGAGGTTGTTAATAATATCACCGGCAAGCACCATGGATTCCTTGTTTGCCAGACAAACCCGCTTGGAATTCTTGATGGCGGCAACGGTGTACTTCAATGAATCACCGCCGCTTGAGGCGATAACGGTCATATCCGGTTTCAGATATTCGATCAGTTCAGAGGAATCTGCGAAATACCTCGCTTCACTCTCCTCCACCTTCTCAGAAAAGGCATAGGCCTTTGGATTTATTTCTATCAGCTGCTTTTTAAAAAGCTGTGAACTCTTCGCGGAGATTCCCGTTATCTCATAATCGAGTCCCGACTTCTTCAGCGATCTCACCACATCTATACTCTGTGTACCAATTGAACCCGTTGAACCTATTATTGCTATCGTCTTAGTCATAATTTTCCTTCCGATGGACGCCTTTTGCAGCGATGATTCACGAATCACCCGATAACACATACGCCATTATTTTTATTAAATGGAGTTTAGGAAAACTCCTGCCTCTCAAGGAAGCATGATATGCC
>DAINPP010000009.1:0-65084 GCA_036743375.1 Thermotogae bacterium | reverse complement strand
TCGTAAAATGGAAGGATGGAGTTTAGTAGAAACTCCTGCCTCTCAAGGAAGCATGATATGCCTCGTAAAATGGAAGGATGGAGTTTAGTAGAAACTCCTGCCTCTCAAGGAAGCATGTTATGCTTCCTTGAGAGGACACATCCTTATATAATCACAATAGGGACAGAGTGCGGATTCCTTTGGATCAAAAGTATCCGTCTCCAGTGCCTCGTAAACAGGAATACATTTTTCGATCAGCTTGTTTCTCGTCTGTTCGTAGATTTCCTCTGTCAGCGGTTTTTCTATGAGCTTATTCTGTTCGAGATAATAAAACGAGGAGGCGATGACCTTGTGCCCCTGTTCGTTCATGAGCCAGGCATAGGTGAAGAGCTGGATAAAGTCTATGAACCTTTCACTCAGCTTTCCCGTTTTATAATCGACGACTTTATAGCCTTCCACGCCATCTATGCGCACCTTATCCAGTCTGTCTATCCTTCCGAGAAACGGCATGTCATCTTTCAGATCCGCCTCGATGAACTCTTCCCGCTGGACGGGCTCAAAGTTAAGACTACTACTGTAAAAGTTCTCGAGCATGATCAGACCGCGTTTTCCGTGTTCAACCTCTGTTTCTTTATCCATCTCAAGGCTACCCTGTTCTCTGAGTTTGTTTCTTTCCGTTTTCCACTCACTTCTGAACAGGTTTTTAAGAATTGTGAGTGAACGCCGGTCTTCAGAAAAGGAGAAATATTTATCCAGCGCACTGTGTATGGTCTGCCCGAGCAGTAACGCGGGACTTGAACTTGTCGGAAAACGGTTGATATACTGAAACTTGAATTTAAGTGGACATTGCTCGAATGTTGTGAGTTTGGAATAACTCATTTTCATCTTATACACGGTCAAAACACTTCCCTATCTCTATTTTTCTACCGTTTTTGGCCTCCTGAAACGTCGTAAACTGTTTTGACGGCAGCTGTATATCTTTAATAAGGATCTTTCCACTTCCACATTGAATCCATGCCCCTTTTTTTGTTATGTCAAGGATTGTACCGGGAACAGCTGTGTCATCTCCCTTTTCGGTTGCGAGAGAGCCTTTAAGTTTTACCGTTTGGCCGTCAAGCAGCGTCCTCGCACAGGGAACGGGATCGAATGCCCTGATCTTGTTATGCAGTTTCTCCGCGGTTTCGGTCCAGTCAAGAATCAATTCACCCTTTTCTATCTTGGCCGCATAGGTTGCCTTCTCATGTGCCTGTTTCCTGAAGGAAACGGTACCGGTTCTCAATTCTTCGAGAAAATCAATCAGTAGCGTGGCACCGGCTTCCTGCAGTTTGTCGTGGACGGTTTCAAAGTTATCAGCCGGTTCTATGGAAACTTCAGACATCTTTGCCACATCTCCGGCATCGAGTTCAGTGGCGATCTTCATGATAGCCACGCCGGTCCTTTCATCGCCCTGTTCAATCGAACGCTGTATGGGAGCGGCTCCTCTGTATGCAGGAAGAAGAGAGGCGTGAACGTTGTAAATGCCCATACCGGGAAGTGAAATGACCTTATCCTTCAGGATTTTACCGAATGCGACGACTATAATTACATCCGGCTTCAGTTGCTCAAGAAGAGAAAAACCCTGCTTCAGGTTGACCGACTTAGGCTGAAAAACATCAATCCCCGCGTTCATTGCCGTAACTTTGACCGGGGTCGGTCTCGTTTTTCCCCCTCTACCTGAAATCTTATCCGGTTGTGAAAAGACACCGACAATGTTATACCCCGCATCGATGAGGCTTTGAAGATGATACGCTGAAAAATCCGGTGTTCCCATGAATACGATTCTCATCTCTTTTTTTGCCTTGATTTCATCATTCATTGGTATTTTCCTTCGCCATCCTTTTTATGAAATCCAACTTTTTCTTTAAGAGTCTTCTTTTTAAGGTACTGAGATGATCGATGAACAGGATTCCATTCAGATGATCCGTTTCATGTTGTACGATCCTTGCCTTGTAACTGCTCAGTGTTTCTTCATGCACGTTGCCTTCCGGATCATTGTATCTGATCCGTACTTCTTTTGCCCTTTCCACATTCTCAAAGATATCCGGAACGGAAAGACAACCTTCCTCGGCAACTTCCTTTTCATCTGAGAAGTCGAGGATTTCAGGGTTAATATAGGCCTTCCAGCCATCACCCGAATTATCGTCTCCGACAAACAGACTTTTACTGACACCCACTTGAGGGCCGGCAAGCCCGGCTCCATCTTCCGCATACATGAGTCGAACCATATCTTCAATCAGTTTTTGTAATTCTTCTCCGAAATCCGTTATCTTTTCGGTCTTCTTTCTCAATATCGGATCTCCGTAATATCTGAGTTTGTATTCCATTCAATCATCCTTTCGATAGTTCTTTATTTCATTAAACCAGTCACAATCGCACATAAATACCGTCAACGGTGTAATTGAAACGTAATTTTCCCTGATTGCGGCCCAGTCACTGTCTTCAGGCAGTTCTTCATCCTTTATAGTTCCCATCAGCCAGAAATAATCATTTCCATAGGGATCTTTTCTCTTTTCAAAATAATCGTCAAATCTTCTTGCACTCTGACGGGTGAGCTTATACCCTTTCAACTCATGATAGGGTATAGATGGCACATTGATGTTCAAGGCGCCGAACGGTTTGATCGATTTGATATCAAAGGTCTCAAGAAATTCCGTCAGAAATCTTGCGGCTGTTTCAAAGTGGGAATCCCTTGGGTTTAAGCTGGAGATGGCAATCGCCGGATATCCCATAATAGCCCCTTCAAGCGCACCTGATACGGTTCCGGAATAGGGGATGTCCGTGCCGAGATTGGCCCCTTTATTGATACCCGATATGACGATATCTATATCTCTCTTGGCAAACTCCAGTATTCCGATCTTCACACTGTCTGCGGGTGTTCCCGTTACACCATAACCGAAGAATTCTCCTTCACGGTCTGTCTTTTCTGCCCACAGGGGTTTTCTCAAGGTAATTGCATGTCCGGTGGCACTCTGCTCCGTCGCGGGGGCGGATACGATGACCTCATGTCCCGCTTCCGTCAGATACCTCTTAAGGCAGAATATGCCTTCTGCCATGATCCCGTCATCATTGGTAATTAAAATCTTCATTTTAATCAATTCCTTTCAAACTGTATACAGCATTTATAGTTAATTATAACATGAAAAAATCTGATATAATAAGTAGAGGTTTTATAGAAATATATAATCTACATTTTGATCAAGGTGTGAAAATTTTGAGAGTAAAAATTCTGCTGCTGATTACACTTCTGTTTCCACTGATGGTTTTTTCGTTTTATATAAACGATGGGATACTCGACATATGGACCGATTACGGATTGGAGTATTACAGTTATATCGATAATGCCAACGTGGTTTATAAAACAATGTATCATTATTCCGCGATGGGGGGAACTGTCGATATGTATTATGTGCCTGAAATGAGCAATATTACTATAGAACAGGATAATCCACCTTTACTCAGGAGAAATTCGGATACGGAACTGCTGATCACGTTCTGGCTTCATCGAAATGGCCTTTTTTATCTGAACGAACAGGTCCTGCAGACGTATCACCGAATCATGAAAAATGGAAAAAAAGGGTCCGCCGCGTTCAGAACGGCTTTTTCGATCATCCGGATAGATTGCCAGAATACCGGTGATAAATTTTTCCTTTCGCTGACAGAGCAGCAGTAAAGCTGATAGGGCAGCAACAACACAGGGAAGGTCGATTGATCCGACCTTCCCTGCACTACGCAATACTTTATTTTTTATTTCGACCGACTATGAAACGAAATCTACCAATGATTTGGTCATAACGCTGCTACCTGTTTTTAACGCCGCATCAAGGATCGTCTGCTGATTTGTGAGATTAGTATAAGTTTCAAGAAAATCGGCATCCTGTTCCTTTGAAACGTAGTCGGTCAAGAAATTGGTGTATTCTTCAAATCGGTTGACGGACATTTCGAGGAATTTCTGAGAGGATCCATTCTCAGAGGTCATTCGCTGAAGGTTGTACTCGAACCGTTCCAGTTTTTCAAGCGCTATATCGTTCAGATAACTTTCCGGATTATCCTCCATGAGGTTTTCTGAGATATTTTCTAACAGGTTGAACACGCTTTCGTTTCCATCGACGACAAATTCGTCGTATACCGTTACTCCGTAGGAGAACGAATAGCCACCAAGATTCGTGCTCTGTTTGACATTGGCCTTCGTTTCCATCGTAATGGTCCCGTCGTCTGCGACCGGCGGATTTGCGGCATCGGCTCCGGCAAAGATGTATTCCCCACCGACGTTCGTATTGGCAAGCTGTATCATATGATCCTTGATCTTGTCTATCTCCTGGGCAATGCTTTCCCTGTCGGTTGGCGTCATCGAGTCGTTAGCCCCTTTTACAGTCAATTCTCTGATATTCGTAGCGAGTGATGACATCTCCTGAGTAACGCTATCGTACAGATCGAGATAAGTACTGACCGTGTTGCCGTTTCTCTTATACTGCTCCATCTCCCTCACCCTTGAATTGGCGTTGGATGCCCTCGTTGCAACGATCGCATCATCGGACGGATAGATGACTTTTAAACCGGTCGTCCCCTCTTCGTGAAGTCTTGCAACTTTCTTATAGTCGTTCGTTATATCCTGCAGTATCTTGTTGTGAAGCATCGTGTGATTTATTCTCATAGGCGACTCTCCTTCAGATTCTATCCTTTACCGTTGAACATCTTTTTCTGGATGTCCTGCTGATATTTTCCTTTGACGTTGTATGTGTTGATCCTTTCCTGACCGGTTGCCGTATCGGTCAGCAACCTGATATTTTTCAACTGGAAGGTGATCATCCTTTCTATGTTATAATGAAGATAACTGATCTCCTGAAGACATTCGAGCAGTTTTGCGATGACCAGCATAAACTTCGTTCCCTCTTCTTCACCGAGAGACTCCGCAATATCTGAAACTGAGGAACCTCTGTCGATATGCAAAGCATCGCAGAGTAATCCCGATAACTCATCTCTCTTCCTTTCGGCCGAGTCAATGGATATAACCATTATTTCCTCTTCATGCGTTATCTCGTTCAGTTCATCATATTCTCCGCTGATAAGTGTCTGCTCCTTTTCGGACAAAAGTCCCTTATACTCATCGAAAAGTACTATAAGGGCTTCAATATGATCTCGTAAATCGTCAAGTTCCTTCACTTTAGTCCCCCGTTCATTCTCCAAGGATTTTATTCAGAATTTTATCGGTATCCGTATTGTAAGCATCATTTCTGATGAGTTCACGGAAATGGTTGACCAGCTTTTCCCTGACTTCAGGAATACGCTCAGCCTCTTTCAGCATGGATTTGATACCGGCACTCTTTTCAAGATTCTCCGTCTTGAAGATAGAATCATCCGCCGCTTGAGTCTCCGGTTTTTGTACCTTGTTCGTCTGCTTTATCTGATTAATATAATCCGCAGGATTTATCCTGTTGATCCCACCAGAATCAATCATAATACACCTCCAGGGTATCACTTTACCCTAACCCCTTTAAATTCAATTCGTTACAACCAGTTATCGGAATGGTATTTAGAAACTTTAGTCCATTTTATTCTCCGATGATCTTTACGTTTCCATTTGAGGATTTGATATCTATCTTTGCCCCACCTTCGTTGACCATCCCGTTTTTACTGTTTTTTGAGTCCTGGGTCAATTTTACAAGGAGATTTTCAGTGGATATGGAGCCGTTACTTGTTCTTGCGGAGAAGTTGATGTTTGAGATAGATGGCACCCTGAGTGTGACCCAGCTGTTACTGGTACTGAAGGTTGTGTTACCGGATAAAGGGGGGGTGAAATCCCCGTCGATGGATCCATTGGTAGTTTGGAAGTGGTTGGATGAACCGGTAAGAAAACAATCGTTCAACTGAATGGAGGCGTTACTCGTAGTCACATCTATCTGACCTTTTACGTTATTCAGTGAGATAGATCCATTCGTACTTTTTGCCTTGAGGTCTCCGGTGCAGCCTTCAAATTTCATCGAACTGTTTGAGGTATCCGCCACTATACTTCCTGTGAAACTGGAGAGGTAAACAGGGCCATTTGATGAATCTAGATCGATCTTTTCGAGAGAACTGAAGATGTCAGTCGGTACACTAATCGTGAGATTGGCCCCGTAGCTGGTATTTTTGAGGAAATTATTGCTCTCCGGAAAATCGATATAAATCCGAATAACCGATCCGATCTCTTTTTCCCTGATCTGTACTTTTTCTATCAATTCGTCCAGGTTGCCGCTTCCCTGAATAAACTTTTTACCTTCTATCTTAAAAAAGTTTTCGTTCCACGGGATAACCTCGATTGATCCATTTCGTGAATCCACATCCAATAGGGAATAGTCGGTATTGTTGGTTATATGAAAGGAAGATTCAAACGATTCCTCTTTTCTCAGCATTCCATCACAACCGGAAAAGAACACCGCGAGAAGTATTAATACGAACAGAGAGCCCACGTATTTTAAAAATTTATTCATTATCCAATCACCTGCCGGTACTATTTATTAATTTATTAGATCATAACATATTTCAGATAGAAAGTTATAAACAGTTTGAAATGATAAGCTTAATCTTTTCCGCCGTAACCGGTTTGGTGATACACTCGTTCATTCCACTTTTTATGGCCTTTTCAAGGACTTCCGGAATAGATGACGCGGTAAATCCTATGATGGAGATTTTTGATGCTCCGGCTGTTTTTCTTATCTTCTGTGTCGCATCGTAACCGCTTAACAACGGCATGTTGATGTCCATAAAGACGATTCCGGGTTCATGTTCTTTATAGAGTTCTACCGCTTCTTCCCCATTTTTTGCGATCAACACCTTTGCATTCTGAAAATCCCTTTTGATCATGGCTTCCAGCAGCATGATGTTGATTTCGTTGTCTTCAGCGATTAATACCTTAAAAGAGCGGTCTTTCACGGTTGAGTATTCCCTGATGTCCTTTTCCGCCTCTTTTGCCGTGATATAGTCGGAGTTGAGAATAAAGCTGAATTTACTCCCTTTTCCCGGCATACTTTCTATGGTCAGTTCACTGTCGAAGAGCTCGAGAAATTTTGAAACGACCGATAAACCAAGTCCCGTCCCACCGTATTTATAAGGTATTGAACTGTTTCCCTGATCAAAGGAACCGGTGATCGTCTGTTGAGCCTTCTCTTCAATACCAATTCCCGTATCTTTTACCGAGATCTTGATTTCCGCCTTTGTATCGGTGCGGTTTAATAATTTTGCGGACAAGGTGATTCGCCCTTCTTCAGTGAATTTTACGGCATTGCTCAGTAGATTGTTCATGATATGCTCCAGTTTCCTATCATCTGTCTTCAGATATCTCGGAATCTTTTTGTCGATATAAAGGGTAAAAGAGGTCTTCTCGTTTAAAAGTGGTTTAATCAGTTCAAAGGCCGTGTTCAGAAGCTTGTATATATCCGTTTTTTCCCTGTTTAAACGGAGTTTTCCGGTTTCCGCCTTAGAATATTCAAGGATGTTTTTGATGATCTGGAGCAGATTATCCGATGTGTTGATGATATGATTGATGTATTTCTTCTGTGTGGATTCAAACAGCGTTTTCTGCAGCAATTTGGAATAGCCGATGATGCTGTTGACAGGTGTTCTGAGATCATGACTCATATTGGCAAAAAAATCCTCTTTCTGTTTTTTGACCTTTTCCGCGGTTTCCTTCGCCTCTTTTAAATCGGTGATATCCAAGGCGTATTCAACGGCACCCAGCACGGTTCCATCGGTTTCAAAGATAGGGGAGACGAATAATTTCAGCGATTTACCGGAGATTTTCTCGCGTGGATCCTCTTTAGAGGTGATCTCGGTGAACGATTTTTTGTACGTCATGGCGTCCGAAATCCTGCACCAGGGACAGGGAGAATCTCTCTTCATGTATACTTCATAACATTTTTTCCCCAAAGTGGCATTCTTATCCGTTATTCCAACGACACTGAATTTGAAATTATCCTTGTTAAAGGCAATAATCCGGTATTCATCGTCTATTACCGTCATATCCCCAGGGAGTGTATCCACAATCGAATGCATCAGATTCCTACTCTCGATCAGTTTTTCTTCCGCTTCTTTCCGCTTACTGATATCTACCTGCGTACCAAACATCTTGAGGGGTTTTCCCGCATCAGTCCATTCTAACACCTTTCCCTTAGAGAGAATCCAGATCCAGCTTCCGTTTTTATGCCTCATACGGAATTCACATTCAAAATGATCAATACGTCTTCTATAATGTTCAGCCAGCGCTTTATTAACCTTCTCCAGATCATCCGGATGGATTCTGGATTTCCAGGTCATATTGTTTAAAGGAAACAATTCCTTAAGGGTATAACCGAGCATATTGGCCCATCTTTCATTGAGAAAGGCCTCCCCTGTCAGAAGATCCCTTTCCCATGTTCCGGCATCGGTCCCCTCAATAACGTTGGAAAGCTTTTTTCTCAGGGAGATTTCTTCGGTCAGATCTTTTCCCTGGATGACACAACCAATTATCTCTCCGGAGTTCGAATACCTCGGATAATAGCAAATCTCAAAAAAGTTCTTCTCACCGTTCTGATTTTCCAGCCAATGCTTGTATTTTACGGTCTTCCCCCGAAGACATTCGTCAAGTCTGGGTTTTATAATCTCTTCAAAATCATTGTTGTGCTTGTAAAATTCGCTGATACTTCGGCCTATGATTGCCTCACGCGGTCTGTTATGAAATCTGGTATAGGCGTTGTTGATGATGAGGTATCTGTAGTCACAATCGATAACGGACATCGGATCGGAAACCGTCGAGATGATGGACTCATACATGTTCAACTGTTCGATTCTCTTTTTTTCCCTCAGCTCATTTTCTTTGTTATGAAAGATTACGGAGAGTTGCTTGGCGTACGTCTTCAGTATATTTCTGTCCGCCTGCCGGAAGTTTTCGTCTGGAAACAATGCGAGAAAGGCCATTATCTTTCCCTTTTTTCCTATTTTTATCAGGAGGGTCTCCTCAGGTTTGATCAACGGTTTTAAGTCATTCATAAAGGAATTCTGGGAATCATCAGTGAAAAACAGCATGGGGTCTGTCATGATGTTTACATTGTGTCTTAAGTCTTCCCCAAAAGCCTTTCCAAGTCCCCAGGTGGTTCCGGCGGGGTGATGTCGGTGGAAGATTGGTTGAATGGCTCTGTTGGTCTTTGATGCATTTGACAGGATGGTAAAGGTATCCTTTTCCATATTCAAGGAAGCGAGAAAGGCATATTTTGCGTTCCCTATTTTCAAGGCCCTGTTGATGATCGTTTGATAAGTGATATTTTTTGAGTTCAGGATTTCTTCGGAAGTCTTCAACAGTATTTTTTCTGCCGTTATATCTGTTATCCAGCATTTAAAGTGATTTGGAAAAGAGGTGTCGTATTCTATTTTTATCTGAAACCAGCTTTTCAGGGTATGGGAATAGATCGTTTCTTCGAGATATTCAGATTTTAAGGCATCTGAAAAAATTCTCTTCATCCAGGCAATTCTCTTTTTGCCTTGTCTTTCAAAAAAATCGGAGAAGTTTCTGTTCAGTATCAGTTCCTTTCTCAAGCCGGTAGTTTTTTCAAAGTATTTGTTGACATATAAAACGGAGAAATCTTCGACACAATCTCTTTCATCGAAAGTTATCAACCCGTAGGCAAAGGCAATTGGAGAATTTTCTATGCTGTTTTTAAATTTTCTTTCCATATTCCCTCACTTTATCACGATCAAATGTATTTGTTGATTATTTTTATCAGTTCATTGGGGATTACCGGTTTCGTGATATAGTCGTCCATCCCGGATGCAATTCCCTCGTATATCTTGTCTTTATGCGCTTCAGCTGAAAGGCCGATAATGATGACATCGTTATCCTTCAGATTTTTACGGATGATCCTTGTGGACTCAAGTCCGTTCATTTCAGGCATTCTCACATCCATCAGGATGAGATCCGCATGATTTTTCATGTGATTTTCGATGGCTTCCTTGCCATTCATGGCCTCGAATATCTTTGCGTAGGGATAGTGTCTTCTGACGATTGTTTCGTTGAGTTTCAAATTGATTTGATTGTCTTCCACAATAAGAATCTTTAATTGTTTATAATCCGGATTAACCGTTTCTTTCTGTTGTTTTTCGGAATCCACAGGTTCGTTTTTTTCATCACAGATCTCGAGTGTCAGAATGAAACTGAATTCGCTACCCTTACCCGATTCACTGGTCAAATTCAACCGGCTGTCCATCAGGTTTAAAATCCCGTTAGATATACTCAGACCAAGTCCTGTTCCCCCATACTGTCTGCTTAACGAGGAATCGGCCTGAGTGAATGATTCGAAGATTAATTTTTTCACCGAGGGATCAATACCAATCCCGGTATCTGAAACGGAGAATCTGATGATCGCTTTGGAATGATTTCTTGTGAACAGAACGGCCTTGAGGATGATTTTTCCCTTCTCGGTAAATTTCAGTGCGTTCATCAACAGGTTTGACAGGATCTGTGACAGTTTTATTTTATCAACGCACACCTTTTCCGGAATATTGTCGTCGAATTCAAGAAGGGTTTCTATGTTCTTGTCTTCCGCTGTTCTGGAGATCATATTGATCAAACTCCCTAACATTTCTCTGATCATCACCGGCTCATGTGTGATCTTCATCTTATAAGTCTGTATTTTGGTGAAATCAAGGATATCGTTTACGATTCCGAGGAGACGCCGGCCGGATACTTCGATGTTGCTGATGTATTCCAGTTGTTCATTATCGAGGTCGGTTCCCTTTAATAAAGATGAAAAGCCGAGTATTCCATTAAGGGGCGTCCTGAGTTCATGACTCATGTTCATCATAAATTCGGTCTTGACGGAATTGGCCTTTTCGATCCTCTTTTTAGTCTCCACCAGCTCATTTTCGTACTGGACCTGTTTTGTCACATCTCTGCCGTTCAGATAAATCGTCTCGAAGGCTCCCTCCTCTTCGATAAGAAGCCTCATGTTGTCTTCGAGCCACGTTTTTGTCCCATCTTTCTTGACAACGGGGTACCTTTGCGTTAAGACTTCATCCACATTCTCGCTGACCCTTCTGAAATTCTGTTTTATTTGCTGGCGATATTCTTCTGGAACGTTTACGAATACATCATCAACAGAATTCAATTCCTCCTCCTCACCAAGTAATAGCATCTTTCTATAGGAAGGTGAGATATATTTCAGCTTCTTTTGTTGAATCACCGCGACACCGTCTGTGGCGTTCTCCGTCATGATCCGATAATTTTTTTCCTTCTGTTTTAGTGACTTTTCCGCGGTCATTCGCCTTTCTACTAATTCATTGCCGTGCATCAGCATGCTGACTTGTTCCGTGAAAGTCAGAAGAAAGGGGATATTCCTGATTTCAACCCCCTTTTGATACAGGAAGAGGAAAAGACCCTTTAACTTGTTTTCACGGATCAACAGATGAATTGTACAAAGATAATCTTCGGGCGATGAGATGTTCAGGGTAGAATTGCCTATGGGGGAAAGATCGGCTTTTGTAAAAGAATTCATCAGATCCCGTTTTGAGATTTCTGTGAAATATCTGGCGATGTTTTCTGAAAAGTCGTTGAGTTCCATCCTTTCGGTATAAGTTTCATGATCATACGGGTGAGCTTCATTATCCCTGAATTGACAGAAGAACACAAAGGGGGTTTCGGATATTCTGCAGGCTCTTTCGGCGATGGTTTTAGGCTGTATCATCCCGGATTGAAACATCTCATTGGAGGTCTGCATCAATATTTTTTCCGCATTGACATCGAGAACCCAGGAGATATAATAATCATTTCTGACGTGTTCATAATAAATTCGCATCCACTTGTGAAACTTTGGTGAGTAGATATCTATGAAGAAAGGCCTTTTCTCTTCGAACTGAAGAGAGTAATCCTTCAGCAGCCTTTGATAATTTTCCTTGGCATAACCGAAAAAATTACTCTCTTCAGTAGCGCACAGATCATTCGCACTTACGCCAAGCAACAATTCAAACGCCCTGTTTACGTGGACAATAAGGAAATCTCTGACAAATCCAGAGTCATCGTATAGTATTTTTTTGTGAACAAAAGCCATTGAAGATGCATCGACAATCTCAAAATCAAACCTATCAGACTCGTTCAAAAAACCACCTGACTTAATGAAGAGGGTCTCCGGGTATTAGATGAAACTCCAAACAGATGAACTTAAAATGAATTGATCGACGTACGATTATACATCATATCTTCATTTTTTTAAGTAGATCCTGAACCGTTTCGCGTTTTCTGATCAATCTGTGAGAATCTTTATAGATGAGGACTTCAGCCGGTTTTGATTCCGCGTTGTAGTTTGAAGCCATAGAATAACCGTAGGCACCGGCATCGTGTATGGCGATGAGATCACCCTTGCTGACATCCTCTATCTCCCTGTTTTTTGCCAGCCGGTCTCCCGTTTCACAGAGACCGCCAACTACATCAGCCGTTATCTTTTCTTCAACCGGTTTTGTATGAAGGGGCTGTATATGATGATAGGCGTCATAAAGGGCGGGCCTGATCATATTAGCCATGTTTGCGTCACATACGACGAATGTTTTGAATTCGGTTTCCTTCTTGTAAAGCACCTTTGAAAGAAGGATGCCGGAAGGTCCCATGATAAAGCGGCCAATTTCCATCATGATCCTGCAATCCATTTCCTTGAGGAGGGGAACGATCTCCTTTCTGAAGGTTTCCGTATCGAAATCCGTTCCTTCTTTGTGATAGTCGATACCCCAGCCGCCTCCGATATTTACCGCCTTCAACTGCGAGAAATCTTTCTTCAGTTCAAGTAATTTTGCAAAGGCCTCTTTAAACGGACTGATGTCGAATATGTTTGAACCGATATGGGTATGCAGCCCGGTTATCAGTCCCTTATCCGTTGATAGGATCTTTCTCGCCACATCCATCTGGATACCGAATTTATTTTCCTTAAGTCCTGTGGAGATGTACGGATGTGTATTCGGATTGACATCCGGGTTGACCCGGAGCATAAAATTGGGGAGCCTTTCCTTGTCATCCAGCTTCTCCACGATATTTCTGACGATCTTATATTCTTCGTATGAATCGATATTGATCGAATAAACACCTTCCGCTATCATTGTTTCGAGAAATTCTCTACTCGCCCCATTCCCGTTGACGACGATCTTATCCGCAGGTGTCCCCCCTTCACGGGCAAGAATATATTCGTTGTGATTGACTATATCTATCATACATCCATTTTTTACAAGGAGGTTGATCAGATGGATATTGTTGTTTGCCTTTAAGGCAAATCCAAGGTGGAAATCTGCGATTTCTTCCATGGTATGATAAATCATCTTGATCCGGTCCTTAATCGCCTGCTTACTGTAACAATACAGAGGCGTCCCGTATTTTTCAGCCAATTCAAAGAGATCGACCGATTCAATCATCACTTTACCGTTCATTTTTTCTATCATTCAAATCACTTCTTTCGTAAATAATGTATAATTGTATGGACTTTTACAGTCACTTATGATTTTGCGAGGAAAACAGACTGCAGGAAAATAAACACTCAATTATAGCATGAAAACAGGGGGAGGATGAAAATATGGATCTCAGAACTATGGAAAGACTCGATCATGAGATAAAAGATCTCTTTTCTGATGAGAGGATCAACTACTACCGGTACAGATCTCTCGATGATGAAGGGATGATCGTCTTTATAGAAGTAGACAGCGTAGAGGGAAAGGAAAAAGTCGTGGAATGTCTGAAGCGGTTTCCCGAAGTAAAAAAGAGTGAGATAAGGGTATTGAACGAATCCGTTCCCGAGCCGTTTTCGTATGCCCAGATCACTATCCCGGTCCTTGATGTCAGAAAAGATCCGAGGTTCAGAAGTGAACGCGTCAGAGATCTCATCTTTGGAGAATGGGTAGAGGTTCTTGAGCTCGGAACGGTTTATTCGCTTGTCAAGGATCTGAATCATGGATATGTTGGTTATGTCAATAACAACGGGTTGTCGTTTTGTACCGAAGAGCGGATGAGTGATCTTTGTCAGAAGAGCCTTCATCTCGTACAGACAAGGTTTGCCATGCTGGAAAGTGTCTCGGATATCAATCGATCATTCTGGGTTTCTATGGGATCCGTCGTCTACTCCGATTCGAATTCGGAACAGAATAAATTCTTTGAAACGGCCGCCGGGGATTTTGAAGTGATAGAGGGGACTTATGATGATGAAAAGAGAGATAAGAGCTCTCTTGAAAAATATATCAGGCCGTTTATGGGAACGCCTTATCTCTGGGGCGGCTCTTCGGTCTTCGGTACGGATTGTTCGGGTCTCGTGGGAAGACTTTATCATCTTCTCGGTGTGATCATTCCAAGAGATGCCGATCAGCAGGAAAAAGTCCTTGAGCCGGTTAATATGGAAGACAGAACCTTTGGAGATCTTATTTACTTTCCGGGACATGTCGGCATGTACATCGGTGAAGACCTGATGCTGCATTCCAACGTGTATCACGGTGGTGTGAGTGTTGATCGGGTATTTAATCCGGATACCGCTTATGGAAAGGAGCTTGAGGAGAAGATCACATCGGTTCGAAGGGTTCGTGTTTGAGTGGAGCTCTTTCGAGATGAATCTAATAAGACTGGCATTTGAGATTCCGGAGGTGATACGGTGTGCAGAAAATCGTAGTGAAAGACTATGATCCAAAGTGGGCTGAAGATTTTCAGGCATTTAAAACTTATTATGAACGATTGCTGACCGGAATAGACTGTGATATACAGCATGTCGGCAGTACGTCTGTTGAAGGGCTTGCCGCAAAACCGATCATAGATATGGATATCATAGCCTTTTCGGAGATGGGAAAAAGGGAGATTATCTGCAGGCTTGAGACCGTCGGATACATCCATCAGGGAGATCTTGGCATTAAGGGGAGAGAGGCCTTTGCGAGAACTTCCGGAAAAGTTCCCTGTTCTGAACCGGACAGAGACTGGCCTGATCACCATCTGTACTGCTGTATGAAGGGAATAGAGAGCCTTGAGAATCATCTGAAACTCAGGGACTATCTCAGGGAAAATCCCGAAGCGGTTAAAGAATATTCAGAATTGAAGAAATTACTCGCGGGGAAATATATTGATGATATTGAGTCCTATGTGGAGGATAAAACGGATTTCATCGTGAAAATTCTGAGCCTGTCGGGCATGAAAACGGATATCCTGACGGATATATCCGATCAGAATAAGAAAAAAAGGTAATCGACTGAAAGAAAACAAACATTCTCCATTGTTGTCACGGATGATGTCTTTATCTTATAAAACTTCATATAATTAAAAGAAGATAGGTTAAAAATAATGATAAGATAAAAATACTCTAAAAGAAGGAATTGTTTAGAGACTTATTTGTATATCACACGGAGAATGTAAACTTTGAAAAAATTTATTGTTTTTATTATGATATTTTTTAATGTGATGCTTTTGGGTACCGATGTCCAGTTAACCGAAAATAACGAAGTTTTTCATGAGATTAAGCCTGTTACCGAAACCACGTCAGAAGAATCTATAAAACTATACAGGGAAAATACAATCTCTACCATAGATTTTCTGGAAATTCTTGTAATCATCGTCGCTGCCTTTACTTTTTTCACCGTCGCCTCTATCGTAATTCAGAGAAAAGAGATGAAGAAGAAGAATGAACTGATAAAGGTGATCGACCGGAAGAATAAACAGATTCAGAATATAATCGACAATGTTCCCTCCATGCTCAGTATCAAAGATCAGAACGGAAAATTTCTCTTTACCAATCGGAAGAATGCCGATTTTTTCGGGATGCGGCCTAACGGACTGAAAGACAGATACATGAATGAATTTACACACATCGATAAAGAGGTGTTCGGGCAGCTTGCCGAAATGGACAAACGGGTTCTGGAAACGGGAGAGGACCTTATTGCAGAGATGGCCCTCAGCGATTACTGGGGAAATCAGCAGACACTTAAAATAACCAAGACCCTGTTTATGCACGATGAAGACGAACTTTCAAGAGTCGTACTGACTTCGGCTTCCGATATTTCTGAATTGAAGGCCAAGAATTATGAGATCCAATCGAGTTATGAACAGATCAAGGCGATCAGCGATGAATTGACAGACGCATACAAGGCCAACGAGGAATTGATTGAAAAGATAGAAAAACTCGCCGATATCAGCTTTTTCAGGTATAACGATAAAAATGTCCTTTTAAAAAATTTTTTCAACCGGCTTGATGAGTTTATCCCGGAATTTAAAAAGGGTGTCCTCGTGACGCGTGAAGAAAATCAGGCCATTTTTCTCGATGCGAAGGGGTATGATTGCGAAGAGCTGAATCGGTTTGGTTTTCAGGATGCTTTCTTTTTAGATATAGAAAGACCTGAAGTGTTCGAAGATATTCTTGATCTGACGAGACAAAGTACGCCTACCTCTGAAGTGGTAAAACTCGAATCGTTCTTTAAAGAGGTAAAAAAAACACTTTTAATCCCAATAAGAAGTGAAAAAAGGCATTATGGCAATATTTCGGTGGATATGGAGGGGGAAAATGCGGATTTTTCCCAAGAGTCGAAGCGCTTTGCCACCTTTTTCAGTAATCTGCTGAGCCTTTATCTTCAGATAGATGAGAATAAATCGCTGTTAAACGAATCCTATGTCAAATTCAGTAATCGACTGGCTTATATTGCGGAAGCCTACGATGAGGTTACCGGCAATCATATCGATCGCGTTGGGGAACTCTCTGCCTATATAGCGGAAAAGTTGAATCTTTCAACGGCAAGCATCGAAGAAATAAGGCATTTTGCCCCTCTTCATGATATCGGTAAAATCCTTGTTCCCAAATCCATCCTGAAGAAACGGGACAAATTAACGGATGAAGAGTGGGAGAAGATGAAAAAACACACACTTTACGGGAAAAGACTCCTTGGTGATGATGATTATTTCAATACGGCGTTGAATATTGCCCTTTATCATCATGAACGCTATGACGGTTCCGGATATCCTTACGGAATCAAAGGGGAGGCCATACCGCTTGAAGCGGCGATTGTCTCACTCGTGGATGTTTATGATGCCTTACGATCCGAGCGGCCTTACAAGAGCGCTTATACTCACGATAAGGCAATTTCGATCATTTGTGGTGAAGAAGGAAGGACACAGCCCACGCATTTTAATCCGGTTATCTTTGACTGTTTTATGAAGAATCAGCGTGAAATTGCAGAAATCTGGGATGATATTTCTACCGTTCAATCAAAAACAAAAGATGGCCTGTAGGAACAGGCCATCTCGACTGAATATTGCGATAGTTCTTATTTTACGTTTTCTTTGAGTTCTTTTCCTGGAACGAACTTCGGAACCCTCTTTTTAGGAATATCGATTTCTTCCTTTGTCTGTGGGTTAATACCCTTTCTTGCTTCATTTACCTTCGTCTTAAAAGTTCCAAATCCAACGAGTTTAACTTCATTTCCCTCTGTCAATTCATCAGTTACCGTTTTAAGGAATTCGTTGAGGAACAGTTCTGCCTGTTTCTGTGAAGTGTTTGTTGATTCTGCAAGTGCTTTAACGAGTTGAAGTTTATTCATAATACACCCTCCAAAATATATAAAAAATATGCTTCATTGTACACCATCTCAGGTCATACCCGTGATTATACCATTATATTTGTAAAACCGATACTTTTTTTTTATTTTAAATATTAGTCATCATTATTTTGCTATTTGCTGACACTTCACTTGTCTTAGGCATGCATAATAAGGTAAAATAGAAAAATTAAGACTGATTAAAGGGAGGAATATATTTGAACAGGATACAAAACATAAAAAGAGCGTCATGGATTGGAGTGATAGGTAACACTATTCTGGCGGTTCTGAAGATATTTACGGGGGCCGTTACAGGTAGTTTTGCCGTTATCGGTGACGGGATAGACAGTACGACGGATATCCTGACCTCATTTCTTACCCTGTGGGTGACAAAGATAATAGACAAACCACCGGATGAAGAGCATCCTTACGGGCATGGCCGTGCGGAAACCATTGCAACAGGCATATTGGCCTTTATCATTTTTTATGCGGGAATACAACTGATCATCACTTCCATTCAACGGATCTTTTCCGGAGAAGTTTCTCAAATCCCTTCCGCTCCGGCCATATACGTTACGATCTTTTCCATCATCGTTAAAATATTTTTGGCCTGGTACAAATATTCGACGGGTAAGAGGGAGAAGAGTTCCATGCTGATCGCTGACGCCAAAAATATGAGAAATGATGTCTTCCTGTCATCCAGTGTCCTGATAGGTCTTATCTTTACCTACGTGTTCAATTTACCGATATTGGATAAGATCGTCGCGCTATTCCTTGGCGTATGGATCATCAAAGTGGCCATAGAGATCTTTTATGAAGAGAATCATGAACTGATGGAAGGGGTAGAGGATACATCGGTTTACAATCAGATATTTCACGCGGTCGGTATTGTCGAAGGTGCCTATAATCCTCACAAGGCAAGGATAAGGAAGATAGGGGCCTATTTGATCATAGATCTCGATATAGAGGTGGATGGGCAGATGACCGTCACCGCGAGTCATGAGATAGCGAGACAGGTGGAAAAGAGCATTAAGGAACATGTTGAACATGTTTATGATGTGCTGATCCATGTCGAGCCACTTGGAAATGTAGAAGAAGATGAGAAATATGGCGTTTGTTCAAAGAGACACAAATAAAAAGGGGAGGGATTTGATGAGAGCGATTGAGATTATTCCGGTTGCGAGGGGAGAAGTTCCGGCTGATTTGCTGATCAGAAATGCACGTGTTGTTAATGTGTTTTCAGGCGATGTGAAAAAGACAAACGTTGCCATATACAGGAAGAGAATAGCGGGTGTGGGGGATTATGAAAAGGGAAAGGAGATTATCGATCTTGAAGGGAAATATCTCGTTCCCGGATTGATCAATGCCCATCTTCATATAGAAAGCAGTCTGCTTGAGCCGAGAGAGTTTGCCAGGGCCGTACTGGCAAGGGGAACGACGACGGTTATTGCCGATCCGCATGAAATAGCCAACGTGATGGGGCTTGAAGGGGTTCAGTTTTTCCTGGATTATACCGAGGGGGTTCCACTGAATATCTATTTCATGCTTCCGTCCTGTGTACCGGCTACTGCCATGGAGACAAACGGGGCGGATGTCCGGGTAATGGACATGATCGGATTTATCGAGAAACACCCGAGGGTTCTTGGCCTTGGTGAAGTCATGAATTATCCCGGTATCCTGAATAAGGATGAAAACCTGCTGACGATGATAGAGCTTTTCAGACATAAATACAAGAAGATAGACGGGCATGCCCCGGGACTTTCGGGTAAGGATCTCAACGCGTATGCGGCTGCCTTTATCAAATCGGATCATGAGAGTACAACGGCAGAAGAGGCCTATGAAAAACTTTCCTGCGGTATGCAGGTCCTGATGAGATATGGAAGCGGTGAAAGGGATCTGGAAAATCTCCTTCCGATTGTGAACGATAAAACGGAACCCTATCTGTCCTTCTGCAGTGATGATAAACATGCGGAGGATATACTGAAGGGCGATGTGGATGAGATGATCAGGATCAGCGTTAAAAACGGTGTGGATCCTATCACAGCTATCCGAATTGCCACGATCAACACGGCACGCCATTACGGGTTAAGAAGTATGGGGGCCATTGCCCCGGGATACAAGGCGGATATGGTGGTAACCTCCAACCTGAACGATTTCTATCCGGAAATGGTGATAAAGGATTCGAAGATAGTGGCTGAAAAAGGGGAATGTGTCGCACATTTTCCGCCTGCCTTTGAAAGCTTCAGAAATGTTGAAAACACCGTCAGATGTCCCTATTATGCGGCAGAGGATTTTCTGATGAAAATAAAAAAGGACCGGGCTCGACTCAGGGGGATAAAGGTCTTCGGTGAGTCCGTCCTGACCAGAGAAGTGATAGAGGAAACGGAGATTATCAACGGGGAACCGGATCTCTCGGGAATAGACTTTGCAAAAGTGGCGGTTATCAACCGTTATACGACTGAGAAGCAGTTTTCGATGGCATTTGTCTCCGGAATAGGTCTTAAAGACGGAGCCATTGCCCTTTCTGTAGGACATGATTCTCATAACATATCCGTTACGGGGAAAAATGAAGGGGATATGGCCTGTGCGCTTAACGATGTGATTGCCAATAAGGGGGGGATGTCTGTGGCATTGAACGGGAAGGTCATTGCGTCTCTGCCCTTGTCGGTTGCCGGACTGATGTCTTCAGAACCCCTCGAGACCGTCGTTGAGAAAAAACTGGAGCTTCAACGTGCGGCAAGGGAGGAGCTTGGATGCATCCTGGAAAATCCGTTTATGGCCCTTTCATTCATACAGCTTGAAGTCATACCGGAGCTTAAGATTACAAACCTTGGGTTAATCGACACGCGGACATTTGAATTCGTAGACCCCGTTTTTTGAATGTAACATGTTTCATGATTAAATATCCTCGTAGAATTTTATACTGTAAAGGGGAATTTATATGAAAAAACATAATATTATCGCGTTAACAGAGGGTTGGAGCCTGAAAATGACAGGCGGGACCGAATCGTATCCGGCCGTTGTTCCGGGAACCGTTTATGAAACACTGTTGGATAATTCGGTGATTCCCGATCCTTTTTATGGAATGAATGAATTTGATGCCAAGTGGGTTTATGAAAACGACTGGGAATATTCCATGAAGCTTTATGCACCAGAAGATATGCTTAATACGGAGATTGTCATCCTCAGATTCAAGGGACTTGATACGATTGTCGAGGTTTATTTTAACGATGAACGGATACTCAGTGGCGACAACATGCATCGCACTTATGACTGCTATCTGAAAAAACCCGGAAAGAACATTTTGAAAAGTGAAAACTCCCTTCGTGTCGTTTTTAAAAGTCCTGTTGCGGAAGCTCGTAGACGAGTCGAGGATATGGGATTTGATATCGATGATATCGGATCACATAACTTTCAAATTCCGGGAATCGAAACCTTGAGAAAGGCCTACTACTCATTTGGCTGGGATTGGGGACCGCGTATACCGGACATGGGGATCTGGAGAGCAGTGGAACTCCATACCTGCAATCGGATGATAGAGGATCTTGCCATCCGTACAGAGCTAACATTTTCAGAACCCGGAATGGCGGAAAAAGCAATCTTAAAGACAGAACTCGTTTTATCAGAGCCTTTGATTCCTGATGATTCAGCTTCTCTTACCGTTCAATATACCGTCAGGAATAAAGAAAAAGTGGTACATGAATCTGTCGCCGCAATATCCGACAGAACCCTATTAAGCGAGATAGAAGTAGGGTCTCCGGTTTTATGGTGGACGAAGGAACTCGGAACACCTGAACTTTACGAGATCACGGCGTCACTGATCAAAGACGGAGAGGTCATCGACGTCAAGACTTTGAAATTCGGGATCCGTGAGATCAATCTCATCAGAAGAGCAGACAGATGGGGAGAAACCTTCTATTTTGAACTGAACGGGATCCCTGTGTTTGCCAAAGGGGTAAATTGGATTCCCTCAGATTCTCTGATTGTACGGGGGAGAAGAAACAGATTACATGAAAAGGTTATTGATGATTGTCTGAAGGCCAACATGAATATGATAAGGGTCTGGGGTGGCGGTATCTATGAGGATGACGAATTCTATGATTATTGTGATAAAATGGGAATTCTTGTCTGGCAGGATTTTACCTTTGCGTGTAGACCCACCCCGGATTTTGAAGGATTTGAGGAAAATGTCAAACGGGAAGCGGAAGATAACATAAGGCGTTTGAGAAATCATCCGTCACTGGCCATCTGGGTCGGTAATAACGAGATGGAAATAGGCTGGGTTTGCTGGGGATTTGAGAAATTCGTTCCGGAATTGAAACAATTCTATCTGAGACTATTTGAAGAAATACTGCCCGCCTATGTGAAAACGTTCGATGGTGTACGTCCGTACTGGCCGAGTTCACCGTCATCGGGTGGTAATTTCAATGATCCTGAATCTGAGAACTATGGGGATTCGCATTACTGGAAGGTCTGGCATGAAGGGTATCCACTCGAATCCTACAGGGAATTTAACTCGCGGTTTATGTCTGAATTCGGATTTGAATCTTTCCCGGATATCAAGACGATCAGGGCTTTCTGTCCGGAAGAACAGATGGCTTATGACAGTGAAATCATGGAGAATCATCAGAAAAATCCGGCGGGAAACAAAAAAATCTACGATTATATGGAGAAACAGTTTTCCATTCCTCAGAGTTTTGACAAACAGATTGTTCTTTCACAGCTTTCTCAGGCGGAAGCCATGCAGTATGGTGTGGAACACTGGAGGCAGAACAGGAACGATTATCATTGTATGGGGGCCTTGTACTGGCAGGTGAACGATTGCTGGCCGGTGGCAAGCTGGTCTTCTATCGATTATTACGGCCGTTGGAAGGCTTTGCATTATGTGGCAAAGCGTTTCTTCAATCCGCTTATGATCAGTGGTCTGGAAACGGATAAAGACCTTGAGGTCTGGATAAGCAACGATCTCAACGAGGATTTTTCAGGGTTCTACGAACTCAGTGTCCTTTCTACGGAAGGTGAAGTGCTTTATTCAAAAGGGGAAAAGATTAAGGTTGAAAGGCTATCTTCAAAGGGTGTTAAAAAGATTTCTCTGAAGGAAATAAAGGCAGTTGCTGAAGAGTCAATTGCTTTCTTCAAGTTGTATGACAACGATAAAACCCTCATTTCCGAAGGCTTTAAACTGTTCTGTATTCCTAAGAAGCTGAACCTTAAAAAACCCTTTTTCGATTATTCGCTGAAAAGAAACGGAAATTCATACGAGATTGCCGTTTCTTCGACCGTTCCGGTCATCTATTGCTTTATCGATATTAAAGAGTCTGTTTGTAATGATCATATGATCTTTGATGACAATTATTTCTCCTTCGACGGGACAAGAAAAGTGATACATTTTAAATCTGAAAAAGAGATGAAACCTGAAGATCTGATTGTAAGAAGCCTGTTTGAAATAACAAGAGAGTAATTTTAATAAGTAAAGATGATTTTCAAAAAAGCACGGGAAACTGTGCTTTTTTTATTTTAAAAAGCTGCATCGATGCGTATAGAGCGTTATCCAAGTTTGGCTGTTTCATTGTTTTCTGAAACAATCCGAAAAAGTAAAGGATTTGTACATAATTCTGAATATTTCTGAATAATCAGGTGTAATTAGGTTTTAAAAAATTCAAGATGTATCATGTTTCATTATATAGTTCTTTTGAACAGCATAATTTTCATGAATAGGGCAAAATGGGTGGGCATGAAAACTGTTGTAAAAAAAATCTATTAAAAGAGGTGTTTGTATGAAAGGTCATTGGAAGGTCTTTTTGGCAGTTGCATTAGTTTTATTTGTTGCGGCAACATCATTTGCTTACGATCGCTCAGAAACATTCGTTTACGGTGGAGGGCTCTGGAATGCACCAACTAACTGGAATCCACTTACACCATGGCAGGAAACAACCGGAACAGGTGGGCTTGTTTATGAATATCTTTTCCTCTATTACCCGACAACAGATGAATTTGTTCCTTATCTCGCAACATCGGGAGAATGGATTGGATCAAAGGTTTATGAAGCTGAACTGAGAAAAGGTGTGAAATGGACAGACGGAAAATCCTTTACGGCTGACGATGTTGTTTTCACCTTTGAAGTGGCAAAAGACAACGCACTTCATTACTCCAACATCTGGAAATGGTTGGATAAGGTAGAAGCAGTAACACCTTACAAAGTCAGATTCACATTTAACGATAATGTACATTATCAGGAATGGAAGAGAACGCTTTACGATCTCAGAATCCTTCCAAAACATATCTGGGAAGCAATGGATCCTTCAGAATATTTGACAACGGCAAATGCAAACCCGGTTGGTACAGGTCCTTACATGATGGAAGCAACAGGTCAGGACAGAATGATCTGGGTTAGAAATGAAAACTGGTGGGGAAATGACGTAATGGGTCAGCCGAAGCCAAAATATCTCATTAATCTCGTGGTTAATGGAAACAACGTTGCACTTGGAATGCTTATGAAAGGCGAACTCGACCTCAGTAACTTCTTCATTCCTGGTGTTCCAAAGATCAAAGACACATTTGGTCTCACAACATGGTTCAAGGGTTCCCCTTACATGCTTTCAGAAAATACAGCACTTCTTTTCCTTAATGCCACCAAACCCGCATTAAACGATGCTGGATTCAGAAGAGCTATTGCATTTGCCTTCAATCCTGCAATGATTGCGGAAAAGGTATTTGAAAATCAGGTAAAAGTTGCAAATCCGACAGGACTCTTTGGTGAAGGCTGGACGAAGTTCCTTTCTGAAGAAGTCGTTGAAGAATACGGTTTCTCATACAATCCTGAAAAGGCAAAGGCTATGCTCGATGAACTCGGATACGTCGACGTAAACGGAGACGGATGGAGAGAAGACAAAGATGGAAACGCAATCAGCTTCAAGATCATCGTTCCCAATGGTTGGACAGACTGGATGGAATCCATCAAGATCCTTGCAACGAACCTGAAGGCAGTAGGAATTAATGCCGTTCCTGATTTCCCGGATTATTCCATCTATAACAATATGATCCATGACGGTTCATTCGATATGGCAATCAACAACAACTCATCATCCAGGAGTACAACACCTTGGACATACTGGAATTACGTCGTCTGTGATGAAATTTACGGTGAAGAAGTAACGGACGGAAACTTCGGAAGATACGACAACCCCGAATTGTTTGCAGCTATCGATGATTTCAACATGATGCAGGATACGGATCCGGCAATCATGGATAAGGCAGCGGAAATTCAGCAGATCATGCTTGAGGCAATGCCTTCCGTGCCTCTCTGGTACAACGGTCTCTGGGCACAGTCAACATCAAGTGTATGGAAGAATTGGCCAACAGAAGACAATCCTGAAGGTTACCCATGTTCATGGGCTGGAAAATGGCAGTATGGAGCACTTGAGATGCTCATCAATCTTAAACAGTAATTCGGTCATTTAAACCTTAGTTTAACAGGTCCCCGCCCGTAGGGGGGCCTGTTACTTTAGAGAGGAGTTGTACTCAAAGAAAATGAAAAAGTATTTGACCAAAAAAGTGATTATTTATCTATTTACTTTCTTTATTGCAGTAACCATTGACTGGGCCATCCCCCGATTTATGCCCGGTGATCCGATTTCCATGCTGCTTTCGAGATTTGAAGGTATGGAAGGTGGAAGAGAGATTATTGAAGCACAGATAACATCTTCATTTGGACTTGATAAACCCATGCTGGAACAGTATGCAAATTTCTGGGGTTCTTTGTTCAAGGGAGATCTTGGAACGAGTATATACATGTTTCCAAAGCCTGTAGGTGAAATTATCGCACAGGCGATTGTTTATGACTTGATTCTGCTTCTACCTGCGATACTTTTAAGCTGGGTAATAGGAAACAATCTCGGGGCGTACTCGGGAGTGAATAAAAAAGCCGATAACACGATGATGCCGTTTTTTTATTTCCTGACATCATCCCCCTATTTCTGGTTTGCCGTGGTGGTTGCCTTCGTATTCGGTGTTCAGCTCGGATGGTTCCCCATCAGTAATGCCTACAGCGCCACGATTGAGCCCGGGTTTAATTTAACTTTCATAGGTGATTTCCTGCATCATTGGTTCCTGCCGTTCTTTACCCTCTTCCTTGTTCAGCTTGGTGGCTGGGCGATTGGGATGAGAAATATGATTATTTATGAAATGGGTTCTAATTATTCGAAGTACATGGAATCGCTCGGCGCCTCGGATAATCTGATCAGAAAATATGCCTTCAGAAACGGGGTATTGCCTCAGGTTTCCGGTCTTGCCATACAACTTGGTACGATAGTAGCCGGTGCGATGACGACTGAAATTGTCTTCTCCTATCCGGGACTCGGTTATCTGATGCTGAAGGCCATCGTCAATCAGGATTATTTCCTCGTACAGGGATGTTTCCTGTTCCTCGTTATCTTCATGCTCTGTGCCAACTTCATCGTAGATATCGTTTATATGTTGATAGATCCCAGAGTCAGGTTTTCTTTCTCCGGGGAGGTGTGATTTATGGCAAAGCGTGAATTCTGGAAGAAACATGAAAATCTTTATTTTGCGGCAACAAACGGGAAGGTCATCTTTGGTGTGATTATCTTTCTATCCATTTTATTTCTGGCAATATTCGGTCCTTCAATGACCCCTTATGAATACGATGAATTTGCCGGTGCGCCTTATCTGGCACCCTGCGCCGATCATTGGTTTGGGACAACCATCATGGGGAAGGATGTGTTTACGAGGGTTGTTTACGGTCTTAGATCTACATTTCTCGTCGGGCTTATTGGTGGTACGATTGCTACGGTTGTCGGACTTGTAATAGGCTTCTTTGCGGGATATTACAGTGGAAAATTTGCGGATGAATCCCTGATGATGATTACCAATATCTTCCTGGTCATCCCAACGCTTGCCCTGCTGATCATCCTGTCGGCCTATCTGCCTTATCGGGGAATATTGAGTGAAAGTATCATCATCGGTTTAACGGCGTGGACATGGACAGCTCGGGCAGTCAGATCGCAGACACTCTCATTAAAAAACAAGGAGTTTGTCAACCTCTCGAGGATTTCTTCTACGCCTGTAAGAAGAATTATCGCTGAAGATATTGCAGCGAATATGTTCTCCTATGTATTTATGGTTTTTATCCTTCAATTCAACGGGACCATCCTGTCGGCCGTCAGTCTTGAATTTATCGGGCTTGGGCCAACACAGGGAGTTTCGCTTGGACTCATCATGCAGAATGCCGTCAACTGGAACGCGATTCAGCTTGGACTCTGGTGGTGGGCGATCATTCCGGGACTCATACTGACCATCCTGATTGTCTCACTTTACTTTATAAACACCGGACTTGATGAAGTCTTCAATCCGAGATTAAGGGAGATGTAGCTTATGTCTGAGAATGTATTGGAGATTAAGGATTTAAAAGCCTATTACAGGATTCTGAAGGGAGATGTCAAGGCACTTGATGGGATTTCCTTTAACGTGAAAAGAGGGGAGATTCTCGGTGTGGCCGGTGAATCCGGTTGTGGAAAGAGTACTTTAGCCAGTGCGCTCATGCTGAGAAAACCGCCGCTTAAATATATATCCGGTGAGGCCAATCTGTTGGGAACGAATATCATGACCTTGCCTGAAAAGAAATTCAGACCTATGCGGATGAACAATATTTCGATTATTCCACAGTATGCACTTGATGCCTTCAGTCCGACAAAGAAGATTCGGACATTTATATCCGATCTGGTCTCGGAGCATGGCATAAAACCGAACAGAAAGTTTTTTGAAAAAGTCAGGGAACGATTGGAGATGATCAATCTCGATCCCTCCACCCTCGACAGGTATTCCGTAGAGCTTTCCGGTGGGATGAAACAGAGAATGATCATGATCATTTCCACCCTGCTGGATCCGGATTTTATCATAGCCGATGAGATTACTTCAGCACTCGATGTCAGTTCACAGCGATTTGTGGCGAATATGCTTGTGAAACTCAGGGACGAAAAGATCATAGGGTCCTCAATCTTTATCACACACGATCTGTCAATTCTGTATCAGATTGCCGAACGGATATTGATCATGTATGCCGGTCATTTTGCGGAAATCGGACCAACGGATGAACTGGTCAAACATGCGAAACACCCGTATACAAGAGCGTTGATTGCATCTCTACCTCAAGTTGGTATACAATATAAGGACAAGGCGCTTGAAGGAATCAAGGGAACACCGCCTCATCTTCTCAATATTGGAGAAGGCTGCCGTTTCAGATTCAGATGTCCGTATAAGACGGAAAAGTGTGAAAAGACGCCTGAAAGGGAAAAGATCAGTGAGAATCATTACGTATCATGCTGGAATTGGCGTGAGACGATGCCAAAAGGTGGGGAGTGATCGTTGTGGACAACAATAACATCATCATGAAAGTGGAAAACCTCACCAAGGAATTCAGTACGGGATTTATCTCAAAAGAGAAGACCGTTGCGGTTAAGGATGTCTCTTTCAACCTCGTGAAGGGGCAGGTCATTTCTCTCATTGGAGAGAGTGGTAGCGGAAAGACGACTGTTGGCCGTATGATTTTGAAATTGCTGAAGCCAACTTCGGGAACTATCCTTTACAGGGGAAAAGATATCACACAGATAGAAAAGAAGAACGAGAAAAAGGACTATTACCGAAGAGTACAGGCGATATTCCAGGATCCGTTTTCTTCCTTCAACCCCCTTTTCAGGGTTGATCGGGTGTTTGATATGCTCTTTAAATCCTTCAGAAAAGAGGAAAAGAACAGAAGAGAAAAGATAGAAGAGGCGCTTGTCAACGTTAATCTGAACCCAGACAGAATACTCGGGAAATTTCCACATCAGCTCAGTGGTGGACAGCTTCAGAGGCTGTTAATCGCGCGTGCACTTCTGCTCGATGTCGATATTCTGGTAGCAGATGAACTGATCAGTATGCTTGATGCCTCCACACGAATCGGTGTCCTCAATCTGCTCGTCGAACTCTGTAAGAAGAATGGGATGACGGTCATCTTTATCACACATGATCTGAATCTTGGCTATTATATCAGCGATACAACCCTGATCATGTATAAGGGAAGGCTTGTCGAAAGAGGAGATACCAAGAAGATTTATGAAAAACCGGTACATCCGTATACGAAGATGCTCTTTGAATCCATTCCGGAAATTGGAACGAGGTGGAGTCAGGAAGAGGAATTTCTCCCGGAACAGGTGGCCTATGATGTCAGGGATTTTTATCAGCAGAATCCGGGAAAGGGTTTTGTGGAAGTAGAACCGCAACATACAGTTTTGTTTAGCGAATAATCTTGAGAATTAGTATAAAACCGGCCTTTCGTTGCGAAATGCCGGTTGTTTAAAATAACAGAAAATTGTGTTCAGAAGGTGATTGGATGCCAACGTTGAGGGATATATCTAAAAAAACAGGAATTTCAATAGCAACTTTTTCAAGAGTTTTGAATGGCAGTTCAAACGTGTCTCCGGATATGAAGAAAAAGGTATTAAGAGCCCTCAATGAGTATGATTATCATAGATCCTCGATGGTAGACAAGCGGATAAAAAAGCTTGTGGGGATTATAGTACCTAATTTAAGGGGATATCATTATCCGGAATTGACGATGGGAGTAGAAGATGCGCTGCTCAAGAATAATTATGAATTTTTTCTGGCAACGACCAAACAGAAACTCTCAAAGGAGATCGACATCATCTCCGAACTCTATCAGAGAAAGGCGGATGGAATCGTTGTCTGTTCTTCAAAAGAGGATGATGAAGAGATCAAGTATCTCTTGAATTCATCTGTTCCGGTTGTGGGAGTAGATCGAAAAGACAGCGAGATACGAATTGATTCCATCACAATCGATAATTACAGTTCGGGCATGATGGCCGCAAATTACCTTTATAACAAGGGACACAGGAAGGTTCTTTTTTCAGAGGGGGATAATACCGTTTATTCATCCGTTCTGAGAAAAAGGGCCTTTGAGAATTTTATGAAAGATCATCCCGATTTCTCCGTTCACTTTGAGCCGGGAGCCTTTGAACCTGAAAATGGTTATGCAGCCGTTAAAGAAGCTGTTCGAAAAGGCGTTGATTTTACTGCGGTCTTTTTTCTCAATGACTGGATGGCTTGCGGAGGCTATCGCGCCATACATGAATGTGGATTCAGAATTCCAGACGATGTTTCCGTAATGGGTTTTGACAACGCACCGCTCAGTAAGTACCTTGTCCCTTCACTGACAACCATTCATCAACCGAGATTTGATATGGGGTTCAGCGCTGGACAGTTGCTCGTGAATCGGATCGAGGGGAGAGAAAAGAGCAAGGTGAAAAGAAAGATCATGCTGAATACACATATCATAGAAAGAGAATCGGTTAAGGATATCAACATAGGTAAATAATCAGATTGATTTGCCGTTAGGCAACTTCGTCTGAAATTTCTGTAGAAATAACAAGAGCATCGTTTATTCCCTCCTTCACTCCGAATATAACCTCCTGTATTTATAGTTACTGTTGTTTTTGTATGTTAGTTTATAAATGTTATAATTGGATAATTGAAAAGAGAGGTGATGTGGTGGAACGAATGGAGATGCTGAAAAAAGTAGCCGAAAAAGCCTTGGCAGAATATGATATTAAAGTAAATGAACTTGAGTTCCTTGCTGAAGAAACAAATGTACATTTCAAAATAAGGACATCTGATGACGAGAAATTCGCCCTTAAGATTTTTCAGGAAGAGTCAAGTGATATTAATGATAATCGTGCTGAGGTCTTTTTTCTCAGTCATCTGAAAGACATAGAGACTCCATATGTGCTAATGAATAAGGCGGGAGAAGGGGTCACTATAGTCAGATCAGAATTAACTGAAAAGCCCAAGAGAGTTACCGTTTATTCCTGGATGGAAGGTGAGGATATAGATGGTAAAGAAACACCCGAGGTTTTTCAGGAACTTGGCAGATTAACTGCGACCCTTCACTCAAAAACAGCGGCAATAAAAATGCCGGAGGATATCAATCCGAAAAGATGGGACAAGGTCTTCTATTATCCGGATGAAGAAGCCGTGTATCATGAAGAGCACTATCAGGATCTTCTTGCAGAAGATACCGTTGAAATAATGGATACAATCATTCCTATCCTGAATGAAAGACTCAGCAATCTGTATAATGGACAAGAGCCTCAACTTATACATGCTGATCTGAACCCTTGGAATGTAAAAATCCATAAAGATGGACTTCGAGTACTGGACTTTGAAGAAGCCATGTACGGATTTCCAGTGCATGACCTGGCGATCACCTTTTTTTATTACAGAAACGATAAAAATTTTAATTTTGATGAAGTGAAAGCCGCTGTTATCAAAGGGTATAACGAGATCTATCCGGAAATGACTTTTGATGATGATGTGCTTGAGATGTTAATGATTGCCAGAAGGGTTAATTTTCTGAATTATTGTCTTTATATCGATGATGCTGACAAAGAGTATGTAACGAGATGTACCGAAATTATAAAAGAATATCTTGCTAACTTGAAATGAAAAAAGGAGTCACGGGAAACGTGACTCCCTTTCGGAATACGTCTACAGGTTTTTATTGCTTAGTTTGAAATAATTGTATCGATACCTATACTATGGAAAGAAGCACTTTTCATCGGTGAAAAACTCCTTGACACATCCGACAGATTGTGGAGATAAAAATCCCTTTCACTCAGGGAAAACGATAGAAATGGGAGACAAAAAGAAAAAAACATGTAGGATGTACATTGAGCCGTTTATATGATTTTCAGGTAAATCAAGGATTAGTCGTATAAAACTTAAGAAACAGATTGATCAATGGGGAAATAAAGATAATCTTGAAAAAGGGCGATTTATAAATCGCCCCTGTGGCTTTATAAATCTATTTTTCAAAATAAGGGAATTGAGAAATCCTAAGCCGGGCGCATCCGTAGGGAATGAGCTCAATTTCCTCAGCGGCACTGTTTATCCGTACCGGACTGAGGGGTGGATTATCCGCAGAATTTCTATCAACACCCCAGGCGTGGAGGATGGCCCCTTTGCATCTTAGTGTTACAGGTGCACTGCATACGGTAAAAGGTTGATTTTCTATCGGTTTGCGTTCAATTTCAAATTGTTCTGAATCTGCTTCTTTATCGAGCTGAAGTGCATAATTCCATCTTTGAGTTGTATAAATCTCATATACAGGATAGGCCTCACTCCCGCTGATATTGTTCCATTGCTCCTCAAGTTTCAGACTGAAAACGAGTGATCCGTATTCTACACCGATTGAATTGTTCATCCATGTGGAGAGCCGGACTTTGGTGATGAATTCGATCTGTATAATATCCCCCGTTTTCCAGGCGCCGTCGAGTACCAGGATCTTTTCATCACTCACGGTTGAAACCGGTTCATTATTGATGGAATAACGGCAGCTGTCGGCCCATGAAGGAATCCTGAATTGAATGGGGAATCTTACAGCTTCCGCTTTCTCAAATTCAAAGATGATCTGATTTTTAAATGGGTATTCTGTGATTTCCCTTATCTTTATTTCGTTTCCCTTTATCGTCGTATCGACCTCACAAGGACCATAGATGCCAAAGAATAAACCTTCTTCTGTTTTATAACACAGATTTTTCACGAATTTCGGCCATCCCTGATGCATGTTCGCCGTACAGCATCCAAAATTGGGCTCCAGTCCGAAGATATTGGAATCATCCAGGTTGTTGTACCACTGTCTTCTCGCTATCGAGCAGCTGATTTGATTGACCTGCTGATCGTACTGATGTGACATGATCTCAGGATCGAGTGTTCCGGGCAAGGCGTTGTACGCCAGTTTTTCGAGTAAATCGGCATGTCCGGTTTCTCCAAAGATTCTGAAGAGAATTTCGAGCGAAAACATGTACTCCACCACGGCACAGAGTTCCGTCCCGTTTGAAGGACTGTTTCCGGAGAGATGTTCATCTCCGTTTATCATGCCGTTGACTGTTCCATGATACCTCTCGAGTTTTTTTATCCCCTCGTTAACGATTTTGAGCTGTTCTTCATTCCCTGTCAGCAAATATTTCAAGGCGGGATACTTGAGTGCCATCACAACATTGACGATATGTGTCTCTTCGAAGCGCGTTGACCATTCACGGGTGGCATGCTCTCTTTCATACCTGTAGAGTTCTTCGAGTCCTTTTTCCTTCGTTATTGCGGTAAATATCTCCCAATCCATATACTCCTGTGCACTGGCACTGTACTTAAAATGGGTCAGGTAAGCTGACCAGTCCTTCGTCTTCAAGAAGAATTTTTCAACGAGTGAAATGAGAAATTCTTCCCCTGTTATTTCATAAAGCCAGTACAGCACATAGATGTTTTCCGTGGCTCTGGAATCCTCCCAGAGGGTGAATTGATGTTTTTCAATTTCCCTTTCCTGAAGTTTAAAATACTTGAGAAGGAATGTGATGATTCGGTCATCTTTCGTGTATTCATAATAATTTTTCAGCACCTTGAGCATGACCATCCTTGACCACCAGTCTTGATTCGTGACGGGACCGAAGGAACCGTCCTCCTTCTGACTGTTTAACGTCCATTCTACCCATTTTTCAGCCTTTCCAATCAGTTTTTTATCATTAAGCAGATAGGCGAGCGGGATGAGTCCGTCGCAGTAATAAGGGCCTCTTTCCCAGCTCTCCCCTTTTCCGCCGAGCCAGCCACTGTCGGGCCCCACATCTTTCCAGATTGATTCCAGCTTGCCCGTTAATCCTTCTGCCTGAATCTCAAGTTGATCTTTCAACCAACCGGACGGTCTGACTTCACCGAGATTCAACTCGCTGTATTTTGATTCTCTGATCATCTTATTTATTTTGTCCATTTTCATCCCCCGTTATCCTTTTGTTGAACCTGATGTCATTCCCTGAACGTAGTATTTCTGAAGTACAAGGAAGACGATGATGCTCGGTATGATACTGAATGTAGCCCCGGCGTTGATTAAACCCCAATCCTGTGTGAACCTTGATGTGGCAAAGTTCATGATCCCCACCTGTACATTTCTGACTTCACTGGAACTGGTGAAGATGAGTGAAAGGATAAAATCGTTCCACGTGGCCAGGAAGACGTAAACGATGATCGTTGCGACAGCCGGCATGGCGAGTGGAAGATGAACTTTAAACAGTATCTTCAGTTCTGATGCCCCATCGATGAGGGCACTTTCCCTCAACGTTGCTGGCAGGGATGAAAAATAATTTTTCATCATGAACAGACAGAACGGCATAAAGTATGTGGCGTATATCAGAGAGAGTCCGAATAACGTATCCAGGAGATTCAACTTGTTCATCAGGTCATAAAGCGGTATCAGCAACGATTGATAGGGAACCATCATGATCGACAACACGAGCAGAAATATGACATTACACCCTTTAAACGGCAGCTTACTCAGTGAATAACCACCCAGGATACTTAGAATCATAACGATGGCGATCGAGAGACCACAGAGAATAAAGGTGTTTCCCGCATATCTGAGAAATATTGAATCGGCCGTTGTGAACAGCTTGTTGTACTGTTCGAGTGTGGGATTTGCCGTGATAAATCCCGGCGGATAACTCAGAACTTCTTCGGGTGGTTTGAATGAAGTCAGAACCGTCCAGTATATGGCGATCATAAAGAATAGTGAGAGGATCAATAAAAGGATAAAGGTCTTTTTACTCATTGCTGAAGCCACCTGCCTTTAACTGGAAGAAGCTGACGATCAGTAAGATGATCAGGAACAAAACGGATATTGCCGAACCGAGTCCGATGTTGTAATATTCAAATGCCACTTTATTGATATACATAACGATTGTTTCCGTAGTTTTTAAAGGGCCTCCCTTGGTCATGATGAAAAAATGGTCAAAGGCTTTGAATGATCCGGCGACCGATAGGATTAAGGCGAGTATCAGTGTCGGTCTCAACAGTGGCAGGGTGATAAACCTGAGCGTCTGAGACTTTTTTGCCCCGTCGATGGATGCCGCTTCATACACCTCATTGGGAATTCCCTGTAATCCGGCGAGAATGATGATCATCGAAAAGCCCAATGTCTTCCAGGAAACCATGATGGAAACCATGATTCTAGACAGCCACGTTTCACCGAGCCAGTTGATGGGTTGGCTGATCAGGTGTAATGATGTGAGCATATAATTCAGTATTCCGTAGGTATCGTTGTAAATCCATTTCCACATATAGCTCGATGCCACAAACGATATGGCAAACGGTAAAAAGAATATCGTTCTGAAGAATTTACTCGAACGTGATGTCTTTTTTAAGACAACGGCGAGTAAAAGGGCGGGGACGAAGATCATCGGCGTGACTATCAACGCGTAGATGATGGTATTCCCAAGTGTCAACCAGAATTCATCATCCGTCAGTGCCGCGGTATAATTTTCAAACCCGATGAATTTAGACCCGCCCATCACATTCCATTCCTGGAATGAGGTTATCAGTACTCTAATCAGTGGATAAATAAAGAAGATACCGACCATTATCATGACAGGCAGCAAAAAGAGCAGGCCTGAAAAGTTTTTTTTCTGTCTTAGAGTCATAAACTGAGCCTCCTGATCATAAAAAGAGATGGCCCTTTCAGGGCCATCAAAAGGGATTTATGTTATTTGTTCATGATCTGTTTTATCTCTTCAGTACACTTTTTAACGGCTTCCTCCGCGTTCATTTTGCCGAGGAAAACGCTTTCGAAGTAATACTGAACCGGATCATATATTTCATTGTAATTTGTTGAATACGGGGTGAGTGCATAGCCGAGAATATCGGCAAATGCTGCCATCTGAGGGATCTCATTGTAATATTTGTTATCGTAAAGACTCGGTCTGGCGAGTAATTGAAGATTTGGGGCATACGCTTCAATCTGTGCCTCATCAGAATAGATGAACGCCATAAATTCCTGAGCCGCTTCCACATTTTTACATTGTGAAGTGATGCCGAGAAGGCTTCCTCCGCCAAATGTGGCGAATCCTCCCCTGTTTTTCGGGATAGGTGTCACACCAAAGTCCATGTTAGGGGCATCTTTTCTGAGTGATGTGATGTTGAAATTTCCACCGAGATACATGGCGAGCTTTCCGGATACAAAGGCATTGTATCTGTCACCTGAGCCATACTGAACGGATGAAAGTGGTGCAATCTTGTATTTGTGGATGAGATCGCTCCAGAATTGAAGGGCTTCAACTGTCTCGTAAGAATCGAGTGTGACGTTTCCGTCGTCATCAAACATACTTCCACCATTTCCCCACACGAACGGCATAAACCAGAACATGTAGGCCCCGGCTCCACCCCCGGCCAGGTTGAATCCCCACTGGTCGATGATGCCGTCACCGTCGTTGTCGATCGTGAGTTGTTTCCCGATCTCAACAAGTTCATACCATGTCTTTGGAGGTTGTTCGGGATCCAATCCTGCTTCTTTGAACATATCTTTGTTCCAGAGAAGGGTTGACATATCAATTTGATAAGGCAACGCGTAAATAGTTTCCCCTTTCATTCCAACCTTCATCATTCCCTGCGGCAGTTCATCAAAATACGGCTGTGATTTTGCCCAGTTTGTTATGTCTGTAAAGGCACCAATGGATATGAAATACGGGAATTGTACTATATCCAGTCCGTACAGGTCAGGTGCCCTTCCCGTAGAAAGTGAGGCCATAAACTTTGGAACCATCTGATCATAAGGGATTATCTCAAGTTTAACTCGGATATCCTTTCCCTCGTTTTCCATCTTTTCATTGAACATCTTAACGATCTTTTCAGTGGATTGATTCTGATCCCAGAGAATCAGAGTTGTTGAAGCCATAAGGACCCCGGAAAGGGTAAAGAGTGCCACCAGTAACAGAACAACGATCTTTTTTGACATACAGTACCTCCTCAGTTTTTATCATCCTGATGGACGATTTTGGACTATTTTTATTATCTGATATAATGTAAACGTTACCGGATACGTTACCGAAAACGTTACCGGTGATATTATAGCATCTTTTTTTTAAATACGAAATCTGATGAGAAACGATTTTGGAGAAATATGTGAGGTTTCGGGGGAATACCTTCGAATTGCGTAAGAATTCAGAAAAAATAGTGTTATCTGATAGAATATAAAGGTGTTATAGCCTCTTAGTTTCGGGAGTGATTGATTTGAAAAAGAATTATGTGACCATAAAGACTCTGGCAAAAGAATTGGGTATGTCCGTTTCGACTATTTCCAGGGCACTGAACGACAAGCCGGATATTTCAGAGGAGACGAAAAAAAAGATACTTGAAACTGCAAAAGAACTGGGCTATGTCAGAAATGTCACGGCAACGATGATGCGCAGCAATAAAAGTCTTACGGTTGGTGTCATCTTTGAAGCCGAATTTGATCCCTTTTTTTCCGAAATCCTTCAGGGGATCGAAAAGGGAATTTCGAAACACGATTACAGAATGCTGCTGATGAATACCGAATTGAGAAATGAGGAATCCAAGACGGCCATGAATACTTTGATGGAACACCGTGTGGATGGGGTTATTATTGTTCCAAGCAGTTCCGAGATTGAATATATCAAACCGTTTATCGAGGACAAATTTCCGGTGGTCATCATCGGAAGAGACTATGATGATATCAACGTCGATGAAGTTTATACTGATGATGTCAAAGGGGGATATCTCGCAGCGGAACATCTCCTGAAAAAAGGAAGAAGGCGACTGCTGATGATTAATTCCTGTTCAGATCACTCAGCTGCAAGGATGAGACAAACCGGTTTTTCCGATTATCTTGAAAAAAGCGATATAAAATCGGAATATCGTATCATCAACGATATTGAAACGGATTATGAGAATACGATCAGCTTTGTTAAAAGGGAATATGAGAGTGGGGTCAAATATGATGGGGTCTTCTGCTTCAACGATATGAGAGCCTTTGCCGTTATCAATGCCCTTTCAGAAAAAGGAATCCGTGTCCCCGAAGATGTTTCTGTCATCGGTTATGACAATATCGAATTTACGACCATTTTTTCACCACATCTCACGACTATTAATATCGATAAGGAAAAGGCCGGTAACGAGGCGGTGAAGATTCTCATCCAGAAAATAAACGGAACGCGAAAGAGAACTAAAAAACTGATGCTGGATGTCTCACTCATAGAAAGGGAGACCTGATCGCTTTATTCTCATTTTGGATAATTGATATTCGTATCGTTCTTCGTAGCTCCTGTTACCCGTTTTATAATCAAGTATATCTCCAAGTCTCAGGGTGTTCAGAAGATCATTCACTCTCTGATCCAATAGATCCAGTATCGTTTACAACCCGGATTTCCCGATTGTTGGCGTGGTAACTGAGGTGTTCAGAACCGTAGTCTTGACTTATTCTTGGATTTCAATTATCCTGTCAGATTTTCTTTACGACAAACTTCAAATGGCTTGGATTTGTCTCCCGTCATTTTCCCGTTTTTTCTCTATCTGTTTTTCGAGGTAGAGGCCGCTTGCCTTCTTATCTTCCCAGAATAAATCTTCGTGGGCGATTTCCGGAAAAATGAGAAGTCCTCTCATCTGTTCTCTCGTCAGCCATGCGGCTTCTTTGATAAAGTGCTCATCCGGCCCTTTTCCAAAGATGTTTTCTGTGGTTGCTTCTCCACCGATATATTCGGCATCGACAAATAATTCAAGGTGTAAGATGTCTCTGGTCTCTTCATAAAATTCCCTGATATATCTGATTGTTCCGGTTGTCTTTATCGTAATGCCCGCTTCTTCAAATGTTTCCCTTTCAGCGGTATGAAAGATGCTGTCATCCATTTCTTCCACGCCGCCACCGGGAGGCACCCACCAGGTTCGGCTTGTTTCAGGATGTACATGTTTGATCAGTAATAAAGATTTTTTGTCTTCAGAAAAGACGAGAGCGGCCGCTCTGATTCTATGTTGCATTGTTATCCCCCCTGTTTTGATAGTTACGATCATCGATGATGATTAATATTCTACCGGTAAAACCATAGGTTTCAACACCTGTAGTCAAAAGAACAGACCAAGCTGATCCTGTGAACAGATTGGTCTGTTTGTGACCGGTTTTAGTATTTTAAAATGGATTGTTTGCCTGTTGAACAAGTCTCTTTATTCAATCGGTGTGCATTTTCCGAAGATCGGTAGCTTCATCACCGGTTCGGTCAGTATGAAGGTCCCGTTGATCACCTTTTCCTTTAGCAGGGCCATGATATGGTAAGATTCTTTGATCCTGGACATGGTTCGGCTTGAAGCGTGTTTTTCACCGACATAGACTTCGTTTTTTACGAGTGCCTCGTAGTTGACCTTTCCTATGGTTTCACCGGTGGCATAATCGTGTATATTCGTAATAATGTCCTTATTTCTGATGGTCAATGCCTTTGCAATATCGGAACTGACAACGGGGATTGCCATTCCTATCGAGAGATAAATACTCACACCGTAGCCGGGAATGTATATCGGGGCAATCATCCTTGGATCAACTCCACGCATTTCAGCCGTTATTGCAAGCGTCGCCGAAGGACCGATCGGAAGATTCGTCTTCGGATCCCTTTCGGTTTCCAGATTGAACTGAGTCCCTTCCCAGCTGACAAAACCTTCACCACCACAGAAGAATATCTTTGTTCCGACTCCGATCGTTTCGAGCAGGGGATCGTTGATCAGCGGAGAGATTTCTCCGGAACCGGCATAATGAATCGTCTGACCGTTGGGTTGCAGGATTCCCATATAGGTACGAAGTTCCCTGTCGGATGAATTATAAGCCGTATCATAATTCTGATAGCAGTTTCTCGGGTTGTAGAAATAAGCCTGATTCAGATCTGAGAGTTTGATGCTCTTTCTGAATTCCGTCTTCGGATAACAGTCGGTCGGTTTACCGAAGGCCTGAAATTCGACCGATTCACCGTCTATGAGTTTCTTGATGACATGTGCTCCGCCAAACCGGCTATCCTCACGACTTTCCTGTGTGGCACCGAGATAAATGTCGGCCGTTGCAATTCCACCATAAGCCTCAACCCCGTCGAGTGTAACCTTTTGCATCTTCATATGCGGTGAAGTATGTCCCGGGTTGATAAAAACACCGGATGAACACATCGGTGAAAACGTAGCCGTTGTGACAACATCTACCTTTTCCTCAAGTGTCCTGATCCCTTCCTCCTCCGCGAGAAGCTTTGCTTCCGTTGCCGTTAAAACAACCGCCTTGCCTTCCTTTATCTTCTTATTTATTTCGCTTACTGTTTTCATTGAAGAACTCCTTGTGAATTGATTTTACCGCACGGTCTCTTTCGGATGCTGTGACGATGAAATAGCTTGCCACTTCAGAAATGCCGATAGAAACCATGTTGACGTTGATATTTTCACGTGAAAGGGCATTAAAGAGTTTTGCGGCGATACCCGGTGTTTCGTTGATCCCATCACCGACGATCGCGATCAGAGAGACGTCATCGACAAGGTTGATGTCCTCCACCCCCATGATTCTTAAATGCTTCATCAGGGTGTACGCCCTGTACAGGTCATCCGAAGAAAGCAGTATGCTGATGATCGTCTGTGAGGTCAGAACGGATTTGATGTTTATTCCTTCGCGTTTCAAGGCATTTGTGGCATCTGCCAGAATACCCGGTTTAACACCGACTCCCGGCCCCTTTAATTTAAGAATTCCAAAATTATCGGTGTGTGAAACACTTTTTACCACATATTTTGTCCTGATCGAATTTGACGTAATAACGGTAACCGGTTTGATCTCATCAAGCTTACCGTCGATATTGAATAAGTTAAGCGGGATATCTTTTTCCATAAGCGGTTCAAAGGCCCTCGGATGAATGATCTTTGCCCCAAAATACGATAGTTCGGCTGCTTCAAGGTAGGACATCTTTTTGATACTCCAGGCATCCTCCACAACCCTTGGATCGGCACTCAAAAAGCCTTCAACGTCTTTCCAGAGATCCAGGGACTGGGCATGGACGCAACCGGCTATCGCGGCGGCTGAATAATCGCTGCCCCCTCTTCCGAAGAGATTCACCTTGCCGGCTTCCGAGATCCCGTAAAAACCCGGGACGATATACACCTTTTCTTCGCTGAAATAATCGGCGACCTGTTTGGAACTCTTTTCGAAATTGACCGTCGCATTTCCGAATTCTCCATCCGTTATCAGCCCCATCGCTTCAGGCGTTGCCTCCTGGGCATCAATACCGAGTTTTTTCAGGATGATCGAAAGGGTAAAGGCCGAAAGTCTTTCCCCGTAGCTGAGAACCGTATCACGGACGAAATCAGGCGCCTCTCCTATATAATGGATACCAAGGAGGAATCTTTTCATCTCGTCGATTCGCCTCTCCAATTCTTCAAATGCCGTTTGTTTTTCCATTTCATCAGACAGATAGTCCGATAACATATCCCGATGAGCCTTGTAAAGCTGATCTTTCAGAAGCTCTATAGAATCAAAATTCTTATGCGCCTGCTCAACTGTCGAGATTATTGTATTTGTCACACCGTATAATGCTGAGATAACTACGATAAGCGGTTTTTCATATTCATGGATGACCTTAACCAGTTTGGAGATATCGTCTCTCTTCTTAAGGTTTGATCCGCCAAATTTAACCACTCTCAAATGAATCCCTCCCCTCTTTGTTTTTTATTTAATGCCCATCATGTAGAGAATGATGGCCTGCTGAACGCTTAATAAATGCCTTTTAAATGAATAGCCTGCAAAAAAATCACTTGCGATGACATCCTGGGAGACCTCTGCCCCTCTCGTGAATGGCGGACACGGGTTTAAAATTGCCCCATCGTTTGCGAGTCGCATGATGTCTTTTGTTATCTGAAAAGGTTTAAAAGCGGCTGAATAATCTGATGGGACCGAATCGGTAAGAACGATATCTTTTGCCTTTACCGCGCTTTTTATATCGTTTATCACAGTCAGACCCTCGATCTCGAAGCCTTCTGGGCAGGCTTGAACCAGATCAAGATTCAGGATTTCAGAGGCACTTTTCCACGATTCGCCGATATTGCCGTCAGCCCCTACGAACAGATAGGTATCCTTCAGATAATTTTTCCGGATTTTTGACAGGGAATACAGATCAGACAGAATCTCACAGGGATGATTGGCAGAAGTCATGGCGTTAATGACGGGACCTTTACTGTACGCTGCAATTTCCCGGATCAGATCGATGTCCCTGTGCCTGATGATCAGGCAGTCCGACCAGTTATTTAGATAACCGGTAACATCTTTCAGGGCTTCCTTCTTATCTAACGTGGTGCTTGGAAACAGAATTCCCTGAGCGCCAAGTATGTGAATTCCAGCCTCAAAAGTTACCCTCGTTCGTATACTGCTTTCGGGGAAAAACATGACAATTGTTTTTCCTTTCAAACTATCCCTGAAGCTGTCTATCCTATCTGCCATCTTGAAGATATGGTCTATATCCCGGCGGGATAAATCAGATAATCTGATCAAATCTTTCATCGAATCACCCCGTTTATAAATAAGGAAACAGAAGTACTTGAATAAACAAGACTGATTATATCACTAATCATTTAATTTTAATCATCCGGTGGTTTTATGAGTTCCGAATCATTTTCGGTACATGTTTTTAATTGTATTCTTTAACGTCATTATGATAGAATACCTCGGCTTTAATGCCCTGAAATACCAATATTAAGCGGAGTATCACGATATAAATAATTTTCAGGAGGAATTTACATGGACAAAAATGTTCAGCATCAAGTCGTTCTACATAAGGACACCACATCAAATCCCGCACCGCTTGGTCTGCTCGGATTCGGTATGACAACCATACTGCTCAATCTTCACAACGCAGGTCTCTTCGGACTTGACAGTGCCATCATGGCGATGGGGATCTTCGTCGGCGGACTGGCACAGGTCGTTGCCGGGATCATGGAATGGAAAAAGGGAAACACCTTTGGAAAAGTTGCCTTTACATCCTACGGGTTCTTCTGGCTTTCGCTCGTTACCATCTGGCTGCTTCCGAAGACGGATCTTGCCGTAGCCGCACCAACGGAAGTTTCTATGGGTTTTTACTTACTTCTCTGGGGAATCTTTACACTCTTTATGTTCTTTGGAACGCTCAGGACAAATAGAGTACAGCAGTTTGTCTTTGCTTCACTGGCCGTACTGTTTTTCCTACTCAGCATAGCGGATTTTACAGGTACCTCAAAAGTCCTTGCCGGTGTGGTGGGAATATTCTGCGGTTCTTCGGCAATGTACCTTTCCATGGCTGAGGTCCTGAACGAGATTTACGAGAAACCTGTGTTACCCATTTTCCCCGTGAAAAGATAAGCACTGAGGAATAAAAAATCTCCCTGTTTTAAAATAGGGAGATTTTTTTTGAAAAAACATTCTTCAACGATCAATCCACCCAGATGAACTTTCTCGTATCACTTGCGAGGAAAGGTTCGGCGTGCGGAATGTATTCCAGTATGACCTTTGGCGGAAGTCTTCCAGGCTTGTAAACCTTTGCCTTTCCAAGGCCGTTCCCGTTGGAATCCGTTGCAACGAGGGTGATGGAATCGCTGTAAAGCATATCCTTTGCCTTCTGCTGATCATCGGATGGTTTGATGAAGAGCAGGGCTTCCGGATATTTTGCCTTGAATTCCGTTACGACGTTCTGCATTGGATTTTCTATGAAATCGAGTGTCTTGACACCGTAAAAGGTCTTCCCCTTCTCTTCGGCCTCTTTCTGTACGAGGTACACGGCTTCCTGGAAGGTCTGATAATCCGTGTTGATGATTTCAGAGATAGAGATATTCCCTTCAATCTCCAGTTCATCGTGTATCCATTTTGCCTGAAGGGCGTACCAGCTCTGTAGGAACTGCTGAGTCTGAGGCCAGACATCGAGTATGGCCTTTTCATCGGAAAGAATTCTGTAAACGAGATCGACATCGGACTGTATTCCGGCATTCATGGCGACGAAGGCGAGCATGTTTGCCCTGATGCTTCCAATGTTGGTGATCTCGGTCAGCAGCGAATAATACGGATGAACACCGTATGACAGGGAACGGACGATACGCTGATATTCATTATCCGTCATATCCGGCCAGAATCCCTTGTACGCTCCGCGTTTGATGAAACTCATGACGAGCTGCAGCTCGTTAGAGATGGATGCCGTCCATGCGGGAGGTCTCTGCCTCATGGCGACCGGTGTGTCTTTTTTAAATCCGGCGCCGATTCTTGTCGTCAGGGTGCTTAAACCGTATTGCAGGATGCCCGTATCGGGGAAGTTACCCGTGATCGTTGCCACGTTCCAGAGTCCGGGAAAAATGGGGATGAATGGCGGATAATGCGGCGGGATAGAACCGTAAGTTGGGATCAGTAACGCCGTCGAATTGTATTTTTCCCAGAAGGAATAGGCCTGATCATCCGGTTCACCGTCATTCGTCTTCGGGATGACCGAGGCGAACTGATTGACTTTTTCGGGGTTGAGCATATAGGAGGCGGTGAGCTGCCCAAGTGATGAGATGGCATATTCTTCATCCAGCATGCCGATTTCAACGAGCCGCTTGTGCGCCCTGTCGAGGACTTTTTTCTTGCTTCTGTCCTTATAATGGATGTCCATTATTCTGACGGGTTCCACCGACATGATTCCGAGTGTTGCCAGTTCAACATCCCCGAGCTCTCTCGTAACGCCGCTGCTGAAATTGTTCAGGTATCCCTGTGAGACACGGGTGAAAGATTTGTCAAGCGCGGTCTCAAGCACATCATCCAGTCCCTTTCTGAGTTTTTCCTCCAGGATTTCCTGAGTTTTACCGGCCCGTGCACCTGTTGAATACAGGACCTGACCGTATCCTCTCGTAGTGTGTCCCTTTCGGCCAGCCCGGCCTTCAAACTGAAGAAGATCAAGGAAGGTAGGCCAGAGATTGTCATCGTTATAGGCCGAGTATTTGACAAAGATCAGTATGTCGTCCGTCGGTGAGTTAAACCCGTAGGCCAGTGTCTGGGTAGAGACCAGGACCGTTAACGGGTCATTCTGATCCTTGAACCGCTTTTCGATCTCATGCCGTTCATCGATGGGGATATCCGCGTTGTGGAAGGCTGCAATTGCATTGGCGATATCAGTCCTCTTGATGTAGGGAACGGTTTCGTTTAACACGGGAAATCCCATCTCCTCAAAGGCTTCAAGCAGATACCAGCCGCTTTTTTTTGAGGGGATAATGATCATCGTTTTAGTATGATTCTGGATATTATGTTCAAGGAAATCATTGTAGATCGCCGTAGCCACCTTTTTTCTGTTCTTTCGTGTCGGAGCCGAATATCTGACGAATTTTCTTTCCAGCGGGAGTGGCCTCCAGTTACTCTCTATCAGCAGTTCAGCTTTCGTCCAATTTGCCATTTCAAGGGCATCCGGCATCGTGGCGGAAAGAAGAATGAGTGTCTTTTCATCTCCAAGTGCATGAACGATGGATTCTTCATAGACGATACCCCTCGAATCCTGTACGAGCATATGAGCTTCATCTACGATGACAAGTTTTGCCCGTTTTATCCATTCGGCCGATGAATGTCTCGAGGCGAGAAAGGCTTCGGGAGTGGCCACGACAATATCAAAATTTTCCTTGACATCCATCTTTTTTTCACCCGTTCTCAGAAATACCTTGAGATCGGTATCCTTCAACTCCTGATAGACCTGCCTCGCCAGGGCCCTTGTGGGTGAAAGGTAAATCGTTGGTTTTACGATCCTTTCCGGGTTCTCATGATCGAGCATGGCAATAAAGGAAACCACTGTTTTTCCCGTTCCCGTCGGGGTTGCTATTACTGCATTTCCTCCCTTGTAATACGCCCTGAAAGCCTGCTGCACGGGATTAAACGTAAAAGGAGCCAGTTTTCCCAGTAAGCTTTCACCGCTTTCCGGCTGCAGCATCTGGTACTTTCCGTTTATCAGTATCTTGTATTCCGCTTCTCCGCAGTTCTGTTCTATGTATATACTGTCCATTTCTACCTCTTCTATCGTGATTTTTCTTAATCATTTTATCATAGCATGAATTGTTATTTTACGAAAATTTGTTAAGGTTCACAATTGGAAAAAGATCAGAATTTCATTTATTTGTTGAATAACTGAAGTACAATTGTATTGTGAGAAAATACGTCTGATTATATAATAGGCATAAATAAAGGAGGAATGAATTTATGTTCTGCCATAGGTAATGTTAACTGTAAATGATTTTTTGTTTGTTCGATAAAACTTGAAATTAATTCGTAATTATGTTAAAATAAGTTGGGTGGATAAAAAGATAGATAATCTTTAAACGAAAATACAAGGAGCTGAAAAAAATGAAAAGAAAAATTTTGGTTGTTGACGATGAGCCTTCTATCGTTGAGCTTCTGAGCTATAATCTCAAGAAAGATGGCTATGAAGTTTTGAAAGCCTATAACGCTGAAGAAACAATGGAACTTGCTGACAATGACGAAGATATCGATTTATTCATAGTTGACGTTATGCTCCCGGATGTTGACGGGTTTGACCTTACCAGAAAACTCAGAGCGCATGAAAAGCACCAGAACAAGCCGATCATTTTCATCACGGCAAAGACCGATGAATTTGATAAGATTCTCGGACTTGAACTCGGAGCCGATGACTACATCACCAAGCCATTCAGTGTAAGGGAAGTTCTCGTTAGAATCAAGGCGATATTCAGAAGAATTCAGAGATCCCTTGAACAGAAGGCGGAGAAACCGAAGCGAATTGCCGTAAAGGATCTTGAGATCGATCTCGAAAGATACGAGATTCTCGTAAGGGGAGATGCAAAGAACCTTACACCGCTCGAATTTGAACTGCTCAGATTCCTCGCCGAGAATGAGGGAAAGGTCTTCAGCAGGGATGTTCTGCTCGATACCCTCTGGGGCTATGATTATTACGGAGACACAAGAACGGTTGACGTACATATCAGAAGACTCAGGACAAAGATTGAGGAAGATCCTTCAAATCCGCAGTATATCATGACGGTAAGGGGAAAAGGTTATAAATTCAAAAATCCGGGCGGAGAAGCCTAAGCGGTAAAACGTCATAAAAAAGGACACCTTCAAGGTGTCCTTTTTTCATGATACAATACTCCTGACAAGAGAGATTACAATGCTTCTGTGAGGTGATGATGATGAATTTTAAAGTGATGAAACCGTCGGTGTCAGATATTGAAGGAATATTGAAACTTTCTTCAAAGATCTGGGACGGGGATGATTATATCCCGTATATTCTGGACAAATGGATGAATACAACAGATCCGCTACTGATAGTGAAGGATATGGATAACAATAAAGTCTGTGCGGTCAATCATGCGACGATCTACGGAAAGGATGCCTATCTTGAAGGGCTACGTGTTGATCCGGAGTATACCGGAAAAGGTCTCGGCAAACTCATGATGATCGAAATAATGAAAGCGGTAATGTTTACGGGTGCTACCCGTTTGTTTTCTCTGATCTTTTCAGAGTCCGGAGAAAGCATGCATATTGCTGAAAAATACTGCTTTGACAGGAAGAATGCATTTTATTTCTTTGAGAAACGTATTGCCGATACGGTGTCGGAAGTCGATGAATCTAAGGTGAAAGTGAGACCAATTTTTCCGGAAGAGATTGCGAGACGGAAGAATGAATTTTCAAAGTTTCTCTTCGCTGCCGGCGATTATGCGATAGATTGCTGGACGCTTTATCCCTCACTCGATTGCCTTGAAAACAAATTCCTGTTTGAATGTGATGAAGGCAAACTGATTGCGGGTGTGCACGAACATGAACGGGAGAATTTCTCCATCTGTCTCATGACGGAACCGGGAGATTGGATGGCTGATGTCCTTCCGATGGTTGAACAATATGCAAAGGGCTACGACTGTGAATATCTTCAGACAACCATTCCCTGTTCACTTAACAACTGGAACAGCCGCCTGCTGAATCAGGGATTTACAACCCTGTTCGATGGAGAAGTGCCAATGGAAAAATCCGTCGTTTATGTTTATGAATACAACCGTTCCAAGATGGATCGGACGGTTATTCCGGGACAAATGGAAAAGAAAGAGGTTCCCGAAAACTTCTACAGATGTTCAAAGCGATGCAAATATGGATTTCCTCAGGTGATAGAGAGCTACCCTGTCAAGGACTCAAATCCGTTTCCTACTACTTTTTACATGATCTGCCCGCATCTGAAATATCATCTGGCCCAAATGGAGGAATCCGGTCAGATCAGTGAACTGGATCCGTTAAAGGATACGGATGAATATGCCAAGGTGAACGTGGAATACGCAGAACACAGAAAGAGCAGGATATACCTCTCGGATAGAAACGGGGAAGAATTTATCAGGAACTATGCGCAGGCGCTTGAAGCGGGAATCGGAGGCATAAGAGATCAGAAGGGATTAAAATGTCTTCATCTCCACAGTGCCACCTATCTGGCCAAGTATACGGATCCCGCCGGACGTGAATCACTTGAACGGCTTGAAAAAAAGGGAATTTCTATGAATTGTGACGATATGAACTGCTTCAGATTTATAAGAGAAAAATCAGAGGGGGGAGAGGTTTGAGAGTAGGATTGATATTTGGTACAAGACCTGAAGCCATCAAGATGGCTCCGTTATATCACAAGTTGATAGAGAGAGGGGTGGAGGCACAGGTGATTGCCACGGCTCAGCATCGGGAGATGCTGGACCAGGTACTGGAGCTGTTTGGAATAAAACCGGATTACGATCTAAATATCATGAAAGACAGGCAGACACTTGCCGGACTGACCGGGAGACTCTCTTCGGCTCTTGATGAGATCATCAGGGAAGGGGAATTTGACTGGCTTTTGACGCAGGGGGATACAACTTCTACCTTTGTCGGCTCTCTGATCGGATTTTATAACAAAGTCCCTGTCGGGCATGTGGAAGCCGGTTTGAGATCTTTTGAGATGTACGATCCCTTTCCGGAGGAGATGAACCGGTGTATGACTTCAAAACTGGCTACTCTGCACTTTGCCCCCACACAGAAGTCGAAGGATAACCTTCTCAGAGAGCTGGTGAAAGAGGAACGTATTTCGATCACGGGGAACACGGTTATCGATGCACTGATGTGGGTTATTAAAAATAAAAAGAATGTCCTTGAATCCTATATCGATAAATATGATCTGAAAGAAAAGAAATATATACTCATGACCATGCATAGGAGGGAAAATCACGGTGAGAAGATGAGATCTACCATGAAGGCCGTTAAAAGACTTCTTGAAGAGAATGAAGACTATTATCTCGTTTTTCCGGTTCATTATAATCCCGCTGTTCGGGATGTTGTCTATCCGGAATTAAAAGATGTGGAACGTACCATACTGCTGGATCCCGTTGAATATCTGGAGTTTGTAGCCCTCATGAACGGTTGTCAGTTCATCCTGAGTGATTCCGGCGGTGTACAGGAAGAGGCACCTGCACTTGGAAAACCGGTTCTCGTACTCAGGGAAACGACTGAAAGGCCTGAGGCTGTCAGTTCCGGAGTGGCCAAATTGATAGGAACCGATACTGAAAGTGTCTATAAACACGCTTCCGAACTCATCAGAAATGATTATCTTTACAGGGCCATGTCCATTGCTTCAAATCCTTTTGGGGACGGGGATGCATCGGATAAGATTGTGGATGCAATTCTCGGATTTAAAAAATGAAAAAACGGCTGAGAACGGAGCGTATTCGTTTTCAGCCATTTTTCATCATCTTCGATTTTATTTTCCGAGTGTTATTCCGAAAAGATGCATTGTCGGAATTTCAGGTATTGTGATCGATTCGATCTTCTTTCCCTTCAGTGGGATTTTGCATATCGCGATCTTTGGCGCTATCCACTCCTCAAGGTCGCTGGAATCGTATCTGTATGGCACCTGAAGAGCGATAGAATCTTCATCCCGGATCTCAGAACACCAGTCAGGGAAACTCAATGAGGTATATTCTCTTTCACCATCAGAATAGCCTATTTCAAGATCACCGTTAAAACTACCGTGATCGCAGCTTCCGAAAACATAAAGTGTCGTTCCGGTCTCGTTTATCATCAAGCGTTGTCCACCGGCGATGAGATTGTCGTTTTCTTCCAGTAAGATCCTGAAAGGAATACCGTCAGGATACAGGAAGCCACCTGTAAGCAGTCCGCGAATTTTTTCCTCCGGATAATAAGCCCCCGCCTTTCCTCCGAGATTATCGTAATTTCCGGGATTAACCGGCATGCCTATGCCGTTGTTATCCATGAAGGCATTCAGTTTAAGAACGATATATCCGGAATGGACTTCGGTTGAACCGACTTCATAGACGGATTGCTCAGCAGTCTCTTTTTCATCAATATCGAAATTGGCTTCCGAGAGGAGATACCCCTTTTTTTCAATCGGCTGATAGTTAAATTCCATCTCTTCATCAGAGGTGTTGAATGCGGCAAGGTAATTAATGCCGTTAACATTGAACACCTGATATTCGATGACGGGCAGGCATAAGATCTGATTGAGAAAGATTTTTTCTTCCGATTTACCTGAAAAAATGATTCTGACTTCCTCATCCGCTGTGTTTTTTATTCTGCCGAGATAATGATCCGTATCGGACAGGATATTTTTTCCTATGGTTTCTTTACCCAGATAGAATTTGATCTCAGAATCCTTCAGCCCTGTTCCAAACAGGAAGATATCATAGGTACCCCGATTAAGTGTAAAGGTTTCCTTCAGCTTGAATGAACGGCCCGATACACCGTTGAATCCGTTTATGTTCTCGGTATCGCAACTCGATAATCCTGAATCCATGTTTTCCGCTTCTATCAGGAGCGGTTCGGATTGATGAACCGGCTTCATTTCAGCAAATCTTCGAATGGTTTCGGGTAATCTGTCTACAAGAGACATGGAAAGTAGATAGGAGATGGTGGATTCCGCACCGGAATTCGTGTTGATGAAGACCTTCTCGAGTCCGTCATAGCCTTCCCCATTTTCTCCTGTCATGGCCCTTTGCAGCTGATTATTCCCGCTGAAAAACCCCGCGTTGAGTGCGAGAAGCCAGGCATACGCTTCATCCCCTGTGATCTGATACAGTTGATAAAGCGAGGTCACAGCGGCTTCCGTTCCATAGGCGATCTGTGAAAACAGGTTGAAATTTTCTGTATCATAATCATAGAAAGGCCCGAGGTTGATCATGTGAGTGTACAGAGAATCGGCCATGTCTTTTGCCGCCTCAAGGTATTTGTCGTCGTGTGTGGCTGTAAATGCCATTGCGAGAGCTTGAACCTGCCTGCTTCCCCAGCTGTGAAAAATAAATTTCTCCGTTCCCTCGTCGATGATCCCATCGAAGATAAAATGGGCTCTTTTACCGAGCAGACCATCGCTGACCTGACGGATCAACTCAAGCCATTTTGATTCTCCTGAAAATTCGTAGAGGTTGGCAAGTGATATGACATAAAGCGCGGAAAGATCGGCGTATCCCCTGATCAGCCCGGTCGCATCAAGCTCCTGAACAAACAGGGTTGCAGTCTGCTCCGCCTCATCATAAATCTTCTCCGTGTTGAAATCTTCGGAATCTTCAATGACGGTTAAAGACTGTGACAGTAGCCATAAAGCCCTCAAGGCCCACCAGTTTGCAGAGGTTCTGCTTGTGATTCCCCTTTTGTTGATTTCACCGTTTTCAAAGATGAAATTATAATAATCCCCTGTTCGGGTTCTGAATGCATCGCAGAAATCAAGGGTTTCAAGGAAGAGTTCCCGGTATCTCTGTGCGGCATGACTGTCTTTTTCCCTTGTGTTTTCATACATGTTCAGGAAATAAATACCCGCTCTGGCCGTATCATCGACACATGAGATTCCTTCACTCCCGGCGTCGGTATGCACATATCTGCCTTCCCTTTTATCTGCATAGATGATATAACCTGTCTTCAGGTTGCCTTCGACGGACATTTCTTTTCTGAGGAACATGAGATGGGATTCCCTTTGAGGAAAAACAGCTGAAAAAGCGGCCGTTGTCAGAAGAACTGTCAGTGTCAGAATCAGAATTTTCTTGATTTTCATAGGTTGATTTCCCTCCAGCTTACCTTAAGTGATAAGATTCCCGCTGCTCGACAGAACATCATTGGCCGATGAAAAGTCCTGCTTAATACAGCGGAATGCTTCATAATGTGACTTCTAACATCTATAATCATAAAGCAATAGATTGTTTAAAAAGGTGGGTATAACGAAAAAGGGGGGGATGAAGAGAAGATATCCCCCTTTTTTTTCCTCCCGTTTTTCTTAATTTATCGCAAAATTTGGACGTTATTCCGCAAGTGTGATCGATTCGATCTCCACTGCCCTTGCTTCAAGATATCCTATGGCATCCGCTGTGTTGGCGAAACCATCGGTGAATCCGTACACCTTTCTGAATACGACGTTATCTCCCGGGAAGAAATGAGCGACACAGTCAACGGTATCCGTTGAAACGTTTCCCTCGGTTGTCTCAAAGGCATTGAATTCCGCGGGCATCCACCTGAAGAGACCATCTCTGAACTCTCTACTTTCGTATACCCATGTGTTGCCCATGACAAAATCGTTGAAATTGGCATATACAAGCGGCTTTTCAACGGAAATGGAATAAGCACAGGCACCGAGATCTTCAGAGTAATTTCCCCTCCAGCTTTCCGGGGAGGAGTAGATGTAGGTTGCTCCCCACCAGAGTGGTTTCATGGCATCGAGTGCATCAAAACAGACATAAGGCTGTCCATTCACGATTTCTATAGCCTCTCTGTCGTTCCAGTAATCAAATGAGCTTGAATTGAGCTGTTCCGCCCATACAAGTCTTCTCGGCAGGGGCATGATATGCTTGAGTGTCTCCATATCTACGCTTGTGAGCGCCTTTGTGGACATCTCCTGTAATTTCATGAGATCCGTGTAGGTTTCAAAGATGATATTGGATTCCACAAAACATTCGCCATTTGCCATGACCTGTGTGATAAGGATCTGATGAACGCCTATAAATGTCTCTGATTCGAGATCGGAAACAAAAGTGGCACCAACGGGACCGGAATTGACGAATTCCATTTCATTCACCTTAAAATTATAGGAAGTCTTTTCTTCATGTTTGTTCCCAAGCTGCCCATCGGCCCAGAATGTGCTGCCTTTCCAACCGGCTATTCTCATGATTCCGAGTTCGGTGTATACGGCTTCTTCAAAATTCCTGTAATTAACGTAATTTGCAAATCCATGATTGTCGATCTTTACTTCAGCATCGAGTTCTCCGCCAGTAACGATGAATTCTCCATCTACTTCGTTTACGCTGAGAACTGCGTCGTATTCAGGTCTATCCAATGAGAGATCATCACTGATAACCATTTTTGCCGTTCCTGTCATGAAGAAACTGAGCATATCATGTGCTGACAGTTTGCCGTTTCCGTCAAGATCGTCGATCTGATAGGGAATTTCATTTTCCTCCGCATCAAAGACCCTGAGGGAATCCCAATTGGCATCAAAATCTTCGGGGATCAGTTCGAGTGCTTCGTACATATAGATTCGGTATGCAACCGGATCACCGGTGAGTGTTTCCGCATTAACCCGGAGTTCGACTGTCTCCGCAAAAGTCAGACAGACCGCAATAATGATGAATAAAACGATAGCAATACGATTCTTCTTCATTTCAAATTCCTCCTTAATATAGCCAAAATATGTAAACGCTTTCACAACATAAACATGATATAACTCTGCCTATGATTTCGGCAAACACTCATATCCAACAAAATAGTCAGAAATTGATTCGATATCGTTCATTAGATTCGAAAAACTTATTTTTTGGAAGAATATTGATGAATATCAAAGAAATAAGATGCAATATAAAGAAAGAAGCTTATATCATTCATAATATTCCCAAATAAGAAGAAATATTTATATAAATGGTTATAATCAGTTATAATTTATGATAAATCGTTGAAAAAAGAATAGAATAGCCTTTTTTATTTGTGTATAATTGTGTAAGCGTTTACATATACAGGAGGGAATATGTCAAGTATAAATGATGTAGCCAGACTTGCCGGCGTATCTACCGCCACCGTTTCGAGGGTAATCAGCGGAAAGGGATATGTTTCCGAAGAGACGAGAAAGATTGTACAGAAGGTGATAGAGGAACTTGAATATACCCCGTCAAAAACCGCTTCAGGCCTTGCAAGGAGAAAAAATTTCAGAATTGGGGCGGTATTCAGTGAAAGAATACTGAACTATGAGAAAAATGACGGCAGGGATTTTCTTGGAGATGGTTTTTATACGACGGTTTTCAGAGGGATAAAGGAAAAGGCCGGCAAGTTGAATATGACCGTTAACATACTCATGCTTGAAGACCAGAGAAAGCAGATCAGTTCCGACTATGATGCATTTCTTCTGATAGGTGGGGATGTGACCGAAGAAGATGTTCTGTTATTCCGGGCATGTGAAAAGACTTTTATACTCGTCGATCAGCATCTGAAGGGGTGCAGTGTGGACAGTGTGGTATCAAATGGATATGATGGGGCCGTTAGTTGTGTTACCCATCTGATAGAAGAGGGATACAGCAGAATCTTTCATATCCATGGACCACTTCTGCATTACGGATTCAAGGACCGATATGAAGGGTATCGTGATGCCATGAAGCAATATGGGTTCTTCCCGAGGACCTTTCAATGTGATGATATCAACGATGATTTTAATCTACTGCTTCCGCAGATCTTTAAGAATGAGGGGATGCCGGATTGTATTTTTGCCGGAAATGACAGTATGGCAAAGAAGATTATGACTTTTTTTCATAAGGCGGGTTATAAGGTCCCGGATGAAATAGCCCTGGCGGGTTTTGATGATGCCGTGTTTGCATCGACGATGTCCCCTTCCCTGTCTACTGTGAAGGTTTACAGATATGAGATGGGTGATCTCGCGGTTGAGCGTATCAGGCAACTCCTGTACGATGAGAATGTACATCCGATAAAGATCTCATTGCACACGAGTTTTATAAAAAGAGACAGCAGTCTTTAGCTTAACACATATGGAGGTGTTGCGGGTGAAGAAATATCTTGTGATTCTTATTCTCTTGGTAATGTTGTTAACGCCGGTACTGGCGGAGAAATTAGTGTTGTGGACGGCCCCGAACATGTATCAGGAACAATTCTGGAAGGCAATTCTGGAAGAATGGAAAGGTGTTCATCCTGAGATAGAGATAGAATGGAAGACCATTCCTGCATCGGGAAGTTCTGAAGAGGCAATATTAACGGCCATCGTTACGGGACAGGCCCCCGATCTCTGTACCAACATATTCAGTGGATTTGCCGCTCAGCTGATAGAAGCGGATCAGCTTGTGCCGCTCAGCGATTTCAGTGATTTTGATCAGCTCCTTGCCGCGAGAAGGATGGAAGAGGCCGTCAAAGGTTGGGAATTTTCGGGAAAGTCATATGTCTTTCCGATTTATTCAAATCCGATGCTTTTCTGGTGGAGAAAGGACATGCTCGCCGAAGCGGGATTTGACACACCTCCGAGAACCTACAGCGAAGTTTATGAACTGGCAGAAAAAATCTGTAAGCCGAAAGAGGTCTACGTTGTCGAATACCTGAAGGGGAAAAACTGGTGGGACAGATGGTATGATTTTATCACGCTTTATTATGCGGCGAGTAACGGTCATCCGTATATCGACACAAAAAAGAACAAGGCGGTCTTCAACGATGAAGCCGGTAACGCAGTTGTTGAATATGGACAGAAGTTGTTTGACAATGGCTGGACTTCAATGGACATGATGGACAATCCACTTTACACAGGCCGATTGGCGGGTCAGCTGATGGGGCCATGGGAAATTCCTTCTGCTGAAAATCTTTTCCCGGAGATCTTTCCCTCTGAAATCATCCTGGCATACCCGCCCGTTCCGGATAGCTATCCGGAAGATCAGGCGATAAAGACATTTGCCGATACAAAAGGGATGGTCATGTTTAAAGATTCAAGGCATAAAGAAGCGGCATGGGAATTTATGAAATGGGTCTATTCAGATCCGAAACATGATGAACTGTGGTTTGATATAACAGGTCTTCCGCCCGTTAGAGCCGATCTGACGACCAATGAACTGTTCCAGCCAATTTTGGAGGCCAATCCGATGATGAAAGCCTATGCTGAGGCTGTTCCGAACAGTGTTCCTCCGGCACTGATTTCAAAGACAACGGAAGTGCAGGACGTCATGACAACGGATCTTACCGAACCGATCTATCTTGTGGATATGCCGGCCGATCAGATTATCAACAACGCCATTAAGAAGATAAACAGAGAGCTGTTTTAAGTGATCTTTCTCCCCCCTGTTTAAGGGGGGAGTATCTTTTTATAAAGGAGGAAATCTTACGAAAAGAAAGAGTAAACTTGAGAGAATAGATTCTTTAAAAGGCTGGGGTCTTATTTCTCCGTATATCGTTCATCAGTCGATATTCTTCTGTTACGCCTTTGGCTGGCTTGGATATCTGATGTTCGTGAAATGGAATTATTTAACACCACCGAAATTCATAGGCTTTGATAATTTTACCCGGGTCATCACGGATGAAACGTTCTGGCTCGTTCTCGGAAATACGTTCAACTTCATGCTTTATTTCATACCGATTTCACTGCTGGGATCCATTTTGCTTGGAATGGCCTTCAACCGGCTGAAGTATTTCAAGACCTTTGTCGTCCTTTCCTTCCTTATCGCCAATATCTCTTCGGGGGTCAGCTACTCGATCGTTTTCCAGAAGCTCCTGTCTGAAAGTGGACCGCTTAACCGATTTCTTTACCAGGTGTTCGGATTTACAATCCCGTGGTTTACCAGACCACAGCTCGCTATCCTTGCCATAGCCCTCATGGTCTCCTGGAAATTCCTCGGTTATTACGGACTCATATTCCTCGCGGGACTCGGTGCTATTCCAAAATCGCTCTATGAGGCTGCAAAACTTGATGGTGCCGGTAAATTCAAACAATTCACAAAGATAACACTGCCTCTTCTCAATCCTTCCATGGTTATGGTTCTTGTCATGCAGATCACGATGTCTTTCGGCATTTTTACGGAACCTTATATGATAACCGGTGGGGGTCCTATGAAGAGAACTTATATGTTTATGATGTATATCTATGATAATGCGTTCAGAAAATTCACTTCTACAGGACCCGGATATGCGGCTGTTATCAGTATCTTTGCGGCAGCAATAAGTTTTGGATGTATATTCCTTGTCAGAAAACTCATAGAGAAGGAAGTGAACTTTGTATGATGAACAAGACACGAAAGAAGATAGGTGTTGCCCTGTTTGAGATCATTATGCTCATTCTGGCACTTGTATGGCTTTATCCCTATATCTGGCTGACATTGTCTTCGGTCAAACCTCAGAATGAGATCTATGCCAATCTGTGGCCCAGCCAATTTACATTGGATAACTTTAAATTTATCTTTGATACGACCAATCAGATGGAAAGAGATTTTTTCAGATCACTTATGAACAGTGTGATTATTTCCGTGACCGTAACGTTCAGTGTCGTACTCACTTCCTCCTTTGTAGGCTATGCGATAGCCAAGTTTAAATTCCTCGGAGGAACGATTCTGAAGAATTTTACGATCTTTCAGATGCTGTTTCCGGGCTTCATGTTTACCATTCCTACCTTTGTCGTCATCAAGTCGCTAGGTATGTTGAATACCCTGGCCAGCCTTATCGTTCCGTCACTTTTTGGTGCATGGGGGGTATTCATGTTTACGCAGAGTTTCAGAAATATTCCGAACGATTATATAGAGGCGGCGAGGATGGAGGGGGCAGGCGAGATACGTATCATCTTTTCCATCATGTTGCCTTTGACCCGTTCTACGGCAAGTATCGTGGGATTGTTTACCTTTATCGGCATCTGGGATAATTTTCTCACGCCGCTGATACTCATCCGGGATTATGATAAGATGCCCCTTTCGGTGCTACTGGCAAGCTTCAATCATGAGTACGCGAATCAGCTCGGACCGGTACTGGCAGGTTCTGTTATCCAAACCCTTCCAATGGTCATCCTGTTTCTGGTATTCAGAAAATATTTCCTTCAGGGAATATCGATATCGTTTAAATAATTTATCTTACAAAAAGATGGTGATATGATGAGAATTGAATTGAAAAGAAGTCCTTTAAATCCGTTGTTTGCGCCGAATCCGATGCATCTCTGGGAATCCAAATATGTTTTCAACCCGGCTGTCGTGTACGACGGAGAGTTGTTTCATATGCTTTATCGGGCACAGGGAGCCGATATGGTCTCCAGAATGGGATATGCCGTCAGTACGGATGGCCTGCATTTTAACCGGATGGAAAAACCTGTCTTTTCTCCTGAAAGGCCCGAAGAGCTTTATGGCGTGGAGGATCCCCGATTGACAAGGATTGAGGACAGATATTACATGACCTATACGGCTTATTCTCCAACGGATATCAAAGTGGCGCTGGCCTCAACGAAAAACTTTATCACATGGGAGCGACATGGGATCATCCTGCCGGAATACGATCCGGATAAAGATGCGGTTCTGTTTCCTGAAAAGATAAACGGCAAGTATGTCATGCTTCACAGGGATCCGCCGAATATCTGGATCGCCTGTTCGGATGATCTCATTCACTGGCAGGATCACAAGATCGTGGCGAAACCGATAGATAATGAATGGGAAAATGAAAAGATAGGCGCCGGTGGTCCCCCAGTCAAGACCCCTTATGGCTGGCTGCTTTGCTATCATGCCGTACAGAAACATGCGCCGCATCCCGCAAGACTGACCTACAGACTCGGATTCATGCTTCTCGACGCCGATGATCCGTCAAAAGTACTCAAGCGAACGGAAAAACCAATACTGGAACCAAAGGAAGATTGGGAGATATTCGGTGGTGTGCCTCAGGTAGTCTTTACCGATGCACTGGTTGAGTACAAAGATCAGTATTATGTCCATTATGGTGCGGCAGATAATTATATCGCACTGGCAACCATCGACAAACGAGAAGTCTTTGATTGGATTAACGAATAACAATCACGATTGATTCGGCTTTCCGAATACGGGCGCGACCATCGGTTTATAATCATGAAAGAGGACGGCATGAGGCCAGTCCTCTTTCATTTTCTACAGGTATGAGTTATACACTTATTTTAAAACATCTTCGTATCGTTCCTTCCCGGATGATCCAATTGAATAAAAATTACGCAGTGCGTAAATGTTAACAGGAGATGGCTTGTTTCTGTTACAAAACAGGTGTAGTATCCTCAATGTTTACGCAGTGCGTAAAAATCGAGGAATCAGGAGGAACTTATGGAAAGACTTGGTAAATTTATTGTCAGGTACAGGGTGATGCTCATTATTGCGGTGGCATTACTGACACTGTTTTTTGGCTGGAAATCGTTAGGACTTAAATTTGATGATGATATCACCAAATATCCACCACAATCCGATCCGTTTGTATCCCATTTTACGGATCTTTCAGAAGAGTTTGGTATTGGATCGCTTGTAATGATCGGCATGGATATCGAGGATAATACGGATCTGATAAAAATCAATGAAATAACGGGATATTTATCTGAAAGGACCGATGTACAGAGTGTATCCTCTTTAAGTAATATGCCCATTGTCAATATTTCAGATTATGGGATAGAAGTGATAACGCTTTCAGACGAAATTGCAAATGGGTCAATCACCGTACGGGATGTCCTTCAGCATGATTCCATCGTCGGAAAATTCATCTCCAATGATGGTAAATCTTCCCTTATCACCTTTTCGATCAAAGAGGGGATGGACACGAAAAATGTTTACGGAACGATCAGGGAAGCACTTGATAAAAAGTATGGGGATCATTTTCATTATTACGGTGTCTCACCCGTTAACAACGCCGTAGAAAGTATAGCGAAAAGAAATCTGACCAAGTTGATTCCCATCGCCATCCTCATCATCTTCTTCACGTTGCTGATCAGTTTCAGGAGTTTTCTTGGAGCCTTCTTACCGCTTTTAACCGTTTCTATCAGTGTTGTCTGGACCATGGGGATCATTTCCCTTCTGAATATCCCACTGACCGTTGCCAATTCGGTCATACCGGTTGTGCTGATCAGTATCGGTACGGCTTATTCCATCCATATTATCAACAAATATACGGAGGAAACGGGGACTAAGGAGGAGAAGATCATAAATACCGAAAAAGATGTCGGGATAGCGGTCATACTCAGCGGACTGACCACTGCCGTCGGTTTTCTGTCACTGCTTACAGCCGATATCAACCCGGTGTGTACGCTCGGAATCTTTTCCGCCGTCGGTGTATTGCTTGCCAATCTTCTTGCATTGATATTTGTACCGAGTGTTCTTGAAGCGATGAAAACGCGGAAGACAAGAAGTGAGGCCTCCGGATTGAAGATACCTGAAAAACTCCTCAATCCCTATCTCGTCATCGGCATTCTTCTCGGAATCGTTGCGGTTATGGTACCGTTTGCCATCAACCTTAAAACGGATATGGATATTATCAATTCGATTAATCCGGATGAAAGAATCATCCGTGATGCGGAATATATCGGTGACAATTTTGGTGGGAACGGAGCCATATTTATCGATGTGAGGGGGGATTTTAAAAATCCGGTAACGATGCAGATGATGTACGGTGTTGAGCAGGAAATACTACAGATAGAAGGTGTTAACGAGACGTATTCGATCGCCGATATCATGGCCAAGTTGTCAAAGTCATTCTGCGGAACGGAATGTGTCCCCTCTTCGAGGGATGAGACCGATAATCTCTGGTTTTTCATGGAGAACAACGATGCCATTTATCAGCTGATAAACAGGGATTTTACAAGGGGGATCATTCAAGTTTCCTTCGATGTTGAATCCAGAATGAGCAATGAAGTAATTATAAACGATATACAGAAGATACTTGATTCAAAACCGGCTTCCTTTAAAACGGTGAACATTTCGGCTGCTGACAGTGCGGAAATATCCGCTTTCTATTCCGAATACGTTGATGTTTCGGAAGCGGATTATGCGGAGAAATTTTTAAATACGCTCAATTTGCCAATTGGTACCCTGTTCTCTGAAAATGAGAAGGAACTTGATGAACTCATTTCACAGGCAAATGATTTCGGTGACTATCTCCTCGATGAGACTAACAGGACAGCCGTTATGGACAGCATGCTGCGGATGGATGACTATGATTATGATCTTTTGTCGGCCGCATTGGAAGGGACGACGGACTATTATGAAGATCTGGCTTACGATCTTGACAATTTGCTTTTTGTCAAGATAAGGGAGTGGAAAATCGCGTATTTTGCAGAATTGCTTGGAACGGAGGTTTCACGGACAACGATCACAGGGCTTCTACCCGTTTCACAGGAAATGGTTTATCTTCCCGGAGAGGGGGACTCAGTCAGTCTTTCACAGACGGGTTCTGAACAGATATTGCTGCATATTCAGGATATGCTGTTCAACGATCAGTACGAATCCATGTTCATGACGATAGCGATAGTGTTCCTTCTCTTCCTGCTGCAGTTTAGATCGTTGAAAATTGCGCTTATTGGTGTTGTACCAAGTGCCCTTACCGTTATTCTGAATTTCGAGATCATGGGGTTGCTCGGTATTTCACTTAACACGGCCACCATCTCTATAGCAGCCATCGCAATAGGAGCGGGGATTGATTACGCCATCCATTTTGTCAACCGGTTCAGAGTAGAATATTCAAAAACGGGTATTTCGGTCGATGCGGTTAGAAGAACACTCAGAACGAGTGGTAAGGCGGTTATTTACAATGCCTTATCCGTTGCATTCGGCTTCTTTGCCTTATCCTTTTCCGATATAGGGATCGTGAGAGAATTTGGTTCTCTGACGGGTATCTCTATGCTTGTAGCCGCCTTTGTCTCATTGGTCTTTCTCAGCGCAGTCTTTTCCATATTGAAAAATCCCCTGAAAATAAAGCAGGGCTAATAACAGGAGGGAATTATGAAAAAAGGAATGATCTTGATTTTAATGGTTTTGATGACGGGTGTGTTTTTTGGGGCAACAGCACAGGAAATCCTTGACGAAGTGGCGGGAAATTATGAACATCTTAACGACGTGAAGGCCACGATTTCTTTATCTCAAAAGAACGATTCCGGAACACAAAGTGGCGAGTTTGTATTCTACATCTATAAAAAAGATGAAAATATGATATACAGCATCATCAGATTCTTGAAGCCAAAGGAGAAAAAGAATATCACCCTTCTTTCCAAGGGATTCGGAGAGACTTATATGTATATGCCGGCACTCAGAAGCGTTAAGAAGATGCAGGCCAGCTCCGAGGACGAAAAGTTTGCGGATTCTGATTTTACCTACGGTGAATTATCCCTTCTTTACAAGATTTCGGATGTAGCCAAACGAGCGACCATCGTCAAGCAGGATTCACTCGTTTATGTGATAGAGATAAAGAACGATGATCGAAAATTGTCCTATTCGGCAATGAGGATCAGTATTACAAAGGATAAAATGTTGCCTGATCAGGTTACTTTCCTGAATTGGGAAGATCAAGAGGCAAAAGTCATACAGATTTCCGAATACAATGAAGTAAACGGAAAGACGGTTCCATGGGTTATAACGGCTATTGACAACAATACGAATGGAAAGACAACCATCTCTTTTGAAGAAATAGAAACGGATCTCGGAATGGACGATTCCTTTTTCTCACCAAAGAATATCTCAAGACCAAAATTGAAATTTTAATCGTTTTGAACCCCCGAAAGGGGGTTTGATTCTATGATAAAACAGGTTATAATGGGGCAGAATTTTGTAGGGGGAAGACATTTGAGGATCATAAAAAAATATAAAAACAGAAAGCTGTATGATTCCGATTCCAGGAAGTTTATTCGTTTAAAGGACATCTTCAACATGATAAATAACGGTGAGAAATTAAAGATTCTCAACCATCTTGGTGAGGACGTTACCTTTGATGTCATATCGAAGGCAAAATTCAACAGTTCTACCTATGTACCGATTGACAGACAGTATTTTCATCAGGTTATCAATTCTATAGAGAAGCTCCTGAAGGGAGATGCGGAGGAATTCTCCGAAATCCTGTTTAAACTTGTCGATGAGAAGATCATCGACGGTCAGTACGCTCGGAATCTTGGGATCAGTATCATCAGTCAGATGGGTGCAAAACACGATGTGAACGAGGAAGATGTCGTGCAGTTCTTTAAAGATTGCGGTATGGTGTCAGAAGAGGAATACGATGAGTTGAAGAGAGAGAATGAGACACTCAGACTCGAGGCGGATGACCGGGTAAAAAGAGAAGGCCTTGTGAGGCAATTCTGGCAATATATAAACGATGCGGAATTTGATCGACTTCATCAGGTCATGGAGGACAGCGCAATAATCCGCCTCCCCAATACGCGAGAGGTGTTTATCGGTACTGAGAAATATATCTGCTTCAACAGAAAATATCCCGGTAGATGGTTTGCCGAGGTTGAGACCCTATATCCTTCCGACAAAAAACTCATTTCTATCGTCAATGTTCATGATGAAGGGGAAACTGCGCGTTTTATCGTTATGTCGGTTTTCAGCTTTTCAGATGATAGAATTTCGGAAATCAGCGAATACTGGAGTGATAACGGAGAACCTCCTCAGTGGCGGCTTGACGAAAGGCTTTCTGAAAGATACTGAATCGAAGGTGAAGATATGAGTGTTTATTTTGTTGCACGGATCAATATTCATGATGAAGCGGCCTATCAAAGATATCTTGAAAACTGTGATGATATTTTTATGAAATACAATGGGGAATACCTCGCGGTGGATGAATCGCCAGAGACCCTTGAAGGGGAAATGACAGAAGGAAGATGTGTCATTATTAGGTTTCCCGACAGGGCATCCTTGAACAGATGGTATTCTTCAGCGGAATATCAGAGTATCCTTCCATACCGGTTAAAGGGAGCTGATTGTCAGACGATCGTTGTTGAGGGGAAATCCTGAGACTCTGCGAGAGGGAGCATGAAGGAGAATTCGCTTCCTTCACCCTTGCGGCTGCTGATTTCAAGCCTGCTGTCCATCAATTCGAGAATTTTGGAAGTGATGAAAAGACCAAGCCCGCTGCCACCGTATTTTCTTTCTATCTCGTTGTTTGCCTGTGAGAAATAACTCCTGATGCCCTTTAGCTCTTCCTGTGTCATTCCGATTCCCGTGTCTTTTACGAGGAAACGAATCCCTGTTCTTGTGAAGTCTTTTACCTCGCTACTCACTTTTAATGCGATGACCCCTTTCTCTGTAAACTTTACAGCGTTATCCAGAAGATTCATGAGGATCTGATTCACTCTCAGGGGATCGGTCACGATGAATTCGGGAAGCTCTTCTTCTATCAGACAATTGATTTCTAACTGTTTCCCTTTGAGCCTTTGAACGGTATTTTTGCAATTTTTTTCTATTAAGCGGCGTAAATCGACCTTTTGGTTGACTATTGTCAACCGGCCCGCTTCCGCCTTTGAAAAATCGAGGATATTGTTTATCAGTTTCATCATATTGTCTGAAGAGTCGAGGATACTGTTGACACAATCTATGTCTTCGGGATTTTTCAACGATTCACGCAACAGATGGGCAAATCCGATGATACTGTGCATAGGTGTCTTCAGATCATGACTGATGGAGGCAAAAAATTCCTCTTTTTCCTTCTTTGCGTTTCTCAGTGCCATCTCGTTTGCCTTTCTTTCGGTGATGTCCTGATGTGTACCATACATGACCAACGGACTCCCATCATCGGACCATTTTTCTACACGCCCCATATCCTGTACCCAGATTATCCGACCGGTCTTATGTTTCATCCTGATTTCCATGTCATAGAATTCGGTATGTTTCTCCAAGTGATCTTGCAGCGCCTTGTTTGCCTTTGGCAGGTCTTCTTCGAATACAAGGCTGCTCCATGTTTTATAATTTGTCGGTTCCAGTTCAGTGAGCGAATAACCGAGCATTTGTGCCCAACGTTCGTTAAAGATCGTTTTTCCCGTTTCGATTTCCCATTCCCAGATACCTGCGTTGATTCCTTTAATGACACTTTCGAGTCTTTCTTTTTCTCTTTCAAGTCGTTTTCGGTTTTTGATGATCTCGAGTTCTTTTTTCTGATTTTCCTCCTGAAGTTTTTTCCGGTTGAGATATAAGCCTATGATCTGAGCAAAATTGATCAGCGTATATTCATTCTGAATAGAATGTCCCTTGTCAAAAGCGAATGTCATTATTCCAAGCAGTCTGTCATCACTTTCTATCCGGCAGAGAGAGAGTCCTCCTATATTAAAAAGCGCCTTGATACGCTTTAACTTTTCAGCAGGAATATCCACACCGATAAAAGAATCAAATGTATCGATATGATGAACAACCGAGTCGTAGGGCGTTTCAACGAATTTTCGCCTTGTGCCCCATGTCTTGTTGATCGGATCGAATCCGAGGATATCCTTTATAACGGGAAGGTCCTTACTGATTCCGGCGATATCAACCGTGGTGAAGCTCTTCCCGTCTTCGGAAAAGAGATTCAGCAGGCAATATCTCGCACCGGTGATTTTAAGGGCATTTTCAGTAATGGTCTGAACAGACAGCGACTGATTTTTGACAATTCGCTGTGAAGTTTCTATTAAAATGTTTTCCGAAGAGATATCGTCGAACCAGAGGCTGATGTAATCCTGTTCATGATATTCAAGGCGTATTTTATACCATCCTTT
>DAINPP010000008.1:25643-74462 GCA_036743375.1 Thermotogae bacterium | reverse complement strand
CCAACAACCGTTTCCAGTTTATCCGGCAGTCTTTCCACAAACTCTCTTGCCGATGCCTTTTCAAGAGCTTCCCACATCTCTCCTTCACTCGCTTCAGGGTTGAATTTCTTCAGGTTCTCATAAAGTGTTCCGCTGAACAGAAATGGGGTTTGGGATACATAGGCGATCTTTTTTCGCCAGGAATGTTTGACAGATTCATCCAGAACCTGCTCATCAATTTTAATAACCCCACTCGTGGGGTTCAGCAATCCCATGATCAGGTCGATCATCGTACTCTTTCCGGCTCCCGATTCTCCAACGATCATCGTTGGTTCATTCTTTCTGATCTCAAGATTTTTCTCGGTAAATACTGGATTTTTACCGCTCGCATAATTGAAACTGACATCTTCAAATCTGATGCTTTTCTGAAAAGAAATATCTTTTGCCGGTTTGTTTGTGTTTAACGTTTTCTGCTTTTTGTGCAATGTTTTTAACAATTGTTTATATGCTTTATATGACGGAATTGCTATGTTGATATTCTGAAGGTTCCCCTGGAGACTCGAAAAGAGTGGCCAGAGTCTTGAAAAGACGAGGAGGATAACGATGGTGGAACTCAAATCGGTCTTGAAGGTATTCAGTGAAAAATAGAAATAGATACTGATGATGATGGCTGCTCCGATCTTGTAAAACAGCTCCGGCTTTGCCTGAAGTCTCGTGAAATCCACCATGTTCCCTTCTACTTTTTCGGTGATGTTCTGAAATTCTTCAATTTGACTTGCTTCGAGTCCATAACTCTTAATATCTTTTATCCCGCCGAGATGTTCGCTGATATCCTTCATCAGTCGTTTGTTGTTCTGTTGAACACTCTGTCCCAACACCTTTGCTCGTTTCACCATCGGATGGACGATGAGATACATAAGCACTCCACAAGCCAACACAAACAGACTCAACTGATAGGAGAGCAGAAAGGTGATGACGATATGGACTCCCCCGATCACAAGCTGTGAAAGGACTCTTAAAAAGAAGATGCTTCCCATGGAGACCTTGTTGATTTCCTGAGTGAAGGCGTTGGTGATATCCGAACTGTTTCTTTCCAGAAGAATCTGCCAGTCCGCTTGAACCGTTGCCTCAAACAATTGCTGACGTTTGTCTTTCATATACCCCTGTGTCAATTCCACATTGCCGATTTTCATCTGTCGATTCAGTAAAACCAGTAGCGTGATAATCAGGATATAAAGGATCAGGACGATGATCAAGCGGCTGTTTTCCGGAAATTGTGAGAAATATTCCGTAATCCGGTTTAAAAATTCAAAAGAACTGCCATTTCCGGGTGTAATCCCCGCTATCTCAAACAGCGGTATCAGCATCAAAAAGCTGATACCACCGGTTACACCACATAGAATCATTAAAACGATATTTTTATAGAATTGTTCGTGTGAATAGTCGTATACATCTGAAAAAAAATCAAACATGGTTCATCTCCAGATAAATAGTGATAATAAAAGACCATCTGATTTTCAGATGATTGTCTACTGATAATAAAATTATAGCATTTATGGTTTATCGCCTTTTGAACTTGCACTTACAGTATACGCATTAAATTACACAGCAACGTTAACATTATGACTAATGCTTAAGTAACTTATGCTTCTCTTCATCCGACCTGAGAATCTCCGTCACATATCCCCCTTCAAGACAAATGACCTCGTCATACAACGGAAGCGTATTCGGATTCACCTTATGCTCGATGTTGATCAGGGTGATCTCAGACTTGCTCAGCAGATCCGATTCGATCTTGAAACTGCTTCTTGCATCGATGGAGGAAGAGGCTTCATCCAGAAAGATAAACTGCTTTCCTTCGAGTAGCACCCTCGCCAGCGCAATTTTCTGTTTTTCCCCGCCTGAGATGTTATTTTCACTGTCTTTAAACACCTTTCCCATCAGGATATCCGCTTTGATTCTGCCGAGATCCAGTTCATCAATTATTTTTTCGACATTTTTTTTGTCCCGTTTCCTGAAAATGGTGATATTGTTCAGAAGGGTATCGTTAAACACAAAGGGTGTCTGATAGACTATCCCGATTCTTGAGAAGTAATCCGTTTCGCCAACCTCCGACAGCGTTTTGCCATCGACGAGGATTTCTCCCGTATAAGTCGAATTCATCTTTGAGAGCACCTTAAATAGAGTGGACTTTCCACTGCCGCTCTGACCGTATATGAGATATTTCTTTCCTTTTTCAAAACAGAGGTTGATGTTTTGAAGAGCTGGAACTTCGTTATAGTGAAAATTCAAATTCCTGATCTCGATCTTTTCAATCGGTTCCGGTCTTCCCATCACTTCTTCAGATATGTCACCCTGACCATAAGTTTTAAAAACTTTGCGCTTAACCGTTTTTATTGCATTGAAGACATTCATCTGATACGTGATACTGACAGTGGGGCCAACCAATAACTCGGAAACCTGTATCGTCGCAAGAAGTCCTCCGGCACTGAGCTCGCCTCTGATCATGAGGTACACCCCCGCCAGAATGATACAAAAATAATTGGCATAGGACAATAAGCCGACCAGCATATTACTGAATCCCGTGAGAATTTCATAATCCTTTTCCCTGTCGGTTGATCGCTCCGAAGTCTTTCTCAACAGATTCTCGATAAGTGGCTTCATCTGATGTACCCTTATAACGGCAAAACCGTTGACGACATCTCCAAGCCTCACGTTGTACTCTTTAAGACTTTCGAGATAGGTTTCCTTCTTCAACTGGAGTTTCCTTCTGAAGACTAATGGCGCCAGAATCGGCAATACGTTCGTTGCAATGACGATGAGGGCCATGATGGTATTCAACCTGAAGAGTGCCGTTGCATATACGGCGAGGGACAGGAAATTGAAGAGGATGTCGGTAAACTGGACATAATATGCCTCTGTAATTTCCCTCAAATCGTTGTTGAAAAGGGAGATATATTTTTGATTGTTCAGCAGCTGAAAGTTTTCGAGTTTCTTTGAAAGCATTCCTTTAAGCACAGCGGAGCGTAATCCATCCAGGATTCCCTTTTTATACCTTGCAGCCATCATCTTCCTGCATAGTTCACAGACAAGCAATACAACGATGGCAACGGAAAGTAAAACGAATTGAACCGGCAGTTCACCATAGCTCCCGGCCAGCGTGAGATCCAGCAGCTTCTGCGAGATAAGCGGCTGCATGATATTACAAAGTATCACCACGAATGAAAAAAGATTTAAAACGATAAACGTTAGTATGAGTTTTTGATTGAAGATTTTCATTTTTCCTCCTGACTATCAAAAGAACCTGTGCTGATGAGTACCGTTGGAATAAAACCAAACACAGACTGCATTCAAGTACAAAAGACTCGAATACACTTTAATTGAGATAAATTATCAACATATAGGTCAAAACCGGTTTTATACTACCTTATTATGAAATGATTGATAATTATCCCCCTTTCGATTTTCAGGATGTCCTTAATTATATCACTTTACAACTGAAAACAATCGGGTGAAAGCCTCCGATTCCTGAGCTTCTTTAAAAGAAAAGCCTTCGGAAAATTTTCTATCCTCAAGCACAAAGATCCGATCCATGTATTTGAAAACAGACTCTCTGTGAGAAATGACGATGAAAGTTGCATCAGAGAACCTTTCTCTCAGATTGGTGATGATCTTTGCCTCCGTCAAGGGATCTAGTGCCGTCAGGGCCTCATCTATCAGGAAGATGGATGGATTCTTGACCACCGCTCTGGCAATGGCCAACCGTACCCGCTGTCCATCGGAAATTGCTTTCCCTTCAGTCCCCACAGCCGAATCCAATTGAAAGGCGTCATTTAGACAGGCAATCCTGAGTGCTGCCTGAATTTCTGAATCGGAAATGTCTTTTCCAAGTGCAATGTTTTCACGAACCGTTCCGTTAAAGATATACGTATTCCGGTTGATATAAGCCATCTTCTTTCTGAGTTCATCCGTCGAAACCCGTTCAGCTGCCTCATTCTCTATAAAGAATCTCCCGGCACTTATATCATAAAACTTGGCAATCAGCTTGTACAGTGTACTTTTCCCACCACCGGTCTGACCGGCAATCCCCACCATCTGACCCGGATTAATCGTTAGATTCATCTTTTCAAAAATCTTATTCCTGTTATCATAGGCAAAACTGACATCTTCGAGTTTCAGGCCAAAACCACTAACAGGTGAACCTGAAAGGACTTCCTCTTTTTCATTTAGCAATTCCCCTATCTTCTTCCACATGGCCTTCGGACGCTGCATCTTAATCTTAGACAGGGCAATCTCCTGAATTGGCATGAATAAATAGACAATCAGAGAACTGATGGCAACAACATTTCCTATACTGGTTTGTTCATTAATAACCCGGAACGTCCCAAGGATAAAGACAAGAATCGGAGCAAAAGACACAATTCCTGTCATAATACCACCCGCCATCGCTCCATACTTATTGATGGCCACGTTGATCTTCAGATAATTGTCAACAGCCCGTTTGAAATTCTTCCCAACTCTGGCATAAAGATGGTCTACTTTAACTGTCTCTATCGCATCCAGACTCTCCTTTAATTCACTCGAACAAGCCGAAGAGGCCGAAGACATCTTCTGACTTTCCTTTGCCATCTTGGCGTTAACAATACTGGTAACAATAAACAACACCGGCAGGATTAAAAGACACAGCAAGGTCAGAACCCAATCAAGATAAAGCATTGAAACCACCGCAGCCGCAATGCTGAGGATAGAGCTGTACAACACTAGATAATAATCTCTGAAAAGCCCCGAACTGTTGGACGAATCATTCAAGACCCGTGACATGAGCGTCCCCGTATCGTTGCTGACAAAAAATGACATGGGGAGCTTCAAGATCTTTTCAAAGATCGTCAATCTCAAATCTCTCTCAAAATTCCCTTCCACCTTTGCCAGGGTGTAATTCTGCAGAAAATTGGCAATCATCCTGACAACGATGATCAAAACCAATATCCCGGACCACGTCATCACCTCATTCATGTCCTTGTTGGGGATCACCCGGTCAATAAAGGCTTTCATGACAAAGGGATACGGGATAATGGATAATGAAACCAGTGTCGCCATAATAAAAGTTAAAATGAGTTGCCTTCTGTAATTGCTGTAGATTTTTTTTACCATGTCGCCTCCTCATAAACAAAAGCTATTGCATAACTCAGAACCCAATCCACCTCCTTCGGAGGCACCCCACCCAAGTGGGGAATTTACTCTTTCTACGAAAGATTTTTTCGGCAAAGTTTGATTAACAGAATTAAGCATTCTTATCATTATAAGAATCGTTCCAATATGACTTTCAAGTCTCTGACAAAAACAAAATAACGGATAAGCAAAGAGATACAAAGACCCTCATTGTACCGTTCTTAAGTCTTCACAAATAGGTTCTACCTTTCCCTTAAAAAGAAAACTTTAACAAAATCGTATCACGTACTTTTGCTTATTTTAAGTAAATTCCCATCTTAAATTGGGTTTGACTTGTAACAGTTCCAAAATATTCACCAAAGAATCCCCTCAGTTTATTTCATTCCATCTTCTCCTAAGATTCCTTCTCAAAAGACTTCCATGGAATAAACCGTTGCATCACAACACTCAGAACAAGTGTGATGACACTCATTCCAAGCAGCAGATAATGCGGTGCCGTGTTATCCAGCAGGAATCCGTAAATCAGAAAGCCCATCGGAATAAAGACCGACGAGATGATGCTCATAACGGAATAGGCCCGTCCTCTCAAATCTTCGGGAATGATCATCTGAATCTTCGTCATCAGCGGGACATTGACCAGAGAATCCGTAAAGCCCATCATGAAATACAGAACCAGTGAATAGATCAGCAACATCATCGTACTGGCGATCAGGGCAAGGGACTGCGGGAATATCATAAAGGCAAAGATAATCTGAAAAAGAGGGGCCGTTATGATTCCGAGATAACACATCTTCTTTGAATCCATCTTTTTCAGAAGCGTTGCAATCAGTAAACCGGACACGAGTGCGCCAAACGTATAGGCACTGGTGAGCAACCCGATATTCGTTGCCGAAAATCCCAGAACCTCTTTTCCAACGAAGGGCAAAAAGATTGGAATGATCGGGGCGTCGATCATATTCATCACGGCAAAAAACAAAAGCATGGGGACAAATCCCTTAATGCTTCTAATCGCCTTTATCCCCTCTCCAAATTCAGTGAAAAAAGATGTAACGGATAATTTATCGTGTCTTTTGACGTGACTGTATTCGATAAACATCTCGCTGATCCCGGAAAGAATATATGAAATCCCATTCACGACAAGTACAACGGTGATACCGAGAAAGCCAAACAACATCCCGCCAATGGCAGGCCCTGCAAGCTGTGTTGCAGAATCTATGGAACGGGATAGAGAGTTGATGCTTCTCAGGGAATCGCCGTATGCCAGCTCAATAAAAAAGGCATCGGAAGAGGTTTGAAAGAAGGCGGAAATTCCGCTTCTGAATACCGTCGTAACGATCAGAACTTCCATGGTAAGCATATTTTTATACGCCAGAACAGCCATCACAAGCAAAATAACCCCCTGCGTCAAGTCCATTGTCACCATCGCATTTCGCTTGTTCCATCTGTCGCTGATAACCCCTGCAAAAGGCATCATCAAAATTCCCGTCACCATTGATGCAAACACTACCATACTCATTGAGATGGCAGAACTTGTCAACTGCAGGACAAAAAGCGGAATGGCCACAGACTGAATGGCGGAGCCCAGATCCGAAACCCCCATTCCGGCCAGCAACAACGTAATATTTTTCCTCTTCATCCTTCCTCCCTCAAACTTTCCTTATATATAGATAAAACAAATCACTTTAAAAAACACTTTTTTAAACAGGTTAATTATATAACATTTTGTATAAAACAAAAAACGCTTTACTTTTTTACCCTCGCCGTGAAAATGAACCCCTTTATGAAAATATTCATCAATCACTCAAGAAAATCCTCAGAATTGTTCGGCTATTGACAAATAGCACTATTTGTACTATAATAGTATAAATAGTACATATATGGAGGAGATACTATGACAATAGAACCAATCACAGTAAAAAAATTACACGATCAGACGGGAGCAGGTTATCTGGATGCAAAAAAGGCATTGGAAGAAGCAAACGGAAATTTTGAAAACGCTATTGTCCGATTACGTGAAAGAGGAATCTCAATTTCAAAGAAAAAGGCATTCAGAAAAACCGGAGAAGGTGTTATAGGAACTTATCAACATTTCAACGGGCGGGTTGGAGTGATGCTTGAAGTCAATTGTGAAAGCGACTCAGCAGCGGCAACGGATGTTTTTAAAGAATTGGCACATAACCTTGCCATGCATACCGCTGCAATGAATCCGCTCTGTATTTCCCGCAAGGATCTTTTACCAGAATTGGTCAACAGAGAAAGGGAAATAGCTGAGACACAGGCGCGAAAGGACGGCAAAGCAGAATCAATCATTCCCACCATCATTGAAAACAAACTCGAAAAATTCTACCGTGACAATTGCCTCCTCGATCAGCCCTATTTCAAAGAACCTGAAAAGAGCATAAACGATATACTTGTGAACCATATTGCTTTATTGAGAGAGAACATTACGGTTAAGCGTTTTGTCCGTTTTGAAATGGGTGAATAAAACAAAATCATGAATGTCGCCGCAAGAAAGATTAAAATTGGGAGAGAGCAAGATCTCTCCCGTTTAAAAATATAACTGTTCGAATCTCTTTTTCAGACTCTACTTTTAAGCATCTCCATCATGGCAAGAAAAGTATTTTCAGGTTTTATCATCTCTCCATTTGCATCAGAATCAATACGAAAACTTACACATTTACCGCATTGAGATTCACAGAATCCCCTTTCTTTTTAAGCTGTCCATTCTCCATCACAAGCACTTCATCGTACTGTCGCAAATTCCCTTCAGAAAGATCGTGTGTGACGCTGATGAACAACTGAGCATCCATATCGAAAATGAAATTTCTCGCATCTTCACGGTTTACAAGGTCTATCGACGTAAAGACCTCATCTAACAGAATGATCTCCTTCTGTGAGGCATAACTCCTCATGAGCAGCAGTATCTGCTTTTCTCCCCCACTCAATTCACGGCAGTCACTTCTGTTTTTCACACGGTTCAGAAAACCGTTTTTGAAATAGCGTTCCATCTTCTTATAGTCGGGCTTGTAAGTGTCAAAGAGTGAACAGTTGTCATGATAGTCGGCGTAAAAGATGTGATCCTGCTGATGAATCCCCGACAGGATCTTTTTGATGGAATCCTCTTCTATTGGTTTCCCATTCAGGGAAATTTCCCCCTCATCCGGCAGAAGTATAATAGCTGGAAAATATGACACGTTTTATGAAACGGCTACGCTAATTCGATACTATTACAAACAGCTTATTGCCATTAATCCCACTTTCAGGAAAAAGCATGCGGCTGCCAGCACATTAGCAAAAAACATTGTTATTTTGGTGATGAAAAATTGCTTAAACAAAACGAAGTCAAAAACAAAGAAGGATTGCATAAAGCTCTTCTGATACACATCGGAAAATCCAGCCAATTTACCCATGAAAACGACTTATCTCCAACATCCCTTTACAGAATTCTCAACGGCAAACGAAAGACTGTCCGTATTCAGACTTTGAAAAAGATTTCTGATCTGACAGCTCTCTACAGTTCTGTTCAAAGCATTGACGCTATCGAGAGATTGAATAGTTACTTCAGACAATATGTCAGATATGCTTCCACCCCCTGGCGTTTTGATGTTGAGGAAGTTTTGGCTGAACGCTTCTCGGATCCGCATTATACAGTAATAGAAGATTTCTGCAGGAAAATGGGGCTCTCCACTTTGTACGGTTATTTGTGTACCTGGTATTATGAAGGAAGTGAACGGGATAAACTGATACAAATACTTACACAAACATCTCTTTAAGTTTCAGATAACTCCGAAAATAATCCAGCTGTCCTTTTCAAAACAGATAAATATCACGAAGCCTCAAAAAATTCAACATAATTTTATTGAACCTTCCACTAATCGGTCGATAAAGAAGAGGTATGTTGTCTGTTTTAAAATGTATCTCAACTATTCGTGAGGTGTCCTCTTTGAAGAAGCTTCCTATCGGTATCAGTGATTTTAAGGAATTAATAGAAAATGATTACTTATTTGTCGACACATCTCTGTTTGTTGAAGAAGTCTTCAGAGAAGCTGCAAAATGCACACTCATCACACGTCCGAGAAGGTTCGGAAAGACGTTGAACATGAGTATGCTACGCTATTTCTTCGATAACACCCTCGATTCTTTTACACTTTTTAAACCGTTGAATATCGGTAAAAACACAGAAGTGATGCAACAATTAAACAACTATCCCACAATTTTCATCACCTTTAAAGATGTCAAAAATTTAAACTGGTATGCTACGAAGGTACAGTTAAAAAGCCTGATCTCAAAACTCTACGATGATTTGTATCCGTCGATAAAAAAGGGCCTGAAAAGTTCGGTTGAACGGAAATCTTATGAGACCATCAGAAACAAAACGGCTAAAACACCGGAATACAAATCATCGCTGAAATTTCTGACCGAACTGCTTCACCGGGTGTACAACAAGCCCGTGTTACTCCTGATAGATGAATACGATGCCCCCATTCTGAGTGGCTGGATCAACGGTTATTATGATAACGTGATCGATTTCATGAAGGGCTTTCTTTCCGATGGACTTAAAGATAACCCCTTTATTTTCAAAGGAATTCTGACGGGAATTTACAGGGTGTCCAAAGAAAGTGTCTTTTCGGGTTTGAACAACCTCAAGGTCTATTCGGTCTTTGATGAGAAATATGCCCCGTATTTCGGTTTTACCGACTCCGACATTGACTATTTAATAAAGGCGCTTGCAATAACGCCTAAAACGTCTATAAAAGAGAATCTGAAGACCTGGTACAAGGGCTATAACGTGGGGAGCAGTGTCCAGTACAATCCGTGGTCCGTAATCCGTTACCTTGACGAGGGTAAATTGAAGGCTTATTGGATCAACACTTCATCAAACGATCTGATTCGGGAAAACATACACAGGAACATGGAACGGAAATCCGAATTCCGGGAGGAGATCACTCAGCTTCTGAAGGGGAACCGTATCAAAAAGGTCATCGATGATTCAGCCTGTTTAAACGACCTGAACACAAAAACAGAGGCTATTTGGACTTTATTCATCTTCAGCGGTTATTTAAAGCCTCAATCACAGGTGTTAAAAAACGCAAAATATGAATGTGAACTCGTTATTCCCAACAAGGAGATTCTCGTTTTCTTTCAGGATACCGTCATGGAATGGCTGAAACATCCTCATATTGTCAAACCGGCTGCCGCATCCAACAGAACTCATACAACCCCACAGGAAGCCAGTTATCTTATTTATGATTCGTTCAGTTATAAGGATATGAGAAAGGGAAACAACCACCACCTTCCCTACTCCATCCCCTGGGATATCCGTACGTCTCACTGGTGGCTGCTGGATAAGATCAAACAGAAACGCTGGTCGGGAGAAGGTTAAGCATTCTTCATTTGTTTTATTTATAAAACTTATAACAACACATCTACCATATACATGGTAAACCTTATTCTTAAAATAATTTATATAATTACTATTTAATATCTTTACATTTTAATATAAGCAGGTAGTTGACTTAAAAAATTCCATTTGATATAATTTTATCGATTCAGGAGGTGAGACATGAAAAAGAAGACATGTTCGCTCCAGACGATGAGAAGGTTGCCTTATTATCTTTATCATCTGAGAAGTTCCGGTGAAGAAAATGTTTCAGCGGCAACAATCGCCAGGGACTTTAGTTTGAACGAAGTTCAGGTCAGAAAGGATCTTGCCTCTGTCAGCACGGCAGGTGGAAGCCCCAGAAAAGGGTTCAGAAGGATCGAACTGATCCGGGATCTCGAGGAGTTTCTGGGATACAACAACATGAACGATGCGATCATTGTCGGCGTGGGACATCTTGGCAAGGCCCTGATCAATTACAAGGCCTTCAAGGATTATGGCATCAACATTGTTATGGGATTCGACAAGTCGTTCAAACACGAGGAGCAGATAGGAAATACAACCGTTTTCCCAATGAAAAAGATGAAGAACATAGTTCAGAGGATGCAGATTAAGCTTGGAATTATCACCGTTAACGAGGAAAGTGCGCAGATTGTCTGCGATCAGATGATCGAAGCCGGTATCAAGGCGATCTGGAACTTTTCACCGTATATGCTCAAGGTACCGGAGGATGTCCTGGTACAGAATGAGAACATGGCGATGTCGTTGGCTGTCCTCAGCAAGCATCTGACCGAAGGGACCCATGAAGGACGAGAGGAGCCTGTTGAGGTCGAGTAATTTTTGTAACGTTGTTCGTTGCAAATTTTTTTAGCCCTTTTCGATAAAATTATATCGATAGTTATATAACGATAACTGAGACTAAAAAGGCAAGTCTCTCGAGGTTCCTTCAGAACTTCACACTTGGTTAATCAGGAAAAATTGGAAGCGTTATTTATATAGGTGGAAAAAGAAAAGAACCGATAAAACAATAAATTGATCATTGTCAGAAAGGAGAACACTATGACAGATGTATTGAACAAAAATTTTAACAAGGTTTGTGACATCCTCGAGAAATACGGGAACGATCATTACAAACTCATCCCCATCCTTCAGGAAATTCAGGAGATATATTCCTATCTCCCAGAGGAGATCATGACTTACATTGCAACCGCTCTGAAGATTTCCCCGGCGCAGATTTACGGTGTAGCTACGTTCTATTCACACTTTACACTCAATTCAAAGGGAAAGCACATTATAAAGATATGCGATGGAACAGCCTGTCATGTAAAGAAATCAGAAGGAATTCTCAACGCCTTAAGAGAAACCTTGAACCTGACCGGAAAAAAGACAACTTCTGACGATGGATTATTCACACTTGAAACGGTCGCATGTCTTGGTGCATGTGGTTTGGCTCCGGTAGTCGTTATCGACGAGAAGGTTTACGGAACGATGACACCGGAAAAGACTCTGAAATTACTCGATGAAATAAGAAAACAGGAGGCCGACAATGGAAACAATTAACAAGACGGATCTTGGAGCGGTAACATCCAAATATAAGGAAACATCAGAAAAGTTCAGTCGTTCAGTCGTTGTCTGTGCGGGAACCGGTTGTATTGCCAACGGTTCCATGGATATTTATCACAAATTTCTGGAACTTTCTGAAGCAAACGGCTACAAAATCAACGTGGCATTGAAGAAAGAAGAAGGCGGAGACGCGCTGATGAAGGGAACCGGCTGTCAGGGTTTCTGTCAGATGGGACCTCTCGTAACGATCAAGCCGGAAGGCTATTTCTACACACATGTCAAGGCAGAAGACGTGGAAGAAATCATCGAAAAGACTTTGAAGAAAGGTGAAGTCATCGAAAGGCTGCTGTTTGAAGGCCCGGAAAACGAGAAGATTGCAATACACGATGAAGTTCCCTTCTACAGCAAACAGCAGAGAACAACGCTTAAACTCTGTGGAGAGATCGATGCAGAAGATATAGATGAATACATCTCAAAGAGAGGCTACGAATCAGCCGAACGAGCGGTCCTCAAGATGAGTGAAACACAAATCTGCGATGAGATATCCAAATCAGGACTCAGGGGCCGTGGTGGTGGTGGATTCCCTACCGGTTTCAAATGGAGTCTTGCCCAGAAACAGGTCAGCGATCAGAAATACATCATTTGTAATGGAGACGAGGGAGATCCAGGGGCATTCATGGACAGATGTCTCATGGAAGGTAACCCGCACAGTGTTCTTGAGGGAATGCTCATCGCCGGTCAGGCCATCGGGGCAACCGAAGGATATGTTTATGTCCGAACGGAATACCCGCTCGCCGTTAAGAGACTCAGATATGCCGTAAAAAAGGCCAACGAAATGGGATTCCTCGGGGAAAACATCTTCGGTTCGGATAAATCATTCCAGATACACGTTTTTGAAGGGGCAGGGGCATTCGTCTGCGGAGAGGAAACCGCACTCATCTCCTCTATCGAGGGAAAAAGAGGCATGCCGATGCCAAAGCCGCCATACCCGGCACAGCAGGGACTCTTTGGCAAACCAACCATCATCAACAACGTAGAAACACTTTCAACGATCCCACTCATTCTTCAGATGGGAGCGGAAGAGTATTCAAGCATCGGAACCGCAAAATCATCGGGAACAAAGACATTCGCACTCACCGGTCACGTTGCCAATACTGGTCTGATTGAAGTACCCTTTGGCACAACGCTCAGACAAATCGTTTCAGAGATCGGTGGCGGCGTTATCAACAACGACGGAAGCAACTGCGGAGCGGATTTCAAGGCCGTTCAGATCGGAGGGCCTTCAGGCGGATGTCTCACACAGGAACACATGGATATGCCGTTAGATTACGATAACCTTCAGGCAGTAGGCGCGATGGTCGGTTCAGGCGGACTCGTCGTTATGAACAAACAGACCTGTATGGTGAAGATCGCAAGATACTTCATGCAGTTCACGCAGAACGAATCCTGTGGAAAATGTGTCGTATGCCGTGAAGGGACCAAACAGATGCTCAATCTCCTTGACGATATCATCGAAGGGAGAGCAACAATGGAAACACTTGACCTCATAGAAGAACTTGCTGAGACAATAAAGATCGGTTCACTCTGTGGACTCGGAAAGACCGCTCCAAACCCTGTATTATCCACACTGCAGTATTTCAGAGATGAATACATCGAACACATCGAAAAGAAACATTGCCGAACCGGAGAATGTAAAGCGCTGAGAAGCTATTACATCGACGATGAAAAGTGTAAGAGATGCAGCCTGTGTATGAGAAAGTGTCCGGTTGGCGCCATCAGTGGATCCAGAGAGGAAGGATACGTTATCGATCATGATAAATGTATAAAATGTGGAGCCTGTGCGGATGCATGTAATTTCGGCGCAGTAAAATTGGGTTGAGGTGAATTATGAATAATTTTAATATTATTGTAGATAATATAGAAGTACCTTACGAAGGAGAGAGAAACCTTCTCGAAGTAATCAGAAAGGCGAATATCGAATTGCCGACCTTCTGTTATCATTCGGATATCTCCGTATACGGGGCTTGCCGAATGTGTATGGTAGAGGTAAACGGAAAGAATACCGTTCCGGCCTGTTCTACTCCCGTAACGGAAGGCATGAACGTAAAAACCAACACGGAACAGCTCAGAAGAATGAGAAAGATGATCATCGAACTCATGCTTGCCAGTCATGATCAGAACTGTACGACCTGTGCAAAGAGCGGAAGCTGTCAGCTTCAGGATATTGCCAATCAGCTTGGCGTCACCAAAGTCAGATTCAAACAGAAAGTTGATTTCGAACCGGTAGACGCAACGAGTGATGCCATCATCAGAGACCCGAGCAAGTGTGTGCTCTGTGGTGACTGTGTCAGAGTCTGTAAGGAAATTCAGTCCGTCGGCGTTCTCGACTTTGCCAACAGAGGAGCAGACGCAACGGTAGTTGCCTCTTTCAACAAGGGACTCGGAGAGATCGAATGTGTCAACTGTGGACAGTGTGTGAAGGCCTGTCCGGTTGGAGCACTTACGATCAAGTCTGAAATAGACAGAGTCTGGGAGGCCATTCACGATAAAAAGAAAAAGGTTGTCGTTCAGATTGCACCGGCTATCAGAGTAGCCATGGGAGAAGAATTTGGTTATCAGCCAGGGACAACAACAACGGGACAGATCATCACGGCCCTGAGAATGATGGGCTTTGATATGATATACGATACCTCATTTGCAGCAGATTTCACAGTCATTGAAGAAGGAAATGAATTTATCAACAGATTCAGCAAGGGAGAACGACTTCCACAGTTCACCTCCTGCTGTCCGGCATGGGTGAAGTTTGCGGAACAGTATTATCCGGATCTGCTGACAAATCTCTCAAGCTGTAAGTCCCCGCAACAGATGTTTGGTTCCCTCTGCAAGGATAATCTGACAAAACAGCTCAACTGTTCAAGGGAAGACCTCGTCGTTGTCTCCATCATGCCTTGTACGGCAAAGAAATTCGAAGCCAAGAGAGATGAATTCAAGGTAGACGGCAATCAGGATGTAGATTATGTCCTTTCCACACAGGAAGCGGCCCGAATGGTCAAGGAATCTGGTATCAACTTCTCAAAGCTTCAGCCGGGATCATTCGATATGCCATTCGGATTCAAGACCGGTGCAGGCGTCATCTTTGGAACGTCCGGGGGTGTGTCTGAAGCGGTTCTCAGATATGCGGCGGCAAAAATAGCCAACGATACGGAAGGCGAATTCACACAGTTCAGAGGCGATAAGGGTGTTAAGATCGGAGAGGTCAAGATTGGAGAGCTCACACTCAAGCTCGCGGTTGTCAGCGGTCTCGCCAACGCAAGAAATCTGATCGACAAAGTAAGAGCCGGCGAAGAACACTTTGATCTCATCGAAGTCATGGCCTGCCCAGGCGGATGTGTAAACGGAGGCGGACAGCCTGTCAGCGCTTCGAGAGACAGTGTACAGAATAGAAGCAAGGGACTCTTTGACAATGACAAGATGCTTCAGCTTCACGTATCAAATGAAAACCCATACCTTCAGAAGATGTATAATGAGGATATCGATGCGCACAAGGCACACGAGTTGCTTCACACGCATTACAAGAACAGAAAGAGAATTGACCATGAGGAAGTCATGCTTTCAGATGGTGATGCGAGCAGTCCGCTCAAGATTAACGTCTGTTTCGGTACAAGCTGTTATGTAAGAGGCGCACAGAATGTTTATAACAGCATTATGGGTTATATCAACGAGAATGACCTCGGAGATAAGAGTGCCATATCCGCATCCTTCTGTACGGAAAAATGTGAAAGAGGTCCAGTTATCACGGTGAATGGAAAAACGATCGAAAAATGTACACCTGAACTGGCCATCAAGGAAATTAAGAACGTTATAGGGTAAAGATAGAATGAAAAATCCCCTCCTCGGAGGGGATTTAAAAGAATTTATTTATCACTCATATTGTCTCAATGAACACAATGAGCAAGGAGGAAGAGATATAAATGTTTTCATCATCGCAGGAAAAAGAAGGAAAATTTGACAACGTCATCAAAACCGATCTTGCCAATTGTATGGACTGCTATAGATGTGTCAGGGCATGTCCTGTAAAAGCGATAAGTGTACACGGAGGTCAGGCAACCGTCGTAGATTCCCTTTGTATACAATGCGGAACATGTGTGAATGAATGTCCGCAGAACTCAAAATTCATTGTTTCGAGCGCCAATGAAGTCAGAGAGCTTATTGCTTCCGGCAGACGGGTTGTCTGCAGTATCGCCCCCTCTTTTCCGGCGGTTTTTCCCGGATGGAAAGCCAAGAGATTACCCTCAGCCCTTCGCCGTCTGGGATTTTTTTATGTATCTGAAACCGCTGAGGGCGCCAGGGAAATGTCTCCTGCTTCCGTAGAACATCTCGGAAAGGCCAAGGTTTTTACGGCGTGCCCTGCAGTGGTCAATTATGTGGAACATTATAAACCGGAATATTTAGAATATCTCGTCCAGATCGTCTCACCGATGATCGCGCACGCCAGAATGCTCAGGAAAGAGCTTGGTGACGACATAGCCGTCGTTTTCATCGGACCGTGTGCGGCAAAGAAACAGGAGATAAGACGGGAAGAGAATAAAGGAGATGTACAGGCTGTTCTGACGTTTCAGGAACTGACGGAATGGCTTGAAGAGGAAGAAATAGACCTCGCTACATGCACCGAGAGCGATTTCCAGAGGAAATCCACTTATCATAACGCAAGACTTTTTCCAATTCAGGGCGGAATGCTGAAAACCTGTGGAATAGATGATGATATAACAGACTCCGATGTGATTCATCTCAGTGGCTCAAAAGCAATAAAGGAACTCTTCAGCATTCCACCTTCTGAATGGGATTTCAAGGCCGTTGAACCGCTCTTCTGCGAAGAAGGATGTATCGGTGGGCCGGGATTCCCTGATGATGGAACACCCCTTTACAAAAGAAAAAAGGCCGTTCTGGATTACGCTGCCACATTCGTAGATGAAGACAACAATAAAAGGCGGACGAATGTAGAACTTACCACTTCTTTCAAAAAAAAGGAAAAAACACTCTCATTTGATTCGGTCAGTGATGAGGAAATCGAAAGGGTACTGATAGAAACCGGAAAGGCAAGGCTCGAAGATCGATTGAACTGCGGAGCCTGCGGGTATACTGATTGCCGCGAAAAGGCTGCCGCCGTTGTACTCGGCATGGCCGAACCGGAAATGTGCATGCCTCAGATGCGCAGAAGAGCCCAGCAGCGAATGGATAAGATCATCGAAAATTCCCCCAACGGCATTGTCATTCTCGATAACGATCTGCGTATCATCCATATGAACAACTCTTTCAGAAAGATGTTCATCTGCAACAATCACATACTCGGCAGAGAGATATCCTATCTGCTCAACGCGGAAGGGTATAATAAGATAGCAAGCGGGGACATCAACTCCTTTGAAGCCGTTCGTACTAAATACGGTATTCGTTATCACGAGATGATTTATTCCTTCCCAAATGACAATCAGTACGTCGGATTTTATGCCAACCTGTCCAGGATGAAACTGGAGGGAACACAGATCAATCTGATCAAAAAACAGACCGTCGAGCAGGCGAAGAAACTCCTGGATCATCAGGTGGAATTTGCTCAGGATCTCGTCCATTTCCTCGGAAAGAGCACCGCGGAAAGCGAAGCCCTTGTCAAGAAGATGATGGATCTGTACGAAGATGAGGAACAGTAAGTGCTGTACTTTGAAGGAATCATTCACCAATCCATAAAAGATAAACAGATCGTTTGCGGAGATTATACCGCTATCACGAGAACCAAAAGCGGCTCCTATTTCGGTGTCTTTGACGGAATCGGTTCCGGGATTTATGCCAACATAGCCGCAACGGAGTGTGCCACCCGATGGGCCGGGATGATCGAAAACGGGCTGTCATTCAGTGAAACTTGCGAACATATCGCTGCAAGCATGCACAAGGCAAGAATACAAGAATTCCCCTTTACGGCTTTCAACGCCGCCAATTTTACAAATAACGGTAAATGTATCATCTATACCTATGAAGCACCCAAACCGATTCTGATAAAAAACGGTGTCGTTCAGATCCTTGAACCGCATTATTACACCGTTGGTTATGAGATTATCGGTGAATCACGAGCTGAATTCGAACCGGGCGATAAACTGCTTCTGTTCAGTGATGGTGTCAGTCAGGCCGGACTTGGCCTGGGTTACAGCTTCGGCTGGGGCGAAGAGGGGCTCGTCAACTACTGTAAACTTCACATGAAAGATAAAGAGGATAGAGTATTCCTTGATGAGGTTTCCGAATACTGCAAACTCATATCCGGAGAAAGACATCATGATGATACAACGCTCATCATGGTCAACTGCAGACAACCCAAGCAGCTCAGTCTCTTTTCCGGTCCCCCGTCAAAAAAAGAAAAGGATCTCGTCTTTGCAAACGCCTTTAAAAATTCTGACGGAAAAAGGCTCATCTGTGGGTCTACCACTGCAGATGTCATTTCGAAAGGATTGAACAGAAAGATCCGGATGAAGGAGAAGTCTCTCGGATTCCAGTCCCCGCCTGAATATGCCATGGAAGGGGCAACTATGGTAACCGAAGGGGCCATGGTTCTGAATCAGGTTTCCAACATTCTCGATGCAGAAGAGATAGAAATAACGATGGAGACTTCCCCGGAAAGAATCGCCAAACTGCTGCTTGAAGCGGATGTCATCCACTTCTACATCGGAAATGCAAAAAACAAGGCACATCAGATGCTGGTCTTCAGACAGCTTGGGATCAAAGAGAGGGAAGAAATCCTCAAGGATATAGAATCAAAGCTCAAGAAAAAGGGAAAGATGATTTACTGGGATTACTATTGAGACTTTTGAGACCATATCAATACAACCTGACTCTCCATATAAGATAAACTTTCGTTTTCTGGCGGTATCCCTTTCGAAACAAATGATTTTAGATTTAAACCCATAGAAAAAAACATAAAATATCCAGATAAAAGGGGATTGAAACGAATTGTGCAAGTGCTAATTATGTGTTTTTACCCTCTCTTCTTTGTATCCGATTCAGGACTTGCTGAATACCCGAGATTCCCATTTTAACGAAGCTCTACAGAGACATTTCAAGCATTCAGGAAATAACGTGAACATCACCGTTTATCTTATTCTCTAAAGAGTCACTCCAACATCTACCATCGTCACTCAAAAGGGAGAATCTTTTTGGTTTTTAAGCAAGTCTTCTTCAGCGAGCGCTACAGAGATATTTCAAACCTCTCGATACAAACTTTTTCGAGAGAATCTCTTTCTCAACCTTGCATCTACTTGAATCCCCTTTCGGCGGGAACCCCTTTAGTTTTTCAACAAGCCCTGTTTATTCAGCCTATCTTTTCTTAATAAAAAGATACAAAAACGGAAAAGAAAAGACGTTAATCGGATTTATTTGCAGATAAATCCAATTATTCAGCTATAAATGGATTTTGAATATAAAATAGTTCATATTATAATCAAGTTAGTTGCAAGAAGCACGCAACAAGTCAGGAGTGCAAATATGTTTACTCTAAGAAATTCTACCCAGCATCAAATACTGAACAGAATATGGATCAGCGAGAGCTTCACGAGACAAAGTCTCAGTCAGGAGCTGAGTGTAAACCGTTCTACCGTTTCAAGATCTATCGAGGGGATGATCGAACAAAATCTGATCGTTCGGGACGGGATACAGAATCCAGGCGAAACCGGTGGCAGAAAAACGGAAATATTGAAACTGAATGAGAGAAGGGTCTTCGTGCTCGGGATCACACTCGTAAACGACAGAATATTCAGCGTCATCTCGGATTTTAAGGGAACGGTCTTGAAGGAGCAATCTATCTCCAAAAAGATAGATGTTTCTACGATCGTAGATGAAATCGACGAAACGATAGGGGAATACGGCTCATTTTTTGATTCACTCATGGCCATCGCCATATCGATGCCCGGAATCATCGATTCAGAGGAAGGAATCGTCAAATATTCCTTTGATCTCAAGATATACAACCTGCATCTCAGAGAGCATATCGAGGAAAAATGGGGTTTTTATACGTTCGTCGAAAATGATGCCAATGCGGGAGCCGCCTGTTATCTTTTAAAATCAAAGATGGAGGATTCAAACCTCATCTACTTCATGTTTTCATTCCCGACGGAATTTATAACCTATGGGGGAATAGGTGCGGGAATCGTTATAAACAACAAGATTTACAAAGGATCGCGGATGTCTGCCGGTGAAGTCGTACTCGATAACAGCTGGAAGGCCTCAAAGAAATTCTTTTTTCATGCCGGAGACCTTTCAGGATTTCAGTATGAGTCGGAGGATTTCCCGAAGATTTTCAGGGAAATGGTAAGCAACCTGGCCAGCAGAATCGTAACGGTAACCACGCTGCTTGATCCGGACAGGATCATCCTCGGTGGAGATATCAACGATTTTTCCGAATCTGTCCTGTCTGTCTTAAAAAAGGAGATTATGACCGGACTCGGACAGTCAAATGGGGATTATTCCCAGAGAGCGGAACCAGAATTCATAATAATTGATACGGAAGGGCTTAGGAATATTGCCGTCGGTGGGTGTCTTTCATTCCTCAATCTCTTCTTTTCAGATTACAGCAAGGCTTTGGACGTTTTAAATCATGGAAATCGGGGAGACTGAAAATCCCCTTATTAATCGGAGGTGTTTTATGTTTAAGAAATTTGTTGTGTTACTAATCGCAATTGCTATGATCGCCACGGTTGGAACTGCAAAAACCAAACTGGTCCTTTGGCAGTTTATGATGAATGATGACACCGGAAAGCAGGTTGTTGAAGCCTTTGAAGCGGCAAATCCCGATATTGAAGTAGAATTTGTTCAGCTTTCCTGGGCAAACGGATTCGACAAGATAGTAACAGCTTTTGCAGCCGGTTCAGCTCCTGATGTTCTCGAACTCGGAAACACATGGATATCAAATTTTGCCGACAGCGGTGTACTCACAAATACAAATGCCATTGAAGATACACACAAGGACATCGTAGGTTGGAATTCAGCATCCTACAAGGGAGATTCATGGGGGGTACCATGGCTTCTCGGGACAAGGGCCATGTTCTACAACCTTGATCTGTTCGAAAAAGCAGGCCTTGATCCTGCAAACCCGCCAGCCACATGGAAAGAAACACTCGAAGCGGCTGAAAAGATCAGTGCACTCGGCGAAGACATCTACGGTTTTGGTCTTCCTTCCGGCGAACCTTACAGTGCCTGGCAGGAATGGTTCCTTCCGGCCGTATGGGGAAACGAAGGAAAAGTTATCTCAGTTGATCAGACAACAGCACTGTTCAATTCAAAAGAAGTGGTTGAATCAGCTGAATTCTATCAGGATCTTTCAGAATATTCCATCATGACAAAACAGAACGATCTGATGGAGGCCTTCGGAAACGGTAAAGTCGGTATGGTTGTCAGTGGCGCCCATCAGATTTCTGCCCTGTTAACCTCCTATCCCGAGACACAGTTCCTCGTGACATTTGTTCCGAAACCGGCAGAAGATCATGGGTTCCACGCTTCATTCGCAGGCGGGGAAATCCTCACCATTCCTTCCTCCTCAAAACATCAGGAAGAAGCTCTCAAACTGATCGAATACCTTGTTGATCCTGAAGTTGCCATGATCGTTACAAAAGGCTATCCGGCAGTATTCCCATCAAACATCACAGCGGCCGAAGACCCATGGTTCTTTGACCATCCACTCGAATACACCTTCTTTGAACAGAATGCAACGGCAGTTCCCGTTCCGCCAACACCCAAATGGGATGATATTCAGGCAAAGGTTACAGAAGCCGTTGAAGCACTCATTCTTGACGGTGCAAATGTCAAGGAAACACTTGACAAGTACAACGCACAGATTCAGGATATCTTAGAACAGTAATCAGTTTTACGGGCGGAGGATTCACTCCGCCCATTTGATGTTTTTATTTATGGAGGTAAGAGAACTTGAGATTGAAGACTAAGAAGAGACTGACGTTATTCGCCTTTTTGTCTCCCTGGATCATTATTTTTATTGTATTTAATGCCTTTCCGATTATCTACTCGTTTATAACCAGTTTGATGGATTATTCAGGGTTAAATCCACAGATGAATTTTATCGGATTTGATAATTATATAAAGGCCTTTCAGGACGAAATATTCTTAAAAGCCCTTGGCAACACGATGATATTTGTCATCGGAACGGTTCCCATTACGACGGGGATTGCCCTGCTTCTGGCCTTGCTGCTGAACAGCAGAAATCTGAGATCAAAGGGAATATTCAAGGCGGGCTTTTTTCTGCCTTCGGTCATCTCAATGGTTGTTATCTCCACGATGTGGATTTATCTTTACAGTTCTAACGGTCTATTCAACACGGTTGGCTCTCTGTTGGGATTCAAGATGGAATCAAGAAGCTGGCTGGCCTCTCCGGATACCGCCCTGCCGTCCATCATGATCATGGATATCTGGGCTGCGTTTGGTTATTATCTGATCCTGATATATGCCGGACTTCAGAACGTTCCCGAACAGCTCTATGAGGCGGCAAGGATTGACGGAGCCACACCGACTCAGATTGCCTTGAAGATCACTTTACCCTATATCAAGCCGACACTGTTTTTTGTTATCTCTATCAACACGATCCGTTCTTTCCAGGTCTTCAGTGAGATTTACACGATGACCGGCGGCGGACCGCGAAATTCTACTCAGACGATCGTTCATTATCTTTATCAGGTGGGTTTCAGTAAGTTTGAAATGGGATACGGAACGTCAATATCCTATATTCTGCTCGTGCTGATCATGATCGTCACATTTATACAGAGATATCTGCTCAGGAGTGATAGCGTATGAAAAAGAAAACCGGTGTTCAGAGAATCTGGATCTTTGTGCTGCTGATGGTTTTACTGGTCATATCACTGATGCCACTGTTCATGATGATCTTCACGTCAATTATCCCGCAGGGAGATTTGTTTCACCTTATCAAGGAAAACACCCTGATAGAATTTGAATCGAATCCGGTCTTTCTCAAAACGAAAATGAGAGCGGTCGGCGCGAGAACGTTTGAAATCGTACCCGTTGACTCCGAAGCAAATAAGGGCGTCAAGGTCATCGCCGCAAACAGCGAAGCCGATTACGGGATCACGGCCTTTACGGGCAACAAGGATACGAACCTCGTGAAATATGTCTCGCTCTTGATAAAGGCTCCGGCGGGAAGTACGCTTTTTCTGGGTTTAAAGGATATCAACGACAATGAAGACCAGATAGAAATACAAAAGATAGAAAACAATGAATTTAATCAGATCACCATTCCCTATGAACCGGATAAATTTGAAAAGGTGGAAACAGAGCATATATCACAGATAAAAGTCCTCGTACGTATTCCGGAAGGCATGGAAAATGGTGAAATCATCATGGACGACATCAAGACGAAGCTCAAATTCCCGACATTCGCAAACTTCATTGATGTCTGGCAGGAACAGGATTTTGCCAGATATATCTTCAACAGTGGATTTGTCTCCGTGTGTGTGGTCCTCGGAAATCTGATCTTCTGTACAATGGTGGCTTATGCCTTTGCGAGAAAGCAGTTTAGGGGAAAGGAATTTCTCTTCATGCTGGTACTTTCTACAATGATGATTCCACCACAGGTTACGATCATTCCGGTATTCATGCTGATGAAATCTTTCGGATGGATAGACACTTATATGGCCCTGATCATTCCATCACTGGTCACACCGTTTGGTATCTTTTTCATGAGGCAGTACATCGAACAGTTACCACACGCGCTCGATGAAGCGGCCTATGTCGACGGAGCCAACGACTTCCAGATCTTCACCCGCATCATCATGCCTTTAAGTTCCCCCGCAATGGCCGTACTCGGGATCAACACATTTATCAGCGTGTGGAACGATCTCTTTTATCCACTCGTCATGACAAATTCAAAGGGAATGCGAACCGTGCAGGTCGGATTAGCCATGTTTCAGAAATTAAACCAGACGGACTGGCCGAGAATGATGGCCGCGTCTTCCATTGCCGGTATTCCGGTTATTATCATATTTTTAATCTTCCAGAGGCAGATCATTGCCGGACTCGTTGAAGGCGGTGTCAAAGGATAAAACGAAAGAGGTGTAGGTTATGGCTTATTTTCAGACAAGGGGAATAGTAGAAGGCTTTTATGGAAAAGAATGGACCTGGAAACAGAGAAGAGATGTTGTCAGCTTTGCAGGTGATATTGGATACAATTTATACATATACGCGCCCAAAATCGACCTGTTTCACAGGGAAAACTGGCGTGAGATGTATGATCAGGCTTTCTGCGACAAATTTTCAGAACTGATTAAAACAGGAGCGGCACACGGCGTTGATATCTCAATGGCTGTCAGCCCGGGATTGTCACTGGTCTATTCGGATCAGAAAGAACTGGATATATTAAAACAGAAATACCTTGAATTTTCCCGTTTGGGTGTAAAAACGATTTCTATCTTCCTGGATGATATCCCTGAAAAACTGGTTCATGAGGGGGATATCCGGAAATATGCGTCTTTGGCCGATGCACAGAGTGATTTCGTCAACAGGCTGTATGATGCGTTAAAAGATGAAATAGAAGGATTAAAGATGATCCTGTGTCCAACCCCCTATCATGGGGAAACGGTTGGGCCGTATCATTTTACACTCGGAAAACATCTCTATAAGGAAATAGAGATCATGTGGACGGGACCACAGGTGTGTTCCGAAAAAATACCGCTTAAAAATGTAGAAATGGCCGCCGAGGCATTTGGCCGGGACATCATGATATGGGATAATTTTCCCGTGAACGATTCGGTGATGGTTCCCGAACTGCATATCGGGTTGTACAAGGGGCGAGAGAAGACGATGTACGAACGTTGCACCGGTTTGGTCATCAACCCGATGAATCAGCCCTATGCCTCTCTTCTGACCCTGAAAAATATAAAAAAATACATGGATAATCCCTCTGACTATTGTCCGGCTGAAGCATTAAAAGAGACGATAAAGGAGATGTATCCGGAATTCTGGAAGGCGTATCTCTGCTTTGCACAGGCCAACGATGTCAGTCCTGTAAACCCTGGCGAACCTGAAAAAGCAGCGGAAATGAAGAACCTGTTCGATGGTTTCTGGAAAAACGGCAAGCTGCCTGAACTGAGTGAATTACTCGGTAAAAGGGCAGAAATGATAGCCGGAGCTTATGAAAAGATCACCGAACACGCCGATGAAGACTTAAAAGGCGATATCGGAGACTGGCTGCAGGAATTTGGAATCTATGGTGAATTACTCATGAAGCTCTCGGCTCTGGTAGAAATAATAGAGATCGTCTACAAGGATGAGCATCCGAAACACGACAAGATCCTTTCTATGAGACAGGCGATAAGAGAGACCGAAGACGTTTTAAGAAAAACCGTCGATTTCAGAACGAGGGTGTTTGGCAGCAGTATCAGGGAGTATGCCTTTGAAACACTGATTACCTGCAAGGGACTCCTGAGACTCGTAGACTTTTGATTTATGACAGCATTGCTTTGGATAAAAACAGATTTTAGAGAGTTAATTCAAACGGAGATTTTATGGTTATCGGTGCCTTTTTCCGGAAAAGAAGATCGTATTACAAAGGAATAATATTTTAAAGTACAGGTGATCAACAGACCTGTCAAAAAGCCAAATTACTATGTGTTAACAATAAAGGGGAGAGATTAAAATCTCCCCTGAACTTTTTCTAATCCCCAATTTCTGAATAGAACTTGCCGAATAACCCACAATCAAATTTACAGGGGTATAGTGACGGAATTTAAGCGTTGGCATACAAGAATTTCTGTGAATCTTTGTCAGCAGAATGACCCCGTCAGTAGGCTAAATCCTGAAAAAAAGCAGTTCCCCCATCGAGCCACATACGAATTAAGCCGTGGCTGAACGGAAAAACTGCCTTTTAAGTCAAACTGACTTGAGGGCATACCCTTTATGATTTCATTTTTTTTATCTTCTGTTTTGCAATTCTCGGATCAACGGTGATCCCCGGGCCGGCTATACAGCCGCCTCTGCAGGCCATCCCCTCGATCAGTTTGATCGGTTCCGTTTCCACCCGTTTGAATAGCGTTGAGGCTTCCACCAGGCCATTCATCCTCAACACCGTTCCATTCACCTGATCCACGGCTTCAAGGGCTTCGGTGACTCCTCCGCTGAAGGCGAATCCCCAGCCTTCCGGCGTGCCTCCGATCTCCGCATCATCGAGTTTTGTCGGCTCTATGCCCTTTGCAATAAACAGGGCTCCGAGTTCTTCAAACGTCATCACATAATCTACCGATTTGTTTTCCCAAGCCTCTTTTCGTTTTGCGAAACAGGGGCCGATGAAGACGATTCGGGTATCATCTTCGATGATCTTGAGGTCGTTCCCCATCACCGCCATCGGCGACGGAACGGATGAGATCTGACTTTCATACGGTTTCTGGAATTTCCTCACATAGTCAACAAAGGCCGGACAACAGGAAGTAAGTACACAATGCGATTCCTCGTTAACCAGACGAGCCTCTTTTTCCGCCACATAATCCGCAGCGATGGCAACTTCGAGACATTCATCGAAACCACATTCCATGATGGCATTCTTGATCTGTCCAACCGTTGTCCTTGGCCCGAACTGTGAAACGATGGACGGGGCTATGATGGCAATCGTTTTATCCGTCCCGTTGAGTGAGCGGATCACCGGGAAAAAATCGGAGGTGGATTCGATCGCCCCAAAGGGACAGGCGGTAGAACAGATTCCGCAGCTCACACATCGCTCTTCGCTGATATCTGCCGCGAAGGTATCATCCCGGCTGATCGCATCGACCGGACAGGCGGTTTCACAGGGTCTTTCCAGTTTAACGATGGAGTAATACTGACAGGCATTCGCACATAATCCGCAGCCTATACATTTTTCCGAATCGATATAGGCCCGGTTGTTTCTGATCTCTATCGCCTTTTTGGGACATACACTGTGACAGGAATGGGCCAGACAGTTCCTGCAGAGATCCGTCACATAATATCTTCCCGAGGGGCATCTGTCACAGGCCTCTTTGATAACCTGTATAAACTTCCCGTAAGCCTTGTATTCAGAATCTACGGAGACAAATTCCTCAACGTCCTGTGCAATTTCATAGAGTTCTATATCTCTCGTCTTATCATAGTCCAGACCGAGATAAATCTTTAATTTCTGTGATAATATTTCTCTTTCGAGATAAACCTGTTCTGACGAATCCGGTATTATTTTCTTCGGCAGCTTGGGCAGTTCCTCCTGCAGATTGCCGTTGTCAATCATTTTCGCAAGTTCGATGAGTGTCTGCCTTCTCTTCTTCATCACTTCATTGAAGACAAAACTCCTTTCACTCATCAGGCCATTGAAATTTGTATTCAATGGTCCTCGCCGGCTTTCTCAATGATCAGCTGCTTCATCTTGGCCGGATTCAGATCATCGAAGAATTCTCCATCTATGTTTACTACAGGGGGAACCATCTCCTGCTGGCATTTATCAAAACAGGTAGAATATTTCAGTGTTATCTTTGTTTTAATCTCCTCAGGTAGTTCATTAATGGCTTCCACCAGTGATGATGATCCAAGAAGGTGACAAGTTGTTCCCACGCATATTTTTATTTCCATCATTTCATCCCCTTAACAGTATTGTATCGTTACGATTTTTCCGAGCCGCTTGAGATTTCCCGTAATATCCCTGATCAGTGAAGATCTGATCGACATATCAAACGGAAGCGCCGGGTTGTGATAAAAGGCATTTACCTTCCGGCCAACCGTAAAATCGATCTCATCACTGTTTCTGAGCATCACAAACATCTTGTGAGCCCCATCTATGTTTTCATCTTCTACCTCATATTCAAACATGTTCTTTTCACAGGAATCCAGCAGTTTGTTCAACTTCTGAAGGGTCAGTACCCCTTCGGTTACAAGATCTACCCCCTTCATCAGGCCATAAGGCGGGAGATCGTTTCCTCGCGTCATTCTGAACTGTATCTCCAGTTCGTTTCCCGTGATCCTTGAAACGATATTACTGGTCGTTCCGCCACATATCACACGGGTTCCGTTCTGGTTCAGGAATTCCTCCACATAATGCCTGTCCATCTTTTTTTCGAGAGGTGGACCTGTAAAGACGAACATTCTGGGTTTCTCAGTGATCTTAATCCCTATCAGTGTGGAATCATCCCCCGGTTTCTCCTCGTAATAGTTATAGGTAATTTCTATCAGGTCATCGACGATATGTTTCAAATCGTCCGATTTGGCCTTTAATTTCATCAGACAGTTAATCAGATTATCCGTTCCCCATCCAAAATCAAGCAGGTTTCCTATCCCGGCATGTACAAGTCCATCGGACATGGCGAAGATAAAATCGTCTTCCTGGAGATTAAAAATGGCCGTTCTTATCCGTTTGTTGTTTGAGATCTGCTCGGTGTATTTGGGTTCATACACCATTCGACCTTTGATGATAACGGGATCCGGATTGTCATAATTGACAATTTTTACAACACCATTTGAAAAGATCTGTATGATCGTAAATGTTGAATACGCTATTCCACGATGCTTACAAACGGGAAGGGTCTTGGTGATGGTATCGACGATCTCTTCAACCGGCACCTTGTTTTCAAACAGCGTGCCTATGATCTCAGTCGTCAATATCGACAGAATACTCGCCTTAATCCCGCTGCCCAAACCGTCTGAAAGGATGATTATCTTTGAATCCGTCAGTTTCTTTATCTGAACATTATCTCCGCATACGGATTCATTCTGTTTATTCAGGTTTTTGTCGTAAACCACTGCGGATGTCATAACTCATCACCTCTGCTCTTCTTCTTTAAAGGTATTAACCAGTTTGAAGAGGCTTGCTTTGGTTTCTGCTGTCGTTTCTCCCAGGATGGAAGCTATTTCCTGTACGATCTTCATCTGTTTTTCCGCAATCTTGTTCACTTCATCTATGACTTTGTATTTTAACGCGTTCAATTCCTTCTCTTTCTTCTGCTGCAGTGAAATATCGTTAAAGACCTTTGCTATGAGCGTTCCATCATCGACCGAATAACAGACTTCTGAGGTTCTGATTTCCAGTTCGGGATAATCGTGTATTCTTCTGATCACCTGCAGATAATCATTTTTAACCTCATAGAGATCATCGAGGTTATCAAAGAACTCCAATGCGGATCTTCCGAGAACATCCGTTCCCTCAAGCCTGAATATCTTCAGGAATGAATTGTTTACCGCCTGAATCTTCATCTCTTTATCTACTACCATCAACCCGTTCGGATCCGATTCCCATATTTCTTCCCAGATATTTTTTGGCATCCAATCACCTTACTCTTCAAGCGAATTGATATACGGAATTATCTCTTTATGAAATCTCGATACCACATTTTCCGGACTGAATTGACAGAAAACCTCATCATCGATCTTTATGACTACACCCTTGTTACAGGGGCCTATACAGAAAGATCCCTTCAGATGTATCCTGGCTTCAAGATTCTCACGTTCGATCTCTTTTTTCAGCGTGTCCACTACCTGGCTGGATCCCTTCAGATAACAGGCACTTCCCATGCAGACATAGATATCTTTCATATGCTCAGCTCCTTTTATAATGTTCCTTCATAAGCTTTTATGTACAATTCCTTTATTTCGCTGATAAGGGGATATCTTGGATTTGCCGTCGTACACTGGTCATCGAACGCCAGTTCTGACATTTCATCGAGTCTGGAGTAGAAATCCTCTTCACTGATTCCGAGTTCCTTAATCGAATTCGGGATTTTCAGTTCTTTTTTCAATGCTTCGACGGCTTCTATCAGTTTGTCTACCTTTTCATCATCATTAGTGCCACCGAGATTCAAATGGTCTGCAATTCTGCCATACCTCAAGGCTGCATGTGGATACTTGTACTGTGGGAACGGTGTCTGCTTTCTCGGAGCCTCCATTGAGTTATACTTGATCACCTGACTGATCAGCAAAGCATTGGCCAACCCATGTGGAACGTGGAACATGGAACCAAGTTTGTGAGCCATCGAATGGCAGATTCCGAGGAACGCATTCCCGAAGGCCATACCGGCGATGGTTGAGGCAAAGTGTACTTTTTCCCTCGCCCTTCTGTCACTGCCGTCTTTATAGGCCCTTGGCAGATAATTAAAGATGAGGTTGATTGCCTGGAGGGAATGCCCGTAGGTAAAGTCTGTTGCGAGAACGGAAACATAAGCCTCGATCGCATGAACCAGTGCATCTATACCTGAATTGGCCGTCAGTCCCTTTGGCATGTTCATGACGAGATCGGGATCTACGATTGCCATATCCGGTGTCAGTTCATAGTCGGCGATTGGATATTTGACTCCCGTCTTTTCATCCGTTACCACGGCAAACGGTGTGACTTCAGAACCGGTTCCCGATGTGGTCGGAACGCAGACCATCGTCGCCTTCTTTCCAAGTTCGGGAAACTTGAAGATCCTCTTTCTGATATCCATGAAACGCTGTGCAAGGACTTCAAATTTCACCTCGCTGTGTTCATACATGAGCCACATGATCTTCGCGGCATCCATCGGCGATCCGCCTCCGAGCGCGATGATGACATCCGGTTTGAAGGCGTTCATCATTTCAAGACCCTTGTGAACCGTTTTTGTGGTCGGATCCGGTTCGACTTCGTAGAACACCTCTGTTTCTATATTCATTGACTTCATCGTTTCCACTATTCTGTCCGCATAACCATTCTGGAACAGGTAGGCATCCGTCACGACGAAGGCCCTTCTCTTGTCGTTTAATTCCTTGAGTGCCACTTCAAGTGCACCGGGCTTCAGATATATCTTCGGTGGTACCCTGAACCAGAGCATATTTTCCTGTCTTTTTGCAACTGTTTTTATATTCATCAGATGTTTTACCCCCACGTTTTCACTGACAGAGTTTCCCCCCCAGGAACCGCAACCAAGTGTGAGTGACGGTTCGAGTCTGAAATTGTAAAGATCTCCTATGGCACCCTGTGAGGCCGGCATGTTCACCAGAATTCTTCCCGTTTTCATTGCCGCCCCATATTGGTTTATCCTGTCCGTATTCTCCGGATTCGTGTAGAGAACCGACGTATGACCCATTCCGCCAAATTTAACGAGCGATACGGCTCTTTTCAGACCCTCGTCAAAATCTTTGGCCATGTACATGGCAAGGGTAGGTGAGAGTTTTTCACGGGAAAACGGTTCGCTTTCTCCTACTTCCGTACACTCGGCGATCAGCACCTGTGCATCTTCGGGAACCTGTACACCGGACATCGCCGCTATTCTGAAGGCGCTCTGCCCAACAATCGCCGCATTTATGGCGCCGTTTTTCACAAGATTTTCACCAACTTGCGCCTTTTCTTCCCCGGAAAGGACATAAGCCCCTCTCTTTTTCAGTTCGGCCTTTACCGTTTCATACACTTCCTCCACAACGATGATGGACTGTTCGGAGGCACATATAACCCCGTTATCAAACGTTTTACTCATCAAGATGGAATTGGCTGCCATCAGAATATCGGCCGTTTCATCTATCAACGCCGGTGTATTCCCCGCTCCAACACCTATCGCAGGTTTTCCGGAGGAATAAGCCGCCTTGACCATTCCCGGGCCTCCCGTCGCAAGGATCAGGTTAATCTCCGGATGTTTCATCAGATAATTGGTTAATTCTATGCTCGGATCGGAAATACATCCGACAATCCCTTCCGGTGCACCCGCAGCCACTGCAGCCTCACTGATGATTCTGGCCGCCGCTGCCGTACATTTCTTTGCCCTCGGATGTGGGGAAAAGATGATGGCATTTCTCGTCTTCAAGGCCAGCAAAGCCTTAAAAATGGTTGTTGAGGTCGGGTTGGTTGTCGGAACGACACCGGCAATGATACCGATGGGTTCTGCTACCTTTGTGATACCCGCCACATCATCTTCCTCGATAATGCCGCATGTCTTCGTGTCTTTATAACTGTTGTATATATATTCCGCAGAAAAATGATTTTTGATTACTTTGTCTTCCACAATTCCCATGCCCGTTTCGTTTACCGCTTCCTTGGCCAGCCATATTCGATAGGAATTTGCCGACATGGAAGCCCTTCTGAAGATCTCATCCACTTTTTCCTGTGAATAAGTCGCATAGTCACTTTGTGCACGTCTTGCATTACTTAAAAAAAGATCCAGATCTTCAATCGTACTTATTCGTTTTAACATGTAAATTCCTCCTTATATAAGTGAATTATTTCACTTGTTTGAGTCTCATAATTTTCTGACATCCTTAAAAAAACCTTCACGAATCTTGTGATAAACATCCCATCTAAAAAGAAATATTAAGAATTGTGATATTTTTCACTATATAACTTAAAAATAAATATGACCTCTTTCATCCATATCCTTTTGTGAAGTTTTTCTCTATCACAACTGGATTATAACATATATCCATTTTTTGTCAACACATGAAAGTAAAAAATATATTTTCCACAGTTTAAGAAAAACTGTGGAAAAAAAGAAACCGGCAACTCGTATTTCTCTACAAGTTACCGGTTTCTTTTGAATCGTTTATCGCTTGAAGGGGATTTGTCTGTCTTACAGCTGATAGGACAACATATAAGACCCGTTTCCCTCTATATAAACGTACAATGCCACATAATTTCCCGACTCAAGACCTGATGTTAGTTTATCAAAGGTATCGGTTGAATCAACTGTCTTTCTGTTGATGGACTGAAGAACAGCACCCATTCTGAGTCCCATTCTGTAAGCCTGGCTCTTCTGATCGACTTCGGTGATCAGGACCCCTTTAAAGTTTTCAGGCAGTTGATACGCCTTTTTCTGTTCAGACGTCAGTTCCGTTACCGTAAGTCCAAGCAACTCTGAAACGGTCGTCTTTTCATCGGTGACGGTCTTCTGAACTTCCACAACAGCGGACTGTTCTTCCTCAGCCGCAGCTTTCATCTCCACATCCAAAGTCAGAATCTCTCCGTTCCTGTCTATCTTCATCTGTTTAACGGTTCCAACATCCTGCTTTCTGATCAGACTTGCAAGCTGCTCTTTATTCTTAATTTCGATTCCGTCAAACGCTATTACGATATCCTGTGGTTTCAATCCCGCTTTTTCAGCCGGCGAATCAGTCATGATTTCCACAATTATCGCACCGTTCTCGGATTCAAGCGATAACGCGTTCATCGTATCTTCCGTAATATTCATTATTTTTACACCAATCTGAGGTTTCTGCAATTTACCGAATTTGATAAGATCATCGATAAATAGATTCACATCGTTGATCGGAATGGCAAAACCGAGATTGGTTCCCTCCGTCGGATTGACTATGGCCGTGTTGATTCCGATGACCTCACCGTGTATATCGAGAAGCGGTCCTCCGCTGTTTCCCGGATTGATTGCCGCGTCCGTCTGGATCAAATTGTCATAGTATCCATCGCCATCCGGTTTTGTGATCTGTCTGCCCGTTGCACTGACAACTCCCGTCGTAACCGTATGCTGAAAGCCGAGTGGATTACCGATCGCAATGGCATACTGTCCTATCTGAAGGGTGTCCGAATCCCCAAATTCAAGATAGGGTAATTCATCCTTGTCAACATCTGTCAGTTTTATGATGGCTATATCCATCTCACTGTCTCCACCGATATACTGTGCATCAAACTGACGGCCATCAAACAAGGTAACTCTTATACTCTCCGCGTTATGCACCACATGTTCGTTTGTCAGAATATGGCCGTCCCCATCAAACAGAAAACCGGAGCCAATGGATTGCTGCGTTTGCTCACCATTGAACGGCGTCTCACTGTCACCGAAAAAACGACCGAAGAATTCTTCAAAAAACGGATCAACAGTAGTCGTTACCGTTTTCTCCACATCGATTTTCACAACAGAATCTGCGGTCTCGTTAATGACGTTGATGATCGGGTTCTGATATCCCGGATTAACATACCCAAACGTTACGATGCTCAGAGAAAATACGACTAAAAGAAATAAAAAAATCCTTTTCATCTTAAAACCTCCTAAATCATGGTTAAACAATCTATAATCAGCGCTGACCAGTTCAATCAATCTGTTTATTTTGACTTCCGTTTTATTATAGGCATCCGATTGTGAGGAGAAGGTGAAGAAATTTCACCGTCTTCGAAAATATCTCCAAATCGGTGAATATTTTTTATTTAACCCGTAAAATTCCGGGAAAACTGTACCAGGTCAGGAAATCATTCTTTCACGGATTTTCTGTAACTCAGTGCAAAAAGCATGATCATGAGAAACACGCCACAGAACATGATAAACGGTGTAAAATATCCCCATTGTATTCCCAGACCATTACTGATTCTTCCGATGATAAAGCCGGCAAAAAGACTTCCAAGGGAAGCGGCAACGGTAAACAGGGAAAGTGCAAAGCCAAGCCCTTCGTGTATCGTTTCTACCAGCAGGGATTGAAGTGTCGGAAAGATCGAAGAATGTATTAATCCGGAAAGACACATGAATATTGACATCAGCCAGAAAAGCGACGGAGGCATCTGTGAAAGAAAAGTGATCGGCAGGCCGACAATCGTTACAAGCATCAGCCATTTCAAATGACCTACCTTATCCACGAATCTTGCGGATAAAAATCTTCCCGCGAGCAGCCCCATCCAGAAGATGGATGGCAGCAGACTGGATATCTCCTCACTATTGTTAAGATAATCCGTTGAATAAAGCGGTGCCCACGAGAACACACCGATCTCTGAACCGACGTAGAAAAATATCGCTGCAAATATGATCCAGAAATATTTGTTCTTCAGGATATTGACGGCATAGATCTTCTGATTTGTCTGTTCGGATTTCTTTGCGGGCTGTATGTGAATCGTCAACTTACCGGAAAAATAAAGTGGAATACAGGTATATCCGGCAATCACAAAGAAGAAAGCAATATAGGGAAGCTCTCTTGAGATAAAAAAGGATGCAATCAACGGACTGATCATGGAGCCAAGGGCAAAGAAGGCGTGAATCAGATTCAGCAGCTTTCCGCTTTCACCTCTGAACTTACTGCTGATTGGTGGAATGGCAATCTCCAGGGAAGAAACACCGAATCCGATGATGATATTTCCGGCTATCAGCATCCCCTCAGTCTTTGCAAGCGCAAAGAGAACAACCCCGAGAGGGAATGTCAGACAAGAGATAAGAAGCGGCTTTTTTGTACCGATATAGTCGATCAGCGTACCGATGAAAAGCGCACCGATCAGAAATCCGATGGAATTTCCCGCAAAGATCAACCCCACCTGCTCATAGGAAAGTGACAATGAGTCGCTGATAAGCGGCATAACAGCGGATATATAAGTCGAGATAGCCCCCATGATCAGGAAGGCGTTATACCCCAGTCCTTTATACACTTTCAATTCTTTCACTCTATCATCCCCAACGGAAAAACTGTTTTCGTCGGTTTAAACACAACCGCTCTTTTTTTTACATCCGTACCTTGTCTTCTCTCTTCTGAAAGATCACAAAAAGCATGATCATGACAAATATACCACTAAAAAACAGAAACGGTATAAAATAGCCCCATTTTATACCAACAGAGGTACTGACATTTCCTATGACAAAGCTGGAAAGCATATAACCAAACGAGGAAGCCACACTGAAAAGAGACAGGGCAAAGCCAAGTCCCTTATTCACGGTTTCAACAAGCAGCGATTGAAGCGTCGGTGTGACCGAAGCATGCATCAAACCGGATAAAACCGTCAATATCGTTAGAAACATGAAGGGTGAAGGCGACATCTGTGCCAGAAAGGTGATCGGCAATCCGATAGCGGTTATCAGAACAAGCCACCTGAGATGCCCTACTTTATCGACAAATCTCGATGACAGCAGTCTTCCCACCAGCAATCCGACCCAGAACGTAGAAGGTAACAGACTGGAGAGTTCCGCTGTATTTTTGAGATAATCCGTTGAATAAATCGGCGCCCATGAGAAAACGCCTCCTTCAGAAGCCACATAGAAGAATTGTGCAAAGAGGATGAACCAGAAAAATTTATTTCTCAGAAGCGATGACAGATAATCCTTCTGATCCCCACGTTCTGTTTTCTGAACCGGTTCGATATGTATACTCAACCGGTTAGAAAAATAAAGCGGAATACAGGTATACCCGGCGATGACAAAGAAAAAGGCTGCAAAAGGCAGGTTTCTCGATATCAGAAATGAAGCCGCAAGCGGACTGATCATGGAGCCAAGGGCGTAAAAGGCGTGGATCAGATTCAGAATTTTCCCGCTCCCACCTTTAAACATCCGGCTGATGGGTGCAATGCCTACCTCCATAGCCGTCGTGGAAAGACCTATGATCACATTGGCGATGAAGAAAAGCGATACATTCTTTGCGAGAACAAAAAGGATTACCCCAGCCGGAAATGCACCAAAAGCAAGCAGAAGTGGTTTTTTCGTGCCGAAATGATCGATCAGCATTCCCATGATCACGGCACCGATCAGGATACCGACGGAGTTTCCCGCAAAGATCAACCCCACCTGCGTATAAGTAAGCGATAACGATTCGCTGATGATTGGCATCACAGCCGATATATAGGTTGCGATTGCCCCTCTGATGATATAAGAGTTGAAGCCAAGTCCCTTGTAACAAGTCAATTCATTCATCTTTTCTCCCGTTCTATTTCATCTTTTTTCCCTCCCGATGATCTTGCAAGAAAATAAAAACTGAAAAAACCGGTGATCATAAGAGGCACATAATAAGTACATAACCGCCACACAATAACAGAAGCGGCAATTTTTTCATCGGGAATGTTCTGATTCATAAAAAGGTAATACAAACCTTCGGCTCCCCCGGATGTTCCAGGTGTAGGAACAAGAAAGGAAGAGGTACTGATCAGAAATAACCGTAAATAATTTTTCAGGCTGAAGGTTAGTCCGAAGCCTCTCAATACGATCAATGAAGAGAGGTTCATACTGCCAAACTGGCAACCATTCATCAGAAACAGCTTAAAAAGTCTTCCCCGGTCATCTCTATAAGCATTGAAGGCATCGTTAAACTCCTCTATATTATCATATATTTGATCCTTTTTTTTCTCATTCAAATTAAGAATCCTCATCTTTTCAAGCAAAAAAATGAAGAATGTAATGATTTTTTTGGCCACTGTCTTTCTCACACCAATAATGATGATCAAAAATATCACAACCGTATTCAGAATTAACCCCGTAATTGAGGCAATTCTCGCTGCGCGAGTCAATTCGCCATACAGTGTACATAGACTGATCAGGCCGAAGGAGGTAATAAAGGTCTGAAACATCATGGACTTTATGATCATGGCAGAAGTAGATTTTTCAAGATTCAGTCCGACCCGGTTCAGAACAAAGATAGTTGCCACCTGACCACCACTCATAAACGGCGTCACAAGGTTTACAAACTGCGTGGCGACTGAAGTCTTAAAACAGTTTCTAAAAGTAATCATCTTGAACTTTGAGGTAGCAACTTTAAAAGAGAGGGATTCAAAAAACCAGAGAAGGGAATAAACACCGAGACCGGCGATGAAATAATACCATGAAAAGGCACTGATAGCCCTTACAAATTCACTGTATCCAAATCCCGTTGTAAAAAAAGTCAGAACAATCAAACCGATGATTATACCTGTCAGAATTCCGGTTATTGTCTTTTTATTGCTTAACATGCCCTCCACGGTATCACTTCCCTTCGCTTCCCCCATTATACCCCGAATAAATTTACTTAACAAAACTACGAAAGTTATATTAGCAAAAACAGCGATTTATGCACCTTTGAAACGGTTTGGAATAAAATTTTTATTCTTCCCCATACCGCTGTTATAATCACACTGGTTTTACTCAGAGAACTCAAGGGGTAATATATTCAGTCGGTGCTCCCCCAGGGCACCGACGCTTTTTTTATTTCCAGCCGGTTTTCTGAAATGTTTATTACGATAGTTATGGTATAATATGTGGTATGGAATTGTATAACTAATTAAATTGAGGTGAGGAGAATGAAGAAAAGGATTTTATCATTAACCGCTCTTGCGGTGGTATTATTTCTGATGACATTCCTTGTTTCCTGCAGAGTATCAAGTCCAGATATCGACAATCCATCAGTTCATTACATGAGTGCCACGGAAGTGGAATTATGGTGGGATTATGAATCAGTTACAGTACCTTTTGTTCTTTCAATAAGGGATACTGAAGTAGCTTCCATGACAGATCACAATCTGCCGGCACCTCCTTACACGATGGCTGTTGAGAGTGGAAAGACCTATGAATGGAAAGTAACCGGAAACAACGGTGCCGTTGGGGGACTCTGGGAATTTACTGTGCCCTGATCAGAATTTTTATGAAAGTCAAATGATAGATATGTACGACAAGGGGCGAAATTGGCCCCTTTTTTTCTTAAAATTTACGATGAACAGGTGATTTGCTTTGAAAAAAAGTCTTATTTTTGTTTTAACATTTATTTTTGTCATACTCGTACTCGCTTCCTGTGTCAAGACTTCAAGGAAAATCGACTATCCAACCCCCTCAAATAAGCAGACCATCTACTCCACCGACATCACATTGATCTGGGATCATTTCGAGGCCTTTGACTATTTTGAGATCAGACTTGCAGAAAGTGATGATCTGCTGACCACGATCGGCACGACGACGGAAAACCGTTATGAACTGTCTGATCTCGACTGGAACAGGGATTATAACTGGCAGATCATCGGTCATTTGAATGCTACAAACACGACAGCAGGCCCTGTCTGGCAATTTTCTACCGGTAATGCCCATAAAGCCATAACAATTGGCATCACCGATTACGATACCGCCTCTGATCTTTCATTAACGGATGACGATGCCTTGAATATGGAAACGGCTTTCGAACGTGCCAATTTGAACTTTTCTATCAGCAGACTCATAAACCGGGTAACGCAGGCGGATATTGAACAGGCCGTTTCAAATATTTCCGGATTGGATGAAGACTCCTTATTCGTGTTTACCTATGCGGGACATGGCGGCTATTCCTATTCCGCACATGAATCTTATCTGTTGATGAGTGATGGTGGAAAGCTTTATATGTCGGAATTAAGACCCCTGCTCGATACACTGCCCGGCAAAAAAGTAGTCATCATCGATGCGTGTGAATCCGGCGGGTTCATCAACATGGCCGAAGCGAAACAATTGACTGAAAAAACGGCTAAAGCCATGATCAGGCAATTCAACGATTCCGTCATCGACACCTTCCGATCAACGGCGAGGGGAGAAGATGTTGAAGTCACCTATCACGTCATGACGGCCACCAGTATCTCCGAGATCAGCTGGGAAAACAGCCTCATCGGCAACGGGGTATTTTCTTTCTTCTTCTTAGATGGCATAGGGGATGTTGGTGAGGATAATCCACAGGAAGCCTTTGATTTCACGTTTGACGCCGATACAAACTCAGACAGGAAGGTAACCTTTCAAGAGGCCTACACCTATACAGCCCCCAAAGTAGAGACCTTTGTCAGCAAATTGATGGGATATCATCAGAGCGTGCAGGTCTATCCAGAAGTTTCCGATTTGATTCTCTCACAGTGGTGATTACAATTTTTAACGAAACTTGTACGTTCCTCAGTCTGAGTTCAGATTAAACTTAGTCTTCAGAAGCAGATCTTAAGTGGAAAGTCAATCAATAACTTTCTTTATGAGGTGAAAATATGAGCGAAGTTCTCATGAAATGCCGGAATGTAAAAGAAGCCGAATACAGTCTCCGAACGATGAATACCCGATCAAAAAACGAAGCCCTGCTCCAAATAGGTAACAGCCTCCGGAAAAATTCAGAAGAAATCCTGATTGAAAACGAAAAGGATATACAATCAGCGCGTGCAAAAGGCATCAGGGAATCCATGATCGACCGATTAAGATTAACGGAGACAAGGATGGAATCGATGATAACGAGTTGTGAAAAGGTAGCCGGACTGGATGATCCGGTGGGAGAGGTAGTCTCCTCCTCACTGGAAAATGATCTGAGAATCACACAGGTCAGAGTTCCGATAGGCGCCATCGGCATGATTTATGAATCAAGACCCAATGTCACACTCGATGCCAGTATTCTTGCCCTAAAGGCTGGAAATCCCGTATTGCTGAGAGGGGGGTCTGATGCCGTCTATTCCAACATTGCCATCACAAAGGCCATAAAGGCTGGTCTACGGCAAAGCACTCTGCCAGAAACGGCCGTAGAAATCATCGAAGACATCAACAGGGAAAATGTCATGGAAATGATGAAGATGAAGAAATATCTATCGCTGATCATCCCGAGAGGTGGTGCCTCGCTCATCAACTTCGTCGTTGAAAACTCACTGATTCCCGTCATCGAAACGGGAGTGGGCAACTGCCATATCTATGTGGATGAGGACGCATCCGTGGAAAAAAGTATAGACATCATCGTCAATGCCAAGACACAACGGCCAGGTACCTGCAATTCAGTAGAAACGGTACTGATTCATGAGAAGATCAAAGACGTGATTCTGCCGCCGCTGAAAAAGAGACTGGATGAAGATTCGGTAGAGATACGCGGATGCAGACAGACCGCTGCCGTCATAGACTGTACGGACGCCAGTGAAGCGGACTGGGGTAAAGAATTTCTGGATTATATCCTTGCGATTAAGGTCGTCAGCGATGTTGACGAAGCCATCCGTCATATCATGAGATATTCTACCGGGCATTCCGAGGCCATACTGACAAACGATCTCAATCATGCCACCCGGTTCACTACGGCCATCGATTCAGCAGCCGTATACGTCAACGCTTCAACCCGGTTCACCGACGGCGAGATGTTCGGGTTTGGCGGTGAAATAGGGATCAGCACGCAGAAACTTCATGCACGGGGACCCGTCGGGTTGAAGGAGCTCACGAGTACCAAATATATCGTCCTTGGGGATTATGCCATAAGAAAATGATGCGGAGGCAAGCATGTCAAAAATCGTCATAAAAGTGGGAAGCAATTTACTGGTAAAAAAGAACGGAGAGATAAACAAGAGCTATATCATAGAACTGGCAAGGATCATCTCGAACCTCAAGAAAGCGGACAATACGATTATTCTGATCACTTCCGGGGCCAGAGCGGCCGGTTACGGCAAGGCCCAGAAGGCACATGTGGAAGAGGCACTTTATATCAAGCAGGCCTTATGCGCCATCGGGCAGGTTCAGTTGATGAAGCTCTACGAAACCGCCTTCGATATGTACGATGAAAAGGTCGCCCAGATCCTCATCAACCGAAACGATTTCGGAGACAGAAACAGGTTTCTCAACCTCAGAAACACCGTTACAGGATTGATAGAAATGGGTTTTATCCCGATAGCCAACGAAAACGATACCGTCTCCACCGAAGAAATCACCTTCGGCGATAACGATCTGCTTGCAGCGATGACCGCTGTCGGATGGAAGGCGGATTACCTCATTCTGATGTCAAGCATTGAGGGAATCCTGGATGAGGACGGTGAAATCATCAGGGTATTCAACCCCGAAACCCGGTTGAAGAAAATGAGTTCATCTTCGTGGGGAACCGGTGGAATCGAGACAAAGATCAACGCCGGAATCACTGCAGCGACAACGGGTATCAAAGTCTGTATCTGTGATGGTAAGAAGTTGGAAAACATCACCGGATTTCTGTCGGGACAAAATACCGGAACGACCTTTGAACCTGGAAAGATCCCGAGCTCACGAAAAGCCTGGATCGGATTTCTTTCGAGTTCAGCCGGTAAAATTACAGTCAACGAAGGAGCCGTCAAGGCGATCATCTCGAAAAAGAGTCTGCTGCCGGTAGGAATCACCGGTGTTGGCGGTCGATTTGATTCAGGAGATGTCATTGAAGTCAAAGATCAGACGGGAAAGAGCGTCGGGAGAGGGATGGTCAATTTCTCCTCGGATGAGACGCTGAAGATAATGGGGCATCAGAGCGAAGACCTCAAGGTGCTGCTTGGAAAAGAGGGGCCGAAAGTCTATATACACGCGGATAATTTCTGGATCAACGAATGATTTAATCTTTATACCTACAGATGCAGTTGAAACTGCATCTGTAGGATATCTCTCAGCTTATAACCGTTTATAGGGAGAGTATCCCCCTTCGTTCAGATCTATCCTGTACACCCCGAACGAATTAGGTTCTATCGCGCCGTAAATCGTAGAGCAGAAAATATCCGCCTTCTCTCCACTTAACTCGTCAATCAGGCGCGAACAGTTCATCAGGCAGGATTCTTTTGAGATCAGCTGGAAGTCTCTCTTCTCATCGTTCGGATTAATCACGATCACCCTGTAATCCCGGATATCCTCCGTATACCGAGAAAAAGCGATGATATCGTCGGCCTTGTATTCCAGTTTACCGAAATAACCGCTGTTGATGGCCGTGGTGTTGTTGAAGAGATCGATCATCATCTTGTAGAAGATCAGATCATCGTTTCTGGCATTCAGTCTTTCCCACGGCATCGGTTCACGACAATAGGGATCTCCGGCCGCATCAAGGCCGAGTTCTTCCCCGTAATAAACGACGGGACTCCCCGGCAGTGTAAACTGAAGTGCTACCGCGAGTCGCCAGTGCTTTCCAAAGTCATTTTTCACGCGTGGCGTATCGTGACTGGACATGACATTCCAACATTTCAGGATGTTTTCAAGACCACAGTCATTCACCGTATCGTTGATGAGAGTGGTAACCATTTTCCCGTCGATCCGTTTTTCAAAGAATGACTTGACCAGTTCCCGGAAATAATAATTCATTACGGCATCAAGAACCTCTCCGTCAGCCCATTTTTTCGGATAGGACCAGACCTCACCGATGGTGTCATGATCTCCCATAGATTTCAGCACATGTCGTAACTCTCTGAGATATTCAAATCCCACATCATAGGCACAGTCAAGCCGCCAGTCATCCACACCAAGTTCCGTCCATTTACGAACGGCCGAATCGGATGCATTCCAGAGAAGGTCTCTTACTTCCCCGTTATTGAGATTCAACTCGGGAAGCCCACCGTGTCCCCCCCAATAAACGACTTTGCCGTCAATTCGGTTGATAAAATCACGATACTTTTCATCCGTAAACCAGGGATGGTTCATTCCTATGTGGTTGAACACACCGTCCAGTACCAATCTGATTCCTTTCTCATGAAGCCTGTCTGCAAGTGTCTTCAAATCATCATCCGTTCCAAGTATCGGATCAATACTGAAAAAGTCGGTACAGTCATATCGATGATTGGTTACCGCTTGAAAGATCGGTGTGAGATAAATAAACGAAACGGACAGATTCTTCAGGTAGTCAATCTTCTCTTCTATTCCCTTTAAATCTCCACCATAGAAATCCAGCTGATGTCGTCCCCTTTCCTTCTCCTCTATCGGTTGGTCCCAGTCTACCGTATCTTCCTTTTTATAAGACGAGTAAAACCTGTCGGGAAAAATCTGATATCCAACATAACCTCTTGTTTTCATAGACATTACTCCCTTTCATACCAAATTAAGCATCCTAATTTTATCGTTCTGTTTTCCCGCTGTCAAATCATATGTTGCGAACAGCTCAAGGCTTTTTAGATTATATCACTAAATAAAAAAGGCATTTCCTTAAAAGAAATGCCTTCACTCGAGATACAACGGGGATAATGTCTGTCTGAATGACCAACCCGTTTAGATATACCTGATGAAGATATAAAGTAACCCCATGACCATACTGATCAGCGTTGGAATCAGTGAGAATTTCAGATAACTTCCATAGGAAACATCTTTTCCCTCATATTTTTTCAGAAACGTTATGGCCACCACATTGGCGGATGCGCCAATCGGTGTAAGATTCCCTCCAAAGCAGACACCGATCGAAAGGGTCCACCAAAGTGGATCAAGATTGGAGAACACCGTTGGATTCAGAGTCGGAAGATGTTTGATAACCGGTATCATGGTTGCCGTAAAGGGAATGTTATCGACAAATCCGCTAAATATAAAGGCCACAAGATACATTACCGGCAGAAAGACGGTAAGTGAGCTGCCGAAATGCTCCTCGAGGGAATTCGCAAGGAAATGCAGGATCCCCGTTTCCTCAAGTGCACCGGTAAGTAGGAAAAGGCCAATGAAGAAAAAGATGGTCTCCCACTCTACCTCTTTGAGGTGGTTTTCAAGATTCTTCGGATCAATGACAAGGACTGACAAAAACCCCATACCAAGTGCGATGATCGAATTATCCACACCGGTATACTCCTGAGTGATGAAAAGGATAATCGTGATCGAAAGCAGGATTCCAGCCTTTCGCAGCTTTCGGCGATCAAACGTTCCAGAGCCTTCAAATACGGACGGATCAAAAGTCTGCTTCAATGTCTTCCGATTCATGAACATGATGACCAGCAAAACGACGATGAGCGAGAGGATGGCAATAACACCGGTATTCTTGAGAAATCCGAGAAATGACAATTTTGCCGTACTTCCAATGAGAATGTTCGGTGGATCCCCGATGAGCGTCGAAGTCCCGCCGATGTTCGAGGACATAATTTCGCTGAGTATGAAAAAGACGGGATCTATCTTAACGATATCTATCACGGCAAAGGTGATCGGGATAAAGATCAGCAGTGTTGTTACATTATCGAGAAAGGCCGAGAAGAAGGCAACCGCGAGATTGACATAAAGAAAAATCCTTAAGACCGAACCATTTGCACGCTTGATAATCTTTAATGCGAGCATCTCAAAAAAACCGGTTTGCTTCGTGGCAGAGACGAGAATCATCATACCGATCAACAGAAAGATCGTATTAAAATCTATATATGTGGTAATTGCTTCCGCAGAATGGCCAAAAATTTTCAGAAAAAAAAGTAAAACCGCACCAAGAACCGCTATAATCGTTCGGTTAATCTTCTCGTTAATGATAAAGACATAAACCACCGAGAATACTATCAGGGCAAACAAAGCATGCAATTATATCACTCCCCTTAAATCAGACGAGGAAGATTATACACCTGCCACCAACCGCCTATATTGAAGTTTGATTAAGTTTTGTTGTCCTTTTTACAACAAAAAAGGGAAGGGCTTCTTGCAATAACCTTCCCTTTTTTCCTCCCCTACAGCTCTGTCTTCACTTCCTCTGGTATTTCTGAACGATCATGATTCCGATCAGTAGAACACCCCAGAGCGTAACGGATATGAACGAACTGACTCCAAGAAGATTGAGTCCCGATGAGACCATCTGCAGGATAAACAGCGAGAGTACAACCCCACCAACCTTGCCAAAACCCCCACTCGGATCCACACCGCCAAAAACACTGGCGAGAACGGTAACCAGCAGATAGGATTCCGCATAGCCGGCTCTTGCCGAATTAAATCTAGAGATCATTATCATGGCTGCCACGCCGCTGAGTAATCCGGAAAGGATATGTGTCTTCATGATAACCGCTTTTGTGTTCACTCCGGAGTACCTCGTTGCCGTCTCATTTGACCCGATCAGATAATTACTCAGTCCTGACGGCATATTTTTCAACCAGAATCCGACAAGCAGGGCAACCACAGCGAAGATGACAAAGGGAACTGGAATACCGAGGATACTGCCGTTTCCGATAAAAAGCATGCCGTCCGGCAGACCGGAGATAACGTATCCCTTCGTTGAAAGAATCGAAATACCATTTACAAGGGTCATCGTGCCGAGTGTCGCGAGGATTGGCGAAACACCTATAAAGGCGATGATGATTCCGTTTGCCAGACCTACCAGCAGAGAACAGCCGAAGCCAGCCAGGACGGCAAGCGTGATGATCAACCCTACCGGCGAACCCTGCCCCTGGATCATCGCTTTCATGATGGATGCCATCACAATACCCGAAAGATTTGCCGTTGCGATGATGGAAAGGTTAATCCCTCCGCTGAGCATGGTGATGGCCATCGCAATGGTCAGAATACCCAATTCAGGCAGTTGAAAAGCGATGGAACTGAAATTGGACAACGTAAAGAATTTTCCCGGCACCATGAAGGAGAACAGGATGAGTGTCAGGAGGAATAATCCGATCAACAGTGAGAAATTGGGATATTTCCTGTACAATTCCGAAAAGGGGTTTGTTTTTTTAAGCGACATTGATCTCCGCCTCCTTCTTCATGTTTCTCTTGTTGTTTATGGCCGTAATGCTCACGGATATGACAATGATCGTTCCCAGCAGTATCTGATACCAGTAGGAGGGAATCCCAAGCAGAATGACCGCATTGGATATGATTGCCACAAGGGCAACTCCGAGAAAGGTCCCGATGACCGTTCCGCTCCCGCCATCCATACTCGCGCCGCCAAGTACGACAGCGGCGATAACATCCAATTCCTTACCGACGATGGCATTCGGGGCAACCGTCTGAACGATGAGGGCATGTGAAACGGAACCGATCCCCGCAAGCAACCCCATGAAACCGTACACAAACAAGGTGAGTCCAAAGATGTTGAATCCCATTCTCCGGGCCGCTTCCTTGTTACCTCCGAGCGCATAGATCTTTCTTCCGATCTTTGTATACTTCAGGATGAGTGCCGTGATCACAAAGATGATAAAGAAGAGGAACAAGGGAAGTGTGATCGGATAAATATACCCTTCCGCACTCTCAAAAACCATCACATCGTGCGGATCGGAAAACCACATCGGAAAATTGTAAATCCATTTTCCCTTTGTAAAATACATCAGCAAGCCGTTGAAAATATTTAGGGTGGCTATCGTGATGATGAGCGGATGTTTTTTAATAAAATGGATCAGCAAGCCATTGACGAGACCCAGTCCGACTCCGACTCCGGCCCCGATCAGATAAGCAATGAATATATTCCCGCCATACTCAATGATGAGTGTTGACATGACATATTGACTGATCGTAGCGGTTGCCGTAAATGAAAGGTCAATGCCACCGGATATGAGCACGATGAGCATACCGGCAGACATCGTTCCAAGGAAAGAATAACTCGTAAACAGTTCCAGGAGATTACCGGGATCCAGAAACTGATCGGTTGTAATCCCCAGAAATAAAACGAGTGCAAAGATAACGATGACAAGATAGAATTCGTTTTTTTTGAGAAGATTAGACACTTAAAACACCTCCGATAACCTTTTCATTCAATTCCTTTTCACTGATCCGATCAGGACTCGTCTCATCAATGATCCGACCTCTACTCATGATGAGTACCCTGTCGGAATTTCTGTAGACCTCGGGGACTTCATCAGTGATCAGGATGATGGCAAGTCCTTCACCGGCAAGCTTTTTCATGATTTCATAGATACTGTTCTTTGCCGCTATGTCCACACCAACCGTTGGATTGTCAAGGATCAGAACTTTCGGATTTGTGATCAGCCATTTTGCCAGAACCACTTTCTGCTGGTTTCCACCGGACAATGTCTGTACCGCATTCTCCGGATTTTTTGTCTTAACTCCGATATCCCCGACCCATTTTCCGACCAATGCGTCTTTTTCCCTCTTTTTTAATGCCTTTATCCCGTTGACCAACCTGTCCATAACGGGAACGATCATATTTGTACTGATTGGCTGAGGGAGTATGAGCCCCTCTGTCAATCGGTCTTCCGGAACGTATGCAATCCCTGACCGGATGGCCTCGTGATTGTTTTTAAACGAGACTGCTTTGCCATACATACGGATTTCGCCGGAATCCGGTTTATTCATGCCAAAGATGGACAACGCCAACTCTGTTCGACCGGATCCCATCAGTCCGGTGATTCCGAGAATCTCTCCCTCTCTCACTTCAAGAGATATGTCTTTGTAATTGTTTTTTCTACTCAGATTCTTTAATTCAAGAACGGTTTGTCCCGTAATCTCACGGATCATGGGCATTTTATTCTCAAATTCTCTTCCTGTCATCAGTCTTTCTATCTTTCTCTCATCCAGGGCTTCTGCATCATGCGTACCGATCTTGTCTCCGTCCCTTAAAACGGTGACCCTCTGCGAGATAGACATGATTTCATCCAGTTTGTGACTGACAAAAACGATCGTTAACCCCTTCTGCTGAAGTCTCTTGATGAGTTGAAGCAGTTCATCTATTTCATATTTGCTGAGCGAGGCCGTTGGCTCATCCATGATGATCAGTTCAGCATCCGTTGCTATCGCTCTTGTTATAGCGACAACCTGTTTATCGGCAATCGATAGTTCCCTGACCAGTTTGTTCGGATTGATCGATACGTTGATCTTTTTCATCGCTTCAAGTGCCATCTGCTTCATCTTTTTTCTGTTTACCGGCGAAAATCTGTTGATGTTGTATTCAGATATGGCGATATTTTCATAGACCGAAAGATTTGGAAAGAGCGAAAGATCCTGATAAATAACCTGTATCCCCATCTCAACTGACTTTATAGGCGTCAGAGACTTAAAACGCTGTCCTCTGATGTTCAGTTCACTGCCATGATCCGGAATCTCAGCTCCGGAAATAATCTTGATCAGCGTACTCTTACCTGAACCATTCTCGCCAACAAGACAGTGAATCTCCCCTTTTTTTAGGTCGAAGTCCACATTTTTCAGGGCTTTTACCCCACCATAGCTTTTACTTACATTTTTCAGATCCAGTACATATGAAGGAGATTCTCCCATCTGTAACACCTCCGAATAGAATGCTGTTTTTCTCTGTATTCCTCTGTACTTTTATAAAGCTAATGTATCTTTTTACACCCGATAACTCATGATTTCTATTAAGGTATGCGCTCTGTATAAGGGGCGGAATATCTTCCGCCCCCCTGATATTCTATTTTTTCACAAATTCTATTGCCCTATTCTACTATGCAGAGTAAGCTTTTGTCTTTCAAAAAGGCTTAAAAAGCTAATTCTGCTACACTTTCTGGTCTT
>DAINPP010000008.1:0-25543 GCA_036743375.1 Thermotogae bacterium | reverse complement strand
ATGCAGAACTTAAAAACCAAGTTCTGCTGCGTTTTCTGGTCTTGTGAGAAACCAAGCCCTTGGAGTTTTAAAAAACAAAACTCCACGCTCCATTTATCCTATGCAGAACTTAAAAACCAAGTTCTGCTGCGTTTTCTGCGGTGATGTCTAGGATGCTGTTGAACTTGATCACTTTGGCCGTTTCGTCAACCTCTGCTTCACCGAGACCTGGAACCACCATGCCGGTTTCTACCGTTTCACCGTTAAACATCATGTCTGCTACGTAAACGAGGGCAAAACCTGCATCCGCTGGATCCCAGAGATAACCGGTATCGATATAACCCTGTGCGAGATACTGTGCGGCATGTCCCGGAAGAACCGTTCCGACGACTGTTACTTTATCAGTGAGTCTCTTTTCCTTTAACGCCTGTGCAGCCCCTATCGGCCCGAGGCTTCCAAAGCCTACGATACCCTTGAGTTCCGGATATTTTCTGAGTAATTCCTGTGTCTTCTGCTTTGACAGGTTTACATCTTCCCCACAGGGGATTCTTTCCGTTACGAGTTCCATATTGGGATATTTTTCTTCTATCATTGCAAGTCCGATATCCGCCCAGAGGTTGTGAAGTGGAACGGTAAGGCTTCCGACAAAGACCGCAAACTGGCCTTCTCCACCCATACCTTCGGCAAGTGTTTCAAAGTTCTTTTCCCCGAATGCAACGTTGTCTATAACTTCGATGTCCCAATCGGCATTCTGCTGATCCGGTGATTCATGGGTCAACACGATGATTCCCTTTTCTCTTGCCTTTTTAAGTACAGGTTCCATTGCATTTGCATCATTGGGAACAACACAAATGGCATCTACGCCCTTTGCTATGAGGTCTTCAACGATCTTTACCTGCTGTGCGGGATCGGCATCCGTCGGGCCTACCTGATAAGCATTGACATTCAACTCTTCTGCAGCTCTGATAACACCTTCTTCAAGTCTGTTGAACCATGGAATTCCCGTAATCTTTACAACAACGGCTATCTCCGGAATTTCTGCCATAGCTGTTACCGAAATGAGTAAAACAACCAACAAAACTAAAAATCCTCTAAGCTTCATAAAAAACCCTCCTTAGTGTTTTTCAACCGGCTACACCGATCGTCTTATATTGAACCGGCCCTGATGGCAAGGCCCATTTTCTTTCCCAAGGAAACATAGTTCTCCAGATCACCTTGTTCCAAAGATTCAACACTTTCAAGTTTATATTGTCTGCCCAATCCCCTGTATTTTCCCAGTCCCAGTCTATGATAGGCCAGCAGTTCCACCCTTTCGATATCCAGGGATTTCAGAAAATCATAAATTTTCATCTGATCTTCAACGGTGTGATTGACACACGGAATAACGGGAATCCTGACGATGATTCGTTTTCCCGCATCGGATAGCCGTTTGATATTCCCGAGGATCGGTTCATTCCTCACACCCGTCCAGAACTCATGAACATCGGAATCCAGCTGCTTGATATCGTAAAAGAATAAGTCTACAAAATCCTGTATTTCCTCAAATTTCTCATAGGCCACACATCCGGCCGTTTCCATAGCGATATGGATGCCGTACTCTCTGCAGATTTTAAAGAACGCTTTCAGAAAATCGGTATTCAGCATCGGTTCGCCACCTGAAACCGTAATTCCACCGTCGGATTCAACGAAAAACGGAATATCTCTTTTAATTTCCTCGAAAAGGCCTTCCGGCGTATAGGTTTGGCCCATCATCGCCCTTGCATCATAAATGCAATTTTCCACACAGAGTCCGCAGGCACTGCACCTCTCGCTATCCGTTATGAATCCGAAGTCCTCATCATAATGAACGGCATCTTCCGGACATCTCTCCATACACCTTCCGCAGGCCTTGCAGAGATTCTTATGGAATATAACCTCTTTTTTCAGGGACTGAGATTCCGGATTCTGGCACCAGGCACATCTCAGATTACAGCCTTTAAAAAAGATTACCGTTCGAATACCCGGACCATCTTTCGTCGCATAACGTTCTATCTCAAAAATCTCCGCAATCAGCATTTTTTCCGTCAAAGCTGAAACTCCACACGCTTGATGATATCTTCCTGAACTTTTGGATCCAGCGGGGTAAAGAAGGCACTGTAACCGGATACACGCACCATCAGATCTCTGAAATTCTCCGGATGTTCCTGCGCCTCTCTGAGCGTCTCATTACCAACCACATTAAACTGTATATGGATCCCGTTTTTCCGGAAGAGCACCTTGATCAGACTCGCGATTCGCCTTACACCTTCATCCGTGGATGCGGAATTTTCCGACAACCTGACGTTGAAAATGGCCCCTTTCTGGAACCAGATACTCGGCAGCTTGCCAACGGAATTAATCGCCGCGGTAGGACCCTGTTTTTCCGATCCCGTATCTGGAGATACCCCGTTGTTCACGGCCTCTCCCGCTTTTCTCCCGTTGGGAAGGGCACCAACAGAACCACCAAAAGCGATGTTTCCGGTTACAGGACTCTGACTGTAGGCATAACAGCATGGTTTTGGTCCTTTACCGTATCTTGAATTCTTAAAATCCTTCTGATAGGTTTCCCCGATATACCCGGTCAGGGCAACCGCCCATTTATCAGCTTCATTTAGATCGTTCCCAAAACGTGGTGCCTTGTTCATCAAAGTCTGCCGGATCTCTTCACCGGTCGGCGTCGTAGCCATATCTTCAAAGTCCGTCTTCAGGGCATGCAGAATCTGTGCCCCCGTAAAGGACTTCTTATTGAAAACAAACTGCTCAAGGGCTGCAAGGGAATCGGCTGAAGTAATCGTCCCCGCTGTTGGCCCGCCGTCGGCGGAATATTTACTGCCCCCTTCGATGAGTGATTGTCCTCTTTCTATACAGTCATCAACGAGTGATGATCTGAAGGCATTAATATCCGAGAGGAGATGCAGTTCATCGTTAATATGCTCCGTTATGACCTGTAATTCCATGAAATGATGCAGTTGTTTCTTGTAAGCCTCAAAGAGTTCTTCCATGGAATCAAAAGTACTCAGATCCCTTTCCTGTTTCAGATAGGTAATCCCGGTTGCCGGATCTATTCCTCCATTCAGCGTAATTTCAAGAACCTTTCCCACGTTGAGCCATGGTCCTTTTGCCGCATAGTCCCATTTTCCCTGGATACCGGCTTCTATACAACCGACCGGCGCCCAATTGTGCTGATCCTCTTTGTCGATACCCATATTATCGAGTATCTTCATGAAGGCATCATCGTTATAGAATGCCGGCTGTCCGCCCTTGTGATTGTTCATCGCCCTGATCGCCTTTTCGACAAAGGCGGGATCCGTTCCCTCAAATACCTTTATCGAAACCGAGGGGGTAAACAGCCTGAGATTCTCACAGGCTTCCACCACGAGATGGGAGGTCTCGTTGATGGCATCCCTTCCATCAAGGGTCTGTCCGGCAACGGCAATATTGACAAACATCTGATAGCCAAGGAAAAACGCCGTGTCCGGCCATGATCTGAGTTTATTCAGTTCATTCGTCTTGATATAGAACATCTCCACGAGTTCAAGAGCCTCTTTACGGGTGATATTTCCCTCTTTCATATCCTTTTCCAGAAAGGGATTAATATACTGGTCAAATCTTCCGAGTGAAATGGCATGACCGTTTGACTCGAGGTGAAGCGCGAGCAGAATGATCCACGTTGACTGGATGGCTTCCCAGAAAGACTGTGCCGGTTTTGCCGGTACGTTGAATGAGATCTGAGCCATCTTTTCGAGCTCGGTCTTTCTCTTCTGATCGGTTTCTGCGGCAGCCATCTCGGAACATTTTTCACTTAATCGTTTGGCAAACTTTATAACCCCATTACAGGTAATCACAACGGCTTCTAAAAACCAGGCCTTTTTAACGGCTCCTGGCTGTGTGAGATCCAGTCTTGCCTTACGATCTTCGGCCTTGCGGATAACCCCTTCAAGTCCCATCTTTAGAACGGTATCAAAATCTACAAGTAGATTGCCTAAGCCCGCCGATGAAACCCATGTATCATCAATAATCCCTGAATTCCACGCATCGTTAATCTCCTGCGGCAGATTTTTCCTGAAATTTTCATACAGACTCTTCCCTTCCCAGTAATCCAGAAGGGAAAGGATGGTATCTTTTGTTTCTTCAGTGTAATAGAACTTGTCTCCCGGCCTTTCATCAAATTTGTAAGGAGTCCCTTCAAATTCCTCTCTCAGCCAGTTGATGGAGTATTCAGGATAAATAGGAGATGCCTTGGGCTTACTGGCCTGATTGCCGACGATCAGTTCATCCTCTCCGATCACCAGACTCATCTTTTCAAGAACTCTGGCAAAGCTCTTTGCCTTTCTTATGACAATCGGTTCGCCTTCCGTTTCTCTCATCGTTTCTGTAAAGATGACCGCTCTCTCAGGACAGATATATGGATCCGTATCCATCAGTCTTTTTCTCAATCGCGATGTTCTTTCATTCATGGTTGCACCTCCGCATTTTTACCTATCGTTTTATTGATCGCTCTTTCTTTCTCATCGTCATCGGTAATGATCCGGTCAATCTCACAGGGTTTTGCCATGTAAAAGGGGGCGATGGCGTCAAATTTATTCGAATCGATGATGAGATAATGTTCCTTGGAATTGTTGAGCATCTTTCGTTTCAAACTCGCCGTGAACGGACTCAGTTCATAAGTTCCATCCCTGTAGGCGCCACAGGAAAAAAAGAACTTTTCCACATATATCGTTTCGACCATACTCTCCGCCTTGGGGCCGACGAATGAATTGAAATCCGTCAGTAAAGAGCCCCCGATCCCTTCAACCGTAAACCGTTTGACCTTTGACAGGGCATTCAACGCATACAACCCGTTCGTGATGATCTTCAGACTTGAAAAATTCTTTATCAGCTGTTTCGTGAAGAGATAGCAAGTCGTCCCTTCTCCGATAAACAGAAGATCATCTTCTTTGACATATTCAAGGGCCTTTTTGACTACCCGTTTCTTGGATTCATTGTTATCTGCGAGACGATTTAAAAAGGGTATATTCATGCTGTTGTCGGAGATAACCACTTCCTTACTCTGAATATAGCCATATCCCACAAAGATCTTCCCTTGATCTTTCAGATCCTTAAAATCCCTTCTCAGGGTAGTAATCGATACATCAAGCATCTCCGAAAAGGCTTCCGGTGTCATTTTTTGCTGTTTCTTAAGGATATCTAAAATCTCTTTCTGTCTTTCCACTTTTGTTAATGGCATTCTCATCACCTGCTTAAATGTTCTCAAAAAAGTATATCACCATGGTAAAATTTAGTCAAATTGAGCTTTCTTCATAATTCTCCAAAATCAGGAAATATTTATCATTATTCTCGATTAAAAACCTAAAACCACTCCTTTCATCATTTTTCTTCAAATATCCAATCATTTTCAGATTTGATTTCCGACATTATTAATGATAATATGTTATCACGCAAGGAAAACACACTGATAACATCTTGCCATTATTCTAAGGGAGGATACCAAATGCCAGAAGCAACGAATTATCTTTTAGAAATGAAAAATATCACCAAAAGATTTCCAGGTGTCCTTGCTCTGGATCAGATAAATCTGAATCTTAAAGCCGGTGAAGTACATGTATTACTTGGAGAAAACGGCGCAGGAAAATCGACACTGATAAAGATTTTGTCCGGAGCATATAAAAAAGACGAAGGGGAGATTTATTTTAATTCAGAACCGATTGAGATAAAAAGTCCTAAGCATGCCATGGAATTGGGTGTTGGCGTTATTTACCAGGAATTTAATCTGAATCCGTTCTTCTCAATTGCTGAAAACATCTACCTCGGAAATGAATTCAGGACGCGCACGGGTTTGATCGACTGGAAAAAGACCCATTCCGAAGCAGCCAAAGTGCTGGATAAAGTGGGACTGAAAAAGAGCACAAAGACCAAAGTAAAGGATCTGACGGTCGCAGAGATGCAGCTGCTCGAAATAGCAAAGGCCTTATCCGAGGAATCAAGGATCATTGTCTTCGATGAGCCTACCGCAACGTTGGCACAGGAGGATGTTGACAGGTTATTTTCCCTGATAGAGAAGCTGAAGAAGCAGGGCAAGGCCATCATCTATATCTCACATCGAATGGAGGAGATCAAGAAGATAGGTGACAGATGTACCATTTTGAGAGATGGACAGTATATCGACACCGTTGATGCGAAGACTACAGAAAGGGACGAGCTAATCCGATTGATCGCCGGAAGAAAGATAGACGAAAGTATCAGGAAGATCCCTACCGATCCAAGGGAAGTCGTCATGGAAGTTGAGGGACTTTCGGCAAAGGAAAAGGTCAGAGATGTATCGTTCAACCTCAGAAAGGGTGAAATTCTGGGAGTTGCAGGACTCGTTGGTTCCGGCCGAACGGAAGCGATGAAAACCATCGTCGGCTGCATGGAGAAGACCGCCGGAACGGTAAGACTCAATGGAAGCGAAATCCGGTTCAAGAGTCCGGTAGATTCGTTAAAAAAAGGTGTCATCTACCTGAGTGAAGACCGGAAAGGGGAGGGCCTCGTTCTCTGCATGAATGTCATGCAAAACATTACCCTGACAAATCTGAAAAGCATCATCCGGGGTATCGCCTTCTCCAAAAAGGTAGAAAAGAAAATCGCCAAGGAATATATCGGAAAACTGCGCGTCAAATGCAGTTCCGAAAGAGTACAGGTTAAGAACCTCTCAGGAGGGAATCAGCAGAAGGTCGTCATTTCCAAGGCACTGACCAGTGGCGCACGGATACTCATCTTCGATGAACCGACAAGGGGAATTGATGTCGGTGCAAAAGATGAGATATACGATCTCATGTTTGATCTCGCTCAGCAGGGATACGCCATCATCATGATTTCATCCGAACTCGCAGAGGTATTGAAAGTCTCAAACAGGATCATGGTCATGCGCGAAGGAGAGGTATCGACCATCCTTGAAAACAAGGAACTGACACAGGAAAAAATACTACATTACGCAATGGGGGCATAAAATGAAAAAATTCTCTTCTATTCTCAGAAATTACGGCATGTTCATAGGATTTGGCGTCATCTTTGTAATCTTTTCGCTATCAAGTGAATACTTCCTCGACGTGTACAACCTCATGAACATACTTGTTCAGTCATCGTTAATAGCGATTATAGCAGTTGGCCAGACATTTGTCATACTCACCGGCGGTATTGATCTGAGTGTCGGTTCAATCGTTGCACTCACAAGTGTCAGTACAGGATTGATGCTGACTTCAGGTATTTCTATTCCCCTTGCGATCATCTTCGGTGTGTTGGTCGGACTTGGTGCCGGTCTTGTCAATGGAATCACCGTATCATTCGGAAAAGTTCCCGCCTTTATCGTAACACTCGGCATGATGAGTATTGCGCGTGGTGGCGCCCTTGCGATGAACAGCGGAAAACCGGTTTCGGGTCTTCCGTTTGAATTTGAAAGAATCGCTTCGACGGAAGTCTTCGGGATTCCCATATTCGCCATATACATGCTCGTTATCTATGCAATCGGTTATTTCATACTCTATAAAACCCGACTCGGAAGGCATATCTTCGCCATCGGCGGAAACCGTGAAGCGACAAAACTTTCTGGTGTCAACGTTCCATTCAACGAGATGATGGCTTACGCGGTTTCAGGTCTCCTCGCAGGTCTTGGGGGGGTTCTTCTGACGGCCAGGCTGAATTACGCCACACCGATAAGCGGAAATGCCTATGAACTCGATACGATAGCGGCCGTTGTTATTGGGGGGACAAGCCTCGCAGGTGGCGAAGGTGGCCTGATAGGAACTCTGATCGGCGCTCTGTTGCTTGGGACTCTGAGAAACGGTCTCACACTTTTAAACGTTGTTTCCTATTATCAGCAGATCATAATTGGTGTTGTAATAGTCTTGGCTGTTTTCTATGACAGAATGAAGACAAAAAAGGGATAACCCTTTAAACTACAGGAGGAGTGAGAACATGAAAAAGGTTTTATTAACGGTGTTGTTAGTCGCTTTAATCGGTTGTTTTGCATTTGCAAAGACAATGACGATCGGATTTATTCCAATGACCCTCAGTAATGAATACTTCATTACGATGGTGAACGCTGCAAAACTGGAAGCGGATAAGCTCGGAATTGAACTGCTTGTCCAGGCAGGCCAGAGACACGGCAGCGCACAGGAACAGATGCAGATCATGGAAAACATGATCACGAGAAGAGTCGATGCCATTTGTATCGTACCATCCAGTTCACAGGGTTTGATTCCTGTCCTTAGAAAGGCTGAAAAAGCGAATATCCCTGTCATTAACCTCGACACGAAATTTGATGCAGCCGCCCTTGAAGCCGCCGGATTGAAGCCGATTCCATTCATCGGAACGGATAATTACTACGGCGCTGAAATCGCCGGATGGTTCGCGCTCAGTCTTCTCGGTGGAGAAGGAGACGTTGCAATCCTTACCGGTGTAGCAGGACAGCAGAATGCAGCCGACAGAAGAAATGGATTTTATGATATCATCAGCAAAGAAGAAGGTATTAACATCGTTGCCGAACAGACGGCAAACTGGGAAGTTGAACAGGGTTACAACGTTACACAGAATATCCTTCAGGCTAACCCCGGACTCAAACTCATCTTTGCCTCAAACGACAACATGGGACTCGGAGCAAGAAGGGCCATTGACGAAGCAAAGAAAGATGTGGTCGTCATCGGTTATGATGCTATCTCAGCTGCTCTTGATGGGATAAAGGCTGGAACCATCGCAGGAACCATCGCACAGTTCCCGGCGGAAATGGGGATCATGGGTGTACAGACAGCACTCAAGATCAAGAATGGAGAAACGGTACCGAATTACGTACAGACAGGATCAAAACTTATCTACCAGGGGAATGTAGACTGGTTCAAGGAATACCTCAGTCAGTACGAGTAATCTATATCCGGCGGCTCGCAAGGAGCCGCCTATACTTTTCAGAGGTGGCTCATGAATTATTATTTATCGATAGATCTTGGGACAATGGGAATTAAGACTTGCCTGACAAACAGCAGGGGAGAGATCCTGTCAAAATACGCCTATGAGTATGAAATCATATCAAATACGGCCGGACAGGCGGAACAGAATTATGATGAATGGTGGAAGGGCTTTGTTCTCGGAGCAAAACACCTCCACGAATATTCAAAAGAGGCCTTTGAGCAGATCAAGGCGATATCCATTTGCGGACAGATGCACACGCATGTGTATCTCGATAAAAATAACCAACCGCTGTCAAATGCCATCACATGGCTTGATCAGAGAGGCGCTCCGATCATCGACGAGTGGAGGGAAAGTTTTGTTTATGATCAGCTGTTTGATCTGACTTACAATTTTCCGACGACAAGTTACACGGCTCAGAATGTCCTGAGAATCAAGAGGGAATACCCTGAGATTTACAAAAAAACGAAAAAAATCATTCTTGCGAAAGATTATATAAAGTACCTTTTAACCGGTGAAATGATCACAGATCCGTCGGATGCTTCCGGAACCATGCTGTATGACGTTGAAAATCTGAAATGGTCCGATGAAGCCTTCGACCTTCTTGATATCGACAAGAGACTTTTCCCGGAAGTCAGGGAATCCACACAGATCATCGGTCACGTGACCGCACAGGTTTCCACCCTCACCGGAATTAAAGAAGGAACGCCGGTGATCAACGGCGGTTCTGACCACTCCGTGGCGGAGTTGGGATCCGGTCTATTTGAAGGTGGATCGGCCTCCGTTATCGTTGGAACGGCAGGTGTCGTAGCAACATGTTCTGATTTCCCTAAAAAAGATCCGCTAAAGAGGGTCATCTGCTGGGCCTATCCGTTAAAAGGCAAATGGGATTTTCTCGGCATCACCCAGACGGCCGCCTCGTCACTGACCTGGTTCAGAAACACCTTCGACGAAACAGCCGATGGAGAGATCTTTAAAGAATATTCCAGGATTGCCGCTGAAGTTCCCGCGGGAAGTGAAGGCCTCCTCTTCCTCCCCTATCTCCTCGGTGAAAGGACACCACTTTGGGACTCAAAGGCAAGGGGTGTCTATTTCGGTATCGGCATGAATCATAAGAAGGCCCATATGGTCCGTTCCCTGATGGAAGGCGTCGTCTATTCTCTGAGAAGCTGTCTCGATGTCTTCGGAGAACTCGGGGTGGCTATCAGAAACATCCGAACACTTGGTGGTGGAAGCCGAAGTCAGGTGTGGAGACAGATAGAGGCCTCCGTCTTTGATTCCGAAATTTCAACTTTATCCTGCGATGAACCATCTGCCATAGGAAATATGATATTATCCATGCTGGGAACCGGAGAGATCGCATCTGCAGAAGAAGCAAAAGAATTGATACAGACAGGCGATATAACTTCACCTTCTGAAGAAGAAAACGGGATCTACGAGGAAGGCTATAAAAAGTATCTGGCATTGTATAAACGGATAAAAGATTTGTATTGAAAATGATCACGCACTGAATAAAAAAATGGAGGTAATAACATGAAAGGAAGTTTAAAAAAGGTAATAGTAGATGCCTGTAAGAGGATGACAGCTGCAGAGCTCGTTAGAGGAACCTGGGGAAACGTTTCGGTAAGAGATGAAGACAAGATTTATATCACGGCATCCGGATTTTCCTATGAGATTATGAGAGAAAGCGATGTCATGGTCATTGACATGGAGGGAAATATACTGGATGGTCCTCACAAACCATCCTCCGAATGGAAACTGCACGTGGCCATCTACAAAGCCAGACCGGATGTAGAATGTATCCTTCACACACATCCCATCTACTCTTCCATCGCCGCGGTAACACTCGAATCGGTTCCTTCGCTCATCGAAGATACGGCCATGATCTGTGGTCCTGAAGTAAAGGTGGCCGAATATGGCGATCCAGGCTCCTGGGAACTGGCGAACAACACAGTTGCCGCACTCGGTGACAATGGAGCTGCCATCATGAGAAATCACGGTCTTGTCAACGTTGGAACGAGGTTCAGCGAGGTCTTTGTCGGCGCCAACGTAACGGAAAAGAACGTTCAGATTTATCTCGAAGCACTCAAACTCGGAAAAAAGATTTATGAGCTTCCCGAGGAAACAAAGGTAACACTCAGAAAAGCTTATAAAGAGATGTACAGGCAATAACCGCCTGTACAGGCGATAAAGAGCTGATAATAACATGGTAAAACACGCCTTATCAGTAGACCTTGGTGCATCCGGCACCAAGGTCTTTTTGTCGTGTATAAGGCATTCAGACATAGAATTGCGGGAAGTTGGACGTTTTGAGAGCTTCTGGTACTCCCGTCGGGGATTGACTTTCTGGGATGTGGACAAACTGTACAATGAGATCACCGATATTATACGAAGGCTTGAAAAAACCTGCCGAATACAGTCGATCGGATTTGACGGCTGGGGTGTTGATTTTGTCCCGCTCGATGAAAACGACAGAAAACTCATGGATCCCATGAGATACTTTTCCATGTTCGCGGAACAGGAGAAGATAAAAGAAGAGATAGAAAAACACAAAAGATTCATAAATCATTGTGTCCCGGGACAATATCAGCCGTTTAACACGGTTTATCAGCTGATGTATTATAAAAAGATGTTTCCGGATCTGTTCGCAAAGATAAAAAAGATCGTTCCGATTCCGTGTTATCTCACCGGCAGATTATGTGGAAACTATAAATATGAATTCACTCATGCCAGTACGACGCAGCTGTACGATTTCTCAAAAAATGAATGGAATCGAGATATCTGTGAAAAATTCGGATTCGCCGACTTTTTACCCGAAGTCGTCAGATCGGGAACCATTATCGGAAAAACATCTTCCGGAATCGATTGTATCCTACCGGCTACACATGATACGGCCAGCGCCTATGCTGCTATTTCCGGTGACTTGTCCGATACACTCATCATCAGCGTGGGAACATGGTGTCTCAATGGGGTTATCACGAAAAAAAAGGAACTCAACAATGCGTTTATTCTCAAAAACAACCTCGCGGTCGAAGGCTGTTATGACGGCTCATTGAGAATCTTGTCAAACACACCGGGGTTGGTATTCTGGCAGAAGATAAAGGCTGAACTCGAAACCGATGAAAAAAGGCAGATAGATTATTCCGAATTACTGCAGCTCAGCCTGAAACACCGGGATTTTAAAAAGACCATCGACGTGGATAATGCAAGCTATCTCCTTTCCACTTCCATCCTCCCAACATTACAGAATGACTTTCAGACAGAAAATATTGGAAAAATCCTGTGTGGTATTCTGAACTCACTGGCATACCGCATCAATCAGACCCGAACCATCCTTGAGCAGGGCCTGCAGATGAGAATAAAACGGGTACACATGATAGGTGGTGGGATACAGAACACGCTGTTGTGTGAAAAGATAGCCGAAACCCTCAAAATGGATGTTTACGCCGGACCAACTGAGGGAACGGCCCTGGGAAATACCATCGTACAGTTTCTGAGTGAAAAGACCATCCAATCACCTGAAGAAAAAAGCCACCTCCTTGAAAAAGCATCGGGAATGCTCAAATATACATAAAACGAACACTATGCCTTATGTATTTCGTTTTGGAGATATTCATCGGCCTATGTGTAAGAATGAATACCGATTTCATCCTCATTTTTTTGTTTTAAATAAATGTGTTTGGTATAATATAAAAGTAATCAATCGTAGCTGTTGCTAATAAAAAGGTGGGGAAATGATGAAAAAAATTCTGGTAATCTGTTCAGCGTTGTGCGTTATCTTGATCTTATCTTCGTGTTTTCTGATCAACGGAGGAGGGGGAAATGATTTTTCTCCGGCCATGAGCTATGAACAAATCAGTCAGGGGGCTTTCTTTTCCGGCAGGTTAATCCATTCGGAAAACGCCCTGTATAACAATTTAGAACCTGGACTCCTGATTCCGTTTCAGGACGTTTCGGGCGAGTGGATAAAAAACCCGGCCGAAGGGTGTTATGAATATGTGGAGCTGTCCACATTGTACGGATACTTAAAAATATTGGATGTGACTACAGAGAAGGTTGTCTTCGATTATGTGGTTTATTTTGAAGATGGCGCACGTTGGGAACATGTTCAAAAGGTACAATTGTCCGGGACAGAGTGTACATACGATCATCCGGAGGATTTATCCTCTTTCTGTCTTGACTTTTTTAACAGTATGCGCTATGCGTCCCCTGATGCATCAGAAGCGTTTCAGTCACCGGTGTTGAACGATGTCACCTTGTTGTCCTTCGCCACAGATATCCCCTCCGCTTCAGAGATACAAAGCATGCGTTCGATTCGTGCCAATACCACAAGCAGAAGCGTTTCATTCAGACTGCAGGAATTACCGGATAAGGCTTTTGTTTACGATGAAACGGTGGTTTACGGCGTGCATCATTCCCAAAACAGCATGATTTACACCATTTCAAACGAAAATCTCTCATTCTCGACCGAGGCTTCGACTATACGAATTAATGCTTCGGAAACAGAACTCCCCGTATTCTCCGTTGGCGATTATGTGATTAATAACGCCTCAAGAACGACCTGTGTGATAACGGATGTGGAAAATGACGGTGATGCACTCCTGCTGAAGACGGACAACGCCAACCTTCAAACGATTTTGGGAGAAGTCCATTTAAATCTGTCAGGCGATCTCGGCCATATTATTCAACAGTATGGCACACCTGAAAGCAAGGCAAGGCTGATGCAGGTTCAACAGGGTGAAGGCGCTTTACCCGGTGAAAAAAAGGATATTATCAACCTCTCCGGAGAAAATACTATTTTTAATAACAACACACTCGATTTTAAGATCGATTGCGGTTTAGAACTTTACGTTGATGTTGCCTTCGAAGGCAAAGTAACCTGGAAGGAGAGCTACGTTCGCGGTCATTTTATCGCCGGGTCTGAATTATATCTCTATCTTCTGCTTTCGGCATTTGGCGGGGGTGCCAACGAAAATGGCGAGATTGATATCCCACTCTTTAAGATCTCATTCCCCGTGGAAATTGGCCCGGTTGTCATTGCATTCGGTTGTGACATTGATTTACTCGCCGATTATGAAATTCCAGGATCAAATCTCACAATAGGGGGCGGTCCCCACCTGAAAAATGAAGTGGGTTTTGAATACGATATGGGTGTTCGCCTGAAATTTTTTCTGGATTTTATTCCCTATCCCGATCCCTGGTGCAATTTGGAAGGAATTGGTAATTTCGACAACACCATAAAAAAATTCAAGCCGGAATTTAATAAGGCTATTGATAAACTTGAAATCGGCTTTGGGCTGGGGGTAACGCCCAGTATTTTGCTGTACGATGTAATCGGTGTCGGATTTCAGTTCCCGTTCATGTTTGAAAATATCCTGAAAAAGGGAGATGATGGATGGAATTACGCACTCGATTTCGATGTCAGCGGACACCTTTTATTCCGCTTGACCCTTCCGGTTATCGGCAGTCTGGATTTTGATGCCGGTGAAGTCTTTAACAAAAGATGGAACTTATACAATGAAGATCCGGAGAACGTCGATGAAAGGGATCTCGGAACAAAGGGAATAATAGGATTAACAACTGCTCCGGCAATGGATGAAAACGGTACAATTTATGCCATAGGCAATGATTCGAGGAGTGCCAGTTTGTTTGCACTGGAGTTTGATAAAAATTTAAACCAATTAAACAACAAATGGTTCATCACATATTCCGCCCCCGTTTCGGAACAAATAAAGGACGTTACCCAACCGGTTGTGGATGGCAACAATCGCATCTGCTATGCCGTTAATCTGAATAATTCTTCACGCATCCGTGTAATAGAAAACCAAACGGTCTCGGAGAAAATCCTTAACGGTTTTGTTGAAAATCTTTCTACCGCACAAAACGACGCCGGTGAAGAGCTCCTTCTGTTCACGATCGGCAACGAATGTCTGATTCTCAAAATCCCAGATATGGCGGTATCAGGTTCACATAAATTCGATAATCTCACCCGAATAGAGGGACTCACTACAACCGTCAACGATGACATCCTGATACTGGGAACCACTTCCGGCAATCAAACCGTTTTTACCAAGATGGCGTTAGACGGGACTGTCAATGCGACAAAAAGAGTTGCGCAACAATTCTCGGGAAAGACCACGGGTGCCATCAGTATCGATGCGGAAGGACAACCGGTATTTACCGTTGGTGATGAATTAATTCTCATATCTTCAGATTGTCAAAAAGTCGAACAGCGGATAAAAATGGACAGCGTTGTCACAACACCCGTCAGCATTGCGGTGGATGGCAGCTTGTACTTTGGTTGTGAAGATCATACGGTTTACTGTTACAAAAAAGACAAAACAGATACGTACGCCTTTTCCTGGAAAAAAGAACTCGATTCGGAGATAAAAGCAGCACCCGTAATCGGCAGAGATGGACATATCAACGTGACAACACATGACGGTTTTACCTACAACATCGCGACTGCTCCGGTTTACAGTGCAAAAGGCGACAAGCTGACGGATACTTCCGAAATCATCTGGCAGTCTCCGTTGAAAAAAACGAACAGTACACCGGCAAATCGTGCCGATTTGCTGATCCTGTCTGACGGGGTCATTTTGACCCCGAATAGCGCCGGTATCAAGCTGATCAAGGGAACTGCCAAAGGGCTCAGCGCCGCTCCCTGGCCAAGGGGGAATTACAACAATCAGAACACCGGCGGACTCTCCTATATCCCTTCATCGCTGAAAATAACGCAGCAGCCCCAAAATCAGGCAAAACAGGAGGGGAGTTCCGTAACACTATTCGTTGCGGTTGAAGGAGGTACACCGCCTTATGCTTATCAATGGTATAAAGGTGGACAAAAGATTAAAAACGCCGTTGAGAAAACCTTCACCATTCAAAGCTTAAAAGAAAATGATGAGGATTTTTATCATGTGCAGGTTCGTGACAGTTTCATCCCGCATTTTAAGGCACTTGAAAGCGAACAAATTGCCGTACAGGTCAATTCAACACAGGAAGGCCATCGCAAATGGTCATACACGATCCCGGATGACGTGTTCAACAAAGATCTCGCATTGGATGCGGATGGTCATCTCTATGCGATCACTCAAAAAGGAAAAATTCTCAAACTTGACGGGTCGGGGAATCTGTTGACAACAAAGGAAATGAACAGCAGTAATTTTAGTGATCCGGTTTGGGTAGCCGATGACAAACAGATGTTTATTTACAACGGCAACGGCGATTTTTATATCTTTGATGAGGCCCTGAACAATCATTCCTGGAAAAGTTATCAAGAGGGGAACCTGATCTACGGGTTTGACAAGGGAAACAGAAAGATGGTTTACACCTATCAGCACTTTGTCGATATGATGGGCAAAATGCTGTTTGCGGGACATACCGATTATGCTACGGGAGAAAACAAAGAATTCGTAAATCTGAATAAAAAGAAAACAGAACCAACGGGAATTCTGATCACAGAGGACATCATTTATATCACAACCAACAAAGGCTCCTGTTTGGCTTTGAATAAATCGACTCAGTCTGTTAAATGGGAGAAAAGTACCCACAGTTCGGCAGTCTTATCGTCTCCTATTCTTGGACGTGCAAAAGGCTGGAGTGAACACGATGCGGTATTCTTTATAGAGTCCTATAAAGACACCCTGACCTTGTACGCCGTTGATGCGGGAGATGGAGGGGAAATATGGGCCAAAAAGCTTTCATCCGGAAAAAACAGCGATTTTTACGGAACGATGCCCGAACCCGTTATCTCTTCTGCAAAGGATATTTTTGTGATAACGGATCACGAGAACATTGTTTCCTACAATTATAAGGGGGAGAAAAACTGGGAATTCAGGACAGCGGGTGGTATCAGCACCTCACCGGTTATCGGAAATGACGGAACGTTGTACCTCTGTACCATGAACGGCATGGTGCAGGCCGTTGATACCTCGACGGGTAAAGAGAAATGGTGTCATCAGATCGGATTGTCCAGAGTTGATAACAATGCGTATTGCATCATCGCCAATCCCGTTCTCGAAAACAACACCCTGATCGTTCCGGCCTTTTCCTCGGACAAGTCTCACGGGGAAATTGTTGCCATCAACTGCTCCAGTCAGCATCTCGATACAAAATACTGGCCAAAAGCGAAGGCCGACAATCAAAACACCGCTTATGTGACTAAAACCCAATAAACTATTTAAAGCGTATACAACAGAAAAGGCAGATCATAATGATCTGCCTTTTCTGTTTTTGATTACTTTCTATCTTAAATATTTCATTCTCACTACACTTAACAATAAACGATCAGAGCTTTCCAATCTGGTCATAGGCACTCAAATCCATAAAGCCATGACCCGAAAGGTTGAAGACGATCGTCTTTTCCTCTCCCGATTCTCTGCATTTCACGGCTTCTCTGATGGTACTGGCAACCGCATGGGAGGATTCCGGTGCGGGAATGATTCCTTCAGCCATCGTAAAGATCTGAGCCGCCTTGAGGATTTCAGCCTGTGGGAGATCGTCCGCTTCTACAATCCCTTCATTCACGAGTCTGCTGACGATTGGTGACGCCCCATGATATCTGAGTCCGCCGGCATGGATTGGAGGTGGCATGAATCCGTATCCAAGTGTGTACATCTTCATCATCGGTGTGAGTTTTCCGGTATCGCCGAAATCGTATTCATATTTTCCCTGTTTCAGAGTGGGGCAGGCCTCCGGTTCCGATGCGATGATTTTAAGGTCTTTGTTGTTGATGGCATCCATCACGAACGGGAAGGCAAAGCCACCGAAATTTGATCCGCCCCCAACACAGGCGATCATGATATCCGGCTTGAGCCCCGCCTTTTCAAGCTGAAGCTTCAATTCCTGACCGATGATCGTCTGATGAAGCAACACATGATCCAGTACACTGCCAAGTGCATAATTCGTATCATCGCTCTGAACGGCCAGTTCAACGGCATCAGTTATCGCCATCCCCAGTGATCCGTTACAATCCGGATCTTCAGTTAGAATCTTTTGACCCGCCATCGTTCGATTACTTGGACTCGGATACACATTCCCGTTAAACAGATGCATCATGTGTCTTCTTCCCGGTTTCAGGTCATGACTGACTCTTACCATGTAGACTTCTACTTCGAGACCAAATTTGTTTCCCGCATAGCTGAGTGCACTTCCCCACTGTCCGGCACCGGTTTCCGTCGTCAGTTTTGTAAATCCGTCATGTTTGTTGTAATAAGCCTGTGCAATCGCCGTGTTGACCTTATGACTTCCGGTTGGCGAAACACTCTCGTTCTTGAAATAGATCTTGGCCGGTGTGTTCAGATATTCTTCAAGGCCGGTTGCATGCACCAGTGGGGAGGGTCTGTATATCCTATATTCATTCAGAACTTCTTCCGGAATGGGGATATAGACATTTTCACAGTCAAATTCCTGGTCAATCAGACTCTTTGGAAATAAAGGAGCAAGCTCTTCCTTTTTAACCGGCTCTCCCGTGCCGGGATTCAGCATCGGATCCATTTTAAAGGGCAACTCCGCCTTCAGATTGTACCAGCTCTTCGGCATCTCGTCAAAAGTTAATGTGATTTTTTCTCTTTTCATTGTTTTCCTCTCCTTTATTTTAGTTAGTTGGATAAAATTTGCAACAAAAAAAGCGGGGAACTCTTATTTTCGAGTTCCCCGCTTCAGAATCTATATCAGCCGTAATTGACGCAACTAAAGACGACCGCCTCCTGAAACGGGGCAGCGCCACCACCAAACAAATGTATTCACTTTTGTAAACATACGATTATCGTTCATCATCATCATACCTCATAAAAGTTGTCTGTTTATACCATAAGTCCAGCCATCTTGTCAAGAATGGTCATCATTTCTCATTGGCAACCAATTCTATTAATCCGATTTCCTTCCGGAAGAGAAAGGCAACGTGCCTGTTTTCGATAGCGGGATCAACCTTCGGCGGATTCAGAAGCATAAATCCGTTTTTCTGAAGATCCGAAACCGATTGGATAATATTCTCCGTTTCAATACACAAATGATAGGGAATCGGCCCGTTTTTCGAAAGAACACTTTCTATCGGTGATTTATCATTCATCGGTTCAATCAGCTCTATCCGGATCCCGTTGTTTTCTATAAAACAAATACGGATATTTCTCGAGTTATCCTCCACAACCTCTGATCTAATAGAAAAGCCAAGCAATTTAAAATACTTAAAGGCTTCATCAATGTGTCTGACGGCATAGCCCACGTGATGGATCTTCATCCTTCGATCAACTCCCCATATGTCTTTCTTTCAGGTTTTTCATCAAGTTTCAGGGTATATTGCTTGATTCCATCTGCCATACTTAACAAACGATAACCAAGCCGATTATAAAATTTCATCACCGGCATGTTCTTCTTTGTCTGAATATATTGTGCATTCAGCTGCTCAACACCACACGATTTTAAATCCACTTCAATAAAATCCAGGATTTGATCTTCGATATACCTGCCCATCACACGGCAGCTCATGATAAAGGAATCTATCTCAGCCGTTCTTCCGTCCTTTTTCACGATGACAAGGGAGACTTTACCGTTGTCTCCATATTTATCGCTGACGGATGCGATATAAACCACATAATCTTCGGACCTGGAAAAAGCCTCGATGTCTTTCTCCGTATACCGTTTGGTCGTCAGATTGAATTGATTGGTTTTCTGGGTGAGCTCGGCAGCTCGCCTGATATCCGCCGGCTGAAGCTTCCAAATAATGATTTCTGTCTTCAGCCCCCTGAAAAAGGACTCCAGGTCGGTAGCGGATGCCTGCTCCGTACTCCTTCGGGCATTATCCCTGTACATCTTTGTCTTATCCCTGTCCTCAAATGTATTCTCCAGTGTATAGAAATATTGCCTGTACAACTCATGGGTAAACGATTCCAGATTTGCCGTATCCTTAGGAAATTCCGGTACGGTCACTTCCGGAAGGTTCTCCCTCACGGCTTCCCTTTCGACCGGATTATCATCGATAAAGACCAGTGAATCTATCCCTATATTCAATTCTGCGGCAATCTCGGCAACGTTCTTCGGTTTCGGCTCCCAGTTAATTCGGAAAGAGACAAAATCCTCTTCTCTCAGCACCATATGAGGGTGTTTCCGAATGACTTCCATGGCATCATCAGGGTTGTTTTTTGAACAAACGGCGAGAAGTATCCCCATCTCACGGAGTTCCTTCAGACGCTTCTGAAAGTCCTTGTATCTCGCCCCTTCCTTGAACTCCGCCAATTCAATCCCGTCCACCCCATCTTCTCCGATGACACCTCCCCAGAGTGTGTTATCCAGATCCAGAACGAGGCATTTTTTCCTCTTTTTATTCAGCGCCTTCATCAGCAGTCTGATCTCGTTCACAAGAAGATTCTGGGCCTTGATCGAATATTTCACGCCACCGAGATACCAGAGTTTATCCGAATAAAATTCATCACTTCCGAGTTCTGTTATCATCTCCCTGAGCGGAAACACGTAGCAGTTGTCATACTTGTCGTTCAATGAAATCAGAAATTCCATCCAGCGATCTTCTATCTGTCCGGATTCCAGTGAGCCCTTCAAAGACCTTATCTCCGCACGCTTCAGATGAATACTGGAAACAAAGACTTTCTTCTTTCCGGAATAGTCACGGATACACTGCTCAACACCGCTCATCGTCCGGTTCAGTTCTTCTATTTTTGCTTCGAAGGTATCTTGCCCTCTGATCATTTCCGCCGCATCCGGAATGATAAAAATGGCATCCACATCATCGGCATAAACGGAACTGTTTTCATCCATCAGCTCCTGCTGCCAGACACCATACCCATCGGGGGAATAACACGACAATCCATCGCTATTCTTAAATTGTCTGATCATAAATTCAAGGTTGATATTCGTCAATAAGGCAAACTTCATTTTTACCCCTCGTTAATCTTTGTCAGGAGTTCTTCAAGGGTATTGATCTCCGCCACTTCTTCAAACGGGATGCAGATTCCCATCTCCTCTTCAACGGTTGAGAGTAACGCAAGATGCGCGAAAGAATCCCATGAGTCGATATTTTCCTTGCGTTCGTTAAAATCAATCTGTTCTATTTCCATGTTCAATATAGTTGAGGCAATCTCTGTGAGTTTTTCCCGATTATCCATTCATGTCCTCCATCAGTGTATTAAATTTCCGCCGTCCAATGTGATATTCTGGGCCGTCATCCACTTTGACTGCTCCGAAAGTAAAAATCTTATTGTATCAGCCACGTACTCAGCCAGTCCAATCCCGAGTGGATACGCCCCATTCAATTCATTTTGCTGCTCATCGCTCATCTTTTCAAAATAGCCTTCGTTCATCGGTGTCTTCAGCACACCCGGAGACACCATGTTCAACCGAATCCCCTTTTTCAACAGTTCCTTTGCGGCAGGTTTCAGATAGCCTTCAAGCGCTCCCTTTGAAGCGGCATATATGGCCTTGCCCTGAGCCCCTATCTGCGTTGCAAGCGAGGAAATGAGCACAAAAGAGGTATCATCTGCAACATAATACCCTTTCTTTGAAAGAAATTTAATCAGCTCAAACGCGCTGAATGTATTCAATTTAAACAGATCCGCATATTTTTCGTATCTGATCAGATGAAGCGGGACCGTCATCTCCACACCGGCACTGTGAATAAACCCGTTGATCGCTCCGGCATGAAGGTTCATCATTTTACACAGCTCACCTATACCGTCTATATCCGTCAGGTCAAATTGAAAATGTGTAAAGCTCTTATTTTCAAGAAAGTCTTCAACCTTTGCAACATCCCTCGATATCCCGCAGACACACTGTCCACCTTCAAGCAGCTGTGCGGTCAAGGCTTTCCCGATTCCACTGGAACAACCCGTAATCACGTAAGTTTTACTCGTCATATTCAATCACTCCACCGCAATAGGGACTATCGGTTTCAACAATTGCCGTTCCGATTGAAAGGCCAGCCCCGAATCCTGAAAGCAGGATTTTCCTTTTTCCTTCTCTCAAGATCTCGCTTCTCTCAGAACAGATCGTTACCGGAATAGTTGCAGAGCTCGAGTTTCCATATTTCCCGATACTGATTGGAAGTTTTTCGAATGGTATTTTATTTCTCTTTGCCACCTGTTTAAGCATGTATTCATTCGCCTGATGCAAGGCCAGGAAATCTATTGTTGAGTCATCTGTCCCCGTATCTTTCAACAGATTCTTTATGTTGGCAGATACCTTCTGAACGACAAATTTGAAAACATCCATTCCGTTCATCATAATATCCACATTTCTTCTGAAAGAACCATCTTCCCGCACGGTATATTCAAGATCTTCCGGTTTAATCGGATTTCGGGATCCGCCGGAGGGAATATTCAGCGCCTCTCTATCCTCCCCATAGGTCTCAAATGAAAAAGACCAGTCTGAGGTTACTTCATCAGGTGCAACAAGCGTTGCACTCCCGGCATCCGCCATCAGCAGGGCCGTTGCCTTATCTCTCTTAGAAGTTATAGAGCTCTGCTTTTCCCCATCAAGGAATAATACCCTTTTATTCAGATTCTTTGCCATCATCGCACTGATCCACAATCCGTAAACGTATCCGGAACAGGCCAGATTGATATCGAAGGCCGGAATCAAATTCCCGAATCCCATTCGATGCTGAACGAGCGTAGCGTTGTTCGGCATTTGATTGTCCGGGGTAAACGTGACAAAGACAATGGCGCCGATCTCATCCTTCTTTATGGCTGTATGCTCAAAAATATTTTCCGCTGCCTTTATTGAAAGATCAAGGGCCGTCGTCTTCTCGGACCGACAGATTCTCCGGTATCTGATACCGGTTGCCTTGACCACGTTCCTGAGCTCAGTTTCGGAAAAAAGATTCTGTCCGGATTCGAGATTGTCTTCACAATACGACGGAACACAGGCGGTCAGGGCTTCAATCCGGACACCGTTCAAAATAGTATAAGCCATCAGGCCACCTCATTCGCAGACGGCATGAAAGAGGTCTCGGATCTGCCTGCAGCCAAGAAATTCCTCAACGCTCATTTTCCTGTCATAATCCTCTTCAAAGAGGATCAGCATTGAAAACCCCTTCAGAGAGTCCCAGTCGTCTATATCTTCTCTAAAATTCGTATCCAATGTAAGATCATCCGTTTCGCATTCCATTATATCCGCCAATTTCTCTAAAAACTCCAGTTGCTTTTCCATTTATCGTTCCCCTCACTCCATTAAAATTTGAATACTTTTCCGGGATTGCCGAGAATTGTAACGGCCTCCGGAACATCTCTGAATACAACGGCACCGGCACCGATGACCGCTCGATCACTGATCTTTTTCCCCGGTATAACCGTTGCCTTCGTCCCAAACAGGACTTCTTCCCCTACCCTGCAGCAACCTGATATATTAACGGCCGGCATAATCGTTGTATACTTTCCCACAAGCGTATCATGTCCTACAGCTGATCCTGTATTGATAAACACAAATTCGTTCAGAATGGCCTTTGTAGCGATCGTACACCCATAAGTCACTATACAGCCATTTTTAATCGTACAATTTTTGGAGATATTTGCATCGGGATGAACGATCGTCGGAAAAGAAATATGATGATGCCTTACAAGTCTTTCCACAATCCTTCTTTTTATCTTCGTATCGGCAATGCCGATGACCACGTCTACTACCTCTGAGAGCCCCTCAAGATAGTCTATCCCGCCAAAAATCAGGTCCCCTTCTTCGGTCAGACCCGTTTTCCCATCATCAATATACCCGCGGATATTCCACCGCTGCTCCCTTTCATTTATCTTCCCCGTAAGCTCAAATATCTCCCTGCCCATACCACCGGCACCGTATACGTACAAATCCTTCATCATTTCCCCTCCTGATCTGTCCCGTAAATTCCTTTTTTCGACAGAAGTGTCCTTACCGTCTCAAAAAGAATCTTTACATCATATGAAAGGCTCCATTTTTTAACGTACTCCACATCGTACTTAAACCGCTCATACCAGTCTATGTCATTTCTGCCATTCACCTGTGCAAGACCCGTCATTCCAGGTCTCATCTTGAATCTGACAAGCACCCAGTCTTCATACTCATGATAATCTTTCGGGTGAAAGGTAAGCGGAGGACGCGGCCCAATAAAACTCATGTCCCCCTTCAAGATGTTGAAGAGCTGCGGGAGTTCATCCAGACTGGTCTTTCTCAGAAATTTCCCGGTTCGGGTAATCCGTGAATCATTTTCAAAGATGCTGTAGCCACCCTTCATACCTGTCGCATTTTCCACCATACTCCTGAACTTGATGATCTTGAAAACCTTTCTATTCTTTCCCACTCTCTCCTGCTTGTAGAAAATCTTTCCACCGTCTTCCAATTTGATCATGAGTGCTATAACAAGGAGGATTGGAGAAATAAGGATTATGAGTAAAAGGGAAAAGATAAAATCAAAAAAGTGCTTGAGAAAAATCATTCTTACACATCCTTATAAAACTTCTCTGGAGTAGTTTTGAAACTCCACATAATCTATTTTATCATAAAGATTCCCTCACAAACGCAAGAAAAATCCAGATTTTTCGTCTTAAATGATGTGATTGTCTTTATCTGAAGATAGCTGATTTGCGGGTTAATGATACAGGCTTTATCGGATATAGGTTTGAGCGCGGAAAGATTTTGTGCGGGAAGATTGTTGTCCTGGAATATTTCGAAAAAATTGCAGGAGCAGGTTTTTTAACTCTGCAACATTCAATCGACTAATGATTATTAGGACTTCGTACAAGATCCGTATGCGCTCATTTCTAAGCCTTCCGGGGAATAAAATTCCCCGGAAGGCTCTTTAAAAAAAGGGGCGTTGCCCCTTTTTTTATAATATTCATTCGAAGTCGATTCTCATGAAAACTATATTAAGAAAACGGGTGCAATAAGCACCCGTTTTCTTATAATCTTTTGAGTTTACGCATCGTTCTTCAGCATTTGTAATACCCTTTAATATTTTTCCTATTTACAGCTTCTTGTGGCAGAACCACCAGTCATAACAGTTTTCGGAACCCGTTCTCTCTTCCGCTGTCTTCTCATCCGATGCAGGCGGAATGATGACATTGTCCTTGATCAGTTCGTTCTCCGGCCAGTTTGCAGGCATTGCAACCCCATTCGCATCCGCAACCTGCAAGGCCTTGACGATTCTGAGAATCTCATCAAAGTTTCTTCCCAATTCCTGCGGATAATAAAGAATCGTTCTGATCTTTCCTTTCGGATCAACGACAAAAACGGCTCTTACTGTGTTCGTCCCCTTTCCCGGATGGACCAGACCCAATTTTTCCGAAACCTGCCCCCTGTCATCGGCAATGACCGGAAATTCTATCTTTTCATCAAGATTATCCCTGATCCATTGAACCCATTTGATGTGCGAAAAGACCTGATCGATACTGAGACCGATTAAATCACAATTCAAATCCCTGAATTGTCCAAATCGCCTCTGAAAGGCATAAAACTCCGTTGTGCACACCGGTGTGAAATCAGCCGGATGACTGAACAGGACAAACCATTTCCCCTTAAAGGCTTCGGGAAGGTTCATCACCCCATGTGTTGTCTGAACTCTTAACTCCGGAAAACTGTCTCCCAATAAAGGCATTGCATTCTGTTCCATAAAATCCCCTCCATATATAATTTCATT
>DAINPP010000007.1:0-76436 GCA_036743375.1 Thermotogae bacterium | reverse complement strand
GCCTGCCCTTTTTCGTTATGTCAATTTTTCTTACAAGCTAACGTTTATCCCTTGACAGCACCGGATGTCAGCCCGCTGACGAGGTATTTCTGCAGCGAGAGTGACAGGATGACCATCGGGATGGCGCCCAGCAGGGAAGCCGCCGTGAACAGTCCCCATTCCATCTGATATTCACTGCTGTAGGCAAAGGATCTCAACCCAACGGCAAAGGTATATTTTTCAGGGCTCTGGAGTACAACACTCGCCAGAAGGTATTCGTTGAAGTTTGCCATAAAGACGATCAGGAAGACAACGGAGAGCATCGGTGCCGCAAGGGGCAGGATGATCTTCCAGAAAGTCTGGAAACGAGTGGAACCATCTATCATAGCGGCCTCTTCAAGGGAATTCGGAATGGTATCGAAATACCCCTTGAGCAGCCACATGTTAAAGGCGATATTCCCGAGATAGATGAGTCCGAGTCCTCCGAGCGAGTCCAGACCAAATCCGGGCATGAACTGTCCGATGAATCGCAGAAGGAGGTACAAGGCAACCATCCCCATGATCGTCGGGAACATCTGAACGAGCAGAAGGAAGAGGAGTCCGTATTTTCTCCCCTGAAATCTCAGACGGCTGAACGGATAGGCACCGACGGCACAGATGAGTACCGTTAGGCCGGCCGTCACAACGGCAAGGATCACGGTGTTGATCAACCAGAGCATAAACTGCTGTTCCGGTTTCTTGATCCAAAGCTGCATCGTCTCATAGATGTTTTTATCGATCGTAGTCAGATCTTTTCTGATAGAAGTGTATTCTTCGAGTTCGGAAAGGTCGACCGCCACTCTTCCGAGACGGTTCAGTTCGGCCGAAAATTTCTTGTATTCGGTCTTCTGAAGCTGATCCAGCTGTGTGAGCTCGTTTATCTGTATTGGGACATCCGCAAAGGTGAGATTCAGATAGGTCTCCTTTCTCTCGTCAAACTGATCCAGAAGCTTTTCCATCTCCCTCACCGTTTCAAAGAGAGCGGTCGCCTCCGTTTCATAATTTCTGTCGAGAAAGACCAGTTTATCCATCCGGCTTATCTCTGAAAGGATTTCTTTTTCAGGGTTTTCAAGACCTCCAAATTCGGAGACATAAGTCTCGACTTCTGCATTATAGGCGGAGATCGAATCATACCCCGCAACGGTGCTGACAGAAAGTTTCAGGTTCAGAAGCATCTTCAGTTCAGCAATCTGTACACTTTTCCCGTTGATTTCATCGTACGATACCTTTGCCTGTTCGATCTTGTCGTTGATGGTGTTCAACGTGGCCCTGAGATCATCCAGTTCGGTATTTTTCTCGGCGATGGCTGCCTTGTTTTCCTGCCTTGCCTGAGCAAGGACGATGTAATCGTTTCTGTTCAGTCTTGTTGGACTGATCAGGTTTCCAAAGACCTTAAAGCCATCCTGAACGGATGGATAGGCATACCTTCCCCTGATCCGTTCCGTATTCTGGACAAACCAGTCAAAGAGTAACAGGAGTTCCGAAAGTGTCTGATTCTGTTCTACCTGTTCCGCTTCCTGTAATTCAGTGTGTAGTATTGCCGCTTCGGAAAGATAACCGTTGAATTTATCGACCGAGAGTTTGTCATCAAGTATTTTTTCTGGATTCTGAAGCTCGGTGGTAAATAAGACCTTTAGCTGCTGCAGTTCAAATACGGTTGATGCCATCTTGTCTTCAAGCATCGAAAGCCTGTTCTCAAGGTCCATCTTTTCCTGTTCGAGTGATTCTACCTCACTCTGTAACGAAGTTGTTGTGTTGAAGTTCTGTTTTCTGTCCGCTTCAAGTGATTCATAGGCCTTCATTACCGCTTCATCTGTTGCCATCTGTTTCTCAAATACGGCTACCGATTCACTGTAAGCCTGTTCATAGGCTTTTCTGTCGACATCCAGATCCTGCGCAAGTGTCTTGAAGGTATCCGTGATCGCCGTCCATTCTATTGCTTCCGCTTCAGAAACCTGTTCATCCACCGAAGAGGCCATCTTCTTATATCCTTTGAGACTGATCTCCCTGTTCCATTTTGAATAGGAAAATTCTCCCGGTGTAAGCAGGGTGATAAAATTCGCCTGAATCTCATTTAAGGTCGCCTTGGTCTCGTCATCAAGCTGAGCCGCAACTCTCGTCATCCAGTCCGTGTATTCGGTTCCGATCTCCCCCCTCGCAGAGGCAAGACGATCATCATACTGATTGTAGGCAACAGTGAAGTCAGGCATCGTATCACCGATCAGGCTTAGATAAGCCTCTTTTTCACTGCCGGAGACTTTATTCAGGTCCTGTATGAGTTCATAACTCAAAGCCGTTTTCATCGCATCCGACACACTCAGTTTTTCATCAAACAACCGGTTGAGATAGGTAATCTCTTCCGATTTCAGTCCGGCAAAGGCGCCTTCAACAGTTCCCGTCTTCTCAGAGGCAAATGCAACGACCCTTTTTACCGACGCATCGGATTTTTTTATCAGGGTGACGCTCTGCTGAAGCTGATTTCTCAATGCCACCTCTTCCCGATTCAGCCGATTGAGAAGCTCTTCTCTGCTGAGATCGGAATATTCATCACTGATCGTGATAATCTTCTTCATCTCTGAAATTCTCTGAGGGACATTCGGTGTTTTGAAGATGAGATCCTTGTAATTCTGCAACGTCAGTCGGTTACTGATTAGTTCGGTTGAAAAAGCCGCATTGTCCCTTCTGATGGAAGTGGTCACAATCCAGAACATCGGGAACAGAATCAAAATCACGAGCAGGATAATAATGACATGTTTAATGATATTTTTGATCATCTGTTCACCTCCTCAAAGGTTCCTGCAAATCTGAACTGAAGGAAACTTATCCCGGCAACGATCAGGAAGATAAAGAGTGCAATGGCCGACGCATAACCGAAATCCTGTCCCCTTTGCCCCTGAAAGGCCAGTTTATACGTATACGATATGAGAATATCGGTATGTCCCGCATTGGTCAGTGAATTGGCCATCGCCGGTCCACCTTCCGTGAGCAGGTAAATATTCGTGAAGTTGTTGAAATTAAAGGCAAATGACCCTATCAGCAGAGGCGAGACAGACGTCATCAGAAGCGGCATGGTAATGGATCTGAACCGTCTGAATTTGGTTGCCCCGTCGATAGATGACGCTTCGTAAAGATTGGAGGGAATGGATTGAAGCGCTCCGAGTGAGACCATCATCATGTAGGGAAAGCCGAGCCATACGTTGACGATGAGAACAGAGACCTTCGCCCAGACTTCATTTCCCAGCCATCTGACCGCATCAAGCCCCAGCCATTGTCCAAGAATAATCTTGTTGATAATTCCATAGGTTTCGTTAAAAAAACCGTTTCTCCATACGAGAACAGAGATAAAGGCGGGGACAGCCCAAGGGATCAGCAAGAGCGTCCTGTAAATATTTCTTCCTCTTAGTTTGTTATCGTTGAGAAGAAGCGCAAAACCAAGACCTATCGCAAATGAGAATAAAACACTGAGAATTGCCCATGCAAAGGTCCACAGGAGTATCTTGACAAATGGACCCGTAAATCTGGAATCGGTAAACATCTTGACAAAGTTATCCGTTCCGACAAATCCACGATAACCTCCCACTTCCACTCTCTGACCCTGCGTATCGACTTCATAGAATGTTCCATCTTCCTCTATCAGTGGGATCGAGGTATCAATGTTGATTAAGACGGTTCTTTCTTTTATTTCTCCATTCTCTTCGTACATCTCGCTACCGATCTTGTATTTCTTTCTGGCATCGACAAGTTTTCTGAATCCGTAAACTTCTCCAAACCTTATGATCGGTCTTTCCGGGTTCTCAAACTCTACCTTATCCAGATATTTTGAATAGATCTCACCGATAAATGCCCTCTGATTGGCAAGCGTGTTGGAATCCTCAAAGGAGAAGAAATACTGATACGTTATTTGTTCACCTTTTTCGGTCGTCTCAATCGCTATAATTTCATCTTCATTCTTCAGTGAATATATGGTTTTATACTTCTTTTCACCAATAACAATCTGTTCTCCAGGCTTTCCCATGAGTCGGTACTCCGCAACACTTCTCGTCGTATTGCCGTCCTTGTCCGTAGAAACGATTTGTGGTGTTTCTCCGAGATACAGATCTTTTCCGTTTGAAAAAGTCAGAACAAAATTCTCAGTCGGTTTATAATCCTTCATCTGTACATACACGCGGTATGTATACGGCTCTGAATCACGATCTGTTACATATTTATCCATCAGCTGCTCGATGACCTGTTTCCTTGTAAACAGATGACCGGTCCCATAATTGGTAAAAGCAACCTTGAATGTATAGAAAATCGGATAAACCGTCAGAATCAACATGATAGAAATGGCCGGTACCGTATATCTGTAGGGGTACCCCTTCGGATTGAATACGGCAAAATCAAGCAGCGCAATAATAAGGATCATGATAATCCCGAGTTCAACCGCCTCATTTGAAAATAATACGATTGCGGACCACATCAGAAAAGCATTCAAAAAAGCCATCAGGATCCAGAGAAGGATCTTTCCAATACTCTTCAGCAAAATCAATCACCACCCAATAATATAATAAAAAAGGATGATTCAACGCGTTTTTTGTGCTGAACCATCCTGTCAACAACGGGGGACGGATAGTATCCGTCCCACTGTTTTATTTCAGAAAAGAATTAATAGAATTATTCGAGTGCTGCTTCAATCTTTGCAACTGCCTGTGTCAATGCATCTGCAGGAGCAAGTTCGTTGTTGATGATCTGGTTAAGAGCATCTGCCATTGAACCCCATACGGCTGCCATTGCAGGAATATTAGGCATAGGAATACCGGCTTTTGCACTTTCAAAGAAATTAAGGACATCAGGATCGTCTACCATTTCCGCAACGTCTTTTCTTGCAGGTGGTCTCGGATCGGCCATAAACATCTTGTACATGACATCTTTCGTGTTGATGAAGTTTGCAAGGAAATCGATTGCGAAAAGTTTATTAGGTGACTGTGAATTGACGAGGAATCCCTGTACGCCCGTGAACGGTCGACAGTCATTTCCGTTGATGCTCGGAATGGGAGCGATTCCATAATCGATACCGGCTTCTTTGTATCCTTCAAGTGCCCACGGTCCGTTGATACTTGCCATTGCCATTCCATCCTTGAAAAGTCCATCTGCGATTCCGTAATTGTCTCCCGGTTTCATGATGCCGTCCGTATAAAGCTTGTGGAAGAATTCTGCTCCAATGATAGCGCCTTCATTGGCCAGTCCGATATCCGTAGGATCGAGCCCGTCCGCTGTCTTCTGGAATACATATCCGCCGTTTGAGAAAAGGAGTGGTGCTGTGAAGTAGAAGTCTGCTCCATTGTAAACAAAACCTCTGAATTCATCATCCGTGTATTCCGCTGCGAGTTCTGCGAGTTCTTCAAAGCTCGTTGGTGCCTCTTCAAGATAATCCTTGTTATAGAACAGGGCAACACATTCTACCCCGTAAGGAAGACCATAAAGTTTTCCATTGTATTCAAAAGCGTTGATCGCGGTGTCAATAAAATCCTGTCTGTCTGAAAGTGTCATAAATTCCAGTGGTTCAACCAAACCATTGACAACGAGTTCACCAATCTGGTCATGTGCTGTAACGATGATATCGGGACCTTCTCCCACTGGTGCGGCCTGAAGGAACTTGGATTTGATCTGTCCGAAATCCATTTCCTGAACATCTACAGGAATACCGTAAACACTTTCAAATTCATTTCCAAGCTCCTGAAGGATATCCACCTGTTTCTCTGAACACCAGAGTGTGAGTTTTCCTGCTTCCGCTGCAAAAAGACCAACTGTTACGAGTGCTACCAAAGTTGCGATTAAAAACAACTTTTTCATCAATAAAACCTCCCTTTTTGAAATGACAGTTTATTTAACTAATAATATCATAAATATTAACAGTCGTCAAGAACAACTTCGGCTTTTGAAGTAACTTTGCGAGTAATCCAGTATCAAATGTACGGTATATCCAAGAAATGCAGACGTTCCGACATAAATGGAATTCGACATGGTTAGTTGAGCTTCTGCCGCTTTTATTTCAAGAAAGTAAAACAACCCACCTATGATGATACCAAACACAAAGGGCGCCAAAAATGAGTGAAAGGGCCCTCTATGTCTTGGCATCAGGGCTGAGAAAAGTTGTGAACACAACATTCCCAGAAACAGACTGAAATAAAACTGAATCATTTCATTTTCAAGAAACCGGACTTCAGGAAACCAGACCGGTATCCTCTCTTTCAGGAAGAAATAAAAATAAATAGTCGTCAAAACCCAGACAACAACTTTGGCGATTCGATGCATGTAGGCATTTTTATGATCCAGATCCGGCGCATCCGATCCGAGAGTGAAAAAGACAAAGGAAAGGGCGATAATCCGCTCACTGATGGGTTCGAGGTACAGCAAATTCTGAAGCAGTCCGTAGACCGGAAGTGTCAGCGGAAAAAGCAGCAATCCGCTGAGCACATGTACTCTGAAATTAGGCATACTGCTGATCGAAACCCCATTTCAAAAGGTAATCCGCCTCTGGAATATCCATCTGTTTGATTTCCCTCATGATATCGTTATAAGCCCTCTTAAACAGGAGATTCCTGTTTCCGCTGATGATTTCCATCTGGCACTCAAACAGACTGCCGAAAAGATCAGCCGCCCTTACCAAATTACCTTTATCTCCCGTAAAAGGCTGTAGCATAAAGGCCTTCATCCGGGACGAATCTCCCGGAAGCAGGCTGATGAGATATTCATCCACCATCTGCTCTTCCACTTCGGTGACGATATCCTCAAACCCGGGGATTCTTCTCTTTGTCGGCGAGATGATATCGCCGGTAAGTGCCTCCGGTATATCATGGAAGGCGGATTTTAAAAGCATCTGCTCATAACTCCCCGAACCGTTCCACTCGGAATCGGCTATATACGAAAACAGGGTGGCGATGAAGGTAACAAAGAAGGTGTGGCCGGCCACCGTCGTCCGGATATTTCTGTTCACCTGATTCCATCTCACGGAATTGATAAGCGTTCTCACCTGAAGCAGGTAATTTTTCAGATTATCGGAAGACAACAGGTCATTGATAAAGGGATAACCTCTGAATCTTTCCAGTTTTTCCGTCGACTCACGAAGCGGTCTGGCATAGTATTCCGGAAACACCCTGGAGTTGAACTCACATTCCAGCCAGGCGGAATAGGCGTCCGAAAAACTGATGATGACCCCTTCGGTCGACTCATCCTTGGCGTTTTCTATCTTGTCCCGGAAGTCGGAACGCCATTTTTCGGGAACATCCACAAGAACCTCTTCAAGTGCGCTGCTGAAGGTCTTCTGCCAGAGTTCAAGGGATGTTGTCTTGATATATTCCTTTGTGTTGAGTGAGATATCCGACAGAATTGCCTTCGGAAGATCTTTTAAAACGATTCGCTTGATCAGCTTTTCATTGTCCACCTGATTGGCAACCCCGGTGGATTCATTACAGATATGTGCCAGCAGAAGGGCAACATGTAATGAAAATCCGGCGTTGTCCGCGTCTGTAATCCTTTCCACATGCGGAGAGGTATTCCACCTGTTGATGGTAAACAGGTTCAGAGCCAGTTCAATCAGTCTTGAAATCAAATCATCTCATCTCTTTTCTCATTAAAATATTTTTCAAGGCCTTCTCTGTTGAGAAAGTCCTTGCTATGTGCCTTCAGGGTACAGGTATATCTCGCGACAAGCTGCCCCCTGAAGACCGATTCCTTCAGGGTATAGCCTTCGATGAGGGAGCATAGTGTTCCGATGGCCAGAGAATCTCCGGCACCGTTTGAATCGACGATTTCTCTGTCAATTTCTAATGCTGCCTGTGTTTCTATACGACCGTCATAACCGAATGCGGCTCCCCCTTTTCCCATTCCACAGACAAAGAGCTTTTCAGGATACCTGTTCATCAGTTCTTCGAGACTTTTCAGCGGCTCTTTCAGGTTGACCCCGGAAAAAAAGACGATATCCGATTTCGAGAGAAAATCCCGCCTGTATTCATCGTCCGTTGAAGGCATATCCTGAAGATCCGTACTGACGACACAGCCTGCCGTCGCTGCGGCATCGAGCAACTCTCTTGTCCAGTTGACGATGCACATGTGTACGATTTTTGATCTTCTGAATACCGGGATAAAATCCGCCTCATTCACCTTTATCTGCATGGCGCCCTTGCCGTCATAGAAATTCTTTCTTCTGCCGTCCGGCGTCACGAGGTTGATACTGCGCTTGGTTCCCAGCGTATCGATAAAAAAATGGGTATGGATTCCCTCGGAGTTCAGTGTATTCCTTATAAATTCACCTTGCCAGTCCCGTCCGACATAGCCGAAAAAATAGGTGCTGTAACCGAGAGCGGCACTCAGACGCGATGAATAACCGCCCGCCTGCCCGACACCATCTATGTTGCTCGTATAGTTTGATTCGTTGATATAGTCAACATCATCCGTATACAGATAACAGTTGGTATCCACCCCTACCGCACCCACGACACAGATATCCACTTCCCGGCCATTATCTATGCGGATCATTTCTTAAGTTCCTCCATGATTTCCACTGCAGACAGGCCGCTTTCAAGCCATTGTGAACAATCCGTTTCCTGTCCGACTTCCTTTTTAAGCTGCATGATGTATTTCGAGTCGTTCAGTAAAACGGCCCCCGTCAATTTTCCGTTATCAAAGAACAGCTTCAGTTTGCCCCGACCCGTTTTCGATTCCAGTGTGCTGAAATCATCGCCGATCTTCCCGGTAGAGAATATCTTCTCTTCGTTAAACTGAAACATAGTCGATGGCATTTCGAGTAGATATTCCGCGGCAAGCCCGGCCATATTTTTACCGGCTATCTTTCCCTGCGCCATACCGGCCGTCCACAAGCCAAGTGTGAATCCGTCAACCTGCGCCACATCCCCCGCCGCATAGACATCCGCAACAGAGGTTTCAAGTCGGTTGTTCACGACAACACCTCTTTCAACGGCAAGAGACGTCCCTTTAAACAGATCGATATTCGAACGAATCCCGCACGAGAAGATCACCGCCTGTGTATGCAGTTCTCTTCCGTCAGTCAGCAGAATCCTTTCTACCCGTTCATTCCCATCAATGATCTTGGCCCCGGCACCGAGAAACATCTCGATTCCCTCAGCGACGAGTTTCCCTTCAAACTCTCTCGAAAGAGCCTCATCAAGCTGCCGTGCCATCAGATAGGGGGCAAATTCGATAACCTGTACCTTTTTCCCGAGTGCATGAACGGCCTGGACCACCTCGAGACCCAGTATTCCTCCGCCTACAACGGCGACTCTGTCCACATCGGCTATATAGGCCTGGATCCGTTCCAAGTCTTTTACGGATCGCAGTGAAAAGACACCCCTGGTATCCAATCCCTCCGCATAAGGCACAAAAGGATGTGAGCCGTTGGCGAGCAGTAGCTTTTCATAACGTAATTCCACATCGTCTGCAAAGACCGTCTTTGATTCAAAATTGATCGTCGATACTCTCTTTCCGAGTAAGAGTTCTATTCGCCTCTCCTCATACCAGTTATCCTCATGGAGCAACAGTTCCCCTTCTTCAAATTGCCTGCTGATGAAATGTGAGAGTTTCATCCGGTAATAGGTAGACAGCTCTTCGTCTGAACAGATGATGATCCTGCCGTCGGGATCCGCTTTCCTGATCTCCTCGGCAGCTGAAAGACCCGTGATACCATTTCCTATTATGAGATATTTTGTATTTTCCATATGCCAACCTCCTGTCCATATTAACAATTTTATCACAGAATAAGTCTATTATTTAGAAACGTATTTTAAAGCCAAAATAATACCTTTTCTCCCGAGGTGAATCGCATACCCGGAACTAACCACCGATTATGATATAATTATCTGATGTTTGAGAGTCACTCATTGGAGGGATTGGTCTTGAATTCATTTATTAACGCTAAAAGGGTCAATATTTTCTTTGCCTATCTTGCGATTGCCTTCGGTCTTTTTTCTATCGTCTTTGTCATCAAAGATGCCGTTGAAATGACGAATCAATATATGGAAGCCATTCAGAGTGGCGCAATCACCGTAACCGGAACATCACTCGTTGTCAATCCCGAGGCGGAAGCGGAGATAAACGAAAGTCTTCTCTCCGGCTGGTCCATCAGCGCTGCCCTGGGATTTATCGTATCTCTAGCTTCGTTCGTCTTTCAGAGTATCTGTAATTTTCAATGGGCTGGGTGTCTGAACAGGAATATCAGCGAAACAAATGAAACACTCTCACGGATCATGGAAAAGAGTTCCGATGAGAATACCCTGTATGATTTCAACTGGATGAAGGATAAACTGTCCACATTACGCATACAACTCTGGCCGTTCATGGTGTACATTGCCGCTTCAATCCTCAGCGTCATATTCAACGACACCGGCATGTTCCTCTCACTCTTTTCATTCGTCTTTCTGACCCTTTACCTCGCTCAGATATTCAAGGTGAGTATAGAGCTGATCGATATAAAAAGCCAGTTTTATTCCTTCTATCTGAAATCCGAATACAGGGAAGGCCTGGAATATATCATTCCGTACAGAAATATCATCATGTTCTTCTTCTTTACCGTTCTTACACTTGGAATATACTGGTATTACCTGTTATTTAAACTGACAAATGAAATAAATCTCTTCCTCGAAAGAGATGAAAGGCTGAGGGAGATGCTCCCGCAGTCCCCTATTATAAATGGAGATGATTATGAAGATTAACTGCATCAGGGCCAAATTTAAAGACCGCAGACTCGCCGAAAGCATACAGGATGATCCCTGGTTTTACAGCATAGGGAATTATTCCGTACAGGATTACGCGGAAAAACACGGCTATTTTATTCTTGAGCTGTATCTCGATATTGACATCGACAAAGATAAGCTGACAGCCGAATTGAAAAGCAGCTATCCGGATCTGTACGATTATGAAACTGATGTTCAGGAACCGGAAGACTGGGTAAGAAAATGGAAAGAAACGTTGAAGCCCATGTGGCTGGTTGACGGTGTTCTCGTCGATCCCGCAATAGAGGCCGAAAAAGAGGTAAAGATCATCCGAATCGTTCCCGGAATGGCATTCGGAACGGGAAATCACGAGACGACAAGACTCGCTGCAGCATTCGTTCAGAAATACGCCGGAGAAGGAAAAAAACTCCTCGATATCGGATGCGGTTCGGGGATCCTGTCGATTCTTGCCGCTTATAGAGGCTGCAGCGTTACGGCCGTTGATCTTGACCCGCTTTCAATAAGGGCGACCGGTGAAAATCTCGTCAGAAATCATATGGACAACCGGGTGGACGTTTTCACATCCGACCTGATAGAATCCGTTTCAGGAAGATATGACATCGTTGTGGCAAATATCCTTTTTGACATATTAACCGGACTGTTTGAAGGTGAGAAAACCATACACGATGTGATCCACGATGAATCGATCATCATCTTTTCCGGTTTGATCGAAGACCAGTATGAAGCGTTTAAGGTCTGGATCGAGCAGGCCGGATTAAAAATCGTAGAAAAGTTAACAGAAGGCGACTGGTTCGCCATCGCCGTAAAAAAATAAAACCTTGAGGTGATTCCAGAATGAAAAAATCTTTATTCACTCTTGTAATTTTACTGATCTGTACCACGAGTTTTTTTGCCTATGAAAACGCAGATTACCTGTTCAGAGTCCTGACTACCGAAGCGGCAACCGAAACGGTCTCATTTTCCCCCGTGGCCGAAGGGATCGATGCGTTTCATTCCGTCACGGACCTCCACTTTCAGGAGCAGAAGGCCGTGTATACGACCAGCGGGACGATAGAAAATAACCGAATTACGGATTACGAACTCACGTTGGCCTTTTCCGGACAGACAATAACTATTCGATGTCGTCTCGAAGGCGATAAGATCATATACGAAACGACTACCACCTCCGGTGAAATCTCTGCCGATGAAGAAATCTTTATCCTCGACAACAACATTGCCTGGCTCTGGCAACTCGTTTACGATTATTACAAGGCCGAGAAGAAAGAGCATCTGACCGTTTTCATCCCTCAATTGCTCGTTAAAGACATGACCGACACATACGATTTCACCTTTGAACAAACATCGGAAGTAGAAGGGATGTCCAACGTATATTTCACACTCAACGGTCAATCTGGAATGCTGAAGGTAGACGGGTCGGGCAAGGTCACCATGATGTTGATGGCCGGTGTCATCATGGAGCGTGTCGAATGACAACACCGAATTACGCCGGACAGATCACGGTTATCGCAGGACCGATGTACTCCGGAAAGACGACAGAACTTCTCTCGTATGTAGAGATATACAAACTCGGCAACAAACCCTATAAACTATTCAAGCCGAAGATAGATGACAGATACGGCGATGAAGAGATAAAATCACATTCCGGAATGTCTGAGAAGGCCATTCCGCTTTTAAGATCCACAGATTGCTACAACCATCTGAACGACGAAAAGGCCATTTTCTTCGATGAAGTACAGTTTTTTGACGAAGGCCTGTTCGAAGTGGTGAGACAACTGAGAAAGGACGGAAAAGACATCATCTGCGCCGGACTCGATATGAGTTTCAAGGAAAACCCGTTTGAAACAACCATCAAGCTCATGGGACTCGCGGATAAGGTCATCAAGAAAAAGGCCGTCTGTCATGAATGCGGTGAATACAAGGGAATCATTTCGTACAAACTGAGTGCAAATGAATCGGAGATAGATGTCGGCGGATTTGAAAAATATGTGGCTGTCTGTATGGACTGCTATGAAAAACTCAAATCCGTCAAAAAATAAACGGAGTCTTTCCCGTATTGTACTACTATGCCATCGCATTATCTAAAAATCCTCTGAACAGAAGCTTCACCTACGCTTCAACGGAACGGCTGATACCTGGAACACGTGTAAAGGTCCAGTTTGCCAAAAGGAAAAGACCTGAAACGGGTTATGTTCTGTCCGAATCTTTTCCGGAAGAATCTGACAGAACATTTGAGATAAAAGAGATCTCAGAGATAATCGATGGGGATCTGCTGTTTGACCATTCGTATCTCCAACTTCTGAAATGGGTGACGGATTATTATCTCAACCCCCCCGGAGTGGTATACGATTTGATTTACAGGAACATCCCTGAAGTATTATCCGGTAAAAAGATCGAAAAAATACGACAGCAAACGGATGCTTCCATGATAACCCGGGAAGTTCTGATTATAAAGAAAAATATCGATGATCTTCCACTGACAAAATTAAGCGATACGGGTCTGAGGATCATACAATACCTCTATTTTTACCCCGATTCGACGATCTCTGATTTAAAGGATGAGTTGAATCTGAAGAGTATCTCCCCCGTGAAGACCTTGATACAAAACGGTATTCTGGCATTGAAAACCGTCTATGAGACTCAGAGGAGTCAAAGGAATCAAAGGGTCCGTTTATCCGATGAACAAAAACGGGTCGTCGATGACTTTCTGACTCAGACGGCCGAAGGAAAGAGAAAACACCTGTTGTACGGAATAACGGGGAGTGGAAAGACCGAAGTCTATTTTGAAATAATGGAACACTATCTTGAGCGGAAGAGGCAGATACTCTTCATGCTTCCCGAGATCGCCTTGACCTCACAGATCATAAAGAGAATCAGGAACCGATTTCAGGACCGAAAGATCGTGCTCTACCACAGTGCCCTGACACAGACGAAAAGAAAAAACATAGCCGAAGCCGCCTTAAACGGTGAGATAGACATACTGGTGGGAACAAGAAGCGCCATGTGGCTCCCCTTAAAGGATCTTGGTTTCGTTGTCGTCGATGAAGAACATGACGAGAGTTTCATGCAGAGTGACGGTATTCCCGTTTATGATACCAAACAGGCCATCCTCACACTCTGTGATTTTAAAGAAATCCCCGTTCTCTTCGGATCCGCCACACCCGAGATAGAGAGTTACGAGAAGGCCATTGTCGGTGAATTTACCCTGCATCGCCTGAATTCAAGACCGGGAGGATTAAGCCTACCGGAAGTCATCAATATCGATCTGACCCGGACAGAAATCATCCGAGGCTTCCTGACACAGGAGGTAATCCATGCCATAGAGCATACGCTGAAAAATGGTGGACAGTGCATGATACTGACCGGAAAAAAGGGGTATGCCTCATACGTCACCTGCAGTCTGTGTGGTCATATCATCAAATGTCCCAATTGCGATGTCTCTCTGACTTATCATAAAAGCAGTAATCTGCTGAAATGTCATTACTGCGGACATACGGTGGAATTTGAACATACCTGTCCCTCCTGCGGTAATAACTCGCTGATTCCGAGAGGATTCGGAAGTGAACGAGTAGAAGATCAGATTCAGATGCTCTTCCCCGATTCAAGGATCCTGAGGGTAGACAGGGAGAACAGTCCAAGGGAATCGGATCTCGTAAAAGCCTGGGAGATGATAGAAAAAGGTGAAACGGATATCATCGTGGGGACACGACTGATATCAAAGGGATTGAATTTCCCGAACATACAACTCGTAATCATCCTCAATGCAGACCAGATGCTTTATTTTCCGGATTTCAGATCCACTGAACGTACCTTTTCACTGATCCATCAGATGTCCGGAAGAGCCGGGAGAGGAAAGGAAAATGCAAGGGTCATCGTGCAAAGTTATTCACCCAACACCTCTTCCATACATTTTGCCGAGAAAAATGACTATGAAAGCTTTTTTAAAGCCGAGATAGGAATCAGAAGGCAAGCCGGCTACCCCCCTTTTTCCAAACTGATTCTGTTTGAATCAAAGGATGAGCGAAAAGAAAAGGCTTTGTCAAGACTTGAGCGGCTTGCAGAGTTTATTGAATCACAGGAGGTATTGAAGGATGTACAGATTCTCGGACCGGTAGAAGCCTTCATCGGCAGGATATCCGGCAAGTTCAGGTATCACATGCTGATCAGGACCGAAAACGGAAATGACGAAATCGAGCAATTTAAGAGTATAATAAAGAAGAACGATAAATATATTAGAGAGATAAGCATAATTGTTGATCCCAGGAAGACGATCGTATAAGAATACAATATCCCCGGAGGTAAAATATGCCTAACGTAACAGATGAGAATCAGATCAATAAAATCCATTTTGAGAACTTTACCGAGGTACTCGTTGATGAGGTCATCGATGATCTGTTTGCGGTACCGACGCTCGGTGTCTGCAAATGTGAAAGATGCCGATATGATATAAAGGCCCTGGCATTAAACAGACTTCCGCCAAAGTATGTCGTCACACAAAAGGGAGAAATATATGCCAAACTGGATATCTTCAGAAATCAGATGAGAGTCGACGTTCTGAAATCCGTTATCGAAGCCATAGAAATGGTTAAAAAGAACCCGTCACACTAAAACATCCCATCTTAGCCCGATAAGGGGCAGGATCGTCTCATCATAAAAAATCCTGAGGTCTAAGCACAAAAACTTTGTGCTTAGACCTCAGGATTTTGTTGATAGCTAAGAATTCTCCGCTGCACAGCGCCTTTTTCACTTCCTTCACTTCAACGTGGCCTCTTCAGGATTTGCATTAAGATCTTACATCACCGTGATTCTCCGTTTAAACACGAGTCTTCAGTTCCAACAGGTTCAAAAAAAAAGAGAGATGATCACTCATCTCCCTCTCTATCTTAACTGGCGGAAGCGGTGGGGTTCGAACCCACACGGTGCCTAACACCACTGATTTTCAAGACCAGCTCCTTAGCCAATTCGGACACGCTTCCACTCAGTTATAAGCTAAAACACATAAAAAAAACTCAGATTAGTTTCGTTAGAAACTAAGACTTAAATCGTAAGATTTAAGATAAATCGTAAGATTTAAGATAAAACGTAGTTTTAATAATTGTCCCCATATTTTCTTCTGAATTTGTCGATTCTACCTTCCGTATCGATGATCATAGAATCTCCCTTACCCTGGAAGAACGGATGACAGTTACTACATACATCAAGCTTCATCTCATCTTTTGTGCTCCATACCTGATACTCTGCACCACAAGCACACTTCGCCGTTATTTCTTTCATTTCTGGATGTATATCTGATCTCATCATTATCACCTCTATTTCGATTCTCTCAAAATTCCTCGCCATTATATCACATAAAATCTTAAACTCCAAACCAATTTGGAAACGTTACATTGATTAAACAAATTAACCAACATTCTCCTGATTCTCGTTGTTGACTACTTCTTCGCAGGTTACACCAGAATACCAATCCATACCCGTACCGGCTGGAACAAGCTGCCCGATGATAACATTTTCCTTAACACCAAGCAATTCATCGATACTTGATTTGAGGGCACTCTCGGTCAGGACCTGTGAGGTCTGCTGGAACGATGCGGCGCTGAGCCAACCTTCTCGCTTAAGGGACGCCTTGGTGATTCTAAGGAGTTTTCTTCTGTATTTGACAGGTTCCTTGACGTTGATCTGATAGAGCTTGACGGTCCCCTCTTCGTTACCTTCGAAGACTTCCAGCTCTTTGATCCCTGCATCAATACATTCCTTAAGAAGTTCAGTAGTTACTTCGTCATCAAGCTTTGCGAGTTCATCGATCTTACCGTCTCTTCTCACTAAAATATGTTTGGAAAGTGTCTTCCCAAGGATCTTCTTTCGATTCTCATTGACCTTACCGTTCTTCTTGAGCAACTTGTTGTTGTCTCTCTTGACTTCGTTTACGGACACAAGATCACCGATCATATAATCCGTATCACCCGGATCGACAATTTCCACCTTGCCAAGCATCTGGCTGATGATGATTTCGATATGCTTGTTATGAATAGGTACACCCTGTTCAGAATAGACTCGTTTGATTTCCCTGAGCATGTACTGGAAGGTACTGTCCACACTGAGTTCGGTCATTAATTCCCTTGGTCTGATCGCACCCGTAGACAACGCACTGCCCGGAAGAACCTTGTCTCCCACAGAAACCCTTGTCTTGTGTGTGCTGCCAAGTTCATAGTCCACTATACCACCATCATAGTCTTCAATGAAGATCTTCGTTCTTCTTTCCTCATGCTTTATATCCTTTACAAAACCGCGTACCGTACTGAACACCGCCGGGGTTTCCTTGAGTTTCTTTCTCGCTTCAAAGAGTTCTTCCGCTCTTGGAAGACCCTGTGTAATATCCGCCGTCGATGCAATCCCTCCGGTATGGAAGGTTCTCATTGTCAGCTGAGTTCCCGGTTCCCCGATAGACTGTGCGGCGACAACCCCAACCGCTTCTCCAATGTTCACGATATTATGATTCGAAAGGTCCATTCCATAACACTTGGCACAGACACCATTCTCTGATTCACAGGTGAATACGCTTCTGATGACTATGGTTGGTCTGACTTCCACTTCGTCTATTCCGTTATCCATAAGTAATCTGGCCGTTGCGGGATCAATCTTCTCCTCTTCAACGAGTAATGTGACCTCTCCGCTCTTATTCATGACCTTTTCCTTGGAATAATTTCCAACAACCGGATATTGAACAACCGGAACTTCCTTTATATTTCTATCCTTACATTCCTGAATAAGATGTCCATTAATCGGTGTTCCTGCCTGAACAAGCAATTCTCCGTTCGAGGCAAAGATATTTTCCTTCACTTCAACGTATTCGTGATGTTCGCCTTTTGCATCGTCAAACATAAGGATACTTTCCTTGAATACGGGAACCTTTCTTGAATAACCGGCAAGGAATGCGGCATCTTCGTCCCTTATCATGAGATCCCTTTCATACTTTCTGTCAGCGATCGTATCATGAGCAAGGATATCTCCCGTAAGCGGATCATAAACCGGTTTGGCCAGTACTCTTCCGAATATGTTATCCGCAAGACCTTCGATGACCATCTCATCATCTCTGAGTGCAGTGGCCTCAAGACCGTTATGGGTTCCACAATCCGCCTGTGTGACAACGATCCCCTGCGCAACGTCTACCAGTCTTCTCGTCAGATACCCCGCGTTTGAAGTTCTGAGTGCGGTATCCGCCGCTCCCTTTCGACCACCGTGTGTTGAAAGGAAGAATTCTGAAACGGTCAACCCTTCACGGAAGTTTGAACGGATAGGAATTTCGATGATATCTCCGGCAGGACCTGCCATCAATCCTCTCATTCCCGCAAGCTGTTTCAACTGGTCCTCGTTACCTCTTGCTCCGGATGTGATCATCATCTGAACAGGATTATACGGATCCCTTGCGATATACTTAACGGTTACTTTCTGTATATCACTCGTTGCCTTATCCCATACCTTTATGATTTCACGGTATCTTTCAAAATCCGTCAGATACCCATTATTATAATAATCCTCTATCGTTGCAACTTTTGCTTCCGATCTTTCAAGGATATCATGCTTTTCAGGTGAAATCTCCACATCGGAAACGGAGAAAGTCAAACCTGAGATCGTCGCATAATGGAAACCGAGTGCCTTGATATCATCGAGAAGATCAGCTGTCCTGTCGATACCCATTTCCTTGAAGACATCGTAACACATCTTCTTGATCTGTTTCTTCCCAAAGGTTTGCCCATAATCCTTGAACTGGTCCGGAATCCTCTGATTGAAAATAACTCGACCTGGAGTCGTCTTGATCCTCTCACCATTCTTGAAGTAAAGGATCGGCGTGTGCAGATTCAGAACGTGATTCCTGTCATTCAACCATGAATGCTCAACGGCAAGAAGGACTTCTTCGAAACAGGAGAACTTCATTCTGATATCAGCCGGTTTAATATCTTCATATTCCCTGTCTACCATGGTCATATAGTAAACACCGAAGATAATATCCTTCGCGGGCATTGAGAGCGGCTGACCACTCGCCGGCGAAATGATATTGTACCTTGAAAGCATCAACCATTTGGTTTCCGCCTGGGCCCTCGCTGACAATGGAACATGAACGGCCATCTGGTCTCCATCAAAGTCCGCATTAAACGGTGTACAGACCAACGGATGAAGCTTAATGGCGTTCCCTTCTACGAGCTTTGGAATAAAGGCCTGAATAGAGATTCTGTGAAGAGTCGGCGCACGGTTCAACATAACCGGATGATCCTTGATCACATCTTCAAGCACTTCCCATGCCTGTGGCATTTCCTTTTCAATGATAGCCTTCTTCAATTTCTTCGCACTCTTGGAAGTAGAATCCGCTCCAAGCAACCTTGCCAGAACAAAAGGCTTGAAGAGTTCCAGTGCCATCTTCTTCGGAATACCGCATTCATGAATCTTCAGATCCGGACCTACAACGATAACGGCTCGTCCAGAATAATCCACACGCTTTCCAAGAAGGTTTCTTCGGAACCTCCCCTTCTTTCCCTTGAGAAGGTCGGTCAGTGATTTAAGCGGTCTTCCGCCTCTATCCGTAATCGCCTTAGACATTCTTCCATTGTATATGAGTGCGTCAACCGACTGCTGAAGCATTCGCTTCTCGTTTCTCACGATGACCTCAGGTGCACCGAGATCCATGAGTTTTTTCAGTCGATTGTTTCTGTTAATCACCCTTCTGTACAGATCGTTGAGGTCGGTCGTTGCAAATCGTCCCCCTTCGATCTGAATCATCGGTCTGAGTTCAGGTGGAATGACCGGAACGGCATCCATGATCATCCACGTCGGATCGTTTCTCGATTCGAGGAGATTCTTGACGATCTGAAGTCTCTTCCTGAGTTTGATCACCCTCGCGCTGGACTTCGGAAGGTCCTTGAGTTCATCCTCTATTTCCACAACAATCCCTTCAAGATCGAGCTTCCCGAGCAGGATCTTGACGGCCTCTGCACCGGTCTTTGCTATGATCTTTGTTGGGTAGACCGTTTCATAGGCCTCAAACTCGTTGTCGGTAAGAATATCCCCAACCTGTTTACCTATTTCTTCTGAAACTTCTTCATCTATTTCCGTTATCACCATTATCGGCCGATCGTTTTCTATTTCCGGTTCCGGTTGGAACATCCCGGGATAATGGTTTTCAAGCATCTGATATTCCTCGATAGAGAGAATTTCCTCTTCGTAGACAAACCGATCCGCGATATGTGTTCCCTCTTCCACCTTTTCACCTTCGGAAACGTAGATGATCGAACCTTCTATCACGGGATAATTTCTCTCTTCGATGACATTTTCCACTCTCACTTTACCGCTTGAAGTCGACTGTACCTTTCCGTCAACGAGTGCCCTTCCTGAGAGCCCCTTATCAAATACAACATTCCCACTGATATCGGCGGCCACGGTAGGATAGGAAACGGAGTCGGTGAGTTTTTCACCTTTTTTGATCTTCTGTCCGTCTTTGACAAGCACTTTTGCACCAAACGGAATCGAGAAATTGGCAGGCTGATCTCCGCTCGTCGTCACCGGCATGATGTTGATGGTTCCAAGACCTTCATCAACTTCTACCGTTCCGTCTATGGAAGCATAAAGCGGTTCAATAACCTGTGCACTGATGATTTCCTGACCCTTTTCAATCCTGTCTCCATCTTTGAAATTCAGGACCTGATCCTTATGTACATCATAAGCATGTGTCGTCTTGTCCGCTATGTTGATCCAGTACATGATCTTATCGGTATGTGTCTCTTCCTCTTTGATGGAAACAATACCGCTGATATTACTCTTGACCGGACCACTTGGATTTTTGACAACAACGGCCGGCTGAGCTTCAAAATCCCAGAACTGAGAATATATGTCATATTCGGTCTGATAAAGGGTATCCCCCTTGTCAAACTGAGTGGATTTACCGTCAATAACGACAAAAATCTTTTCTATGATTCTCCTTGAGCCAAAATAGATAATGTTCTCAAGATCCTTGCTGGTCATGTTGAGTAGATTTGCCAGGATACTCGGCGTACTCTTCAGGAACCAGAGATGAACAACGGGAGCCGCGAGTTCAATGTGCCCCATGTTTCGTCTTCTCGCACTCTTCGGTTCTACCTTGACATTACATCTTTCACAGATAGTTCCTTCGTACTTTCTTCCCTTGTACTTTCCACAGGCACATTCGTAATCCTTTGTGGGTCCAAAGATCTTTTCACAGAACAGTCCATCTCTCTCAGGTTTGAATGTACGGTAATTGATGGTTTCCGGTTTCTTGATTTCTCCATTTGACCAACTTCTAATGGTATCTGGCGATGCCATCGTGATCTTTACATGCTTAACCTTTTTCATTGTCCATCACTTTCCCTTCATTCCTTATCGAGGTCTATTTCATTGTCGTTTTCATCAAAGACTTTAACATCCAACGCTACACCTCTGAGTTCCTTGACAAGAACCTTAAAACTCTCAGGAATTCCTGGTTCCGGAACATTTTTATTCTTAAGTATTGCCTTGTAAACTTCATTTCTTCCCTGAACGTCATCTGATTTGATCGTCAGCATCTCACTGAGTGTATGTGTGGCTCCATAAGCTTCAAGCGCCCAGACTTCCATCTCTCCGAAACGCTGTCCACCAAACTGCGCCTTACCACCAAGTGGCTGCTGATGAATCAGAGAATAAGGACCGACACTTCTCGCATGTATCTTATCCTGAGCGATATGAACCAGCTTAAGCATGTACATAACCCCAACCGTTACCGGCTGATCAAAGGCAATCCCAGTCCTTCCATCTCTGAGCTGAACCTTTCCGCTCTTCTTTTCAGCGCTGTCCCCTTTATCGAGACCAAGTTCCACTCTTTTTTTATACAGCTCGTCCAGAATCTCATCTTCCTTAGCCCCATCAAAGACCGGTGTTGCCACAAACCAGTTGTTGAGATGTGCCAACCATCCAAGATGCGTTTCAAGAATCTGTCCGAGGTTCATTCGCGATGGAACCCCAAGCGGCGTCAAGATCATTTCTACCGGCTCACCATTTGGAAGGAACGGCATGTCCTCTCTCGGGAGTATTCTGGAAATAACCCCCTTGTTTCCATGACGTCCAGCGAGTTTATCTCCAACGTTCAGCGGTTTTCTACAGGCGACATAGACTCTGATCATCTTGTTGACCCCTGCGCCCAATTCTGCAACGTCGTTTTTATCATAAACCTTAACATCAATAACCCTTCCACTGACACCATGAGGAAGTTTAAGAGACGTATCCTGTATATCTCTACCCCTGTCACCAAATACCGATCTGATGATCTTTTCTTCAGGGGATATCTCCGCCTCACCTTTCGGTGTAACCTTACCCACCAGGATATCTTCCGACGAAACCATCGCCCCTATTCTGACGATTCCATTTTCATCGAGATTCTTCAGTCTTTCCTTGCTGACGTTTGGAATATCCGGTGTGATTTCTTCAGAACCGAGTCTCGTTTCCCTTGCGTTGACTTCATGGAGTTCTATATGAACCGACGTGAAGGTGTCCGTCTTCAGAAGATCCTGATTCAGAAGAATAGCATCTTCAAAGTTATATCCTTCCCATGGCATGAATGATACAACGATATTCTGCCCAAGTGCCAGCTCTCCCATATCCGTTGCAGGACCATCCGCAAGCGGATCTCCCTTTTCAACCTTTTCACCAACGTTGATGATCGGTCTCTGATTCACCATCGTATCCTGATTTGATCTGACAAATTTCTGCAGTTTGTAAACATCTATCTTCGGTTTCGCCTTTTCAAAAATCAGCTTACCGGTTTCATCCATTCTATGTATCTGAATCTTTCTTGAGTCCACTTTAACAACCTGTCCGGGATGTTTGGCCCTTACGATAAACCCTGAGTCTCTTGCCGCAACCCATTCAACACCCGTACCAACACGCGGTGCCTGTGGATGAATAACCGGAACCCCCTGACGCTGCATGTTTGAACCCATCAATGCACGGTTGGAGTCATCGTGTTCAAGAAACGGAATCAAGGCCGTCGAGATGGAGACCGTCTGCTTAGGAGATACATCTATATATCCAACTTCCGAACGGTCAACATACTGCATTTCACCGTGCAAACGAACAGGAACCCTCTCTGATGCAATCATCCCATCTTCGGCAATCTGAGTATTTGCCTGTGCGACATAATACCGTTCTTCCTCATTTGCCGTCAGATAATCTATCTGTTCCGTTACCTTGCTGTTTACTACCTTTCTGTAAGGAGTAATCAGAAACCCATAGGGGTTGGTAGTTGCAAATGTCGCCAAAGATGTAATAAGCCCTATATTTGCACCTTCAGGTGTTTCTATAGGACACATTCTTCCGTAATGAGAATCGTGAACGTCTCGAACCTCTATCTTTGCCCTCTCTCTCTTAAGTCCACCGGGGCCTATAGAGGAAAGTCTTCTCTTGTGAGTCAGCTCGGAAAGCGGGTTGACCTGGTCCATAAACTGTGACAGCTGACTCGATGCAAAGAACTGATTCATGGATATGATGATCGGTCTTACGTTGATAAGACTCTGTATTGAAATCTTCTCCAGAGAATTGTAAACCGTGAGTTTTTCGGTAATCAGCTTCTGTATTTTCGAGAAACCTCTTTCAAACTCCGTCTTCAGCAATTCCCCAACCGTTCTTACCCTTTTGTTACCAAGATGATCCTTCGTATCAAGCAACGTGCTGTCCTGTTCAAGATCGAGCACATGTATTGTGGCAAGCAGAAGATCCAGTTTTTCAATGACCTGTGACTGCTCGTTGTACCGCTCTTCACCTTCCAACCCATGAAGGGCTCTGTACTTATTGTAAACACCGTCGAGTCTTCTGTTCATCTTGTATCTTCCAACATCAGAAAATTCATATTTTTCGTCACTGAAATAAAGATTATACAAATAATTCTTCGACGTATTGACCCTCGGTATTTCACCGGGTTTCAGTTTTCTGAAGAGTTCTATAACCGCTTCATTTTCGCCTGATTCCTTTAAGGAATCATCGAGTTTCTCAAATGTGTTCTGCATATTGGGATTGAGAATGGTGATGCGTTCTATACCATTATCTATAATATCATCGAATACCTTTTTCTCCAGCTTCTCGCCTTTCGCAACGATAACGTCCCCTCTTGCGTCCGTTATATCGCTCAACACGATTGCATCCGCATACTTCTCAAGATCCTTTTTACTGTAAACTTCTATCACATACGGAAAGTTCTCAAACAGCTCCACATTATCCGTAAAACCGATACTCTTCAGAAACAGGAGAAGGTTAACCTTTCTTCTTCTGTCAATCCTCGCCTGAAGAATGTTCTTGTTCGTGTTCAGCATGATCTCAAGCCAGGCCCCTCTCTGCGGAAGGAAGTGTGACATGAGAATATCATTCTTACCCGGCGTAAGACTTTCACTGACAAAATAAATACCGGGTGATCTGACAAGCTGATTGACAACAACTCTTTCAGCTCCGTTAATGATGAACGATCCTCGTTCAGTCATAAACGGGATATAACCAAAAAAGGCATTTTCTTCACGCATTTCCCCGGTGTTGATATCCGATATTCTTACCTTTACATAAAGCGGAACCGTATAGCTGATTCCTTTTGCCTTACATTCATTTTCATCTTCGTTGGGTTCACCAATTTCCGTATCAATGAACTCAAGCACAAAGCCCTTCTCATCTTTTCTGAGATCGCCTCTGTGTGGTTGTGACCTGATAGGGGAGAATTTTTTCAGAACTTCCATTATCCCCTTATCCAAAAATTCCTGGTAGGACTCCAATTGCATGTCAATCAAATTTGGTACTTTAATAGCTTCACCGATTTTACCGTAAACTTTTCGTTCTCTTCTGCCGAAGCTCTCCTGTTTCAATGCAAATCACCTCTTGGAGAGAATAAGATTTTTAACACAAAAATGCATCAGGCCTCAGCCTGATGCACTCTATTAGATATTATGACGTAAATTCAATTACTTAAGTTCTACTTCTGCACCAGCTTCAGCGAGTTTTGCCTTGATATCTTCTGCTTCGTCCTTAGGTGCAGCTTCCTTGATGATTGCAGTATCTGATCCAGCGTTGTCAACGAGTTCCTTAGCTTCTTTAAGACCGAGTCCTGTGATTTCTCTAACAACCTTGATAACTGCTATCTTTTTCTGTCCGAAGCTTGTGAGCATAACTTTGAAATCGGTTTTTTCTTCTTCTGCTCCAGCTGCCGCTCCGCCAGCTGCAGGTGCAACTGCCATGGCCATAGGTGCCTGAGCCTTAACGTCAAATTTTTCCTCGATGTCCTTTACGAGCTGTGAAAGCTCCGTTACTGTCATTTCTTCAATTGCCTTTATGATGTCTTCTCTTGTCATTGTTATTGTACACCTCCGTTGATTTTAACAATTCATCCTTCTTTTTTTTCCTTCACTGCGTTAATTACATAAGGTAACTTGAGTATGATGTTGTTAAGCGATGCTGCAAGACCTGTAATAGGAGCCTGCATAACATTCGCCAGCATACCAAGCAATTCTTTTCTTGACGGGAGTTTTGAAAGCTGCTCCACTCCTGCTGCATCGTACACTTCGCCTTCAAAAAGTCCTGATTTGATCTTAGGTAACTCATTATCCTTTGCATACTTAACCAATGTCTTCAATGTTGCCATCGGATCTCCTGTCTCATCAACATAGAGCGCTGCATTAGGACCTTCAAAATACTTATCGAAATCCGGATTTTCCTTCCCGGCTTCCTTCAAAGCAACCTTGATTAAAGTGTTCTTACACACCTGTAAGCGTCCACCGGATTCGTAAAGTTTTCTTCTCAGTTCGCTTATCTTTTCAACACTCAAACCTCTGTAATCAACCAGTACTACAACGGGTGACTTCTTAAAACCTTCGCTCAAACCACTGACTATCTGTTTTTTCTGCTCTTTCGTAAGCAATGTTCCACCTCCTTATCCCAATGTGAACCCACGTATGAGGCCACACGATGAAACACTCGGTACCTCGGCAGGGTGCTACGGAATTAATAACCTGCTGTCTTTAGCACGTGGATAGTCAAATCTATATTACTCACTAACGATATCGTTAGCGTCGAGTCTTACTCCAGGTCCCATTGCGGATGCAACAGAGACCTTCTTAAACAATTTACCCTTAAGACTTGCAGGCTTAAGCGCCATAATCTGCTTCACTGCAGCTTCAAGGTTTTCTTTAAGCATCTCATCCTTAAACGATTTCTTACCGACAACGAGATGAATGTTTCCCGTTTTATCATTTCTCGCTTCGATCCTACCGCCCTGAAAAGCCTTAACGGCTTCTGCAACGTCATTGGTAACCGTTCCGGACTTCGGTGAGGGCATGAGACCTCTTGGTCCAAGGACCCTACCAAGTTTACCGATAACCCTCATCATATCTGGGGTTGCAATCGCAACGTCAAAATCGAACCAGTTTTCCTTCTGAATCTTTTCCGCATAATCAGCTGCACCAACGTAATCCGCACCGGCCGCCTTGGCAATATCCGCATTCTCTCCCTGTGCAAAAACGAGTATTCTGACGTTTTTACCGGTTCCATGCGGTAGTGAGATAGGCTGTCTGATCTGCTGATCTGCCTTTCTCGGATCGATACTCGTACAGAGATGCAACTCGATGGTTTCATCAAACTTGGCAGTTGCCGTTTCCTTTACCAGTTTTACAACCTCTTCAAGCTTGTACATTTTAGTTGTATCTACTTTTTTCTTCGCTTCAATAAACCTCTTTGACTGTTTTGCCATACTCAGACACCCCTTATCCTACAACCTCGACGCCCATATTTCTCGCTGTGCCTTCGATAATCTTCATTGCAGCATCAATATCGTTGGCGTTCAGATCAGGCATCTTGAGTTCTGCTATTTTCTTAACCTGTTCTCTTGTGAGTTTTCCAACCTTTTCCAGATGTGGAACCGGGGAACCCTTCTTGAGGCCTGCTTCCTTAAGAATAAGGAACGATGCAGGAGGTGTCTTCATGATAAAGGTGAATGACCTGTCTTCGTAAACAGTGATAACGACAGGAACGATTGTCCCCATCTGATCCTTTGTTCTTGCGTTAAATTCCTTACAGAATCCCATGATGTTGATACCATGCTGACCAAGAGCAGGACCAACCGGTGGTGCAGGATTAGCTTTTCCAGCATGCAGCTGAAGCTTGATGTTCGTGATAATCTTCTTTGCCATATTATTCCTCCTCAGTGGTAAACGGGCTGGCTTCATACCCTTCCACAAACTTACATAAGACAATTGCGGAACTACATCATCCGCAATCATTTATCTTAAAATACTATACCTTCTCTACTTCACTGATATGGACAACAACCGGCGTTTCTCTGCCAAAGATATTGACCATAACTTTCAATTCCTGCTTTTCAGGATTGATCTCGTTGATGTTACCGATAAAGTCGGCAAACGCACCCTCTGTAAGACGCACCGCATCGCCAACCTCATATTCTATCTCGATGACAGCCGGCTTCTTTTCGCTGACCTCTATCGTCTCAAGACCCGCGAGCCTTAAAATAACCCTGGCTTCTTTCTGGGTAATTGGAAGAGGCCCGGCACCGGAAGAAACAAAATGGACAACATTTGGAACACTCTGTACAGCACCAATTGCCGCCTCGGTCATTGCCATCTCGACAAATACGTAGCCGGGGAACAATCTTCTCCGTCTCACATTGACCAACTTTAGAATTCTTCTCGTTCCCCTGTCACTCACTTCAACGAGCGCATCAAATTCGGCACTCAGCTGCAACGGATCCGAAATCTCAATACTCCTGAAGACTTCCTTCCCTTTGGACGCCTTGGAAGACAAAAAGAGATTCAACGGGACATAATAAACATCTTCCTCATCGTCTTCTCTTCTCACAACAATCTTCTTCACTTTTAAGGCCTCAAGAACGGTCCCATCCATTTCACAGATATAGTCACCACTCTTTGCAAAAGGCATCCCCTGCCTGATCTTCACACCGGATTTGATACCCGATTCTACCTTATCAGCTTCAGGAACATAGTAAATCTTCGTATATTTTCCATCCAACGTCTCGACGATAATCTTTCTATAATTTCTGACAACCTCAACTACCCCGTCGTGCTTGACCTTAACAGGGGCCTCTTCGGCCACCAGATCACCTTTCTTCACCTCATCGCCGGTTACTACATGAAGCTTCGCCTTCTGAGACAAAAGATGCTTGACAGTATTCGCCTTCGTTGGATCTAAAACCACTTCCTCAGGTATTACTACCCTCCCGACAAGTCTCTCTAAACCGAGAGTATCACGTTTTTTTTCTATACTCTCCTTAATCTTCTCTTCAAGACCGGAATATGTCTGGATCACATACCATTTCTTTTTCAAGAAAATCACCCAATACCAAGAACACTTAAGAGGTACTTGGTAAGATTACTGAATCCAAGATCCAATACGGCAAAATAGACTCCCATAACAAGCAGTATCACAGTAACAACACCCGTTGACTGTAATAATACATGTTTGGTAGGCCATGTGGTTGCCTTATATTCCTGTGCGACTTCCCGGAAGAACTTCTTAATCTTTGAAGGTTTTTTCGGCGCCGCCGGTGTTGCCTTCTCTTTCTTTTCAATGTCAGCCATTTAGAAAATCCTCCCTCTAAAAAAATTGGCAGGTTCGGAGGGACTTGAACCCCCAACACCCGATTTTGGAGACCGGTGCTCTGCCAATTGAGCTACGAACCTACTGTTGATAACCTATTATTTTGTCTCTTTATGCACAGTATGCTTTCTGCATCTTGGGCAGTACTTCTTCAGCTCAAGCTTGTCCGGCATAGTCTGCTTATTCTTCGTTGTTGAATAGTTCTTCTCTTTACATTCAGTACACTGAAGTCTCAGTTTAACTCTCATTTAACACACCTCTGTTCACAACAAATAATGGTGGTAGAGGAAGGATTTGAACCTTCGAAGGCATTCCGCCAGCGGATTTACAGTCCGCCCCCTTTGGCCACTCGGGCACCCTACCACGTAAAAAACATATTATGATTTTATAATAATGGAGCCAGTTGAGGGATTCGAACCCACGACCTGATGATTACAAATCATCCGCTCTGGCCAGCTGAGCTAAACTGGCTCTCACTTCAAAAACCAGTGCTATTATATAGATTTGTTCAGGGTTTGTCAACACTCGATGGTTACAGTATGATGAATTTCATTTGTGAATTATGTTGATTTTAATTTTTTTATCCATTCTACATCTATTTTCCAAAAAAAGGTTCACTCAACTCATGAAAGAAGAGTATCCATCAAAGGATGCGCACGCCTTTTAATGTCCTGAAGGGATAAAAACAAAAACACCTCCCATAGGGAAGGGTGTCTTCTATAGCCAGCTGAGCTAAACTAACTCTCAAACTCAGAACGGCGGTATTATATAGCTTTTCATCCCACTTGTCAATCTCTTAAGACAGAACATATCATTAAATTAAAAATCATTAATATTTCTTAAATCGAATAATGCATCGTCATGCTATATTGATTTGTTCAATTATTTCTACAAATTCCGTCAGAATAAAAGGTTAATAAACTACATCTTCTATGATACGAGGTGATAATATGAGAATCAAATGGCTTGGCCACTCCTGTTTTAAAATCTGTTCCGAATTCAACATCCTTATCGATCCGTACGATGAGTCACTGACGTACACATTCGATCCCGGAGAGGTAAACATCATACTCGAAAGTCATCAGCACAGTGATCATTGCGCACATGACAGGGTATCAGGTGATCCGGCAATCGTTAAAACACCCGGAGAACACCTGTTCAACAAGGTAAGGATCTTCGGAGTCGGCTCTTTCCACGATGAAGACAAGGGAACAAAAAGAGGGACAAACATCATCTTTAAAATAGAAACGGAAGGATTCACCGTGGTTCATATGGGTGATCTCGGACAAGCACTCGATCATAAGCAAGTCGAACAACTCCAGGATATTGATGTGTTAATGATACCCGTCGGCGGAACTTATACGATTGATTACAAGGCAGCAGTGGAAACGGTTAAAAGATTAAATCCCAAAATCGTATTGCCTATGCATTATAAGACGGAATTCTGCCCCTATCCGATTGATGGCTATTCGAGATTCACCGAACGGCTCGGTTGGGAAATCAGAAAGTTATCGGTACTTGAAATAAACAATTTGAAATTAAATGAATTATACCAAACCTGTATCATCTTCGATATTTAACGGCTATTTAACCGAAAAAGAGGGGATTCCCCCTCTTTTTTTTCATAGCTTTATATCAAAGAATCTCTCGTCACCACTTGATGATTTCAATCGGATCGTTTTTTTTCTGAGGTCGTGATGTGTCGTGATATACCTGACAGTGGCACTGGGCATCCTCATCGCTATGGATTCGGTTATCGCCTTTCCGCGGACGAACTTAACACCGTTGAGAAAATCTCCTTTTGTCACACCGGTCGCGGCAAATATGACATGCTCTCCACCCACAAGATCCTCGGTCATATATACCTTTTCAAAATCCCACCCCTGTTCTTCGAGGCCTTTTTTTTCTTCTTCGCTCTGTGCCCAGAGTTTAACCTGCAGTTCTCCACCAAGAGTTCTCAGGGCAGCCGCCGCAAGAACCCCTTCAGGCGATCCGCCAATTCCGATATAGATATTCACACCACTTTCAGGTGTTGCCGTCGCCATCGCACCGGCAATATCCCCATCACTGATAAGTTTTATTCTGGCACCTGTCTTTTTTATCTCCTCAATGGTCTCTTTGTGCCTGTCCCTGTTCAGAATGACTACCGTAATCTCACTCACATCTACGTTCAAAACGGCGGCGGCCACTTTCAGATTCTCTCTGATTGGTGAATTGATATCCAATCGCCCTTTCAATTCAGGTCCTACTGCCAGTTTTTTACAGTAAAAAGTTGGTAACGGTGCAATCTTCCCATGTTCCGCCGCAACCATGACGGCAATTCCATTGGGCAATCCATAAGCGACAAGTCGCGTACCATCGATCGGGTCAACAGCAATGTCCATTTCGGGGGCATTATCCTCATAGCTCCCTACACGTTCGCCCTCGTAGAGCATTGGCGCTTCGTCTTTTTCACCTTCCCCGATAATCACCGTCCCCTTGATGTCGATATAATCCAACATTCCACGCATGGCATCAACCGCCGCCTTATCAACGGCCTCCTTGTCTCCGAAACCGAGATACCTGCTGCTCATCAGTGCGGCTGCTTCAGTAACACGAACAAAATCCAGAGAAAATTCCGGGTACATTTCTTTTGACATGAATTTACCTCCCCGTAGCAATTATATCAAAGAACTTATGTACTTTAATCCGTAATGATTATAACATTTATTTCTTTTCGTAAAACTTCAGCAGATCTTCGACAACACTTTCCAGAATACCTCTTTTGGCCGTCATAACCGATTCGTATTTCTTTTCTTCGAGATTTAATGCACCTCTTGTAGCCTTTATCGCCTCAAGTTTCTTTAATTCATTATCATGATCCAATAATTCCATCTGAAGATTCAGGACGACCTCGTTGAATGTAGCAGGTTCTTTTGATGCAAGTTCTTTCAAAAAAGTTTCATTTTTAAGAGACATATTCTCACTCCTCTTTTAAGATACCCTATTATAACAAAAACCCCGCTCCTTCTGAGAAGCGGGGTCTTTTTTATCCATTTTACACGTTTAAATAAACCTTATAATCGATTTCAGGGAATATGGGATCCAGCCATTCTATTTTCTTGAGATCCTCTTCTATTATACGGCCATTCACAAGTTCCCCGTACAACTTGAGGAATCTGTCCACATGCTGTTTCGTTCGGTTCGAAGCGTATTCAACCGTGGTTCCAGTCGTCATGATAAAGGCCCAGTCACTGGACTGTGCCAGCATCAATTCTCTCGCCGCCTGATTCAGTGCACGAATCCTTAACGCATCGGATTCCCCGGCATTATCCGTTGCAAGTTCGGTCATCTTTTCGATCAGATGATCGAGATGCCTGTAGATCCAGTCATTTGAGCCGTTGATCCAAACTTCATTGTATCCGTTTGCCCCCCAGGTTGAATCACCCGGTGTATCGATCTGAACAGCCCTGAGTTTGTTTTCTATAAAATCAGGTGGCGTTATGGGATCTATATTTTCCATATCACTCAACGCACGGAAAAAATGCTCGATAAACGCAGGCCCTTCAAACCACCAGTGACCAAACAGCTCCGCATCAAAAGGCGCCACGATGATTGGCTCTACCCCCATAAACATATCATAGAGACCGGCAACCTGAGCCGCTTTCTTCTCGGCAAAATCTTTCCCGTGAGCCCTTGCCGCCTCCATCGCATCATCTATATCGTAAAAATCCTTACTGCCAAGGTCCGTTCCCTTACCCGTCACCTTGAAATATTTGATCCCCGTATTCGTCCTGATTCCGCTGCTGTCGAGATAATCCTTAATGTAGTCGAGTTCCCTATCAAATCCAACATCCCTGTAAAATTCACGATATCTGAAATCTCCCGGATAACCGCTTTCGGCACTCCAGACCTGCTCGCTGGATTCCGGATCTCTGCCGAATGCAAACACGCCATTTTCAGTGACAACCGGTCTGTAAACGCCGTATCTCGGTGGTGTCTGTGCATACCAGATACCGTGTGAATCAACAAAGAAATAGCTTATATTCGCTTCGGAAAGGTATTTGTCAAGTCCGGCCGTATAACCACATTCGGCCAGCCAGATCCCTCTCGGCTCTCTTCCCATATGCTTCGTGTACGTCTCCTTGCCCGTTATCACCTGCGCCCGAACGGCGTTCGGATATCTATCCATCAGTGGCAGAAATCCATGTGTGGCATTACAGGTTATAATCTCGAGTTTTCCCTCATCCTGAAATCTCTTGAATCCATCGAGCAGTCTTCCGCCATACTCGTCTCTGAATACCCTCAGAAGATCTTTGAAATCCTCATGATAATATTTTGCCATTTTATGTTTTTTTGGATTTTCTTCTTCCGTCTTTTCTATTTCCTTCGCAGAAAGACTAATCAGGGCTTCAAGGTGTCTGATATATTTCTCCTGAAGACACTTCGAATCCAGCATTTCCATCAGAGGTGGTGTAATGGACATCGTAACAGCATAGGGAACATTATCGTTATCAAGCGTCTCAAATACTCTCAGAAGCGGGATATATGTCTCGCTGATGGCTTCGAACAGCCATTTCTCCTCCATAAATTCCTCGTAATCCGGATGATGCACATACGGAAGATGGGCATGAAGGACCAGTGAAAAATAGCCTTTACTCATGATCACTCTTCACCTCCATTGTATTCAAAGCCTTTTTCGTTCAGAGAAAGAAAGGATCCTCCTCCGGAAGTAATGGTAAACTGACCAAAGTCTTTAGGAACCATTGATGAAGAGCCAACGGCCTTTAATTTCGGTCTTGCAAGAACACCGATAGCCGGTTTTGAAAATTCATAATTAGAACTGAGATCAAGCCATTTTTCCTCATTTTTAACTGCAAACGTATTGGGCGGTGTTCTGACGAGATTACTTCTGAGAAGAGTTACAAACTCCCCATTCTCGTTGATATATCCAATCTCACCGATGTACGAGGCATTGGGATTGTTGACATTGGCGTAGAATTTTCTTTCCCCATTAAAGGGTATCACGTATTCCCATAGCTGATGGGCATTATGTCCGTTGAATTCTATATAGGTCACATCATAAATTCTGAGAAGAAGTTTTTCTCCCTTTATTTCAAGCTTCCTGATCAAAGCCGTTGTCTGCTCCGAGAAATCCCAGTAAATATGGATCCAGAGGGGGTTGACAGGAAGTGCCACCAGCTTATCCTTCCCGTATGTCTTCGGTAAAACAGGAATAACCGGCTTTCCCGGATTGATAGCCTGTTGATGGGAACCGGGTAATCCCGAAGCAGATTCAGAACGCTGTTCTGCTTTTTCATGTCTTATCAGAGATCTTTTAATTCGGTCTTCCAATTCCGCCTTCTTCATATTTCTTTTAAAGGAAATTCCCATCTTTTTTGCGATCTTTCTCAATTCAAATATTCTCGGTTCTCCTCTGAGCATCTTTCTGATTTGCTCCATAGAGGTAGGATCAATTTCTTTGACCAGTTCATTTGAAAGAGATTGTATCAACTCTTTTTTTCTCATCTTATAATAGCCTTTAATATCTCTCGATTTGGCTATATCTTTTAACTCACTGACCGTCTTCTCTGAAAGACTCTTGCTACTCCACATTTTCATGCCTCCCCGTCTTGTTAAAATACAACACTTCTCCACTATCAATTCCGATGTTCACACAATCCGTAACAGACACATTACTCAAAGTGAGTGTCTCTGTATCCCTTAAAGTCTGGTTTTCCAGATTGTATTTGAATCCGCTCAGTGATAATCCCGTTACGCATTCAGAAATCGCGATAAAAGACCATAAATCATCCGGTTCACATTGAATTTGTCTCTCCACTTTACCGGAAATCAGCCCCATTCTCTCATCACCCGTTCTCAAAACCAGTTCAATCCCCTTTTCGCGGGCTCGTTTAAGAAGAGCGATACAAGAAAAGGTCTGATCGGTTCTACCACCTAACACTCCCCAAATCTCCACTTTCTTTAAAGATGTTGTTTCAATGGAATCTATCGCCGCTTCCATATCAAGGAAGTTTTTATCTTTTTTTAGAAGAAAACAGTTTCTTCTCCGTTTAAAATACCAGAACAAGGCACTTTCCCTGACCGAATCCATATCTCCGATGAAGAGATCCGGTACGATGTCCATCAGCATGAATTGCAGCAAACCGCCATCAACGGCTATGTAACACATCGCTGAATCACTCTGTTGATTAAGGATATACATCCTTTCCTCATTCGTTAAAGGATAGCCTCCGATTATTAAACCCCTTTTATCTTCCAAATTCATTTCTCCAAAAATATTGTTTTATCTGATTTTAGATGAATAGAACTGATTACAGTAGAATATATCGGTTTAACGTAAGTATTTCTTCGTTTTTTGCCTCATTTTGTAGATTTATAACCTTCTTTTTAAGTATTATACACCATTTTAAAAAATTGTCAACACATTACAAATAGTAGATAATTGTATTAATGAGCATCCATAATAACAAAAAAAGGTCTCTTCGAAAAGAGACCCTTTTATACAAAACTCATGACGATCGAAAAGGTACCAATCGCCCAGCAATAAAACGAAAAGTATTTCAATTTTTTTGATCTGGTCAGTATCTGCAGAAGCCATAACGCAAAAAAACCCGAGGCGGCGGCAACGGCAAACCCCCACAATCCATTCTGAACCTGTGTGATGGCATCCATTTCCAGTAAGGCACCACCGAGAATAACCGGTATGGAGAGCAAAAAGGAGAATTTGAAGGCATCTTCTCTTTTCACCCCGAGCAATAAGGCTCCAACGAGTGTCAACCCACTCCTTGAGATTCCAGGAACAATGGCCAAGGCCTGAAAGATTCCGATTAAGAAGGCCAGTTTCAATCCTATATCGGCTATAGAGTATCTCCCCTGTTTAAAACGGTCCGAGAGAAACAACAGAACACCCGTAACAATCAGAGAAGCCCCTATTACCAGATTCCCGGTAAGGTGCTGCTCCAGGAAATCCTGTCCCAAAATGCCGAGAACGGCCGCCGGAACTGACCCGGCAATCAACGCAAAAAAGAGTTTCCAAGCACTCATCTTTCCCGTGAACAAACCGGTGATGATATCTTTCAAATCTCTCCAGAAGAAGAAAATCACCGCGAGCAGTGTCCCTGCATGCAGGAGTACCACATATTCCGTTCCAAAATTCATTCCAAGAAAATTTCTGGCAAGAAAAAGATGTCCCGAACTGGATACTGGTAAAAACTCAGTTGTACCCTGTATCAGACCGGTTCCAATCGTCTGAAATAATTCTGTCATACGTTTTTACCTTACAATTTCTTGCAAAATGTACTGATAATTCTCGCCATCTTTTTTCCGGCTCGATCAGCTACTTCAAGGACTTCTTCCGCCGTAAGCGGTTGCAGATCCTCTCCTACTGCCTTATCGGTAATTGCCGACAAACCGACAACCTTTATTCCACCATGTGAAGCACAGATCGCCTCCGGTACGGAAGACATCCCTATCGCATCTCCCCCCATATGTCTGAACATCTTCAGTTCGGCAGGAGTTTCAAAATTGGGGCCGGAAACAGCCACATAAACACCTTCATAAAGAGGTTCTCCTATTTCACGGGCAATATCCAGAATCTTCGTCCTCAATTCCTGAGTGTAGGTATCCGACATATCCGGAAACCTCGGACCCCATTCATCGATATTCTGTCCAACAAGCGGATTATCCCCGATCATGTTGATATGATCCGTGATGAGCATGGGAACACCAATTTCAAAATCCGGATTCAATCCACCGGCCGCATTCGTAATAAACAGATAATCTATACCGAGAAGCTGCATGACTCTTATGGGAAAAGTAACCGTTTTCATATCATACCCTTCATAAGCATGGAATCTTCCATTCATCAGAACAACTTCATTATTTCCGAGTTTGCCAAAAGTCAGTTCCCCTTTATGACCGGGAGCTGTTGATACGGGAAAATCAGGAATTTCTGAATATTTCATAGTTTTTTTATTCTCAAGCTGATCGGCAATACCGGAGAGACCTGATCCCAGAATAATCCCTATCTTGGGTGTTTCAACGAGCTTTCCCTTCAGAAACTCTGCTACATTTTCTACTCTCTTTTTGTAATCGCAGTTAGACATTATTTTCACCCCTATGACAAAAACGGGCTTTATCAAAGCCCGTTAAATTTTATTTTCAAAATCGTTATTTATCTGATCGTTACAGCCGTGGCACTTGACCACTTGGTCGTAATCTTCATATATGCATTTTCATAGGTAATTCTGATCCTTACAAACATCTTTCCATTTCCGTCATACGCATAGGATGGGACGTTAATCGGAAGATTTAAAGCCGAATAGCGTGTTACCTTGAATTTTTTTGAATCGTTAAAAGATGCATACCTGCTGAGTTCCACTTCATAGGTTCTCGTGTAGTTGGCAGGAATACCGTTTGTATCTGTAAAATCAAGGATATCGAGTCTGTACGGATTTGTCGTCGTATCGAGTCTTGCACTGTTCACGAGAGGCGTGATCGTCTGGGGTTCAAACGTAAAGGAATATACCTTTCCCGTCGTCTTGTTTTCGGAATCAAATGAATCTACCCTCAGGTAATAGGCATTACCGGATACAAGCTGTTTCGTTATCGCTATGTTCGTATCGCTTGTCGTGCCGAGGAAATAACTGAGAGATTCTCTTGATTCTCCGATAAAGGCATCGTATCTTACCGTATCTCCGAGGTCATTATCTTTTCCATTTGTCCAGAACATCGAAAGCGGATTCGTATAATCCATGCCGGTCACCATTCCAACCGGTGAAATGACTTCAGCCTGTGATGGGGGTCGGTTTGGAATCTCAAAGGTCTCTATCAAAGAAGTCCCGATAGACTGTCCACCATCTACTCCATAGATCTTATAGGTTGCCTCACTGCCGACAACGTTTGAATCATAGAGCTTAACGGTAGAAGCGGATCCGACAAAAGCCCTGTAAACGAAGAAGTACTGATCACTTTCAGCGGATTTTTTCAGCATCTCATAATAGAGAACATCTTCTCCGGTCTTAACCTCAACCTCAAACCTCGAGCCATCTGCATCCCATGACGGTGTTCCCACAAGTACGGGTTGTTCCGGTTTTGCCGTTGTGATGCTGAAATTGCTGACCTGAACCGTGTATACGTCACCAAACGGGCCCGTTATCTCTAATGCTACCGTATAAGCTGCTTTCGAAGTAAATTCATAGGTAAACTCTTTTACATCACCGTATTTTAGAAGAGACGAGGAATCCGTGGTACTGTCGTGTGTTACTTTCCACTTGACGATATATTCATTCAACTTTTCTTCGCTGATCTGTGAATCCGCAATCGTTATAAACATATCTACATCATCATTCTTTTCAATAGTATCCCATGATATCTGTGAATCCGATATCTTCGGCACTACCGATACAGTCGGAGAAGCCTTTTCAACTTTAAAGGTATACGTCTTGGTATGGATATTTTCCGCTGTCGTCGTAACCGTAACCGTTAACACGTAGGTACCGGGCGCAGTTGTAAATGAAGGTGATATTTTTCTTCCCGCGTCCCCCGTAAGGGTCTGTGAAAAAGAACCTTCCGAATGTGTCGTATTTTCAAAATTCCATTTGACACTCTTTACTTCGGCATCCTTTGCGAACACGTCACCGACTCCACCGGCGCTGCTTGAGATAACCTTTACCTCAAACTGCTGACTGGAACCGAAAGATACCTCTGTCGCACCTGTAATTTCTAACTTTACCGCTTTTTCCAAAAACAAACATCCCGTAAACATCATAACTATCATGGCTGATAAAAGAACTAACAGTGATGCCTTCTTCACTTTTTACCACTCCCCTATCTTAATGGAACAAGAAAATTTTATTATTGGCATTTGACCCATTTCACCCTCGAACGTGATATACTCCCCAAACTCTAAAAGTAACGTATAAACATCGTTAGAATACATGATTCCCGCATTGAGTATAACGCCATCCTTCTCAAAAAAGAAGTCTCCCATGTTATTATACCCGAAAGCAGTCGATATTCCCAAACTCGGAGATAACTCATTGTCAAGTTTCAAAGAAAACCCCAACGTATCTATGATACCAAATTCCTGGAGATATGTAAAATCGTTATCCAAAAAAAGATACTCAGTTTTAAGCTGAGCTGTTAAAAAGGGAACGGTCTCTTCTATTCGTTCAACGCCGGCTCCCATACTGAACGTAAGGGAACCCAGCATTGTCGTAGTAAACGGGATAAATATGGAAATCAGCAGGATAAAGGATTTAATCCTGCTCTTTCGTTTCATTCTCCGGGATTTCGATATTTTCAGTGTTTTCTGATTTTCCGTTGACATGAGAACTTACTTCCTTTTCAAGTAATTCACGAAGATAATCTCCCTCAAGCACCTCTTCTTCAAGCAAAATACCGGCAAGATGTCTGATCTCCCTGCTGAATCTCGCGATAATATCCAGCGCTTTCTGATAGGATTTGTTGATGAGATCCTTTACTTCAAGATCTATCTGAAATGCTATTTTCTCGCTGTTTCTTGTTTTGGAAATCTCTTTTCCGAGGAACACTTCCTGCTCTTCGTTCTCCCACATGACCGGACCCATGTTTTCGCTCATTCCAAGCTGACAGACCATCGATCTGGCAAGTTTCGTAGCCCTTTCAATATCGTTGGAAGCGCCCGTCGTAATCTCCTCGAAGAAATACTGCTCGGCCGCTCTTCCGCCAAGAAGTCCGATGATCCTGTTCTGAAGTTCCGTTTTACTGTTTAAGTATTTATCTTTTTCGGGAAGCTGCAGTGTATAACCAAGCGCCGCATGACCTCTCGGTATGATGGACACCCTGTGCACCGGTTCATTCGTCTTGAGCACAGTTGGAATAATGGCATGTCCGAGTTCATGATAAGCGACAATCTCCCTTTCTTCCGCTGAAAGAATACGGCTTTTTCTCTCAGGACCGGCTATAACACGGTCTATAGCCTCTTCCATGTCTTCCATGTTAATCTGTTCTCTTTCCGCTCTCAAAGCGAGAAGTGCGGCCTCGTTGACCAGATTTTCAAGGTCAGCCCCGACAAAACCCGGTGTTCGTTTGGCGAGTATCGGAATCTGAACTTCATCCGCTTTCGGTCTGTCCTTCAGATATATTTCCAGTATCTTTTCTCTTCCCCTCACATCGGGTGGATCCACGACAACTTTTCTGTCAAAACGTCCCGGTCTCAGGAGTGCCCTGTCGAGGATATCGGGTCGGTTCGTTGCAGCCATGACGATAACCCCTTCGTTTCCCTCAAATCCATCCATCTCAACAAGGATCTGGTTGAGCGTCTGTTCCCTTTCATCGTGCCCGCCGCCAAGACCGGCTCCTCTGTGACGACCAACCGCGTCTATTTCATCGATGAAGATGACCGACGGACTGGCGGCCTTCGCCTGTGCAAAGAGATCCCTGACGCGTGAGGCACCAACCCCGACGAATAATTCCACGAAATCAGAACCACTCATGTGGAAGAAAGGAACATCCGCCTCTCCGGCTACTGCCCTTGAAAGAAGTGTCTTACCGGTTCCCGGAGGACCTACGAGCAACACACCCTTCGGCATTCTGGCCTTCAGTTTCTTGAATTTCTGGGGATTTTTGAGGAACATGACCATTTCCTGAAGATCCTCTATGGCCTCATCCACTCCGGCCACATCTTTAAATGTAACTTTCTTTCTGTCTTTACCGAGCCTCTTTGCCGGACTTTTTGTAAACGTAAACGCCTGGTTGCCCCCTCTACCCGAGACGGACCTCATCATGGAGAAGAAAATAAATACAAAGAGCAGCAAAGGCACAATGTTGAATATGATCGTCAGCCACAGATCTCCCGAGTTGTGCTTTCCCTTGATCCTCGCGCCACTGTTTATCAGTTCATCCATGATAGAGGAATCCTTCAGTACCCACGGGGCATATACCTCGTATACGGTATCCTGGAATGAACCGGCACTCTTGAAGGTGATACTGCCGCCGTCATCTATTACAATCTCACTGACTTTCCCATCTTTCACCATAGAATAGAAAGTGGTAAAATCAACCACCTGTGTCGAACTGACCATCGGTCCCTGATAAGCCATCGCTATAACGATGATGATACCTACCATCGCCAGTAAAAGTAACAACTGGTTATTGGTCTTTCTTGGGGGCCTGTTGTTCATGGAGAATCTTGGATCTCTCCTCTGATTATTGTCATCGTTGCCGTTATTTGAAGCGAATTTTGATATAAATCTGTCTTTTATTGTATTCTGCAAATCTATGCGGTTGTTATCCGCTCCCTCCCTTCACATATCTATCATTTATACTCAATCTTTAATATCTTTACCGTTTCTCTGTTCACTCTATAATCTTCAGAACTTCTCAGTCCTATACAACAGATTATATCATGTTTTACACCTTCCAAAATAAGCTGCTCTCTTTTTTCAAATTTTGTTATTCCCCGATCGGTAAAAAAGCGGGAAATTCTTTTGTAATGCTTCATTCCCAATGGTTTAAATCTATCACCTTCTCTCCAGAATCTTATTGTGAGCGGAAAATCAAGCTTGTCAAAATCGACATAAACCGCTTCACCTTGTATTTGATCGAAATCCACATCATCTATGAGTTCCAAAACAAGTTTCCTTCCCGAATGAAACGCATCGAGATTAAAATAGATGACGTTTTTCTTAAGTAATTCATTTTTCAGGGTAAAATCTATCGTCTCTTCCGTGACTTTTGCGGGTAATCCGGTTAATCTCCCAAAAGAGAGGATTCTCCCGCCCCTAAAAAAACTGATCTCCTCCGAAATGGTGATTTCAAAATCACCGGAAACCCTCAATCTCGAAATAATATCCCTTATCTTAAGATTGGTCAACCCTATTGGCGACCCATTCCAGCGCTGATAAAGCCTGATCAGCCATTCACCGATAAACGCATCGGATCTTTCTTTAATAACCTCCTCATCAAAAGAGACGCTTTTTTCAGAAAACGTACACTTTTTCATGAAATCCGAAAGATATTCATCTATCACGACGGCAGAACTTTTAAGATTATTTAGATCCCTTATCAAAATATCCTTCGATGTTTCACCAAACGATTCGCAGATAAACGGAATCAACCTTTTTCTTATCCTGTTCCTCATATATTTCTCATCGGCATTGGTCTCATCTTCAAAATAATGCAGACCTCTCATCCCACAATAGCATTCGATTTCATTTCTCCAGAAATCTATCAGAGGTCTTAAAAAAGGCCTTTCCACCTTGTTCAATATAGACAACCCGTTCAACCCCGTTCCCCTCAGCAATCTGAGTAAAAACGTTTCGAGCAGATCGTCCCTGTGATGGGCTGTCAGGATCCAGTCCGCTCCAAATGTCTTCCGGACGTCGGTAAAGAATTCGTATCTCTGTTCACGGGCAATCTGTTCAACACTCTGTCTGGCACCCGCCTTTTCTTTCAATTGCGGAATATCCATCCTCTTTTCAAAAAAGGGAATACTCTTTTCCCGACAGTATTCCCTTAACCATGACTGTTCAAATTCAGATTCCTTCCTTATACGGTGATCCATATTCGCAACACAAAAACAGATTCCCGTCTTTTCACTCAAACGCTCAAACAGATCCAGCATGACCATAGAGTCCATCCCACCAGAAACGGCGAGCAAAAAGCGATCCTGTTTTTCGGTATATTCACTTATAAAAGAAAAAAGGTTCATTTCGAACCTTTCAACGATCTGCTTATTATAATCTTTTTGCATATCTTTCTCCAAAATGGAGCCAGGGACAGGAGTCGAACCTGCGACCTGCTCATTACGAATGAGCCGCTCTGCCAACTGAGCTACACTGGCTCTCTTTCAACCTTAGTATTGTATCAGAAAAAAACAGGAATTTCAAGTCATTAAAAATAAAAAAAAACACCTTCTTTTTATCATTATCACCCCCTTTCAGCAGATGTCTAAATACAACAAATTGTGTCAGCATTGACACGTACCACAATATATTGTATAATAATCCACGCCGTTGAAAAAAACGCACACAATCTTCATTAAAACTGGGGGTAATAAAAATGGAAAGAAAAGGTCTTATGGGCATCCGGAAGAGAGACGGAAAGGTTGCAGATTTTCAGATAGACAGAATTCAGAATGCCATCAAAAAGGCGTTCGATGCAACCGACTCAAATTATAACGAAGATATCCTTCAGCTCCTTTCACTGAGAGCGGTGTCTAAATTTCAGTCAAAAATGGTCAATAATATCATAGAAATTGAAGAGGTTCAGGATAGTGTGGAAAGAGTCCTCGAAGAATCAGGTTTCTCAGATGTTGCCAAGGCTTATATCATCTACAGAAAACAGCATCAGAATATCAGAGAACTGACCAAGGATATGTTGAATTTCTCCTCAACCGTCAATGATTATCTCGATAAAGCCGACTGGCGTGTCAAGGAAAACAGCACCGTATCCTATTCCATCGGCGGGTTGATTCTTCACAACAGCGGAACAATCATAGCCAATTACTGGCTGAACGAGCTCTACGATGAAGAAATCGGAAAAGCACACAAAGACGGAGATATGCACATTCACGACCTCTCAATGCTTTCCGGGTATTGTGCCGGATGGAGTCTCAGACAACTGATAGAAGAAGGCCTGGGAGGTGTGACCGGAAAGATCACCAGTGCACCGGCAAAGCACCTGTCAACACTATCAAATCAGATGGTTAACTTTCTTGGTGTTCTTCAGAACGAATGGGCCGGGGCGCAGGCATTCAGCTCATTTGATACCTATCTCGCCCCCTTTGTGAAAACAGACAATCTGGACTACAAATCAACCAAACAGGCCATACAATCCTTTGTATTCGGAGTAAATACGCCAAGCCGATGGGGGACACAATCCCCGTTTTCAAATATCACACTGGACTGGATGGTCCCTGCCGATCTCAAGGATAAACCGGCTATCGTCGGCGGAGAGGAGCAGAATTTTACCTACGGAGATTGCCAGAAGGAAATGAACGTGATCAACAAGGCGTTTATCGAAGTCATGCTCGAGGGAGATTATGCGGGAAGAGGTTTTCAGTATCCCATTCCAACGTACAATATAACGAGAGACTTTGATTGGGACAACGAAAACGTACCACTCTTGTTTGAGATGACTGCAAAGTACGGAACCCCCAACTTCCAGAACTTTGTCAACTCCGATCTCGATCCCAGTGACGTCAGAAGTATGTGTTGCCGGCTTCAACTGGATAAAAGAGAACTCAGAAGAAGGGGTGGGGGCCTTTTTGGTTCTGATGAATTCACGGGTTCTATCGGAGTCGTCACGTTGAATCTTCCGAGATTCGCCTATCTCAGCAGCACGGAAGATGAATTTTTTACGCGCCTCGAAAAATATATGGAAATCGCAAAGAGAAGCCTTGAAATCAAGAGGAGAGTCATCGCAAAACTCAATGATCTCGGATTGTATCCGTACACCAAACATTATCTGAAACATTTTAACAATCATTTTTCCACTATCGGTCTGATCGGAATGAATGAAGCCTGTCTGAATGCCAAATGGATAAATAAAAGCATAGATAATGAAGAGGCCCTGGCTTTTTCCAAGCGGGTTCTCGACAGAATGAGAAACAGATTGGCAGATTTCCAGGAAGAAACGGGTAATCTGTACAACCTCGAAGCAACACCGGCGGAATCAACCTCTTACAGACTGGCAAAACACGATCTAAAGAGATATCCGGATATCATAACGGCGGGAGAAGACACACCGTTTTATACAAACTCTACACATCTTCCTGTCAATTTCACAGATAATCTGTTTGAAGCGCTTGACATACAGGAAGGTCTTCAGAGAAAATATACAGGGGGGACCATGTTCCACGCCTTCCTCGGAGAGAGGATACAGGACTGGGAAACCGCGAGGGAAATGGTAAAAAAGATCTCATACAATTACAAAATCCCGTTCTTCACCCTCTCACCCACTTATTCCATCTGCCCGGATCACGGGTATCTGAACGGAGAAGTTTATGAATGTCCTGAATGTGGGAAACCGACGGAGACCTATTCCAGAATCACCGGATATTACAGACCCGTTCAGCATTGGAACGACGGAAAACAGCAGGAATTCAAGCAGAGAAAGACCTACAAAATCGGAATTGAAGGGGTAACAGATGAAATTCGCAGGTTGGCAAAAACTGAGTCTGACAGATTATCCGAAAAAAGTGGCAATGACCCTGTTTACCTCAGGGTGCAACTTTAACTGTAAATACTGTCACAATAAATCATTGATCAAAAAAATCGAAGGGAATATCTCCGAAGAGGAGGTATTCTCTTATTTTCAAAAAAGATATCATCTACTGGATGCTCTCGTAGTCAGCGGTGGGGAACCGACGCTTTATGGGCAGGATCTCGTTCATTTTGCGAAACACTTTAAGGAAAAATTCCCCGAAAGACTGTTGAAGATCGACACAAACGGCTCATCACCCGACATGATCAGAAAATTATCACAAATCGCCGATTTTTGTGCGATGGATTTTAAGGCCTTAGACTATTCCCCCTTTTCAACAGTATCCATGAAAGGGATCGAGGCGTCTCTCAAAGAAATCCAATCTTTTAATCATTTTGAAATAAGAATAACACTTTTCCCCGAATATGTAAATTTTGAGAACCTATCTTCTATTATTGAAATTTTGAGAAGAAATAATATCAACAAAATAACCCTGCAAAAATATCGACCATTGGAAATTAATGAGAGAAACTTTTCAGATTATGAAATAAAAAAAATAAATGATATAATTTGTAATAACGGGGTTAATTCAATAATACGTGGTGTGTAACATCTGGGGGGGAAATGGATTATCGAAAGAAGGCTGCCGAACGGATAATAGAATCAAGAAGATGCTTTTATGAAAACCTTTCTATGAGTGAGGCTTTAAAAAAGGCGGAAGAAGCAGTTGACTTTCTGAAAGCGGAAGAGGTTCCTCCGCGTCTGATCGAATGGCTGATCCTGCTTAACCTCTTAAAAACGGGAACATGTCCTGAGACGCTACTTCAGCAACTTCCACCCCAGCAAGCATACGATGGAATTAACCTTTTTTGCCTGATAAAACAGAAAAAATACAAAGAGGCCTATGCTTATTCCAAAGGACACAGACAAATCGCTCCGGATTCCTTCAAACCACACGCGGAATCTTTTCGCCATTACTTTAATAGCTATATGCATGCCCTGCTGCTTTTTAAAATGGAAGAATATGAAAATTCTTTCTCTATCCTGTCGACTATGCTCAAGCAGATAGATGAAGAGAAGGCCGGAGAATTACTGATCATCCTGCTTTCTTATACCTATTCGCTGATAGGGTCCTACTACGAAAAAAGGGGAATGATGACGCTTTCCGAGGCGATGATGCATAAGAGTTTTCAACTCGTAGAAAAGACGAGACTCTATTTTCTGACCGCACGCATTTATGTAACACTTGCCGAATTTTACGTGATTAATTATCCGGACAGAAAAGGAATCAACATCTTAGAACGAATTTCTCAGATCACCGCCTATTTCCCCGATCAGAATCTGATCATGGAAATAGAAAAACAATGGGCTTATTTCTTCATCTATTCGGGCGATACGGAAAGTTTCTGGAAAAGAATCCGCGCCATCCAGAAAAGTGCCAAAAAGACGGGCAACAGATTGTCGCTTTCCTATTCCTATTATCTTGAAGCCATATATCATATGTACAATAAGGACCGAGAGGCCGCCGAAAAACATATACAAAGGGCATTAAACACATCGAGGGACATAGAAACAGAGGGACGATGCGAGAGACTGTGGGCCGTTATCCCCCTGATATTTTCAGATTATGCGGAAGCCCGAAGAAGATTTGAAAATTTTGATTACAAGCATGCGGGATTCGGATTTGAAAATCTCTTGAATTTTGGAATGATCAACGATAAAGAGGAGTTGGAGTTCTATTTCAACGCCTTTTTTAAAAGTAATAACACCTTATGGATAGAAGAGGCATTGGTCGGATTTATGGATAAATTTACCAGATTTATTCCGGATATTTTTCATAAACTGGTAAAACAAAGCCTTGCCGAGCAGCAAATATCTGATATGAAGCTACTGGTAGCCCTGTTGAACGAAGTCCTGGGACGTTCCTGCCTAATGTTGGAAAACTATGAAGAAGCCAGATTCCACCTTGGAAAGGCCCTGATGCTGTATAAACAGACGGGATTTCTCAACGCCGCAAAATTTATAAACAATATCATGCCGGCCAACGAGACGGATCTTCTCGGTCTGAGGGATTCTATCGAGGGATTCATTGCCGACAATGGAGACAGTGAGATCATCTCAAAATTCACAAGCTGCCGCTATATCTGTGAATCCAACATAAAGAAAATAAAGGTCATGGATGAGATCATGGAATTTTCGCGATGTATTGATCTGAATTATGATCTTCCAAACACCTTGAAACAAATCCTGTACTGGATCAGCAGTTTTACAAAAGCGAGAAGAAGTCTGATCATTCTGACGGAAAACCACAATATTACGGAATATTATGAGATCAATTTTGAAAGGATCAGAGATGACCGTGAGCTGATCGTATTCGTTGAAAGTGAGGATTTAACCTTTTTCTCTCCGTTAAAGGTCAAAAAAACCTATGTCATCGATGAGAAAAGAAGCATCATCGTCTATCTGATCAATGAGAATTCTACCGAATTCCTTGACGAGGAGTTTTTCAGAATCTTTCTGAATGAAATAGAACCGATATTGTCCCTGTTCATTAAAAACACATTATACATGCAACAGAGTATCTACGATTCACTGACCAACCTCTACAGCAGATGGTACTATGAAGATCGTTTCAGAGAGGAATTTGAAAAGGCCATACGCTACAGCACCCCTCTTGCTTACGTGATCTGCGACATCGACTCCTTCAAAAAAGTCAACGATACTTACGGACATCAGACGGGGGACGAAGTGCTCAAAGAAATTTCCAGGATCATTCTTGATAACATAAGAAAATTCGATATTGCCGCCCGGTTCGGTGGGGAGGAATTTTCCATCATCCTTCCGAACACAAATCTTGCAGGAGCGGAGAAGGTCGCTGAAAAGATCCGAATAGAAGTAGAAAAGATTCGACTGTTTCCCTTCAGCATAACGATGAGTTTTGGTGTTAATTCCATTGAAAACAGGGAATATGACGACTTCAAACAACTTGAAAAGCAGGCCGATATCGCCCTTTATAAGGCCAAAAAAGCGGGAAAAAACAAGGTTGTATGCTTTGATGATAAAAATAATTATGACGAGCTCAGTATAAATTTTGATTTTTAATCTTCGGGGGGGTCATCAGGCTTTTCCCAGTACCGTTTACCGTATAATCGCTCAAGTTCACGCAGGTCCCCGTCCTTATATCGAGATCGCCTGAACAGATAAAACAGGCCGAGGATGATGATCGTACAGGCAGGGAGCACCCAACTGAGCTGCAGATAAATAAAGCCTCCAAGCGAGGCAAAAAATCTTTTCCAGCGCCAGTTTCCATACAAATCGTAAAATCTTTCACGACTGCCGGTCATCGCCGAGATAAAATCCCCATCCGTCTTGATTCGGGATAGAATCTCGCTGAAAGAAGCCCTTATATCCACTTCCGAATCCAGCTCATAGAAAAAATCCGCAAGAAACTGATAATATCTCGAAAAAGCCGCCCCTTCGGGATACTGTTCTACATCGAGAATGTTGATTTCCTTCAGCAGTGAAGCTGGATCAAGTTCTCTGATCGAATCGATCGAATGGGATTCATACCACACGGCAAGCCCTTCGATAAACCAAAGCGGAGCCGCATTGATCCGATAATCGTATAACCATTGAAAGGTATAAATATGCATCATTTCATGTTCCAGGAGATCGGGTATCGCTGAGGCCACAGGTGTCAGAAACAGGTAGAAGCTCTCCCCGTCAAAAGCGGCCTCACCACTGGCTCCCATTCCACGCTGCTTTTCAATTTTTATTTCTATGGGAAATTCAAGTGTGGTCTGCCACAATTGTTCAAGATCATCCGAGATCCTCACGATATGCTTCTCAATAAAATTTTTCAGATACAGGGGCGTTGTCCTGTCAAATTCGAGAGTAATTGAAAAAACTGTTACTGAAAGCAGTAAAAACAAGACGATCAAACCGTTAATTTGTTTTATCATTCATCCCCTTTTGTTGAGCATCACCACAATGCTCTTCTCACGGACTCTGTAAATGGTGTTCTCTACCGCTATTCCATCTTCAACAAAATCCTTCCCCGATTCGAGGGATGTATCCGCAACCCTGTACCACTTACCGTGATTCGTCATCGGTAATTCAAAATCGAGTGGCTGATCGTAGAAATTCATCGCCACATAAATATCATTATCCTGAACGGTGAACAGATCAAGGTCTGTCCCGCTGATGACAAAGGCAAGCGTATGAGAATGATATCCCCAGTCCGGGTTATAGGACTTGATCCCATGCCAGGTAATATCCCTGACACCGTGTTTGGTCCACTTTCCCGTAAAGAAATGTTCCCTCCTGAGGCAGTTATGGTTCTTCCTGAAACGTATCATATTTTTAAAATAATCGAAGATCTCACGATTCTTTTCCTTGAGCGTCCAGTCCATCCAGGTTATCTCGTTATCATGACAATAGGCGTTGTTGTTTCCTTTCTGCGTCCGGCACATCTCATCCCCCATGAGGATCATCGGAATCCCCTGAGAGACCATCAGAATGGTCAGCATGTTTTTCATCTGCCTCTTTCGGAGTGCATTGATTTCCGGATCATCCGTTTCACCTTCAACCCCGTGATTGTAGCTGAAATTATCATTGGTGCCGTCACGATTGTCCTCGCCGTTCTGATCATTATGCTTGTTGTTATAGGAGATGAGATCCCACATGGTAAACCCATCATGTGCGGTGATAAAATTGATGCTGTCAAACGGCTTCCTTCCCGGTTTGTCATAAAGATCCGAACTCCCGGCAATTCGCGTAGCGAGCTCTGGAACCATGCCCTTGTCTCCACGGATGAAACGTCTGATGACATCTCTGAATTTACCGTTCCACTCGGCCCAGCCTTTCGGGAATTCACCGACATAATAGCCTCCGCCGGCATCCCATCCTTCTGCAATCAATTTCGATTTTGAAAGGATCGGATCATCGGAAATCTCCTTCAGGAGTGAAAAGTCCCCTATCCATTCCCCCTTGGTGGAACGTCCGAGAATCGCCGCGAGATCAAAGCGGAACCCGTCTATATGCATCTCGGTCACCCAGTATCTCAAGCTGTCGATGATCATCTGTTTCACAACCGTCTTGTTACAGTTCAGCGTATTTCCACATCCGGAATAATTCATGTAAAAACGCTTATCCTGAAGATTCAGCAGATAATAAACCGCATTGTCCAAGCCCCTGAAAGAAAGTGTCGGACCATCCTGACCGCCTTCCCCGGTATGATTGTAAACCACATCGATCAGAACTTCTATTCCGGCTTTGTGCATGGCCTTCATGAAGTCTTTAAACAGCACCACCTGATCCCCTATTCCGATACAATGCGTATAGGAACTCTCAACGGCAAAAAAGGCCAATGGGTCGTAACCCCAGGCGTTGATCAGCTGTTCTCCCGTATCGGGATTGATGTTGATATTCGAATTCACGTTGAATTCAAATATCGGCATCAGTTCTATCGTCGTCACACCAAGTTCCTTTAAATGATCTATCTTCTCGGTAATACCGTGAAAGGTTCCAGGAAGTTCACATTGAGACGTATCGGATTCGGTAAAAAATCTGACGTGCATCTCATAGATGACCGTATCCTGCATCGGAATTCTCAGAGCCTGTTCCCCTTCCCAGTCATATTCCTGATCACAGACGACGATACTCTTCGCGGGACTCCTCGCTGAATCCAGCTCGGAATAGGACAGATCCCTTAACGGTGAATTTTTATCATAACCGTAGGCATACTCCTGATCCCAGTTATAGGCGCCGGAGATGGCCCTCGCATAGGGATCCGTGAGTAGTTTATTCGGATTGAAACGCATACCGCTGTGGGGTTCATAAGGACCCTGCGCACGGTAACCGTAAAATTGGCCGCATTCTATCCCCTCTATATAGATATGCCAGATATCACCCGTCTTATTTTTTATGCTGTCTAATTGAAAGACATGGGACGGCTTTTCATCGAAATAGGCCTGATACAACTCAAGGGTCATCCCGACGGCATTTCTTGAAAAGATCGAGAAATTCACACCACCACTGTCAACAGTTGCCCCAAGGGGAAGCGGTTTCCCCCTTCTGGTCTTAAGCTTCACGTTCTTTTCAGGATTCGTATTATTATATTCTTCTGGAAAATTCATTGTTTACCTCCGTGCCGAACAATCCCCGGCAAACATTATCTCAAACAAAAGGAGAGGAATTTGGTTTCTCATCGGTTTTCACTGATACACCGTTCATTATATCATGAAAAAAAGGCATAAAAAAAGGTGGAACATCCCATAAAGAGATAGTCCACCTTTTTAAACGGTTATTACATGAATTTATTCTCATTCCCTTTTATCAGTCGTCTGATATTCCCCCTGTGTCTGTAAACCGAGAATAACGTCATACAGATATATAAGATCCAGAATGCCGGCTGATCCACGAGAAAGAATATACAGATAGTGGCTACCATCATTGCGACGATTGAAGCCAGTGACATAACCCTTGTGGTCAGCGCGATAGTCAATCCCAGCGTAAAGAAAACAAGTCCGGAAATCGGATGAATGGCAAAGAAGACCCCCATGGTAGAAGATACCCCTTTACCTCCGGCAAATTTCATGAAGATAGAAAAATCATGTCCGAGGATTGCCGCAAAGGCAGCTACCGAAAGCCATACCGAAAGATTGGGATCGGCGGGGATAAAGACATATCTCATCAGCATCAGGGGAATGAAGGCCTTCAATGCATCCAGTATCAGACACACGATCCCAATCTTTAGGCCACAACCCCTTAAGACATTTGTCGCTCCGATATTTCCGGAACCCACCGTTCGGATATCAATTCCCTTCATTTTCATCGGGACGATATAACTGAACGGGATAGAACCGCAAATATACAGTAATACAACATAGAAGATGTTTATCATTTATCTTTCCTCCTGCTCACAAATTTTAAGAACAAGGGGCTACCCGGCATCGGTCCGAGAAATTTTCTCAGGTTCTTTTTTATAGCCTTCTTGTAATTATCCGGAATTAGTTCGGGATAATTACAGAATATCTGTATAACCGGTGGTTTCGTCGAGACCTGAGTGGCATAATACAGCTTGATACGTTTCCCCTTCGGGGATGGTGGCGGGACCAGAATGTTGATCCGTTCAAGAGCCGCATTGATTGCTCCGGTAGAAAATTCTAATGAAAAGGAATTGTAGGCCTCATCGATTGCCTCAAACAACTTCTTGATCCCCGTTCTCTCCGTTGCGGAAATAAACACGGTCTTTGAATAAGGCAGGAAATAGAAATCGATATCCACATCCTCACGTATCTCAGGGTAAAGCTGTTCCTTATCCCTCTCAGACAGAAGATCACATTTATTAAAAACGAGTACACAGGCCTTTCCGGCATTTTCAACGAAACCCGCTATCTTTTTATCCTGATCGGAGATCCGTTCGTTCACATCCATCATCACAACACAGACATCCGACCGCTCGATGGCCTGCTGTGCCCTCAGAATACTGTAGCTTTCGATCGTATAATACTTGACCCTGTTTTTTCTCCTGATTCCGGCGGTATCTATCAGATTATACTTCCTGCCGTACAATTCGATCTCGTCATCAATCGTATCCCTTGTCGTACCCGCTATATCCGTAACCATGCTTCTTTCTTTCTGAAGCAGTTCGTTAAAGAGGGAGGATTTCCCGACGTTGGGTTTCCCGACGATGGCAATATTCGGCATACTTTCTTCTTCAAGGATCTCTTCCTCATCATCGTCTGTTTCCTGATCGGCATAGAGTTCGAATTTGTCCTTCAGTTTCTCAAGGATCTCTTCACAGAGATCGTAAACACCATAACCGTGTGCAGCGGAAATCTGTATCGGATCACCCATTCCGAGCTGATAAAGCTCGGCGAGATTCTCTACATATTTTTTTTCACTTTCAGCCTTGTTCGCAACGAGCAAGGGATGTATCCCCTTTGAGCGAATGAACTCAACAACCTTAAAGTCCTCACTGGTCGGTGGGGTGGAGCCATCTACAATAAAAAGAACCAGATCGGCCGCATCCACATCTTTCGTCGCCATGTCCCACATTTTCTCTTCTATTATGCCATCCGGATCGCCAAAAAGGCCACAGGTGTCTATAAGAGAAAAGGTCCGATCATCAAATCGGACCTCTCCCACCACAGCATCCCTCGTTACTCCGGGAACGTCATCAACGATTGCCTTTTTCCTCTTTATCAGTCGATTAAAAAGCGTTGATTTTCCGACATTAGGTTTCCCTAATATATGTACTGCAGGCATTTTCTTTTTCACTATTATTCCTCTTCTTTCTCTTCTTCCTTCTGTTTTATTTTTTCAGCAAGCGTAACGCCTGATTCGTCCGAACCCATGTACTGTTCGTAATCGTTTTTCTCGGCATCGCTTTCCTTCTGCTTGATGGAGATGACCATGTTTCTTCTTTCCTTCTCCGGTTCATAGACGGTTCTTACAACCTTTGCACTGATTTCATCCCCGGTATTGAGTACATCCTCAGGCTTTTCTACACGCTGTACCGAGATCTGACTGACGGGGAGGAACGCTTCGATGTTGTAATCATCGAGCATGACCGTTGCACCGGTATTGGAAAGTCTTACGACCTTCCCCGTAACGGCATTTCCCTTCTGGAGTTCTTCACTGGCCCTCTTCCAAGGATCTTCAATGACATTTCTGATGCTGAGTCTGATTCTCTGTTCCTCAGGAAGAACCTCCATTACATAAACCTTGACGGCATCTCCAACCTTATAGGAATCTTCGATATTGTCAAGGAAATTCCAGGAAAGTTCTGTCACATGAACGAATCCGGAAATACCGTCTTCGAGTTCAGCGATTAAACCGCTCGGAAGGATCTTTACAACTTTAGCATCAAAGACCTGTCCAACCGGGAACTTCTTTGCAACATCCTCCCACGGATTTCCCTTAACCTTCTTAAGGCTGAGTGAAACCTTTCTCTTATCCTTATCTATCCCAATTACTTCAACTTCTACCTGTTCGCCTTCCTGAACAACCGCTCGGATATCCATTCTCCTGTTCGTCCAGAAGATTTCGGAAGTATGTACAAGTCCTTCGAGACCCGGTTCAATCTTGACGACAAAACCAAACGGAAGGATTCTGATAACTTCTCCCTTTACCCTGGAACCAGTTGGATACTTTGCCTCGATACCTGTCCATGGATCCGGCTGTAATTTCTTTCTGCTGAGTGTGATCTTGTTCGACTTTTCGTCAACCTTGAGAACGACCACGTTGATCGGATCGTTGATATCGACGACATCTGACGGTTCAAGTTCTCTGTCATAAGTCAGTTCAGATCTCGGAATAAGCCCTGTAACCGGTCCGAGATCTACAAATACGCCAAACTTCTCGATTCCTTCTACTCTTCCTTCAACAACCTTCCCCTCGGAGATCTTATCCATAAAGTCTCCGATAACCTTTTCCTGAAGTCTCTTTCTTGAGAGAACAACGTTGGGTGGCGTTCCCTTTCTCCTGTATCTGAGGTCAATGATTTCGAAGTCCATTTCCATGCCTTCAACATCTGCATTTTTGTCGAGCATTGAATGGCTTGTAGGAAGGAATGCCTGCATGACACCAAAAATCTTTACAACATATCCACCCTTATTCTTTGACTGAACAACACCTTTGATAACTGTGCCTTCCTTCTGGTATGTCTTAAGATTGTTGAGAACCTCTCTCATAGCTCTCTGCTTTTCGGAGATTCTGATGATACCATCATCTTCATTTATGTAAGTAATTACACCATCAATCTTATCTCCAGGCTGGTATTCAGAAAGGGGCTTTACAAGCTGTTCTCTCTGAATCATTCCTTCGCTCTTTGCACCAAATTCCACAACGAGCTCATTATCATGTGTTTCAACTACCTCAACGGTAATCAAAGATCCCTTTTTAGGGTTTCCTACAAAACTGTCATCTCTTTCAATTCTTTCCATGGCTTCTGCCATGTTTGTAATTTCCTGACTGCCATTACTGTCGACCATACGTTTGCCAACCTCCTACATTCCACTTGATATATAATTTTGAATCTCTTCAACCTGTAGCAGGGGGGTAGATGTTCCGCTCCCCAGAACCACCGTGTTAAATTGAAATATTTTTTCCCTTAATTCTTCAACATCCTCAATGCCGTGTACCAGGAAGGAATTTTCATTCACAGACCGGGCTATTTCGTAAAGCTTTCTGGTATTGGAGCTCTTTTCCCCACCGATTATAACAACACAATCGGTTTCCAAAGCCTTATCTCTGATTTCTTTTTCTCTGGAAATCGTGGCATCACAAATGGTATTATACACTATAACGCGCTGAAACATAAACAGAGATGAAGTTATCTTTGCCGCATACTCCGAAAACACGGAAAGCGGTTTGGTTGTCTGAGCCGTAAAGACATAACTCCTGTCCCTTTCTGAAGCAACATTGCTTAAAATCGACTCAAGGGATGCCATATCTTCAAAGATTTCGGCATCGGGAGCCATACTCTTCAGGGCAATCATCTCGGGATGTGTCTTTTTACCAAATACAAGATTTATACTGCCTGACCGTCCCGTTTCCACAACCGTATGAAAACTTTTCTTCACAATCGGACAAGTGCCGTCAACGATCTCATTTCCGTTCCGCTCCAATTTTGCCACAAGCTCTTCAGGTGCTCCATGTGCCTGGATCAGAACAACAGAATCATAAGGGAGCGCTCTACCATCAAGGATTTTCATTCCAATGCGCTCCAGTCTCTCCATAACAACCGAATTATGAACAAGATCCCCGGTCACATAAATCTCCCCATGTTCAGCGAGCAGAGATTCGGCCATCGAAATGGCCCGTTGTACACCAAAACAGAACCCTATATTTTCAGTCTTATGAATAATAATTACCGGATCACCCTTTTCTCCGTCTGATTAATTCGCTTATCTTATTGACAACCTCATCAAAAGACAATGATGTCGTGTCGACTATAACAGAATCTGTTGCAGGTTTTAACGGCGAAAGTGTTCTCGAAGTATCCTGTTCATCTCTACGCTTTATCTCTTCAACAACCTTTTCAAATTCTATCTCAATACCCTGTCCATCCCATTCCTTAAGCCTCCGACAGGCTCTCTCCTCAGCCGTCGCAGTAAGGAATATCTTCAAATCCGCATCGGGCAAAACAACTGTCCCTATATCCCTGCCATCCATTACCACCTGTTTTCCGTCAACCATATCACGAATACTGTCGGTGACAAACTCCCTGACATTCGCGAGAGTAGAAATATCGGAAGTAAACATACTGACCTCCGGAGTTCTTATCTCTTCACCGAGCTTTCTATCGTTGATATAAACAATCCCGTCCGAATACTTAAATTTAACAAGAGGGGGGAGATCAGTACTCTCCACCTCTTTTATATTATTTATACCTCTTGATAAAAAATAATAGGCTATCGCCCTGTAGCAAGCCCCGCTGTCAAAGTGCAGGAAACCGAAGGACTCGCATACCGCATTTGAAATACTACTCTTACCGGATCCAGCCGGTCCATCTATCGCAACTGAAAAGCTTCCGCTCATTTCTCAGCTTCTTCTATTGTATCATATATCTTGAAGATATTATCCAGCCGGGTCATCTCAAAGATCCTCTTGATGTTCTTTCTGAGACCGGCGATCTTTAACTCTTTCTGGTAATTTCTCGTTTCTCTCAGTATGGAAACAAGCGTACCAAGACCTGCACTATCGATGTAAGGAACCTCACTGAAGTCAAGAATGATCATCTTCAAATCACCTTTCACAACCTCTTCCATCTGCTCCTTCAGCTTGGGAGAATGATAGGCATCAATATCTCCACTTATCTTGATTATTCTGATACCATTACTATCCCTTGATTCAAAATTCAGATCATTCATAAACTCATCCTCCTCAAAGTTTTTATTTATGAACTCTTTTGTGATTTTTCTATTCTTATGTTCAAGTCATGCAACTGCGCATCATCTACGGATGATGGGGCGGAAGTCATCAAACAGGTGGCACTCGTTGTCTTCGGGAACGCGATAACGTCCCTGATATTGTTTTCACCGAGCATGAGTGATACCATTCGATCGAGACCAAGTGCACAGCCCCCATGAGGTGGAACGCCGTATTTAAAGGCTTCAAGTAAATAGCCAAATTTTTCCTTCTGCGTAACCCTGTCGATCTTCAGAAGATCAAAGACCCTTTCCTGAATAGTTGTATCATGTATCCTGATACTTCCTCCACCGAGTTCCCAGCCGTTCAGTACCACATCATAGGCCAGGGCCTTTATCTTGTGCGGCTCCTCTTCCCCATACTTTTCCAGATCTTCCTTCAAGGGCATCGTGAACGGATGATGCTGTGCCACATATCGGTCCTCTTCTTCAGAATACTCAAACATCGGGAATCGTGTTACCCAGAGAAGATTGTACTTGCTCTTGTCCATCAGGTTCTCTCTTCTCGCTATTTCAAGTCTGAGGGCACCGAGTGATATGTTGACCGTTCTCCTGTCCCCGGCGATGATGAGTGCGAGATCTTCTTCCTTCAGTTCGAGCTGCGCTTTGATCTTTTCGATCACTTCGGGTTCTACCGCCTTGGCAAAGGAGGCCTTCACCTCATCATCCTTCACCTTTATATTCATCAGTCCCTTTGCACCGTAAATCTTGGCAAAATCCTCTATTTCCTTCATAACCTTTCTGCTGTAAGCGGTTGCGGCACCTTCCACAACGATGGCCTTCACAACACCTTCAGCCGCAATGATATCGCTGACGACTTCAAAGGAGGTCCCCTCGAAACAGCCCGTTATATCCTGCATCAGCATTTCAAATCGCGTATCCGGTTTATCCGAACCGTATTTATCCATCGCCTCATCGTATTCTATTCTCGGCAGCGGAAGCTGTACGTCATAATCGAGGGCATCCTTGAAGACTTTCTTCAGCATCCGTTCCGTACAGTCAATGACATCCTCTTCAGTTACAAAGGACATCTCGTAGTCTACCTGTGTAAATTCAGGTTGTCTGTCCGCTCTGAGGTCTTCGTCTCTGAAGCATTTAACGATCTGATAGTATCTATCGTAACCGGATACCATCAAAAGCTGTTTATAAAGCTGTGGTGACTGTGGAAGCGCGTAAAAACTTCCCGGTTTAATCCTTGAGGGAACGAGATAATCCCTTGCCCCTTCGGGAGAACTCTTGGAAAGCACAGGCGTTTCTATATCCACAAACTGTTCCGCTTCAAAGTAATCCCTGATAGATTTCACGATCTTGCTTCTCATCATGAGATTACGCTGCATCCGCTTGGTTCTCAAATCAAGATATCGGTATTTCAGTCTCATTTCTTCGGACGTATCCGATTCGATGTTGATGTATATGGGGGGAGTTTCCGACTTTGAAAGGATCTCAAGCTCGTCCACATCCACTTCAATTTCTCCCGTCGCCTGTCTTTTGTTTACGGCATCCTCCGGTCTGCTCATAACCGTTCCGCTGACAGCGATAACGTCTTCTCCGCTCAAGGCCTTTGCCTTCTCTATGAGCTCCACCTTCTCAGGATCGAAAACAATCTGTGTCGTACCATATCTGTCTCTGAGCGTGGTAAAGATAATACCACCCAAATCTCTTCTATGATCAACCCATCCGTTAAGAATGATCTTTTCTCCTGCATTTTTTGCAGTCAGTTCACCGCATGTATGTGTCCTTTTTAACATGTATAAATCCCCTCTCGTGGTTTAATTAGATTCTCTTACTAATTTAGCGGCAAGTTTTACCGAGTCTATGATCTTCTGATAGCCGGTACATCTGCATAAATTACCTTCCAATGCCTTTTTAATCTCCTCTTCCGTCGGATCGGGATTTTTATCAAGAAGGGCTTTTGTAGACAGGATAAATCCCGGTGTACAAAAACCGCATTGTACCCCCCCTTCATCGACAAAGGCCTTCTGGATTGGATGCATGTCGTCCGGCGTTCCCAATCCCTCGGAGGTCATGATGACTTTCCCATCAAGTTCTCCGGCAAATAAAAGACACGAGCAAACGGCGTCACCATTCAGCAGGACGGTACAGGCTCCGCATTCTCCCTCACCACAGCCTTCCTTGACACTCTTCATCTTCATTTCATCTCTGATAAAATCAAGTGCCCTCATATCCGCTCTGATATCCCTGATATATTCAGTTCCATTTAAGGTGAATTTAATCTCCATAAGCTTGCTCCTGTCTTTTAGAAATCGTACTTCTCCAAACCAATTGCTTCAGACACGGTAAACGGGCGGAAAAACAATCCGCCCATCTACTATCATACCGAAAATTGATTCCAATTTACACCTGACAATACCCGTGCCGGTTTTATTCTTCGATCAGTTTCTGATAATCCGCTTCTGAAAGCAGTTCTTCCATTTCGGCCTCATCGGAAATCTTGATTTTGCAGATCCAGCCATCCGTTTCTGCCGCTTCGTTTATCTTCTCAGGCGTACCGTCGAGTTCCTCATTAATCTCGGAAACTTCACCGGAAACAGGTACATAAACATCATTTGCCGATTTGACCGATTCTATTGAACAGAGTGTATCTCCCTTTGAAAGGGTATCTCCCACTCCGGGAAGATCAACGTAAACGATATCCCCAAGCTGTTCCTGAGCATGATTTGTTATTCCGATTGTTGCAATACCATCTGTGAGTTCTACCCATTCATGTGATTCTGTAAATTTTTTCATCCTGTCCCTCCGTTAAATATTAATAAATCGTCCTATTTTTTCCCCGGATTAACGCTGCCGACGTAAAATGGCTTTTTGATAACCTTTGTCTTCAGCCTCTTACCGGCTCTCACTTCTATCTCCACTTCACTGCCAAGCTTGTATCCCTTTGCCGGAAGATACCCGAGAGCCACTATCCTGTTTAATGTCGTGGACTTGTTTCCGGTTGTTATTATACCAATTTCATCGTCTCCATCAAAAATCTTGCAACCGGTTCTTGGGATGCCTCCCTTTTCGATCACTTCGAGACCTCTTAATCGCTTGGTTAAGCCATTTCGCTCCTGTTCCTCAAGAACGGATTTCCCGATAAAATCACGGGAGAAATCTACCGTCCATTTCAAACCGGCCTCAAGCGGTGTTGTGTCTTTCGTGATCTCATTTCCATAAAGCATATAACAGGCTTCAAATCTGAGAAGATCCCTGGCGCCGAGTCCGGCAGGCTTTGCCCCGATCTCGATCAGCTTTCTCCAGAGGGGCACGGCGGCATCCGGTGATGTATAGAGTTCAAAACCGTCTTCACCGGTGTATCCGGTTCTGGAAATCAGACAGTGTATGCCGTTGAAACGGCCTTCCTTGAAAGAATAAAACGGAATCTCGTCCAACCTGACTCCTGAATATTCCTGCATGAGCTTTTCTGCATCAGGTCCCTGGACGGCAATCTGTGCATAATCATCCGATTCGTTTGTGACCTTCACGTCAAATCCTTCTGATTTTTTGAGGATCCATTCAAAATCCTTGGCAATATTTGCCGCATTCACTACAAGCAGTACCTCATCGGAGGCCTTTTTATAGACCAGCAGATCATCCACTATCCCACCGTCTTCATAACACATCGGTGTATAACAGATCTCACCGTATTTAAGATTATCCACGTTATTCACAACGAGATAATCCGCAAACTTAACGGCTTCGTCTCCTCTCAGAAAAACCTCACCCATATGAGAAACATCAAATATTCCCAAATGCTCCCTGACCGCTTTTGCCTCTTTGATTATTCCATCGGAATACTGTATCGGAAGCTCCCAGCCATGAAAATCTACAACTTTACCTCCACATCTTACATGCTCTTCGTAAAGCGGCGTTCTCTTAACCTTATCCAATTCCAAATTCCTCCCCCGTTTATTTTAATCTGTCCTATAGGGCAAATCTTTATCGCTTATTCCTTCTCTTCTTTCTCTTCCTCAACAAATGCCTCATCCGCTTCCTCATCGAGATGAGTCTCTATGATCTCCTTTGCCCTGTCGTAACAGGATTCCGGTACGAGCACTTCCATCGGCACCACACCACCCTGGCCCATGATGATCGGCTCGCCATACGGTACGGCAAGACCCTTGAGTACACAGGGAATATCCACTGTATCCAGTGAAGATTTGATGATTTCCGCTGTAACTTCATCCGGGGCTGTTGTAACCGCATACCATTTTTCTGAAGAGGCCTGTATCAGCTGTCTGTTCTCATCTATGATCTTCTTCGCCTTTTCAAAGTCCTCAGGATCGACGAATACTTCCGTAGGTGTGAGTTTTCTTTCCTCATATGAAATATCATTCTCTTTCAACAGATCCATTAAAGTCCTTGCTTCCTGGCGATATTTGTAGAGTTTCAGCAATTTCATAATAACACCTCCTGTGTGTATAAATTATAACATAAAGTACAAGCCCTAATAGCAAAAAGCCAGTCTTATTTTAAAACAAATCCAACAATATTATTCGACGAGACAGACCATGGTTTGATCGGTATACTCGATATACAGAAATGACAGTTTTATCAGTTCCAGTATCCCGAGAAATGAGACGATCAAGTCTATCCGATCATTCGCCGTGCCGAATATCTCCTCTATCGGCATCCGTTTCTCGGCAAGCAGCAGTTCCTTCAGATATTTGATCCTTCCGGATATCGAATACTGTTCTCCGGAGACCTTGTAAACCTTTTCCCTCATCTTCAGCTCATTGTACGCATTCTTAAAATTCAGGAACAACTGCTCGGGAAAGGCTTCATTTTCTCTTTTTCTCGCCTGACCCGTTTTCTTAACCTTGACCCGGTACAACTTATCCGCTGCCTCACTTTTTTCCTCGAGAAAGGAGACCACTTCTTTTACCTTTTCATATTCCTCTATTCTCTGGACGAGTTTTTCACGTTCATCTTTCACTTCTTCCTGTGCCTTCTCATCGGTCGCCAGCAAAGCCTTTGATTTCAAGACCATGAGGGTGGCGGCCATCACCATGAATTCGGAAGCAACGGCCACATCAAACTTCTGCATCTGTTTGACATAGGCCACAAATTCATCGGCTATCTTGGCTATCTGTATTTCCCTAATATCCTTTTCTTCTTTCTTCACGAGATAAAGGAGAAGATCAAGAGATCCTTCAAATTCAGGAAGATTAAAAGTCAGTTCTTCGGAAATAATCTGTCCCCCCTAAAACATCAAATTCATTGCCCGGCGAACTTCAACCATCGTCTGTTTTGCAATGGCAGTCGCCTTTTTGTTGCCTTCGGCTATAACATCGTCTATCAATGAAGGATTGGCATCAATTTCATCGAGTTTTTCCCAGATAGGCGACAGTTTGGCCTCCATATTCTTGAGCAGGAGCTTTTTACACTGCACACAACCGATTTGCGCCTGTGTACACCCCTCCGTTACCCAGGTCTTATCCCCTTCAGAAATACCAAACGCCTTATGATAGCTCCATACCGGACAGATTTCAGGATTACCCGGATCTGTCTTTCTCTTTCTCGAAGGATCCGTAATCATGGGCATGATGGCATCTTTGAGTTCCTTTGGAGAAGATTCGATGTTGATGATATTCCCATAACTCTTGGACATCTTTCTGCCATCTGTTCCGAGCAGCTTCGGCGTCTGCGAGAGTTTGGCCTCCGGCTCAGGGAAAACTTCGCAATTGTAGGTAAAGTTGAATTTTCTGGCCATTTCTCTCGCTACCTCCAAATGACTCAGCTGATCTTCACCAACGGGAACAGCCTCAGCCTTATAGATGAGAATATCCGCTCCCATGAGTACCGGATAAGTCAAAAAGCCGGCATTCGCAACCGACTGATTGCCTTCAAGCTGCTGCTTCTGTTCCTTGTAAGTCGGAACTCTCTCCAGCCTTGAAACGGATGTCAGCATGTTAAAAAGCAGCTGAAGTTCCGCATGTTCCTTTATGGCAGACTGCACAAACAAAACCGATTTTTCCGGATCCAGTCCGACAGCCATAAATATCCTGATGAGGTCTTTTGTATATTGTTTCAAATGTTCCGTTTTATCGTATCCGGTTGTCAAAGCATGCCAATCGGCTACAAAATAAAAAGTTTCATACCCTTCATTCTGTAATTTTACCCAATTTTCGAGTATACCCACATAATGTCCTATGTGTAATTTGCCGGTTGGTCTTGTTCCGCTGACAATTCTCAAAATAAACACCTCCGAAGATTCTTATAATAACGATTTTACCATAAACACACATGATATTGTGGTATAATTCCTTCAACTATTCAAGTCGGAGGTGCTTTATTATGAAAGATTTTATTCCGGCAGACTTTGAGAAAAAATGGCAAGAGGTCTGGGAAGAAAAGGGGATCTACCAATGCGAAACGCATTCGGACAAACCAAATTACTATGCGCTTGTTATGTTTCCGTATCCATCCGGAACACTACACGTCGGACACGTTAAAAATTATGTGATAGGGGATATCGTTGCGAGATACAAGAGACTACAGGGTTACAACGTCCTGCACCCTATGGGGTTTGACTCCTTTGGTTTGCCTGCCGAGAACGCGGCCATTGCGAAGGGAATCCCACCGGAGACAAGCACATACACAAACATAGATATCATCAAAGAACAGCTCGGAAAGCTTTCCATCAGTTATGACTGGTCAAGGCAGCTTGAAACGAGCAATATCAATTATTATAAATGGACGCAGTACCTGTTCCTCAGAATGTATGAAAAGGGACTGGCCTATAAGAAAGAGGCAGCCGTCAACTGGTGCCCGGGATGCAACACCGTTCTCGCTAACGAACAGGTTGTCAACGGAAAATGCGAAAGATGCGATTCCGATGTGGAGATCAAGCAGCTCGAACAGTGGTTTTTCAAGATCACCGATTATGCGGAAAGATTGCTCCAGGACCTTGAAAAACTCGATGAATGGCCGGAAAGAGTCAAAACGATGCAGAAAAACTGGATTGGAAAGAGCAAGGGGGCCCAGGTTACCTTCAAGATAGACGGAACGGAAGACAGTATTGACGTTTACACGACCAGACCCGATACACTCTGGGGTGTTACCTTCATGGCCGTTGCACCGGAATCTCCGCTACTCGAACAGCTGACTACCGATGATAAAAAAGAGGAAGTCAGAAAATTCCAGGAAGCCGTTGCCAAAGAAGACCGATTCCTCAGAACTTCGGAAGATTATGAAAAAGAGGGTGTGTTCCTCGGTACGTATGCCATCAATCCGGTAAACGGTGAAAAAATTCCGATATACGTTGCCAACTACATCCTCATGGAATATGGTACCGGGGCCATCATGGCCGTTCCCGCTCATGATCAGAGAGACTTTGAATTCGCAGAAAAGTATGACATCCCGATAACCGTCGTCATCGACAGCGAAGGGGAAACACTCATCGGCAAGAAACTCGAAAAGGCCAGCACGGAACCGGGTATCATGGTTAATTCCGGTCCTTTCAGTGGCATGAAAAGCCAGGAGAGTCTGAAAAAGGTTATCGAATGGGTAGAGGAAAAGGGGATTGGAAAGGGAACCACGCAGTACAAACTCAGGGACTGGCTCATTTCAAGACAGAGATACTGGGGCGCACCTATCCCGATGGTTTACTGTGAAAAATGTGGGGTTGTTCCGGTTCCTTACGAGGATCTTCCGGTTGAACTGCCACTCGATGTACAATTCGATCCAACGGGAAAATCCCCGTTGACCAAAGACGACAGATTTCTTCATACAACCTGTCCAAAATGCGGTGGAGAGGCGAGAAGGGAAATGGATACCATGGATACCTTTGTAGACAGCTCATGGTACTATCTCAGGTACATCAATCCACATCTTGAAGACAAGCCGTTCAACACGGAGGACGTCAACCAGTGGTTACCCGTCAATCAGTACATCGGTGGGGTGGAACATGCCATCCTTCATCTGCTTTATTCAAGATTCATCACAAAGGTCCTTTACGACCTTGGAGAAATCGACTTTGAGGAACCGTTTAAGAACCTCTTCACACAGGGGATGATTTACAAGGACGGATTCAAGATGTCCAAATCAAAAGGCAATGTCGTCTCACCGGAAAAGATGATCGAAGATTACGGTGCTGACACACTCAGAATGTACACCCTCTTCATGGGACCGCCGGAAAAGGATACCGAATGGAATGACAGCGGTATTGAAGGGGTATATAAATTTGTAAAAAAGGTCTGGAAGGCCATTATGACCGTTATTCCGGAAATCTCCAAAGACAAGCAGAACAAAACGCTCGGGAAAGAGGAAAAGGCCCTGAGAAGGAAACTACATCAAATGATCAAGAAGATCACCAAGGACATCGAAGAAGATTTTCATTTCAACACCGCGATCAGTGGCATGATGGAAGTTGCCAACGAACTTCACGCCTATATCACCAGTGTAAACCCGGAAGACTGGCATACGGAAGTTGTCAGAGAGGTATCTGAAAAGCTCCTCATCCTCATGGCTCCGTTTGCCCCGCATATGACGGAAGAACTCTGGCACGAGATGGGTCACGATACACTCGTCGTGCTTGAAAAGTGGCCGGAAGTGGATGAATCGGCACTCGTGGTCGATGAAGTAGAGATCGTCGTACAGATCAACGGAAAGATCCGGGACAAATTTACCGTTTCAGCCGGTCTCAGTAAGGAAGAGACACAGGGAATCGCCTTCGACAGGGAGCGAGTCAAAGAGCTCACGGACGGAAAAAACATCAAAAAGATCATCGTTGTTCCCAACAAGATCGTGAACATCGTTGCCGTATAAGTAAAGAGTCACAATGAGAGGGGCAGGTACAAAACCTGCCCCTCTTTGATTTTAAAGACGTTTCAACGTCTACTTCGCTTGTCGGCATACATCATCATATCGACTTCATGCATAAATCGATCATAATCCCCCGAATTCTCCCTATCGTAGACCTTATAACCGTAACTGAAATCGAGTTTAAAATCTTCTACCGAATGAGCGTTGAATTCGCTCACCTCTCCCTTTATCCGGTTGATCACCTCTGTGATTTCCCTTTCCTCCTCACAGTCAAGGATAATCACAAACTCATCCCCACCATAACGGGAAACAAAATCATCCTTCCTCACCGCATAGGAGAGGATATCGGCAAAGGCCATCAGCACCCGATCCCCTGCTTTATGTCCATAACCATCATTGATCATCTTAAAATTATCAATATCTATCATGACAAGGGTAAAACGCCTTCCGGTTCCGTTAATCCTTCTGATCAGATAATTGTCAAACATGATCCGGTTGTTCAACCCGGTCAGATAATCCAGGTTCATGTGTTTTCTCTGCAAGTTCAAATAGATGATCAGGATAGAAACGGTAAGACTGTTCCAGATCAACGCTGTTCCATAATAAAAACTCTGAATCGTTAAGGCAACAAGGGGGGCAACAATGAACGAGAAAAGCGATAAAATATGCTTATTATGATAACGAGTTCTGCTGTTCAGGATCAGGATGGTTCCAGTCACCACATAAACGACGGCAATCACAAAAAGCAGATCAATTCCTTCTCTCCTTGAATAAACATTTTCCGGACTGATGGAGAAAACCCACCCGGTGAACGGGGAAAACAGACACAGTAAAAACGAAACGAAGACCGGAAGAAACAGCATCAGATAATGTCTTTTCTTTGGCTTGAATCCGGGTATTGTCTGATAACAGGTATACATCAGCCAGAAGGCCGGCGTCAGATGTGTAAATCCGATAAGCAGAATATTCGAAATGCTGTTTATGACCCGGTAAAGATTACCGGGTATACCATCCACAGACCACACAACGGTATCACAGACAAGCATGAAAAGAACACTGAGTATCATCCGCTTAAAGCTTTCTTTGGCCCCGGAAGTATCCATTTTATACTCATTCACCGAGAAGAAAATGATGATCAGGACAATCATCGAGAAAAAATTCACATCTATGAGATTTACCACATCTATCATACCATCAGCACCCGTGTATTCATCAACTGAAAACGCTCGCCCTTAATCTTTTTTCTTTCCGTTCTTGTATTCATACATCAGCTTATCTACATGATCCACAAAATGATCCGAATCGAGATTCTGATTTTCATCGTAAATCGAAAACCCGTAACTGAAGTCCAGTCTGTACTGCTCTCTCGTTTCCATGTTGAATCTTTCCAGTTCACTTCTTATCCTTGTGATGACCCGGTCAACGGTCTCCTTACTGTTGCAGTCAAGAACGACGACAAATTCATCTCCACCGTATCGGGCAATAAAATCATCATTTCTCACCGAACGCTTCAAGGCCCCGGAGAAATTCACCAAGGCCCGATCTCCGGCCTTATGTCCGAATTTATCGTTTATCTCCTTAAAACGGTCGATATCTATCATGATAACGGCAAATCCGTTTCTTGGATTATACGCCGCTATCTTCCTCGACAGATGATTGTCAAGGCTTCTTCTGCTGTTGACTGCCGTGAGGTAGTCCAGATTAATCTCTTTGCTCTGGACATTCAGATACATGATGATCATAGAAAGTGCCAGTGAATTCCAGTAAAGGATCAACCCGTAAAAAAGAATCTGAAGTAACCCGCCGATCAGGGGTAAAAACATGAATGAAAACAGCGAAAACACCTGAGTTTTTTTAAAGTGCTTCAGGTTCTTCAGGATGATGACAGATCCCGAAACGGCGTATAAAAGCGAAAAGATATTCATCAGATTAAACAGAGATTCTCGTGAATAGATGTTCTCCGGACTGACAGAAAAGAGCCATCCCGTCAGAGGTGAGAGAAAAGCCATCCCCATAATGATGAAAAAAGGTGTCAGAAGGAGGATGAAAAACCTTCTGTCGGGCTTAAAATCCCTGATTGTAAGAAAGCAGAGATAAACGATCCATAAGACAGGGGGCAAAAGGGTAAATGCCAACAGGATGGTATTTGAAACGATATTCATCATCCGGTAAACACTTCCCGATACACCGTTGACAAACCACGTTATCGTGTCCAGGGATAGCATACAGATAACACTCTTTAAAAGCCTGTCAAAAGCCTTCTTATTCCTCGAACGGTTAAATTTGTGTTCTTGCATTGCGCTTAAAATGATCAACATCATAATCAAAGAAAACACATTCAGATCTATCTGACGAATAATAGTAACCATAAACTCCCCCTGATTAATCCTTTATCAAATCGTAGACTTCTGACGTTTCTGTCTGTACATCAGCATATCCACATAATCAACAAACTTGTCCGTATTCTCTTTCCCGGACTCCGAAAATAATGAAACCCCATAACTGAAAGTCAGTTTGTATTGAAGCTTTCCACTTTCATTCAATCTTTCAAGTTCCCTTCCAATGCGTTCAGTCAATCTGTCGGCCTCATGCAGTCGTTTACATTCGATAACGATGACAAACTCATCTCCACCGTATCGGGCAATAAAATCCGTCGCCCTGACAGAGTTTTTCAACACGTTTGAAAATTCTACAAGTGCCTCATCCCCGCTTTTATGACCGTATTCATCGTTGATCTGTTTAAATTTATCTATATCTATCATCATCAGAGCAAAATCCTTCTTCCCGTTATCCGTAGTCACGATTGATGAGATATGATGATCAAAAGAGGCCCTCGTATTCAAACCGGTCAGATAATCCGTGTCCTGTTCCTTTATCTGCACCTTCATATAGATGAGAAATATGGCAATCGTGGAAAAATTCCACACAAGTGTCACGCCAAAGAAGAGGACTTGCAGAAACAAGCCAAGAAGCGGAAAGAATACAAAGGACAGAATCGACAAGGCCCTGCTCTTCTGATAATCGATCTTGTTGAACATGATGAACCAGGCACCAAGCAACATATACACAACGGGAATAATCACAAGGATAAAATAAAGAGGACCTCTCGAATAGACATTATCCTGATGAATCGTATAGGTCAGCCCGTACAGAGGGGATAATGCATTTAAGATCAGACAGGTGATAAAAAGCAAATCGGATACTCTGTTATACACCTTCCGCTTCTCATAAGGATACCCGATATAACGCATGATATATCTGACCCACAGCATCGACGGAAGGACCGAAAATCCGTTTCTGAAAAAATTCACGATATTGTTTATCCAGAAATAAGGCTCTCCGGGATTTCCGTTGACGATATTCCATATCAGATCACACACGATTAAGAATAAGACACTCCGTATCAGAGCTTTGAAAGAATCATTAGTCCTCGATTGACCCGCTTTATAATCATTTGAAAAAAAATATAATATGGCAAGAACGATGATGGAAAAAATATTAATATCAGCCGTTTGAACAAACTCCATAAAATACGCTCCGAACAAAGTTAGACTCTAATACTATATCACAAAAAGAGTCTTGTTATTTTTACTTCTTTTTAAATTATATAAAACAAAACAGATTGATCCGGTTCAAGCCTCTACGATTTTATATACTTGGCTAAAATATCGGTCAACCGCTTCCGGTTCAACGGTTTGGTCAGATAACCGTTCATTCCACGTTCAAAGGCGGTATCCGCCCTCTCCTTCATCGCATCGGCCGAAAGACCGATAACAATCGTTTCCCCTTTGTTCCTTTCGTATTTCCGTATCTGCTCGGTTGCCTCAAATCCGTTTATCTTCGGCATATGAAGATCCATAAACACAATTCCCGGCCTGTTCTTCCTGAACTGAGTAACGGCTTGCTCTCCGTCTGTTGCCGTCAGGATTTTTGTGTTGGGGATGATTTTCCTTAAAAGGATCTGCTCAAATTTCAAACTGATTGGGTCATCATCCGCTATCAGTATTTTGATCCTGTCTTTTGTATCAAAATGATCTATTGTAACCGATTTCTCCATTCTCTCTTCCGACTGACGTTCACTGACTTTTCTCAACTCAAGTACAAAACTGAAACTGCTGCCTTCTCCCGGCTTACTCTTTATGATCAGTGAGGCTCCCATCATGTTTAAAATACTGTTGCTGATCGCAAGACCCAGCCCGGTTCCTCCATATCTCCTCGTTATCGAATAATCCGCCTGAGTAAAATACTGAAGGATCTTTTCCTGTACCTCCTCAGCAATACCGATCCCCGTATCTGTAATGTTGAAACTGATGAGTGCTTTTTCCACCGAATTTTCAAGCAGACAGATATCAAAGTCTATCTGTCCCTTTTCGGTAAACTTCACCGCATTACCGAGAAGATTCACTATGACCTGATTCAAACGCAGTGAATCGGTAAGATAATACCCCTGAATCCCCTTGTCGATGGAAAGATTTACCTTTAACCCCTTCTTCCTCGCCGGCGGGGCAATAATCTTCACCGAATTATTCAGCAATTTCACGAGATTTGTTCGCTCATAGACAATATCAAAATGACCGGCTTCGATCTTCGAATAATCCAGTATATCTTCTATGATATGGATGAGGTTCTTACTCGAATAGATCACATCATCTATATACTCTTCCTGTTCAGGTTTCAAATCCGTCTCCTTGAGAATCTGCGAAAAACCCAGAATCCCGTTCAAAGGCGTTCTCAACTCATGACTCATATTTGCCAGAAATTCACCCTTAGTCCGATTGGCTTCCTCAGCGAGGTGTTTTTCCTTTTTCAGCTGATCATTTGCCTTTTTTAGTTCAAATTCAGCACGCTTCTTCGCGGTAATATCGGAGGCAAACGCAATATATCTGCCATCCGGTAAGGCCACTGCCGTCAGTGAAGCAACGATCTCTCCACCATCACGTTTCTTCATGCGTCTTTCCACCGTAATATTGCCATGCGCTTTCAACGTGTTGAATTTTTCTTCCTCCGTTCCATCACTTTCCGTGTTATCGAGAAACGGGATCGTCCTATTGATCAATTCCTCACGGCTAAATCCCGACATCCTACACGCTGAGGCATTGACGTCCAGAAAATGCTGATTATTATCAAAGATAAAAACACCGAGTGGCGCACTTTCTATATAGGTTCGGTACTTTTCCTCACTTTGTCTGAGAATCTCCCTGAGGCGATGATCCTCCGTTATATCTCTGAAGACCAGAACGACACCTGAAATGGTTCCCTCCCTGTCGAAAATCGGTGAAGCTGTCTCTGCAATCTGATACCGTTTCCCATCTTTCGAGACAAGAACCACATTGCGGGTGATGATCGTCTTCAAGTTATGATTAATCATATTCTCTATCGAAGAGGGGATCTCTTTTCCGTTTTCATCAGACAGTATCTTCAGGACCTTGCTCACATGGCTGCCTTTACACTGTTCCAGACGACACCCCGTTATAGCCTGAGCGATCGGATTCATGCCGGTAACACAGGCATTCATATCTGTTATGATGACGGCATCCCCTATGGAGTTTAATGTCGTTCTGAGATTCTCCTCATTTTCCTCTATTTTTCTGTAAGCCCTTTTTCTCCTTTTTGTATTGATGCTTAAGACGATAAATATGGGTAATGCCGCGAGGAAAGAAAAAATAACCGAAGCGATAATCCAGGACACTTCGGTAAAAATAATCGTATCGATATTACTGATATCATAGCCAACACCTATCACGTAGTCATTGCCTATCTCCGTCGTTACCTTTGCAAAGGCTGTTTTCAGATCCCCAAATACATCATGAATCTCTCCAAACACAGTCTCATCGGCTTTTAAAGCTTGAAAGAAGATATCCGGTGGATTTTCCCAGACATCAAAGTACTCAATTTCTCCGACATCCGGTAGTTTTTCAGAAGTCGAGTTGATGCTTGTAAAGTAAACGATTCCCTTTTGAACGATACAGGTAAAGGCATATTTTAAATCTGCATCTTCCACAAAATGTGAGAGTTTCGACTTTCTTTTTAAAAATTCACTTCTATCAATAGAATTATACGAAAGGGCTTCATCTGAGTAACAGGGGGGAACTATCTCTTTTACGGCAGCGATACCCGTTCTGAGATGCTGATTGATGTCTTCATTTGTTATTTTCAGCTCGTTTTGGTAGACGGCCGAATAAAAAAGACCCACAAGAACAGCGTAGAGGAGCAGTAAAAACAAAATGATGACATAATTTTTTATGAAATCCCTTAACACATTTTTCTTATTCATTAATCGCTTCCTCATTGTCTGAAAAGACTCCACTTGTTATAAACATGTATGATTATACATTATTTTTTAAAAGAAGATTAAAAATATTTTTTTACCAAACCCGTTTTGCTATAATATAACAGCTTAAAAATAAGGAGCTTCATATGAATTCACCCGATCGGGAATTAAGAAATGAATATCTCAGCCGGATAAATCTTGTTTTAGACTACATAGAACAGAATCTTTCGAAGGAACTCACACTGGAGGAATTGTCAGAGGTTGCACACTTTTCAAAATTTCATTTTCACAGAATCTTCAACGCCTTTATGGGAGAAACACTCTTTCAATATATTCAGAGAATCCGGTTACAAAAATCCGCTGCGCTTTTACTCAACAGAAAAAATGAACCCATTACAGAAATCGCCTTTGATTGTGGTTTTTCAAGCTCCGCGGCCTTTTCAAGAAGTTTTAAGACTTTCTTTCAGATGACCCCAACACAATGGAAGAAAAAAATGATTGATCAGCACAATATGAATCAAAAGGAACGCAATATCAATCAAGACGACAGCAAGGGCTGGAAAGAAAACATTCCCAGAACACTTTATAATCTTGACATCTTAAGTGATCATGGGAGGAACACTATGAGCGAAAAAAAGGGATGCGTTGTCGTAAAAGACCTGGAACAGTTTACAGTGGCCTATGTCAGATATATCGGACCTTATGCAGGGAACAATCAGCTTTTTGAGAGCCTGTTCGGGAAATTGTTCAGCTGGGCAGGCGCAAGGGGATTGACAGAGCAACAGGATGCGAAAGTTCTCGTCATCTATCACGATGATCCACATATCACCGATGAAGATAAACTGAGAACCAGTGTTTGTCTTTCAGTTCCGGAAGATACCGAAGTCGGTGGAGAAATCGGAAAAATGCCTATAGATGGTGGAAAATACGCTTTTGTAAGATTTGAACTCGATACCGATGAATATACCGACGCCTGGAACTGGGTTTATTCACAATGGCTGCCTACCAGTGGCTATCTGCCGGATGAGAGGACCTGCTTTGAACTGTATCCAGAGCCGGATCCCGAACAGACGGACGGCAAAACGGTTGTCGATATCTGTATACCGATAAAACCGATGTAAAACACCGAGGCGGAACGGTTGTTCCGCCTCGGTGTTTTCATATCGTTGTTGTTTGAGAATCAATCGAAAAAACGCTGTACATTCACCGGTATAGTAAAATGATGAGGATTATCCTGTTTGAAAAAGGCCACAAAAAAAGATTACAAAATAACTGTGAAAATCCTGAATTCAATAAAGGGCTTACTTTTCTTTAAACAAGCGGTAGATCCTGTGAAAGGGTCTGTAAAGATAATACAAGCCATAAAAACGATCACTGAGTTGCCAGTCCTGAAAATCTATCTTCTTGGGTCTGAAGACAAACAGGATGTAATTTAACTTGTACCGGAATCCTTTTATCTGCAAGATTTTATAACGTTTGAAGAGGAAAAAATGTCGATGACCAAGTTTGGTCTGATCTTCATCACCATCTAAGGCAAAGGCCTTTGCCATCTCTTTTAATCTTATTTCAGAATGTATTATTGTAAGGTGTTTTTTCAATTCAATTTGAAGAGACGTGTTGAAATAATCATCTACCAGCAAAACGCTCTGAACCAGCATGTACCGGATGTTGATGGCTTCGGTTCGTTTTATCAGAGATTCCCAGTTTATTTCCGGCATAGAAAGGAGAACATATAGGTCAAACAACCACTTTAACCTGAAATAGCCGTGTTTTGACCCGTGATAGATCAGGAAGACGATGTTTTCCTCAAATCCCTGAACATTTATTCGATAACCGTTATAATCAAGAACCCTTCGGCTTTCCCATAAAGGTTCAAAATCGAAATTTAAGTCTTCACTCTTATAGGCTTCAGGGAAGATTTTAAAATGAATCTCGAAGAGCACCCCCTCCGGGCTGGTAAAACTGATATGATGAATGGCTTTTAAGAATTCTTCAAGCTGACGTGGCGTAAACGATTCCAATCCATCAATATTTCGGTATCCATTTTGATCCAACAGCTCTTTCACCGTAAACAACTCTGATTCAGGGATAAACAGGTCGATATCATGATAATCCCGGACACTGACATCTCCAAACAGTTCATAAGACAACAGGGGTCCTTTTAACGATAGATACCGGATATCATTCGCATCGAGTAACTGTACCATCTTGATCAATCCGGTGGTTATCTTCAGATTTTCCAGCTTTTTCTGCATACAGGCAGCATCCACCTGCTTCTGAACCTGTGGTTCCAATTGCACAGGATGATGTTTCATATACTGATACGCCAGAGAATGAATGCGATGCCGGTTCAGATAGGTGATAAATCTTGAATCCTTGTATTCAAACAGCTTTTGATAAAAAAAAGTATCTCTTGAAAAATCAGAAAATGGAACCATCATTCCGATTTTTCGATCAGATTATTTTTATCAAGATCCTTTAAAAAAGTCAAAACCTGAGCTTCAGCGTCCTCACGGCTGACCTCGTACTCGTTTAAAAGATCTTCTATCAGCGTTGAAACGGTCATGAAGTTTTCAATACGCTTCCAGATTTCCGTTCCCATCCCGTTTAAACCGTAATATTTTCCGCTTTCCACACTCATGAGAACCTTGTTACCATCCACCTCTGTATCCGCATAGCCTTCTTTTCGCTTAATCGTTGTCGTTAAATCTATCATCATTCACCTCCATCATAGATAGCCAAGTTTCTTCATCATTTCCCCATTCACCGAAATGATCTGCTCCACCTGCTGCTCTGTCAGCTTATCCTTCCAGTTACCGACCTTTCCGCTGTTGAAAAAAGTCTTAGATTTTGGACTCCTTTCCTTGAAGCCGTCCTGTTCCTCCTGTTTTTTAAGCTGCTTGAAATCGGAAAAGTCAACAGCCTTTTTTAATTGCTGTGAATCTACTTTCACGCCACAAAAATCAAGAACACGCTGAAATTCATATGCCGTATCTTTCAGCATATCCTCATATCTCACCAGCAGAACTTCCATTGCATCCTGTTCCAGAAAACTCCTGACATGCCCTTCCCATGTTAACAGCTTTTGATTTAATTGAGAACTGAATTTTATTTTGGAACTACCGAAACAACTCTTTTCATCACACATAAACCGTACCGTTTCATCTGTAGATTCTCCTATATGACTCGCAAGGGAAGGGACAATATCCAACGGATTTCTTACGATATAAATCACTTTTGAATTCAATGAAGGCAACAAAGATCTTCCGTCCGGTAAATAAGTATACGCATCATGAACTTTAATATATTGCAGATGATCTCCTGTTACAGCCACTTTTTCATAGACTTCCGGTCTCAACGCATCAATCTCTTCAAGCGTGAGTGATGTAGAATCAACACCAACCAGATTATCGAAAAGTGTTCTTGAACTGGCGATACCATCTGTACTGATCGCATTGATACTAACCGGTTCGTCTGCTTCTGAATGATAGTTGGAGATCAGAATTCTCATCCAGGTATTCCCGGATTTTGGATAGGAAGCCAGCCAGATTATCCCCTTATTCATCTTCGTTCAGGATACCTTTCACAATCTCAACCTGTTCTTTTAAAGTGAACCCTTTTCTCGGTCTCGTCATCTTGTACATCTTCACATGACTACTGATAGCTCCACATTGGGACAGATGTCTTTTCTTCTGTTCATCGGATAAAAATATAAAGCGAAAGGTATTCTGGATGAGGGCATTGATCTTGTCAAAACCTTTTATCTCATCATATTCAACGGTATCATTGTTGTAGGTATTCAAAATGATAATATGCTTCAATTCAGTAGAAGCATTATGCAATTCAACATCAATATTAAATTTGTTGATATTCTTTCGGATGGCTGTGTCCTCAGAATAAGCTTTACCCAATTTATCTGCCGAATCCTGCCAGAGTTTTACGCGACTTAACCCGGGTAGCACATGAGGGGGTTGTTTCTCTATACAATCAACAAGCGTCACATCATCACTGATGATCTTATAACCTTCCCGCTGAAGTGCTGAGATGAGGGTTGATTTTCCCGCACCGGATACGCCTGAAACAGCCAAGGCCCCTTTTGGTGTCAAAACCGTTGAGGCATGCAGGACAAAATGGCCCCGCTGATGCAACAATGCACCGAATACTGAACCCAAAAGAAAGATTCTTATGTCTCTTTCTTCGGCATTTGGATCAGGCTTTATAACAATTTCAGTTCCTTCTTTCACATAAAAAGAGGCTATTTGTTCCAGATTCAACACGAATTCCCGCTGATTTGCCTGAAAGCGAATCCCGAATTTGTCAACATTCTCCAATGCTTTTTTAGCCTCTCCAAATCGTATAAAGATATCGGGAACACATTCACTTGTTTTTAATTCCGGTAATTCTATTTCTGAGCTGATGGTCAACCCATAGGCTTCATAACGATAATCGCTCATCTATCAGATTCCTTTCATCATTAAAATGTTTTAATAACATTAAATCGTTCCATCCCTTTTTCTCCAGTTACCACAAACTCTCCGCATTTAACCCAGGCATGCGCCTTGAATGCTTCATCTCCCTCACGAAGTACCCCAAAATAAACAACACTTTTGATGCCTCGACGATTCAGCATAAATTTGGCTGCCAGAGCCTGTGTCAGACAATTACTCTTCCAGAAGGTATGCCTTGAAACTTTTATCATCATCTGTGACAGATTCTGAAGATCAAAACTATTATTTTGTTTTTCCCTCTTCTTTTCCTTTTTTTCAAGATAAGCCGCTACTTTCCTGAAGTGAAATAACACAATCAACAAACGGCTCCATCCGAGAAAGAAGAGAATTTCCAGTAATAATTGTTTTTCAGAACTCTTTAAAGCTCGCCACTTAATAAAATAACTTT
>DAINPP010000006.1:78371-81231 GCA_036743375.1 Thermotogae bacterium | reverse complement strand
TTTACGTTTTTTTAAATTCTTGAAATCTATGGTATAAGTAAGTGCAGAAATTAAAAAGAGTAGGATGATGAAATGCTATCAGCCATTTTGAAATATAAGAGCCGGATTATTCTGTTGATTAGCGGTGTTATTTTTGTAGGAATGCTTTTGATTGTTACGATCAATTTCTCTTCATACAGTGAGATTATTAAAGAGGATATTTTGAATATTTCAAAACTAACCTCTACGAGTATCTATTCAAAAATAAACAATGAGTTAACAAAACCTATTTTTGTCGCTTTGACTATGGCCAATGATTCTTTTGTAAAGAATTGGTTTACCTATGAGAGTGATGCTGAGATAATCGAATATCTGGAGGGAATCAGAAAAAAGTACAACTATAATTCCACTTTTCTGGTATCGGCGGATACACTGAATTATTATCATTATAACGGTTTGTTCAAACGAATTAATCCTTCGGACGCCCATGACGTCTGGTTTTATGATTTTATAGATACCGATCAGAAATATGCCTTGGATATCGATCAGGATGAGGTAGATAATCATCTCCTCACGATTTTTGTGAATTGTAAGATATTCGATAAAGATGAAGGCCTCCTTGGTGTTACAGGGGTAGGTGTTAAAGTCGATTATGTTCAGAAGATTCTTGAAGAATTCGAATCTTCCTACAACCTTGAAGCTTTTTTAATTGATTCCACAGGGTTGGTACAGGTTCATACGGATAGTTCTCAGATAGAGAGCCGAAATATTTTTGATGAAAAGCTATACAACGGTTTAGAAAATAAAATCATCAATCGAAGTAACTTACTGAATACTTTTGAAATGAATGCAGCTGATGATACAGGTTATATTATCAGCTGCTTTATAGAAGATTTTGACTGGTATCTCGTTGTGAAAAAAGACACTTCCGTTTTAAAACAAACGTTCTACTCTCAAATGTTTGTTGAACTGATTATCTTTATCATCGTTACCGGCGTAGTTGTCTTTATTGTGATCAGTCTGATTCTTTACAATGAAAAGAAGATTCTTGATCTTTCAATGACGGATTCACTTACCGGGTTATATAATCGAAGGGGATTTGATATTCGATTAAAATGCCTATTGGACTCCTCTCCTGAAACACAGTTCTGTGTCTTTTTATTTGATGTTGACGATTTTAAACGGATTAACGACCGGTTTGGGCATCTTCAGGGAGATAAGGTCCTGAAAAGGATCGTCGATGTTTTCAACGCTGAGATCAAGGAATGTGTTTTTGCGAGATGGGGTGGTGATGAGTTTTCAGGGGTTCTATACAAGGATTTACACGAATCAACAGAGTTAATGGAGGCCTTGAGAATAAAAGTAGCGGCTGACGATCTGTTAAAGGAATTTGATGTGACTTTGAGTATCGGAATTGTAGAGTATTCTGAGATTGAAACGGATGAGAGTTTGATGAGAAAGGCCGACAGGGCAATGTATACGGCTAAGAGTGAGGGGAAAAACCGATTGTCCTACTGAGTCGGCAAATGAAGGAACAAACAAAGTGTCTGCTAAAAGCCCATCTTATTTGTTCCTCTTTGTCTACCTCCTGACAAAATCAATTTGATTGACTATTTCGGCAAATTCAATGATATTTTTTTCATTGAAGGCCATTTCCGATTCCGTTTTTTTAAGAATTATCTTACTTTCTACCCTTTCTCTTCTGTTTAGTTTCTCAAAATCGACCCCATAACCGAAATGTCCTTTGACTTTTAACTGTTCGCAGAAATTCTTGGGGAGGTTTGAGTTGATGATTTTTTCAACCGGAGTGTTTTCGCTGGCACAAATGAATAGACCGAGATTCTTCTTACAGAGTTCTTCCAGATTTTCTTCGATGTATTTTGCCGTTAAGTTGCGTATTTTCCCCTCATAAACTGGTGTTCCAAATATAATGTTGTGATATTCGGAAAAATCCCTTTCAAAATTCGTATCGAGATTTTTAAGATCGACAAGGCTGGTAAGCCTTTCACTCAATTTTTCAGCGGCCTTTTCAGTAAATCCGTGTCTACTTGAGTAAATAATCACCGTTTTCATTTTATCTCTCCTTTTAATAAATTTTTAAAAATATTGTTGATAAAGATCTTGATTGGTTCTTCCGATTTTTTGATCTTTGCCCTTAATATGGCTCCCTGCCAACCGTTGAATAGAAACTGAGCATAATCGGAACAATTAATTTCTTTTGACAGAATACCCATTTCCTGAGCTTTTAACAGTTGTTTTTCTATCTTCTTTTCTAAAACGGTAAAAAGCTCATCGGCTCTCCGTCTGACAAGTTCTTCGGTATCACTGAGCTCCTGACCCATATTCCCGATACCACATCCACCGGTAAAGCCTTTTTTTACAAAAGATTTTGTGAAACTGTCAAGAAAAGATCTGATTGCAGTCAACGGTTGATCTTGATGTTCTTCAAAAGCGGTGGTCATCAATTGATTGCTGTAGTCGTAATAATAATTTAAAAGATAAAGGGCAAGATCTTCTTTGTTCTTGAAATAATAATAAAAAGAACCCTTCGGAACACCGGCACTGTCAAGGATTTCCTTTAATCCGGTATGGTTGTAACCTTTTACAAGAATGAGTTTTGCAGCAGTTTCTACGATCTTTTCCTTAGTTCTCAACAACATCATCTCCATATTAGACCGGTCGTCTATTAAATTATTATAAAATAATTATCTGTATTTGTCAACCCTGCAAAGTGGTATAATCGTACAAATGCACTTAAAATGAAGATAGAGGTGGTTAATATAGACAATCATGATCTTTATAAGCACATCTTGAATAATTTATATGAAGGAGTCTATTTCGTTGACCTCAATCGCAAGATACTGTTCTGGAATGAGGCTGC
>DAINPP010000006.1:73877-78271 GCA_036743375.1 Thermotogae bacterium | reverse complement strand
CTTGTCGAGAATAGTTTTATTACTGAAGGTGAACTTTCGATCAACGTTACGATTTCAATCGGTGCTACCATGGCTCGAAAAGATGATACTCTTGAGAAACTACTGAAAAGAGCGGATGAGTTGTTGTATGAGAGTAAGAGAAATGGCAGAAACCGGGTAACATTTGGGTGAGGAAAAGAAAATGATGGATTGAAGAGACCACGTTAAAAAGTCTGAGGGGGTGATACAGAAAGACTTTGGCCTTTGTATTCAGTTTATTTCTAATCTCTATATGATAGATATAACGAGATAAATGATCAGAATAATTTAGATTGGGAGATAAATGCTCTCGATTATTATAAATAATATATTAGTATATCATTCTTATATTCATAAGAATGATTGTTGCCAAAGTGGAAGAATATTTATTTTAGAATAATAATTCTTCCACTTACGTCTTGATAGTTAAATATATATAATTCGGGAGGGGTTTAATGAGAAATACTATTGTTGACTGTAATGATTTAACGGTTGCCTATCGGGAAAAACCCGTACTTTGGGATATAGATCTTGCCATACCGGCTGGAGTGATGATGGCTGTCGTTGGTCCAAACGGTGCGGGAAAATCCACCTTGATCAAGACGATGCTGCAATTGATAAAACCCGTTGCAGGTGAAGTGAGATTCTTTGGTAAACCTTACAGGGAAGTTCGTGACCGAATCGGGTATGTTCCTCAGCGTGAGAGTGTGGATTGGGATTTTCCGACAACGGTCTTTGACTGTACCCTTATGGGGAGATACGGAAGGATTGGATGGATCAGAAGGCCTTCGGCAACAGACAGAAAAGAGGCCCTTGAAATCCTTGAAAAGGTTGGTTTGTACGAGTTCAGGAACCGGCAGATCAGCCAGCTTTCAGGAGGGCAGCAGCAACGGGTGTTTCTTGCACGGGCGTTGATGCAGGATGCCGATCTCTATTTTATGGATGAACCTTTTCAGGGGGTCGATGCAAAGACCGAAAAGGCGATCATCACAGTTCTTAAGGATATGAAAGCGAACGGAAAGACGTTGATCGTCGTTCATCATGATCTTCAGACTATCAGAGATTATTTTGACTGGATTACGATTATGAATGTGCGGATCATTGCGAGTGGACCAGTCGAAGAGGTGTATACGACAGAAAATCTTCATACCGCTTATGGTTCACGAGTCAGAGCAAAGCTCGAGGCATAGGTGAGTTTGATGGATTATACGGTAACGGTTATTTCAACAGGTGCGGCGCTTCTCGGTTTGATAACCGGGTCTCTTGGGACACTTGCCGTAGTCAGAAAGCAGAGTCTGATCGGTGATTCGGTATCGCATGCAGCACTTCCCGGAATTGTCCTTGCTTTTATACTGACCGGCAGTAAATCACCGCTGATCTTCACGATGGGTGCAATAGTGGTTGGCTGGATTGGAACGTTGATCGTTCAATTTATGGTCAGAAATTCCAGATTAAAATTTGACACGGCGCTGGCTTCAATGCTTTCGGTCTTTTTCGGTCTTGGCTTGATGTTGATCAGTTATCTTCAGAAGACTCCCGATGCCTCACAAGCCGGTCTTGAGAAGTTCCTGTTTGGGCAAGCCGCAACTCTGATGAGGCAGGACCTTTTTCTGATGCTGGTAATGGGGATTGTAGCCTTCTTTCTTGTGATACTCTTCTGGAATGTATGGAAGGTGATGATATTTAATCCCGATTATGCACAGTCCATAGGTATACCGGTCAAACTGTTTGATGCGTTGCTGACTTTTATACAGGTGATCGCCATTGTGATCGGACTGCAGATTGTCGGTGTCGTTCTCATGAGTGCCATGTTGATTGCGCCGGCCGTTGCCGCAAGACACTGGTCGGATAAACTTGGACATATGATGATTATAGCCGGTGTGATTGGTGCTGTTTCCAGTTTTGCCGGTGCGACACTGAGCACACAGATAGCGGGGCTTCCAACCGGTCCGGTAATTACGATTAGTGTGACACTCGCCGTCGTATTCTCTGTTTTTTTTGCTTCGGGGAATGGAATGTTGTGGAAATACATCAGCAGGAGATCTCGTAAACGGGAATTGTCCATGAAATTGCTGATCAAGTCTTTCTACGAATTATCGCTTGAACATGAGGAATTTTCCCATCCACATGATATTTCTGTCATTACACTCCGTCTGCCGGATAAATACAATCTGGCCGGTTGCCTTGAAAGGGGGAAAAATGATGGATTTATAGGCAATAACGGGAATAAGTGGTTTTTAACCGAAAAAGGTCTTGAATATGCCAGAAAAAATGAAAATGGAGGTGAATTGTATGAATCCTGATTTTGAAATCATTCTGACGGCCTCTCTTGTCAGCGCAGCATGCAGTATACCCGGTATCTTTCTTGTTTTAAGAAAAATGGCGATGATGAGTGATGCCATTGGGCATGCAATTCTCCCGGGTATTGTCATCGGCTATTTTATCACACAGAATCTCAATTCTCCATTGCTGATTCTCGGTGCCGGTCTTGCCGGTTTATTCACAGTGTTTATTGTAGAGATGGTTAACAAAAATGCCCTGATAAAGGAAGATGCCTCGATAGGGATGGTCTTTCCGATGTTTTTCAGTATTGGTGTCATTCTGGTCACGCTCTTTGCCGGAAATATACACATTGACACGGATTCTATCCTCCTTGGTGAACTTGCCTTTGTGCCGTTTGACAGATTATGGCTTAACGGTGTAAACATGGGTCCAAGGGTTGCCTGGGTCATGGGGGTTATTCTTATACTGAATGTTATTTTTCTTGCCCTTTTCTTCAAGGAATTGAAATTATCCACCTTTGATAAAGCCCTTGCGGCTTCACTTGGCTTTGTTCCCGTTGCCATTCATTATGGGTTGATGACTTCGGTTTCATTGACCGCGGTTGCCGCATTTGATGCAGTCGGTTCGATACTCGTAGTGGCCTTTATGGTCATTCCGCCAGCGATTGCATGGTTGCTGACCGATGATCTGAAAATGATGTTCTTTTATTCTGTTCTCAGTGGTGTCATCTGTAGTATTGGGGGATTTTATCTCGCGGTTTTACTGGATTCTTCGATTGCGGGGGCCATTACAACCGTTTTTGGTATTGCGCTCTTCCTCGTTTTCCTCTTTTCTCCAGAGAAGGGGTATGTTTCAACACTCAGGTTAAGACGGTTACAGCGCTATACGTTTGCCGAACTGGCCCTTCTGATTCATCTTGACAATCATAAAAATACGGCAGCTGAAGTAGTCGAGAACAGAAGGGATCATCTTCAGGATCATTTCAATTGGGAGACAGCTTTTTCAGAAAAAGTGCTTGTCAATCTCAAAAAAAAGAATCTTCTTTCGGATGAATCGGGACTGTTAAAGTTGTCTGAGGCTGGAGAAAAACTGGTTGCCGAGAAAAAGCAGGCCTTTTTCTCGGCCATGTAGGTGATTTTTATGAGAAGAATAATCTTTATTATCCTGAGTGTCCTGCTGGTTTCCTCTTCTTTTTCACAGTTGAATGTGGTCTGTACGACCGATATTCTTGCCGATGCGGTAAAGAATATCGGTGGAGAAGCGGTGAATGTTTCCGTTTTAATGGGTTCCGGGATCGATCCGCACAGTTACAGAGCCAGTATTGGAGATGTAAGAGCAATTTTTGGTGCCGATCTAATAGTTTACAGCGGTCTTCATCTCGAGGGGAAGATGACGGATCTCTTTGCAAAATTTGAAAAACTGCATATTCAATCAATCGGTGTGGGAGATTTACTGGATGAGAGTGAATTGATAGTGCTTTCCGATAAAGGGGACCTGCATGATCCGCATATCTGGTTTTCAATAGCTATATGGAAGCGTTGTTCTGCTTTCATAGCGGAAAAAATGATCGAAATGGATGAAGTGAATGCCGATGACTACAGGGTGAATCTCGATCAGTTTATCGTGGAACTCGACAAACTTGACTGGGAAACCAAGAAAAAGATCAGTGAAATTCCTGAGAGTGCACGTGTTATGATCACGGCACATGATGCCTTTAACTATCTTGGAAGGGATTATGGAATAGAAGTAAAGGGTTTGCAGGGGGTGAGTACTGCCTCTGAAATCGCGGCGACTGACTTAATTGTACTCGCAGATTTTATCGTCGAAAATCAGATTCCAGCCGTTTTTCTTGAAAATTCTGTCCCTATGAGAAATATAGAAGCCTTGATAGAGGCTGTCAGAGCAAAAGGGTATGAATTGAAGCTTGGAGGTGAACTATTTGCCGATTCTATGGGGACTCCAGGGACAAAAGAGGGAACCTATATAGGCATGTTTGAACACAATATCGCAACGATTTATAATGGCCTGAAAGAATAAAAGACGGTGTCTCTGTAAAAGAGGCACCATCTTCAGTATTTTTCTATTCAAACCGC
>DAINPP010000006.1:0-73777 GCA_036743375.1 Thermotogae bacterium | reverse complement strand
AGCTGCCATCCGGATTTGCCTCGAAGACAGGTTGATCAAGTATATCTGGAATGCCGTTATTGGTGGTTGTCAGTGTATCAAGAATCTAATCGGACCGGATTTTTAGTACAACAGTGGTTTTATCACTGGCGACTTCCGGTGGTATCCACGAAAAAACGGGCAGATCGTTCTGAGAAGTCCTTTGAACCACTACGGATAATTCATTACTGGTGATATGGTCTAATTTCAAGTAAGACAGGTGTTGAAGTTCCTGAAGGATTAGTCCCCTTTATTTCAATATTGATCCCCTTTTCACCGTTGTGGAGATATTGAACAGTGGGTGCATCGATTCTGTTTTCGTAACCGTTGCTATTGATGAACAACGTGGTCAGTGGAACTGTTGATAAAATATGAAATCCCGCAGTGGCTTCCCGTGTCGTTTCAACGGGCGGTGTTTCTGGATCAGTTGTAACTTCAGGTATTGGTGGATTCCCTTTGTTTTTTATCGTAAAACAAATTACATTTGATTCTGTATTCGATGAGTCTTTTTTTTCGTTATTTCCCTGCAGGACGATCATGAATTCTTCTCCACCAATCATTTCCACGGTGAGTTTATATCTGTATTTTCCATCAGCGGCCATTTCATAATCAGTCAACGCGATGAATCTGGATATGTTGACAGCTTCATACCCGATGAGACTGATTTCCTGATAAAAAGAGGTCAACGGCTGATCGGACAAAATAGATACCTCGGTATAACCGCTGTCATATCCTTCCGTATTATAAATCTCTGAAGGCGTTTCGGTTTCAAAACTGATGATCGGATCTTTATCCTTATCCGGATGGGGTTCATTGTTTTCCGTTCCCTGAGAAAGGTGTGTAGATATTATTGTTCGCTGCATTTAACAGAGGTGTGTCAAAAAGTGGGTTAAAAAGGTAAGGGGGGATATCCGATATTAATAAATTTGTGCAAAGCATTCCGCCGGATTTGAATTTTGAGCGGAAAACAGTACATACAGTAGAGATATTCTGCATGATTAAAAATTCATTTTTAAAATCTTTAACGCCTGAAATTTTGATATAGATGATGAATAAGACTTTTAAATACAACTTATTATACCAAATCTTTTTTAATTTCATTAAAAATATTTCCCCGTGCTTTTTCCTTTGTACTTGGTTAAAAACGCTTTAAAACAGAATAAAAAAGTATTGACTCAAGAGAATTTTAATGATATAATGTGTTCTAAAGTGACGAAAAATGTTATTTTAGTGAACACGAGAGGAGAGGAAATTCTTATGGAACTTGGAAAAAAGATCAGGAAATTAAGGCTATCACTGGGATTGACACAGGAAGATGTGGCTGCCAGAGCTGATCTTGCGAGAAGCTTTATCTCCCAGGTTGAGACGGACAAGACCTCTCCGACGTTGGAAAATCTTGAACGGATCTTAAAGGCAGTCGGCAGTGATCTGAATTCCTTTTTTTCGGAGAAGAAGGTACAGAAGATCGTGTACAAGAAAGACGAAAGGGTTCCCGTTTACGATGAACCCAGTGGGATAGTATCTCAGATGCTGATGAATGAAGTGGAAAACAAAGGGATCGATGCGATCTTAGTGTCACTGGATCCACAATCCGAGACGGATCTTGAGGATTTTCATGAAGGTGATGAATTCGGTTTTCTGATTGAAGGGACTTTAACGCTATTTCTTGATGAGAAGCCGTATTGGATAGAGCAGGGGGACTGTTTTTATTATAAGGCGGACAAACGGCATATGATCAGAAACAGCAGTAAAAAAGAAGATGCAAAATTACTTTGGATAAAAATAGATTGATAGGTTACAAGATGAAAGGGGATGAAAATATTGAAGGCATTGGGTAAACACCTTCTGGCAGAGTTCTACGACTGTGATCAGGCAGTTCTGGACGATGTCAGCTTTGTAGAGAGTGAAATGAATTCAGCGGCCATAATTTCCGGAGCAACCGTTGTTAAGTCTGGTTTTCACAGATTTTTACCACATGGAGTAAGTGGGGTAGTTATTGTTTCTGAGTCTCATTTGACTATACACACATGGCCGGAGTACGGTTATGCAGCCGTTGATGTATTTACTTGTGGAGATCATGTCGATCCTTGGAAGGCTTTTGATCATCTTAAAAGGGTTTTTAATGCGCAAAGAACGGTTACGGATGAATTTAAACGTGGCAAATATAACGATATAGGGATCAATGAGGATTCGCCTTTCAAAGTTGAGGCGATGTGAAAATGGATAATCATGAATTATCTAACTGGAATCATCTGAGATATGAAGAACAGTTTCACGGTGGTGAAGCGGGAATATTTCTGAAGATAAAAGAGATGATCTATTCGAAGCAGTCTGAGTACCAGCGGATAGACATCTTTGATTCATACAACGTGGGACGGGTATTTGCCCTTGACGGGATTACCCAGACGATGGAAAAATATGAATTCATGTATCATGAGATGCTCGTGCATGTGGCCATGTTTGCCCATCCAAATCCGAAAAAGATCTTGATTATTGGTGGTGGTGATGGCGGTACTCTGAGAGAAACACTCAGACATTCCACCGTCGAATTGGCTGATATGTGTGAAATTGATGAGGAAGTCGTTCTTGCGGCAAAAAGATATCTCCCACGACTTTCCTGTGCGATGGATGATTCGAGGGCAAATCTGATGTTCAGAGACGGAGCGGCTTATGTGGCGGAGTTTGATAATCATTTTGATATCATTATCATTGATTCAACCGATCCGACGGCCGGTGAAGGTGGCAATCTGTTTACTGAAACCTTCTACGATAATTGTAAGAATGCCCTGACGGAGAATGGGATTCTTGTTGCGCATACTGAAAATCCCGTATATGATACGGCATGGTTAGAAATGGCGCATTCAAGGATTAAGAGTGTTTTTGAAACAACGCGACTTTATACCGGTTTTTCACCTCAGTATCCCTCAGGATTCTGGACCTATACGATCGGAAGTAAATCGGGTGATCCGGAGATAAGGGTTCGTGAAGACCGAAGGCTTGAATCGGAACTTGAATATTACACACCGGAGATTCATAGGGCTTGTTTTGCGTTGCCGGTATTCCTCAAGAGAATGGTTGATTCTTTATAATTCAGGATGGTGAGCATGAAAAAGTTTATTTTGACGGTACTTATTCTTTTATGTGTTATTTCAGCTGTTTTTTCTATCGATTGGAGATGGAAACAGCAGGGTAATGAGTTTCTTCTGTTGAGTCCAAGCGGAGATGTTGAACTTGGTTTTAAGATTAAGAAGGCTTTTATGCCTATCAAACTTTATATGAACAATAACAGATATCTGTATTTTGTTGATGCAGAAGATTTCCTCAGAGCCTATAAACTCAGGCCCAAATCGGGCTCGGCTATCATGGATTCTCTGATTTCGATCGAATTGAATGAAGAGTGGGGGGAAGTTGTATCAAAAAATTCTAAGAATGTGAAAAATGAAAACGAAATAGGTTTAAAATTTTCAGATGGAAAGACAAGGATATTTGCGATTGATACAAAGACGAATCAGTTTGAATTGATTCGAGAATCGTATTATTGATCAAGCTGTGATCTTTAGAAAAAGAGTCAGACGAACAGTCTGACTCTTTTTCTATTGTTATTCGGTTTTCATTGCCGGAACAAACTTAACTTGAGTTGATTGCTGATGTATTCTATCGCTTTCATGGCTTTTATACTATTTCCAGCTTGATCAAGCCGCGGGGAAAAAGCGGTAATGGCCATTTTCCCAGGGACAACTGAGACTATCCCGCCACCAACCCCGGTTTTGGATGGTAATCCGACCGTATAGGCCCACAGTCCGGATTCATTGTAAAAGCCACACATCATCATAATGGGAAGTATTTTTGAAACGTATTCGGGATTGATTACCATTTCTTCCGAAAGAGGGTTAATCCCGTTGTTTGCGAGTGTCGCACCCATGATTCCGAGTTGTCTTGTGGTGATTCCTATAGAACATTGCTTAGTGTACACATCGGTTACTTCAAGGGGATCTGCATATAATCTTTCATAACTATCCAGCAAATAAGCGATGGCCTTGTTATGTGAATTGGTTTCCGCTTCGGATTTGTAGATTGCATCGAGTACGGTTAAATCCGAAGCGGCCATTTTTTCATAAAAACCGATGATCTTTTCAAATCGTTCTTCCTGTGATTTTGCTGGTATAAGGCTAACAGCAGCGATGGCGCCGGCATTAACAAGCGGATTGACGGATCTTTGTGGAATTGTTTCTATTGCGATGACCGAGTTGAAAGGTTGGCCCGTTGGTTCCACACCTATTTTTTCGAGAAGAATATCTGCCTGAGCGGTTTCCTGCAGAACAAGGGCGGCGGTAAACGGTTTTGAAACGGATTCGATTGCGAAAGAATAATCCGTATCCCCCACTGAGATGACATCACCATCAACCGTAACGATGACGATACCAAAGAGGTCGGAGGGGACTTTGGCAAGTTCTGGAATATAATCGGCATTCTTTCCATCTGTGATGTCTTTGTACATCGTGTAAGCCTGATTGGCAATTTCCTGAAGCCGTTCTGTTTTATATTTTGATTCCCCCGATATGTCGGCATCAGAAAAAAGTGATACGGTTAAACAGATCAACATTAATGAGAGTAAAAATACAGATTTTGTGTTTTTTTTCATCATACACACTCCTAAAAAAAAGCCCCGCCATTGCAGGCGGGGCTTGTGATTTCTATCTGATTATTCCTGTTCTGCGAGCTTCTTGTACTTGTTGTATCTGAAGAGCATATCTTCCTCAGCTTTTTTGTCAAGTGTTTCGGCTCTTTCAGGGAATAACTGTTTGAGTGATGAGTATCTGATTTCGCCGTTAAGGAATTCCTGGAATTTACCATCGAGATCCTTCGGTCCATCAAGCTGGAATGGATTCTTTCCCTCATCGGCAAGTCTAGGATCGAATCTGTAAATTGGCCAGTATCCACAGCTTGTTGCCTTTTTCTCTTCGGCAATCGTTGTTCCCATACCGGTCTTGATTCCGTGGTTGATACATGGGGCATAAGCGATGACCAGGGACGGTCCCTTATAGGCTTCAGCTTCTCTGATAGCCTTGAATGCCTGGTTCATGTTGGAACCAAGTGAGATCTGAGCCACGTAGACATAACCGTATGTGGCTGCCATCATACCGAGATCTTTCTTCCTGATCGGCTTACCGGCTGCCGCAAACTTGGCGATTGCCCCTGTCGGTGTAGCCTTTGAAGCCTGTCCACCGGTATTGGAGTAAACTTCCGTATCCATAACGAGGACATTTACATCTTCTCCTGAAGCGAGAACATGATCAAGTCCACCGTAACCAATATCGTAGGCCCATCCGTCTCCACCGAAGATCCATACGGATTTCTTCACGAAGTAATCCTTGAGTTCAAGGATTCCGTTGAGTAGTGTGTTGAGTTTTCCCGTAACGGTTGGAAGAACTGCAATAAGTGCGGCCTGAAGCTTAGGAGCAAGTTCCTTTGTCTCATCTGCTTCTTCCTTGTTTTCGAGCCATGATTTGAAGAGATCGGCAAGATCTCCTTCTACGCCGGCTTCGATGGCCTGTTCCATGAGAAGGGCAACCTTGTCTCTCGATGTGCTGATGGAAATGGCCATACCGTAACCGTATTCAGCGTTGTCTTCAAAGAGTGAATTCGCCCATGCAGGTCCTTTTCCTTCACTGTTCTTGCAGTAAGGTGTTGCAGGTGCACTACCACCGTAGATGGATGAACAACCCGTGGCGTTGGCAACGACCATTCTGTCTCCAAAAAGCTGCGTAACGAGTTTTACATAAGGCGTTTCCCCACAACCGGGACATGCGCCACTGTATTCAAAGAGTGGTCTGTTGTACATGGCACTGTTCCACATCTTGTCACCGAGTGGATTTCTGTCAGGGAGCTTTTCGGTGAAGTTGAAGTTGTTCGTACTCTTCTCAACGACTTCTTCGATTGGAACCATGACGAGAGCCTTTTCTCCAGCCTTTCCAGGACATACCTGTGCGCAGTTGCCGCAACCCGTACAGTCGAGTCCGCTGATCTGAAGAGTGAATTTGTAATTGTCCTTCAGTTTCGGGTTCATCGGTGTGATGACATCGAGTGTTTCCGGTGCATCCTTGAGTTCTTCTTCTGTAACGAGTCTTGGCCTGATAACGGCATGAGGACATACCATGACGCACTGATTACACTGAATACAATTTTCTGATTCCCATTTTGGGATGTTAACGGCGATTCCTCTCTTTTCGGAAGCCGTTGTCCCGTTTTCAAACGTTCCATCCGGTGAGAACTTTGAAACAGGAAGACTGTCTCCGTCTTTTGCGTTCATAACGTCTGCTACTTCTCTGACGAATTCGCTTCTGCTCATATCTACAACTTTTGTCTCTACTTCGAGATCCGCCCATTCGGCAGGAACTTTAACTTCTGTGAAGGCTTCTCCCATTTCGACAGCCTTGTAGTTCTTTGCGACGATATCTTCACCTTTTTTACCGTATGTCTTCTTGATGGCAGCTTTCATATATTCCTTTGCATCTTCGTAAGGAATGATATCGGCCAGTTTGAAGAAGGCGGACTGCATAATGGTGTTGATTCTTTCACCCATCCCTATTTCGGCGGCCAGTTTGAATCCATCCATGATATAAAATTTGGCTTCTTTCTTTGCAAGCGTCTTTTTAAGTGAATTAGGGAGTTCCTTTTCAATTTCATCTGCTGACCAGTTTGTGTTGAGAAGGAATGTTCCGCCCTGTTTGAGGCTTGCTACGAGGTCAAACATGTTGACGTATGCCTGTCTGTGACACGCAACGAAATCTGCCGTTGAAACGAGGTAGGGTGATGTGATTGGTTTGGGACCGAATCTGAGATGTGATCGGGTTACACCACCGGATTTCTTTGAATCGTATTCAAAGTAACCCTGTGCGTACATATCCGTATGATTTCCGATAATCTTGATAGAGTTCTTGTTCGCACCAACTGTACCATCTGAACCGAATCCCCAGAAGAGGCATCTCTTTACTTCCTTATCTTCTGTAACGATCTTTTCATCTACTTCGAGGGAAGTGAATGTGACATCGTCCTTGATCCCTACGGTGAAATGGTCTTTGGGTGAAGCGGCTTTAAGGTTGTCGTAAACAGCCTTGGCCATTGAAGGTGTGAATTCCTTGGAACTGAGTCCGTATCTTCCTCCAACGATGGTTGGATTATTCTTGTGTCCATAGAATGCGAATTTGATATCCTCGTAAAGGGGTTCTCCTGCGGAACCTGGTTCCTTTGTTCTGTCAAGAACTGCGATGGACTGAACGGTGTCCGGGATAGTGGCAAGGAGATGCTCAACGGAGAACGGTCTGTAAAGTCTGACTTTGATAAGACCAACCTTTTCTCCACGTGCGTTGAGGTAATTAACGGTCTGTTCGAGTGTGTCAACGCCTGAACCCATGGCGATAACGATTCTGTCTGCTTCAGGATCTCCCACGTAATCAAAGAGTCTGTATTTTCTTCCCGTGAGCTTTTCTACCATTCGCATCTTTTCTTCAACGATATAAGGAACCTTGTTGTAGAATTCGTTGGCTCTTTCTCTGTTCTGGAAGAAGATATCGGGATTTTCCGCCGTACCTCTTGTAACAGGTTTTTCTGGTCTGAGTGCCTTGTCTTTGAATGCCTTTACCGCATCGTAGTTGACGAGTTTTGCAAATTCATCGTAATCGAAGAGTTCTACTTTCTGTATTTCGTGTGATGTTCTGAATCCATCAAAGAAATGAACGAATGGAACGCTTGATTCAATAGCTGCAAGGTGTGCAACGATTGCCAGGTCATGTGCTTCCTGTACCCCTGCGGATGCGAGCAGTGAGAAGCCAGTAGCTCTACAATGCATAACGTCGGAATGGTCTCCGAAGATTGACAATGCATGTGTTGCAACGCTTCTTGCCGATACATGGAATACACCAGGAAGAAGTTCTCCTGAAATCTTGTTCATATTAGGGATCATGAGAAGAAGTCCCTGTGAAGCTGTAAATGTAGTAGTTAATGATCCTCCCTGAAGAGCACCATGCACAGCACCTGAAGCTCCTCCTTCTGACTGTAATTCGGAAACTTTAACCTTCTGTCCGAATATGTTTTTTCTTCCTTCTGCCGCCCAGGCGTCAGCAAATTCTCCCATCGGTGATGATGGTGTAATAGGATAGATAGCGGCTACTTCTGAGAACGCATATGCAACATGCGCTGCAGCGGTATTACCATCTACTGTTTGCATTTTCTTTCCCACGGTTTCATCCTTCCTTTCATCTGAAAAGTTATTATTGCCCTCTTTGCGAAAATTATAACATAAACATTTTGCAAGTCAAGCATAAAGTAGACGACACTATAATTTATTCGAAAGCTCTCAGACGCCTTTATACATTCAAAAAGAGTAACTTGAAATAGCTAAGATTATGTGCTATAATGAAACGACCCAGTATAAAAAGTCTCAGGACTATTGTCTTAATCGAAGTGTGGCGAAATACGGAAATTTCTCAGGGAATCTCACCAATTTCTGTTTTCTCAGAGATTTTATTTTTTTCATTAAATTCAGAGGAAGAGTATAAGACTGCGTTTTCAGTTTGCGTTGTTTTTTGTTGTGTATAAAAAGAACGTTGTACGGGTGGCGTAGTGATCAAAAAAGCATTTATTGCTAATCATCTGGTTTTATAAAGGAGTTGATATTATGAACAGCACACAGCAGCTTAGAAAAGAGATTATCAGGATGGAAAGAGCGCTTGAAATGAGTGAAAGCAGAGGAGAATTTGATTTTGAACTCGAATCAAGGATCCAGCAGGCGAAGGCGATGTTGCCAGAAAACAGAACGGGAGAACTGATCGAAAGGTAACCCGTTTGTCTATATAACCTTATAAAAGAAGAAGCCGAATGGCTTCTTTTTTTCTTCAACAATTTTTGGCAGAAAGATTTTATATTAATGCTATAATATCCGGGAATTTTTATTTGCGCTCAGAGAGACTGAAGCGTTTGCCGTTCATCGGATACGTTAAGGTTAAGGCTGCGAGCAGTAGAAACGGAAATAGGAGATAATAAATAATGAAAACAGAAAAAAAATGGAGTCTTTCCCTTGCCCCTATGGCGGGAGTAACGAATAAGTCCTTCAGACAGCTGATCAGGGAGATAAACGGAGATACCGTTGATTATATCTTTACAGAGATGATCAACGCAACGGGTGTATCAAGACTTGATAATGGAACACTTCATCTCCTCCCGAAGAAAGAGGAGGTTTGTGTCGTTCAGATATACGGTAATAACAAACCGGATTTGATAAAGTCGGCGGAGTATGTCTGCGAGAACTATCCGAATGTGACCGGAATTGATCTCAATGCCGCCTGTCCGGTAAAAAAAGTGGTTCGCAACGGTTCCGGTTCTGCCATGGTCCATGATCTTGACGTGCTCAGGGATATTCTGACGGAACTCGAAGCAACCGTTCACCGGTATGGAAAAACGGTGAGTCTTAAGATCCGAAAAGGCTGGGAAGGATATGAAAATTATCAGGAGATCATCAGATTGTGTGATGAGACGGGGATGGATTTCGTTTCCGTACACGGTAGAACGGTAGAACAGGGTTATTCAGGCGAAGCAGATCTGACGATACTTGAAAGGATAGAAAAGACAGACAGAACGAAGGTGTTCTGGACCGGGGATGTTTTCGAACTGGATCAGATAGATAGAATCTTGAAATATGAAGATGTTCTCGACGGTATTTTGTTTGCAAGGGGAACGTTTGGAAATCCCTGGCTGATAAGAGACACGAGAGATTATCTTGAAGATCGGGAAATAATGGAGATTCCCTTTGAAGAGAGAAAGCGGATTATTCTCAGGCATGTTGAGCTTCTGCTTGAGGAATACAGGGAGTACAAGGTCATCGGACAGTTCAAGCGGTTTATTGCCGGATACACAAAGGGGATGCGAAATGCCCGTGAAAAGAGGAATAAAATATACAGGGTGAACAATCTTCAGGAGATGGTAGATCTTTTAATCCTTACAATTGCCGATGATTACAAGTTGGAAGCCGCGGAAGAAAATTAATTGGGTCAGGGATGACCTAAAAAAAATATTTTGTTAGAAAACTCGATTAATCAGATTCTTTTCTGTAGGATAAAATCATATGAGAGGAAGCTGATTATTTTTTGGGGGAATAATGAAGATACTTGGAATAGATCCTGGATACGGCAGAATCGGATTCGGTGTGATTTCTGCGACCGGAAACAGATTTTCGCATGTTGTTCACGGTGTCATCGAAACTACAAAAAAGAAGGAATTACCTTTCAGATTAAACGAGATTTATGAATCGATCAATAAAATTATAGATGAATATGAACCAGATGAAGTATCTATAGAAAAACTCTTTTTCTTTAAAAATGTGACGACAGCCATGGCTGTCAGTGAAGCCAGAGGAGTCATACAGCTTGCTGCATATCAGAAGGGCTTGCCGATTTTTGAATACAATCCGTTTGAAATCAAGATGGCCGTCACGGGGAACGGTAGAGCGGAAAAGGGGCAAGTTCAGAGAGTATTGAAGATGTTTCTGGGGCTCAGTGGGACGCCGAAACCGGATGATGCGGCCGATGGACTTGCCGCGGCATTATGTCATCTTAATTCAAGGAATCATCTCAGATGATGTGTTGGGTTAAAGGCAGGAGGATGTAATGTTATTAGAGGCAAAAGATATTCAGATTTCTACACATACCTTACTCGAGCGGCTTGGGTTAAGAGAGCTCGGTCTGAATGCGGTCATAAGGGATTTTTCTCTTCATTGTAAAGATCAGACGGTTTCTGGGCAGATGATGATTGACTATTCCGAGATGGTTGATCCGGATTCCGTAAAGATACTGCAGAAGGCGCTCGAAAAATATTTTGGCTGTAATATCAGATTATCTCTGAAGAATGAACGGTTAAATCCCGCACAGGAAACTGTCTTAAGATGGAAAACAATTCTCCGGATTCTCAACGGCTCTTTTTCATATGTTACCGATAAGGTCTATATCAAGGCAATTACCGAAGAGAAGATATGCTGTTATGTTCCGAATGAATTCATCCTCAGAAAGATTAAGCAGAATCGAAAAAAATTAACCGATACCATAGCCGATGAGATAGGATTTGATGTGAAAGTCGATTTTGAGCTGGATGAATCAAGGGGAAAAGAGACCATGGAAGCCGCTCACCCCCAATTTGACATGGATGCGATGTATGAGATGATGGCTGAAACAGAGATGCAGGCACAGGCTCAGAATCAGATGGATGAAAAACCGAAAAGGCGTTTCTTCAAATCTTCGTTTACAAAAAGGGCAGAACCAAAGGAGAGGCCGCCTGTTGGAGAAACGGTTACGCCGATCTATCAGATGGTCTTTAACAAGTCCGAATTTACGATCGAAGGCGAGGTCTTTTCAGTTGATTACAGAGAAGGTCCGAAAGTGGCTACCTTTGGGATCTATGATGGGACGGATTCCGTTCGTTGTATTGCTTTCAGGGAAAATGCCGAATGGATCGGGGCGAATCTCAAGGATGGGAAATACGCAAAGGCAATAGGAAAGGCGACGGTCGACAACCGTTCTGACAAACCTTCTTTTTTCATCGATAATATAGAGGCGGGAACGCCAAAAGAGAAACGTATGGATAATGCGGAAGAAAAGCGAATAGAACTTCACGCTCATACACAGATCAGTGCAATGGATTCCATCATGCAGATAGGAGATTTTATTGATACTGCTGCGAGATGGGGATGGGAAGCCATAGCCATCACAGATCACGGAGTAGTCCAGTCTTTTCCAGACCTTTATGAGAGATGTATCAAAAATCATATCAGACCGATCTTCGGCATGGAGGGCTATCTCGTCGATGTTGCGCCTATCGTCTATAACAAGGAATTTCTCGATGAGGTCAAGACGGATGCCATTCATGAAAAGATAACGGCTATGGATTATGTGGTCTTTGACTTTGAAACGACAGGATTGAGTCCCTTGAACGATGAAATCATCGAATTCGGTGCGGTGAAGGTTGTCAACGGTGAGGTTACAGAGACTTTTTCAGAACTCGTTGATCCGGGGCGACCAATTTCAGAGAAAATATCCGAGATCACGGGGATTACGAATGAGATGCTGAAAGGACAGCCTAAGATTGATGAAGTCCTGCCGAGGTTTATGGAGTTCATCGCGGGGACCGTTCTGGTGGCCCATAACGCCAATTTCGATTACAGATTCCTTAAACAGCAGGCGTTAAAAGTATTAGGCCTGGATTATAACAATGCGTATGTGGATACCCTTTCACTTTCAAGATCGCTGCTTAATATGAAAAGCAATTCACTTGACAAGGTGGTTAAAGCGCTTGGCCTGGATGATTTTAATCATCATAGGGCGTTTGAGGATGCGAAGATCACCGCGGATGTCTTCCTGAAACTTGCTGAAATTGCAACCAACAGGGGGAAAGATACCCTTGAGGGACTTGACAGTCTGAAGTCTGAAATGGATCTGACAAAGCTCTTCGGCCGGGATTTCACCGTTTATGTCAGAAACAAAACCGGTCTGAGAAATCTCTATAAGTTGGTCACGGAAAGTCATCTTAACTATTTTGGAAGAGCTGTCCCGCTGATTCCGAAGGATATTCTGACAAAGAACAGGGAGGGACTCATTATCGGCACGGGAAGCCCGATGAGTGAACTGGCCAACGGTTATCGATTTGGATATGACAACGATGAGTTGAAAGAGCTGGCACAGTTCTATGACTTTATCGAGATCATGCCCCCGGATGCTTATACGGCGGTAGAAGAAGATCTCGATTATGACCGGATGTACAAGATGTACAAAAAATTCTACGAACTGAGTCAGGAAATTGGCTTACCCTGCATTATGACCGGGAACGTTCACTATCTTGATAGGGAGAATAAAAAACCGTGGTCTATCATGAAGATCAGCGAAAAGGCGTTGAGACGCAGGGGTAAACAATTTCCGAGCGGTATGTTTGATGCTGTCAATCTGCATCTCAGGACGACGGATGAAATGCTTGAAATAGCGGAGAAGATCACCGGGTCTTCCGAAGAGGCCAAGGCGCTTGTCATCGACAATCCCAAAAAACTCATAGCCAATTTTGAAGATATCAAACCGATTACGAGACAGCTGCATCCCCCGGAAATGGATGGTGCTGAGGAGGAAGTCAGGGAGATTGCCTATAAAAAGATGTATGAGATTTATGGGGAGAATCCATTGCCGGAAGTGAAAAAAAGGCTCGATTTTGAGTTGGATGCCATTATCGGCAACGGGTATTCGGTACTGTATCTCATTGCACAGAGGATTGTCAACAAGTCTATGGAAGATGGGTATCTGGTTGGGTCAAGGGGTTCTGTCGGCTCCTCTTTTGCGGCAACTATGCTTGGAATTACCGAAGTTAATCCACTTTCTCCCCATTATGTCTGTCCAGAATGCAAACACACGGAATTTTCAGAAGATAAATCCGTTTCTTCAGGTTATGATTTGCCTGAAAAGGATTGTCCGGAATGTGGAGCTCAGATGAGGAGACTCGGTCAGGAGATTCCCTTTGAAACCTTTATGGGATTTAACGGAAACAAAGTCCCCGATATTGATTTGAATTTCTCGGGAGAATATCAAACGCGGGCACATCGGTACATTGAGGAGCTCTTCGGCCGGGATCATGTGTTCAAGGCGGGAACTATCAGTACCGTTGCCGATAAAACGGCGTACGGTTACGTTCTCAGATATGAGGAATGTACCGATGAAAATATAAAAGATATAGAAAAAGAAAGAATTTCAAAGGTGATTGCCGGTGTGAAACGTACGACCGGTCAGCATCCCGGTGGGTTGATGATCGTCCCGAAATCCATGAACGTCTACGAATTTACACCGGTCCAGCATCCGGCCAACGATCGGAATTCTGAAGTGAGAACCACTCATTTTGATTATCATTCTATACATGATGACCTGGTCAAGATAGATGCACTCGGGCATGACGACCCTACATTCATGCGCTATCTGCAGGATATTACCGGAATCAATCCACTCGATGTTCCAATGGGGGATGAAAAGACCGTGCAGATCTTTTCGAGTCCCGACCCACTGGGTCTGAAACCGGATGATATTCCCGGAGTCGTTAATGGGTCTCTCGGGATACCGGAATTTGGAACAAACTTTGTTCGGGGTATGTTGATGGATACAAAACCGAGATCCTTTGCCGATCTTGTACGAATCTCAGGGTTGTCACATGGTACGGGTGTGTGGCTCGATAACGCTAATATGCTGATAAAAAATAAAACGGCTGTTCTTTCTGAGGTAATAGCCTGTCGAGATGATATAATGAACCTGTTGATTCACAGTGGGGTGGAACATGTGAAGGCCTTTCAGATCATGGAAATAGTTCGAAAGGGGAAAGATCTGAAAGAAGAGGATGTAGAACTGATGAAAGAACATGGCATACAGGATTGGTTCATCAAATCCTGTGAGGCGATAAAATATCTCTTCCCGAAAGCGCACGCGGTTGCCTACGTTTCGATGGCATTCAGGGTTGCCTATTTCAAGGTACATCATCCGCTGGCTTATTATTCCACCTATTTCACCGTGAAAGGTGGAGAATTTGATGTGAATCTCATCCTGTCGGGGCCGCAAAAGATAAGACAATGGCTGGATGATCCTGAAGCCTTTGGCAGCATGAGTAAACAGAAGTTGAATTCCGCAAGGGTAGTGAACGAAATAGCTCTTGAGATGCTTTTGAGGGGGTACGAATTCCTGCCTGTCAGCATCAAAAAATCTGATATCAACAGATTTACCATCGAGGATGGTAAACTCAGAATACCGCTCAACAGAGTTTCGGGGCTTGGTGACAGGGCGGCAGAATCAGTCGTAATAGAAAGGGAGAAGGAGCCTTTTATCTCTATTGATGACTTTAACAGAAGAACGGCCTGTTCAACGTCAATCATAGAGGTATTAAAAGAGATGAAGGCTTTTGACGGCTTACAGGAACATGCGCAATATTCATTGTTTGGAGGGTAATTTCATGAAAAAAGTCAAGATCGGGAAAAAAAAGCATATAGCGCTTGTAGCACATGATTTCAGAAAAAAGGACATGATAGAATGGGTAAAATTTAACAGGGGAACACTTTCTTCACATCATCTCTATGGAACCGGAACGACCGGCAGCCTGATAGAGAAAGAAACGGGATTACCGGTTTATGCCTTTAAAAGCGGACCGCTTGGTGGAGATCAACAGATAGGAGCAAAGATTGCCGAAGGCACCATAGATTGCCTGATCTTTTTCTGGGATCCACTTTCTCCACATTCCCACGACGTTGATGTGAAGGCACTTCTAAGAATTGCCACATTGTACAATATCCCGGTTGCCATGAATAGATCGAGTGCTGATTTTCTCATCAGTTCCCCTTTGATGGAGGAACAGTACGAAAGGGATTTGTACGATTATCAGTCGAGACATGAAAAAGAGACTCTTTCCGCGCTTAAAGAAGAGTAAAGGGTAATTTATTTAATAACCTACACTTAATCCCCTGTTGGGGATTTTTTTCTGCAAAATATTGCGCTTTCTTACTTGTGATATTTATAACAGTGTAAGTTATAAATTTCTAACAGAATTTGAAAAATATCTTTCTTATAGGGGCGTCTTTTTTCTCGACCGCATTTTTGAATTTTAACAAAACTTTTAATGATTTTAGTTGTGAGTATGCACAACCTTGATTTTCTTTATGCTATAATAATATTGGAAAAAATGATAAGTGGAATCAAGCGTAATACAATCTGTTGTACTTGATTGTTTTTCGTTTTTTATTGAGGATACGGATTGTGAACAGAATCACGAATCGGAGGTGTAGCTGGTGTCAGCAAGTGAATCAAAAGCGGTTTGTGCAAATCATGAAGAATTGTACAAATCTCTTGACGCGTTTATTGAAGATGTAAAAAATGAATCAGGTGTATTGATTGAAGTCCTGCACAAGGCTCAGGAATTGTTTGGCTATCTGCCACAGGAAGTTCAGGAATTTGTGGCGGAACGATTAGACCTGCCTGTCAGTCAGGTCTATGGCGTTGTGACCTTCTACAATCTTTTCACCATGAAACCTTCCGGAAAAAATCAGATCAAGGTTTGTCTTGGAACCGCCTGTTATGTAAAGGGCGCGGATAAGATACTGAGCAGATTGAAGGAAGAACTTGGTGTAGAGATGGAAGAGGTTACGCCGGACGGCAATTTCTCCATCCACGGTGTCAGATGTCTCGGAGCATGTTCAATGGCTCCTGTTGTACTTGTTGGTGAGAAAGACTTTTACGGAAAAGTAACTGCAGATGAAGTACCAAAGATCATAAAGAAATACAGGGGGTGAACAGCAAATGGCAAAGATTAAGAGTTTGGACGAGTTAATGAAAATAAAGGAACAGGCTGTGAAGGATATTCAGATGAGAGATACCGACAAGAGGGGTAAGATCGTTGTTGCTATGGGAACATGCGGAATAGCTGCAGGGGCAAAGGATACACTTCAAGCAGTCGTTGCTGAACTCGGCAAAAAGGGAATCGAAGACGTTTCAGTTGTACAGTCCGGTTGTATGGGATTATGTGATGTTGAACCAACCATCGAAGTGGTGATGGAAGGTCAGGATCCTATCATCTATGGTCATGTGACTCCGGAACAGGTTGTCAGAATCGTCGACCAGCATGTACAGAACGGGAAAGTTGTAAGTGATCTGCTTGTAAGAAAAGGGGAAATTTGACAAGATTAAATATTGCGAGGTGAAGTAAGTTGCCGGTTGCAACGAATACAATACTAATGTGTGCAGGTGGTGGATGTATATCCGCCGGGGAAGAGAGTTGTCTTGACGCACTGAACAAGGCGATAGACAAATACGCTCTTCAGGATGTTGTTAAAGTGGTAGAAACAGGTTGTATGGGTATGTGTGATGCAGGTCCTCTTATGGTTATTTATCCGGAGGGCGTGTATTATCAGAAACTTACACCTGCTGATGTGGACGGAATTGTCTCCGAACATATATTGAAGGGAAGAATAGTAGAAGAAAAACTTCTTGATAATCCTCTTTCCGACGTAAAGACGCAGAATCCCTACGATGATCATCCTTTCTTTACAAGACAGGTAAAGATTGCTACGAGAAATATGGGGATTATTGATCCGCTCAAGATAGAAGAATATATCGCTCATGACGGGTATTTTGCCCTTCAAAAAGCCCTTTCCATGACACCTGATGAAGTTATCGCGGAAGTCAAGGCAAGTGGCCTCAGAGGAAGAGGTGGAGCCGGATTTCCAACAGGTCTCAAATGGGAACTCACCAAAAAGGTTCCAGGCGATCAGAAATACGTTTTGTGTAATGCAGATGAAGGAGATCCTGGTGCGTTTATGGACAGGTCCATTCTTGAAGGAGATCCCCATTCACTGCTTGAAGCCATGGCTATCGCCGGATATGCCATTGGTGCGAACAAGGGATATGTGTATATAAGAGCTGAATATCCGCTTGCTATCGAAAGATTGAATGAAGGTATCAAACAGGCAAAAGAACTCGGGCTGTTTGGTGAAAACATCATGGGATCAGGCTTCTCTTTTGACCTTGAGATCAGGATGGGTGCGGGTGCATTTGTCTGTGGAGAAGAAACGGCGCTTATCGAATCTCTTGAGGGGAAGAGGGGTCAGCCGAGAAACAAACCACCGTTCCCGGCTCAGAAAGGTGTATGGGGTATGCCCACACTCAACAATAACGTTGAGACGTATGCAAACATTCCACCTATTCTGACAAAGGGATCCGAATGGTTCTCCAGTATCGGAACCGAAGAATGTAAGGGAACGAAGGTTTTCTGTCTTTCCGGTAAGGTTAAAAATACGGGTCTCGTAGAAGTTCCCATGGGCATTTCACTCAGAGAAGTCGTTTATGATATTGGTGGCGGCATTCCTGGTGGGAAGGCATTCAAGGCTGTTCAGACGGGTGGACCGAGCGGCGGTTGTATTCCTGCTGATTATCTTGATACGCCAATCACTTATGAAAACCTTAAGAAACTTGGAACGATGATGGGTTCCGGTGGTATGGTCTTCATGGATGAAGATACCTGTATGGTTGATGTTGCAAAATACTTCCTTGATTTTTCAGTAGAAGAATCCTGTGGAAAATGTCTGCCTTGCAGAGAAGGAAACCGAGTTATGCTTGAAATTCTTGAAAAGATCACTTCAGGTGAAGGTGAAGAGGGAGACCTCGAAATGCTTGAAAGGCTTGGAAAGAATATCATGGATACTTCACTCTGTGGACTTGGACAGTCATCCCCACAGCCGGTTATTTCTACGCTTCGTTATTTCAGAGATGAATATGAGGCGCATATCAGGGAAAAGAGGTGTCCTGCGAAGGTCTGCAAACCTCTTACAAGATATATTATCGATGCGGAAAAGTGTGTTGGATGTACGGCTTGTTCAAGGGTATGTCCGGTATCTGCAATCGAAGGCGCTGTCAAACAGGTACATGAAATTGATCCTGAAATCTGTACAAGATGTGGAAGTTGTGTACAGGTTTGCAGATTTGGCGCTATCAGCAAAGTTTCACCATAAACTAATCATTAGGGTGGTCCTGGCGGGGACTGCCCTTTTTTGTTTTACACCGTAGATAAATATTTTAGGGGGTGTAACAGTGGTTTCAGAAAAAGAGATGCAGGCTATAGAAAAGATTGTAAACGGTGTTGTTACGGACGAAAGTCTTGCCGAAGGTGATGTTTTAATCAATTGCCTTCACGAAATTCAGAATCATTTTAATAATTTTGTACCACCAGAAGCTGCAGAAAAGGTAGCAGAGATTTTAAAGATTCCACAGTCTTCTGTTTATGAAGTTCTTACATTTTACACGATGTTCTCGGTAGAGAAGAGGGGTAAATATGTGATCAGAATCTGCAACAGTCTTCCGTGTCATGTGACGGGTGGAAAGGCGGTTGTGGATGCCTTGAAGGAAGAACTTAAATGCGACTTTAATCAGACAACTGAAGATGGGCTCTTTACCCTTGAAAAGACAGGTTGTCTTGGATTATGCGGAGTATCTCCGGTCATAATGATAAATGAAGAGTTTTATGGGAATCTCACACCTGAGAAAGTAGTGGAAATAATCAATAAACTCCGGGAAGAGGAGCGTGGTGAATGATGAAGACACAAACCATTCTCGTATCGGTTGACTCGAACAGCGCATTACGTGGAGCCAGACAGTTCAAGAAGCAACTGGAAGAAAGTGTGAAGAATTATAATCTCGATGATTTTGTTGAGGTTCTTGAGACGGGAAGCCTTGGAGTTTACAGAGATGGCGTTATCGTGGCCGTTTATCCCGATGAAGTCTTCTACGAGGTGAAAGCTGCGGAAGATCTTGAAAAGATCGTTACCGAGCATCTTCTCAAGGGGAGACCGGTTAATAATCTTCTCATAGAAAAATCGGTCATCAAACACCAGGAAAAGGAAGAAAAGCTCAATAAAGAACAAAGGATTGTTCTCAGAAATGTTGGGATTATAGATCCCCGTGAAATAGACGAATACATTGCGCGCGATGGTTATCAGGCACTGGCAAAGGTACTTAACGGAATGAAACCGGAAGAGGTTATAACGGAAGTCAAGGACTCAAATCTGAGGGGAAGAGGCGGAGCCGGATTTCCAACTGGGATGAAATGGGAATTTACAGCGAAGACCTCAAATCCGGAAAAGTATATTATCTGTAATGCAGATGAGGGAGAACCTGGAACTTTCAAGGACAGACTGATTATGGAAGGGGACCCTCATGCCGTTGTAGAAGCCATGACGATCACCGGATATGCCGTTGGGGCGAGTAAGGGGTATATTTATATCCGTGGAGAATATCACGGTTCGATAGATAACATCCGTAAGGCGATAAAAGATGCCTATGAGTATGGACTTCTCGGAGAGAATATCTTTGGTACGGATTTCAATTTTGATCTCTCCGTCCGTTTGGGCGCCGGGGCCTATATCTGTGGAGAGGAAACTGCTTTAATAGAATCCATAGAGGGAAGACCCGGAAGACCAAGGCTCAAACCGCCATACCCACCTGTAGAGGGACTTTATGGCAAGCCCACTGTTGTAAACAACGTAGAGACGTTTGCGAATGTGCCATGGATCATCAACCACGGTTCTGAAGCCTTTAAGGGAATTGGAACGGATGGCAGTGCCGGTACGAAAGTCTTCACCCTGGTAGGAAATGTAATCAACAGGGGCCTTGTTGAAGTGCCGATGGGAACTACTATCTTTGATCTGATCTATAAATACGGCGGTGGTATCCCGAACGGTAAAGAACTGAAAATCGTACAGACCGGAGGGACGGCTGGAACATTTATGAATACGGAAAATCTTTCCGTAGGTCTTGATTACGATTCATCGAAAGTGGGTGCTTCACTCGGTTCAGGTGTTATACTATGCATAGATGAGGATAGCTGTGCGGTAGATTGTGCAAAAACGGCAATGGAGTTCTTTGCACATGAATCCTGCGGAAAATGTACCCCGTGCAGAGAAGGCACCGGTACGGCAGTCAGAATTCTCAGGAAGATTGCCAAGGGACAGGGGACATCTGAGGAAATTGATCAGCTTCTCATGCTTGCGGATGTTATGGAACAAACGGCATTCTGTGGTCTTGGACAGGCGGCTCCAATTCCGCTAAGGACCATTGTCAATTCCTTCAGGGATGAGTTTGAGGCACATGTTGCGAAAAAGCCATGTCCCTGCTGTAAATATGAGGAACCAAAGAAGAAGAGGCGAATAAAATAAAGCCCTTTCTCCGGTTAATGTTTATCTGTGATAAATGATATATTAATTCATTGTAAAATTATTCCTATTTTGACGGGTGCGGTTGACAATGCACCCGTTCTCGTAGTAAAATGCGTTTGGTTAATTTTAAAAAATTATAGAAAGGAGGGAATATCGAATAGATGCCCACAATCAATCAGTTAGTTAAGAACAGCAGGAAGATTATCAAGGATAAGTCCAAGGCGCCTGCGCTGCAGGGAAATCCTCAGAAAAGAGGAGTTTGCGTCAGAGTTACAACAATGACTCCAAGAAAGCCTAACTCAGCTTTGAGAAAGATCGCAAGGGTCAGACTCGTAAATGGAATGGAAGTATCAGCATATATTCCAGGAGAAGGACACAACCTTCAGGAACATTCAGTTGTAATGGTTAGAGGTGGAAGAGTTAAGGATTTGGCTGGTATCCGCTATAGAATCATCAGAGGAGCACTTGACACCGCAGGTGTTGAAGGCAGAAAACAGGCCCGTTCCAAATATGGAACTAAAGCTCCTAAATAATGTAAGGCTGCGTAGGAGGTAATTGTTTAAATGAGAAGAAGAAGAGCCGAAAAAAGAAGTATTGAACCGGATCCGGTATATAACGATTTGCTTGTTTCAAGACTGATTAACAAGCTGATGTATCACGGAAAAAAGTCAAAGTCACAGAAGATCGTTTACGATGCGTTTGATATCGTAAGGGAGAAGACTGGAAAAGATCCACTTGAAATGTTCAAACAGGCGATGGATAACGTCAAGCCTGAAGTTGAAGTAAAGCCGAGACGAGTTGGAGGTTCAACCTATCAGGTACCTGTTGAGGTTGCTGAACCGAGAAAGACATCACTCGGGTTGAGATGGCTTATCGCTGCAACGAGAACAAAAAAAGGAAAACCGATGAAGTACAGACTTTCAGATGAAATCATCAATGCACTTGAAAATACAGGATCTGCTATTAAGAAGAGAGAAGATACACATAGAATGGCGGAAGCAAACAGAGCGTTTGCGCATTTCAAATGGTAATCGTTTAAATTAATGGAGGAAGAATAGTGTCTTATAAACAGATTCCTCTCGAGAGAGTCAGAAATATAGGTATTATGGCTCATATCGATGCTGGTAAAACTACAACTACAGAAAGAATTTTGTTCTACACTGGAAAGAAGAGGACTCTTGGCAGTGTTGATGATGGTACCGCTACAATGGACTGGATGGAACAGGAAAAGGAGCGAGGTATAACGATTACTTCTGCTGCTACTACGGCTTTCTGGAAGGATCATCGTATTAATATCATTGATACACCCGGACACGTTGACTTTACGGTTGAGGTGGAAAGGTCATTGAGAGTTCTTGACGGAGCCGTTGCGGTTTTTGATGTTTGCGCAGGCGTTGAGCCACAGTCGGAAACTGTATGGAGACAGGCGGACAAATATGATGTACCGAGGATTGCGTTCATGAACAAAATGGACAAGCTTGGTGCAGATTTTGACATGTCCGTAGAAAGTATGAGAAAAAAGCTCGGAGCTAATCCGCTTCCATTACAGATTCCGATCGGTGCTGAAGATACGTTCATCGGTGTAGTGGATCTCCTTGCGATGCAGGCATTAGTCTGGGATGACAAGGAAGGTACGACATTCTCCGTGCAGGAAATTCCTGAGAATCTTGTGGAGAAGGCGGAAGAACTTCATGAGGATCTCGTTGCAAAGATGTCTTCGTACGATGAATCTATCATGGAACATTATCTCGAAGGCGAAGAAGTTCCTGTAGATAAACTGAAGAAGGCGATCAGAGCGGCTACGGTTAAGGGAGAATTTGTACCCGTATTTTGCGGTACGGCATTTAAGAACAAAGGTGTTCAGCCTGTTATTGATGCTGTAGTTGATTATCTCCCGTCACCAAAGGATGTACCACCTGTACAGGCAATTGTACCCGGATCGGATGAGATTGTTGAACTCAGGGCAGATCACGATGGTCCGTTTGCTGCACTTGCTTTTAAAGTTGCGACAGATCCGTTTGTCGGGAGATTGACATTTTTCAGGGTCTATTCCGGTACTTTGAAAAAAGGAAATTATATACAGAATGTCAACAAGGATAAGAAAGAAAGATTGAGCAGATTGATTTACATGCATTCTGACAAAAGAGAAGACGTAGATGAAGTGGGTGCCGGTGAAATTGTTGCGGGTATCGGTTTTAAATTTACGACTACCGGGGACAGTCTTGCCACCATGGATAATCCGCTTCTTCTCGAAGAGATGAACTTCCCTGAACCGGTTATTCAAATTGCGATAGAACCTGAAACCAAGAATGATGTAAACAAGCTTGGTAAGGGTCTTGCTGCACTCAGGGAAGAAGACCCGACGCTGAAGGTACAGGTGGATAACGAAACAGGTCAGACACTCCTCAGCGGAATGGGTGAATTGCATCTTGAAATCATCATTGACAGGCTCAAGAGAGAATTCGGTGCAAATGTTAGAGTTGGTAAACCTCATGTTTCATACAGAGAAACTATCAAACAGGGTTCTGATGTGGAAGCGAAGTATGCCCGTCAGAGCGGTGGTAAAGGACAGTATGGACATGTTAAGGTCAAGTATGAACCACTCGAAGCGGGTTCTGGTTTTGTGTTTGAGGATAAAACTGTTGGTGGTTCTATTCCGAAGGAATACATCAACCCGATCAGGGTTGGAATTGAAGAATCAATGCAGGATGGTGCTGTAGCGGGGTATCCTGTTGTTGATCTCAAGGCGACGCTTTATGATGGTTCCTATCATGAAGTTGACAGTTCGGAAATGGCGTTTAAGATAGCAGGATCGATGTCTCTTAAGGAAGCCCTCAAGAAGGGAAAATCTTATCTTCTTGAGCCTATTATGGCTGTTGAAGTAACAACACCTGAGGAATACATGGGTGATATTATCGGAGATCTCAACACGAGAAGAGGAAGAATAGAGAATTTTGATTCAAGGGCAAACGCCAAGGTGATTGAATCATTTGTACCATTGTCAGAACTGTTTGGATATGCTACAATATTAAGGTCATTGAGTCAGGGAAGAGCGACATATACAATACAGTTTTCGCATTATGACGCAGTGAATGAAAAAACACTTGAAAAGATTCTTAAAAATAAGTAAGAACCTTATTAAAACTGTTATTAAACGATAACGAGGAGGGTATTAACAAATGGCAAAAGAGAAGTTTGAGAGAACCAAACCACATCTTAACATCGGAACAATCGGTCATATCGACCATGGTAAGACGACACTTACAGCAGCCATCACAAAGGCACTCAGCTTGAAGGGTCTCGCAGAATTTGCTGCATTTGACACAATCGACAAGGCACCTGAAGAAAAGGCAAGAGGAATCACCATCAACACAGCACACGTTGAATACCAGACAGAAAAGAGACATTACGCTCATATCGACTGTCCGGGTCACGCTGACTACATCAAGAACATGATCACTGGTGCCGCGCAGATGGACGGAGCTATCCTTGTTGTTGCCGCTACAGACGGTCCTATGCCTCAGACAAGAGAACACGTCTTGCTTGCCGGTCAGGTTAACGTACCAGCAATCATCGTATTCTTAAATAAATGTGACATGGTAGACGATGAAGAATTGATCGATCTTGTAGAAATGGAAGTAAGAGACCTTCTCACAAAATACAAATTCCCTGGAGACGATCTTCCTGTTATCAGAGGCTCAGCTCTTAAGGCTGGAGAAGAAGATAGCGCAGATGGCGAATGGAATCAGCATATCTACGAATTGATGGATGCTTGTGACGAATACTTCCCAGATCCTGAAAGAGAAACGGACAAGCCTTTCCTTATGCCTATCGAAGATATCTTCACCATCACGGGTAGAGGAACAGTTGTTACGGGTAGAATCGAAAGAGGAGCAGTACATCCTGGAGATTCAGTAGAAATCGTTGGTATCAGACCAACAACACAGACTACCTGTACCGGTGTAGAAATGTTCAGAAAACTTCTTGACGAAGGAGTTGCAGGAGACAACGTCGGATGTCTTCTCAGAGGAACGAAGAAGGATGAAGTAGAAAGAGGACAGGTATTGGCCAAACCAGGTTCCATCACACCTCATAAGAAATTCAAGGCAAATATCTACGTGCTTAAGGCTGCAGAGGGTGGAAGACACACACCATTCACAAAGGGTTACAGACCACAGTTCTACATCAGAACAGCTGATGTTACCGGACAGGTCGTTGATCTTGGTGAAGGCGTGGAAATGATCATGCCTGGAGACAACATGGTTGCTACGATCGAACTTATCAAGCCGGTTGCCCTTGAAGATGGTATGAGATTTGCAGTTAGAGAAGGCGGAAGAACAGTTGGAGCAGGAGTTGTCGCTGAAATCATCGAATAATAGAAGTGTAATATACTTTTAATTTACATTTTACTATTATTGTGTATAATGCGGGGGAGCATTTGAATGGATGCTCCCCTTTTGTAGCGTATTTTGTATGATTGGAGGGAAAAGCAGATGGCCTCACAGAGGATAAGAATCAGATTAAAGGGATATGATCATGAATTGCTTGATCAGTCATCTGGTAAGATTGTGGAAATCGTTAAGACGACGAATGCAAAAGTTTCAGGACCTATTCCTTTACCAACTGAAAGAACGGTTTACTGTGTTTTGAGATCACCTCACAAACACAAAGATTCAAGAGAACATTTTGAAAAAAGAGTACATAAAAGGCTCATAGACATTTTGGACCCCAAGCCAAAGACAGTGGAAGCGCTCATGAAAATTGATCTTCCATCAGGGGTAGATGTCGAAATCAAGCTCTGATACATAACTGGAGGTGTACAGCAATGAGCGGATTAATCGGAAAGAAAATTGGAATGACACAGATTTACAAGGATGGAAAGAGAATTCCTGTGACGGTTGTACAAGCCGGACCTTGCGTGGTTGTTCAGAAAAAGACCGAGGAAGTAGACGGATATACATCCATACAGCTCGGTTTTGAAAAACAGAAGGAACAGAGAATGACAAAACCGGTTCTTGGTCATTTTAAGAAGGCCAATGTAGAGCCGATGAAGCATCTTAAAGAATTTAGAGTCGATGATGTGGATGCGTATGAACTTGGACAGGAGATTACCGTAGAACTCTTTGAAGAGGGAACGAAAGTCGATGTTGTTGGTGTTTCAAAGGGTAAGGGTTATTCAGGTGCGATGAAGAGATGGAATTTCAGCGGTGGTGAAAAATCACACGGTTCAAAGTTCCACAGGGCACTCGGTAGTACGGGTCAGCATTCCTATCCTGCAAGGGTATTTCCCGGGAAAAAGATGCCTGGTCAGTATGGAAACACTCAGGTAACGGTTCAGAACCTTGAAATCGTCAGAGTCGACAAGGAAAACAATCTTCTTGCGGTAAAGGGTGCTATCCCTGGAGCAAGAAACAGTTTAGTTTACATCACAAACACAGTTAAATCATATTGATGATTTGACTGGAAGGAGGAAAAAATGGCAAAAATCGAAGTTCTCGACCTTAAGGGACAGAATATCGGTGAAGTTGAATTAAGAGCTGATATCTTCGACATAGATCCTAACAAGGATGTTATGTTCAGATACGTTCGCATGCAACTCACTAACAGAAGACAGGGAACGGCCTCCACAAAGACACGTGCTGAAGTAAAGGGTACTGGTAAAAAACCATTTCCACAGAAGCATACAGGACGTGCCAGACAGGGAAGCTTGAAGGGCCCGCATCAGAGACACGGGGGAGTGGCTTTCGGACCGAAACCCAGAGATTTCAACATGAAACTCCCTAAGAAAATGAAACAGCTTGCATTGAAATCGGCGTTAAGTACAAGATACAGGGAGGGAAACCTCATTGTGATTGACGATTTCAGAATGGATGAGATTAAGACGAAGACTTTCAAGGGTGTTTTAAAGGCTCTTGATGTTGATTCAAACAAGAATCTCGTTGTATTGCCTTTCAAGATGGCTCAGTACGAAAATACCAAGATGTCCGGAAAGAACATTAAACAGACTAAGGTTATCATCGCTGATAATCCTGGTAATGCGTTAGAGGGAAAGGTTAATGTCGATGGCCTCAACGTCTTCGACATTATCAACAACGATAAGATAATCCTTACAAAAGACACGGTTAAAAAAATTGAGGAGGTGTTGGGTTAATGGCTATAAAACTTGAATACAGAGACGTATTGCTTCGCCCAATACTCACTGAAAAAACTACAACAAACATGGCACACGGAACTTATACTTTTGAAGTTCACAGGGACTCCAATAAAAGATTGATCAAGGATGCCATTGAAAATATATACGAAGTAAAGGTGGAGCAGGTCAACGTTTTAAACGTGAAACCCAAACCGAAACGCAGAGGAATGTTCAGAGGAAAGACAAGAAGTTGGAAGAAAGCAATGGTCAAGCTTCAGGAAGGTTACACGATTTCTGATCTTGAGAACCTTTATTAATAGGAAGGGGAGCTGAATATGGGACTTAAAAGATATAAACCAACAACCCCGACTAGAAGATATGCCGTAGGTCAGGATTATGCTGAAATAACAAAGACGACTCCTGAAAAATCATTACTTGCACCTCTTAAGAAGACAGCAGGTAGAAACAACAGAGGTAGAGTAACTGTAAGGCATCGTGGTGGCGGTCATAAGAGAATGTATCGTATCGTTGACTTCAAGAGAAACAAAGATGGTATCCCGGCAAAAGTCATGTCAATTGAATACGATCCGAACAGATCAGCGAGAATAGCACTTTTGTTCTATAAAGATGGTGAAAAGAGATATATCCTTGCGCCAAGAAAACTCTCCGTTGGAGATGAAGTATTAAGTGGGTCTGACGCGGAAATCAAGGCAGGAAACTCAAAGATGCTCAAGGAGATTCCCGTTGGTACACAGGTTCATGCGATAGAATTTGTACCCGGAAAGGGTGCACAGATTGCAAGATCAGCTGGATTGTCAGCGCAGATCATGGCAAGAGAGAGTGGCTATGTTCTTCTTAAGATGCCTTCCGGTGAATTAAGAAGAGTACTTGAGAGCTGTAAGGCTACCATCGGTATTGTTGGTAACGAAAATCACAGTAACGAAGTGTATGGTAAAGCCGGTAAGAAAAGATGGCTGGGAATTAAACCTACAGTAAGAGGTATGGTTATGAACCCTTGTGATCACCCTATGGGTGGTGGTGAAGGAAGATCCAAGAGTGGAAAGCATCCGCAGAGTCCTTGGGGTACACTTGCTAAAGGTTATAAGACCAGAAGAGGTAAGAGGGCTTCTGATAAATTTATCGTCAGAAGAAGAAACGAAACTAAGAGAAGATAAAGGGGGTAATGCCTTTGAGTAGATCTTCCAGAAAAGGCCCTTTTGTTCAGCCTAAGCTCCTGAAAAGGGTGAGAGCATTGAATCAGGCCGGAAAGAAAGAAGTATTAAAGACATGGAGCAGATCATCAACGATCATACCTGAAATGGTAGGTCATACGATAGCAGTTTATAATGGTTTGAAGCATATACCTGTATATATAAGTGAAAACATGGTAGGACATAAGCTTGGAGAATTTTCATTTACCAGAAGATTCGGCGGACATGCTGACAAGAAGGCTAAAGCCGGACAGGTTGGTAAATAAGAAAGGGGAGTTGTAGGAAATGGCACACGCAAAAAGGTCAGTATTTCATAGAGAAAGAAAAGAGCATCAGGCTGAAACACCAGTGACCGAGGCCAGAGCAACAGCCAAGTATTTAAGAATCTCCCCGAAAAAAGTCAGATCGGTAGTTAACTCGATCAGGGGAATTAAGGTAGACAGAGCGATGGATGTACTCGAATTCTCACCTAAAAAGGGTGCTGCTCTTGTCAAAAAAGTACTTGATTCTGCGGTTGCAAACGCTATAAACAATTTTGAACTGGATGCAGACAATCTTTACGTGAAAGAGACATACGTAAACGAAGGACCAAGAATGAAGAGAGTTTGGCCAAGAGGTAGGGGAAGAGCTGATATCCTTTACAAGAGAATGGCTCATATAACAGTAGTAGTAGAAGACAGATCAGTATCAGCGGATAAAGACGAAAGTGAAACGAGGTGATTTGAGCCGTGGGTCAAAAAGTACATCCAAGAGGATTTAGACTGGGAGTTTCAAAGGATTGGCAGGCAAATTGGTTTGGTGGAAAAAACTATTCCGATTATTTGATAGAAGATGAAAAGATCAGGAAGATGATCAGAGGCAAGAAGTACCAGATCAAGACGAAACGTGGACAGATGGTCGAATCTGATGCAGGTGTTGATGAGGTATTTATCGAAAGACCAAGCCAGAACAAGGTAAGAATTACTATTTTCACAGCTAAACCTGGTATCGTTATTGGTAGAAAAGGTGCAGAAGTTCAGGTTCTCAGAGAAGAACTGGAGAAGCTGACTGCAAAGCAGGTTTTTGTGAATATAAAGGAAATCAAAACACCTGAGACAGATGCCTTATTAGTAGCAGAGAACATTGCAAGTATGCTTGAGAAGCGAACATCACACAAGAGAGCTATGAAAAGGGTTATGAGAAATGCCATGAAGAGTGGCGCAAAAGGTATTAAAGTTATGGTTTCCGGAAGACTTGGCGGAGCCGAAATTGCAAGAACTGAATGGTATCGTGAAGGCAGAATTCCTCTTCAGACTCTCAGTGCAGCTATCGATTATGGTTTTACAGTAGCGAACACAAAAATGGGAGTTATTGGTGTAAAAGTTTGGGTATACACCACTGATAAATAATTCTTCACGTAGAGAAGGAGGTAATTACAGATGTTGATGCCCAAGAGGGTTAAGTATAGAAAGCAACAGCGTGGAACGATGACTGGAAAGGCAAAAGGCGGTACAAGTGTGCATTTTGGCGAATACGGTCTAAAAGCTTTGGAAGCCAGATGGATAACAGCAAGACAGATCGAGGCATGCAGAGTTACTATGGTAAGAACGTTAAAGAGAAGCGGTAAATTATGGATGAGAATCTTCCCTGACAAGCCAGTGACAAAACAGCCACAGGATTCAAGACAGGGTAAGGGTAAAGGTAATGTCGACATGTGGGTATCTGTTGTAAAGCCAGGGAAAATCATGTTTGAAATCGGCGGAGTACCTGACGAACTTGCCAAGAAGGCATTGAAAAAGGCTTCAGACAAGCTTCCTATAAGGACAAAGATTGTACAGAGGCACGCTGTTGGAGGTGAATAAAATGAAGGCCAGTGAACTGAGACAATTTACTGATGAAGAATTAAACGAAAAGCTTGAAGAAAAAAAGAAAGAGTTGATGAACCTTCGTTTTCAATTAGCTTTAAAGCAACTTGATAATACAAATCTTATCAAATCATGCAAGAGAGACATAGCAAGGTTTAAGACTATTCTCACTGAACGTGAATTGGGAATCAAGAGATAAGGGAGGGTAGACGATGCCTAAGAGAATTTTAACCGGAGAAGTTGTGAGCGACAAGATGGATAAGACCGTAGTAGTTCTTGTCAGCAGAAGTGTAAAGCATAAAGTTACCGGCAAAATGATTAAGAGATCAAAGAAATATAAAGCTGACGACAGGGAAAATGCATGTAAGATGCACGATGTCGTAAAAATCATAGAAGCAAATCCGATTAGTAAGGAAAAGAGATGGAAAGTTCTCGAAATCGTTGAAAGAGATGTTCTTGACGAGGTTGATACAGAGGTTATCGACTCTGAAGGAGGCGATGCATAATGATTTACAGAGAAACCATTATGAACGTTGCCGATAATTCAGGGGCGAAGAAATTGCTCGTTATTAACATTCTTGGCGGTTCAAGAAGAAATTTCGGTTCTATTGGTGATATCGTTGTTGCATCGGTTAAGGAAGCCATACCTCATTCCAACGTAAAGGCAGGGGATGTAGTAAAGGCGGTAGTTGTTAGAACCCATAAAGAGGTTGGAAGACCTGATGGGACTTACGTCAGATTTGACGACAACGCAGCAGTTATCATTGATGGTCAGAACAATCCAAAGGGAACCAGAATCTTTGGGCCCGTTGCGAGAGAATTAAGGGAAAAGGGTTATATGAAAATAGTATCCCTGGCACCCGAGGTATTATAAGGAGGTGCTGTTGTGAAAAAACTTAAAAAAGTAAGCAAATTCAATTTTACTATTAAAAAAGAAGATCTTATTGAAGTTATCTCTGGTAAGGATAAGGGAAAGAGAGGAAGAGTCCTCAGAGTTATTCCCAAGGATTCCAAGATCATCGCTGACAAGATTAACATTGTCAAGAGACATCAGAGACCAACTCAGCAGGAAAGAAACGGCGGGATCATCGATACAGATAATCCGATCAGCACATCAAAAGTTATGGTCGTATGTCCAAACTGCGATAAGAAGACGAGGATCGGATGGAAACTGCTTGATGATGGAAATAAGAAGAGATACTGTAAAAAATGCGGTGAATTGATCGATAAAGACTAATCTGCAAGGAGGTGTGCTCAGCGGTTTATCCCTGTCAGGATAACCGGATACTGAGATAATTATGGCTAAAAACGAAGACAAGGCAAATAAGCCAGAAAGAATCACAAGTTATCTTAACAAGTATTACAGTGAAACAGTTGCTCCTGCCATGATGAAAGAGTTTGGTTATAAAAACGTCATGCAGGTCCCGAAGCTTGCCAAGATAGTTATAAACATGGGAGTTGGAGAAGGCTCCAGAAATAAGGATTTATTCAGGATTCACCAGGAAGAGCTTAAGGCAATTGCCGGACAAAAACCAGTTGTAACGCATTCAAAGAAGGCTATTGCTAATTTTAAGCTGAGAAAAGGAATGCCTGTAGGAATCAAGGTAACATTGAGAAACGGTTCTATGGAAAACTTTTTGTACAAGCTCTGTAACATAGTTCTTCCTAAAGTAAGAGACTTTAGAGGGTTAAATCCAAACTCATTTGACGGAAGAGGAAACTATGCTTTCGGACTTTCAGAACAGGTTATATTCCCAGAGGTCAAACCTGAGAATGTAAAGAGAATTCAGGGTATGGACATTGTTATCGCAACAACTGCCAAGTCAAACGAAGAAGCAAAAAAGCTTCTTGAATTGATGGGTATGCCCTTTAAAAGAGGATAATTTAGGAGGGAAAGAATGGCAAGAAAAGCAATGGTAGAAAAGTGGAAAAGACCTAAAAAATACAAGACTAGAGAATACAGCAGATGTAAGGTTTGTGGGAGACCACATTCGGTGTACAGTGAGTTTGGAATTTGCAGGGTATGTCTCAGAAAAATGGCGTTAGAGGGTAAGCTTCCTGGTGTTAGAAAGGCAAGCTGGTAAGTGAAGGGAGGTAATTACAAGTGTGGAGCGATACAATAGCTGATATGCTTACAAGAATAAGAAATGCAAACTCCGTGTTAGACGAGAGTGTAGATATTCCTGCTTCCAAATTAAAGAAAAACATTTGTGAAGTTCTCAAAGAAGAAGGTTACATAACGGATTTTAAATATATTGAAGATGGAAAACAGGGAATTATCAGGGTAATACTTAAATACAAGGGAACCAGAAGAGACAGGAAAACGGTTATCAAGGGAATCGTTAGGGTGTCAAAGGCTGGAAGAAGGATATACTGTTCAAAGGACAATGTTCCTTCTGTTAAAGGTGGTCTTGGGATTGCGATACTTACCACTTCACAGGGTGTTATGACGGACAAGACGGCGAGAAAGCTTTCAACTGGCGGCGAGATAATCGCTTACGTCTGGTAATAGCGGAGGTGTGATGATGGCAGAAAAAAAGGTTATTTCCAGGTTGGCAAAAAAATCAATTGTCGTACCTGCAAATGTTGAAGTAAAGCTCAACGGCTTAGAAATATCCGTTAAAGGTCCCAAGGGAGAATTAAAAAAGACCCTTAATGAAAAGGTCGTTGTTGAGATCGAAGGAAATGAAATAAACGTTAAGCCTAATCTTGAGATCATGAAGAGAGCGAGTGAGGCAAAGCATTTCAGAGCGATGACAGGTACTTTCTATTCTCACATCAGCAATATGATTGCGGGTGTTACCGAAGGTTTCAAGAAGGAACTCACAATAGTTGGTGTTGGGTACAGAGCTGCTTTAAAAGGTACTACCCTTAATATGAACCTTGGTTACGCTCATGAAGTTAATGTTGAACCACCTGCAAATATCACTTTTGAAGTTCCTAAACCAAACAGCATCATCGTCAATGGAATTGACAAGGAGCTTGTGGGTCAGGTTGCGGCGAACGTAAGAAAATGGAGAGAGCCGCTTGTTTACGGCGGAAAGGGTATCAGATACTCTGATGAAGTCGTAAGAACAAAAGTTGGTAAAAAGGTTTAATAAGGGGGTGTAATACATGATAAAACAGATTGATAGAAAGATCGTAAGAAAGAGAAGACATTTCAGAGTCAGAAAAAAAGTAACAGGAACCCCTGAGAAGCCGAGACTTGCTGTTTTTAGAAGTGAAAAACATATTTACGCCCAGATTATAGATGATGTATCAAAGCAGACACTTTGTTCCTCATCGACGATTTCGAAGTCACTCAAAGGTGCACTTTCTAAAACATGGGATGTAGAAGCAGCAGCAAAAGTAGGGGAAGATCTTGCTAAGAAGGCACTTGATGCCGGTATAGAAGCAGTAGTATTTGATAGAGGCGGTTTTAAGTATCACGGAAGAGTCAAGGCTCTTGCCGATGGTGCGAGAAAAGCCGGTCTCAAGTTTTAAGGAGGGATTGAGTTGCCTCAGGACAGAAATTTTAAGAACAATGTTAAAGGCGAACAGCCAGAACTCGAAGAAAGAGTTGTGGATATAACTAGGACGACAAAGGTAGTTGGTGGAGGTAAGAACCTCCATTTCAGATGTGTTGCAGTAGTTGGAGACAGAAACGGAACCGTCGGAATTGGAATCGGCAGTGCATTGGAAGTACCAGATGCGATCAGAAAGGCCATTTCTGATGCCAAGAGAAATCTTATTACCGTGCCAATCATCAAGGGGACCATTCCCCATGAAGTACAGGCAAGATGGACTTCCGCAGAGATTATCATGAAGCCGGCCGCTCCGGGTACCGGTGTTGTGGCATCCGATTCAGTTCGTGCAGTTGTTGAGCTTGCGGGTGTTCATAACATTCTTACTAAAAATCTCGGTGCAAGGACACCTCTGAACGTTGTAAGAGCCACTTACAAGGGTCTGAGTGAACTTGAATCTCCAGCGGAGATTGCGGCAAAGAGGGATATCACGGTTCAGCAGGTATTTAAAGGTGTAAGAGGTGATGCTTGATGGCAAAATTAAAAATTACACTGACAAAGAGTCCCGTTGGCTACAACCGTGATCAGAGAGCTACTGCTGATGCTTTGGGTTTAGGAAAAATGAATACTACAGTTACAAAAGAGGATAATCCTGCAATCAGAGGAATGATTTTCAAGATCAAACATCTTCTTACTGTAGAAGAAGTCTAAATTTTACATGGGAGGAGGTTTTTAGATGCCCCTTAACTTAGAAGAATTGAAACCTACAAAGGGTTCAATGAAAAAGACGAGAAGAGTAGGAAGAGGTCCTGGTTCCAACAAGGGAAAGACTGCGGGAAAGGGTCATAAAGGTCAGAAATCAAGATCAGGTGCCAAGGCAAAAGCTGGTTTTGAAGGCGGACAGACACCACTTTATATAAGAGTCCCAAAGAAGGGCTTCAGCAATGTTAACAAAAAAACATTCACAGTTATAAATCTTGATGTATTAGAGAAAAGGTACGACAATGATGAAGAGGTTACAGTATCAAACCTTCTTGAAAGAGGAATCATTCAGAAGGAACTTGATGGTGTAAAATTGTTAGGTGACGGTAAAATCAGTAAGAAGCTGACTGTTAAAGTTCACGCCTTCAGTAAGAGTGCAAAGGAGAAGATAGAAGCAGCTGGCGGCCAAATTGAGGTGATCTGAATTGTGGGCAGCATTTAAGAATGCTTTTCGTATTCCAGAACTTAGAGACAGAATTATATTTACCTTATTAATGTTAATAATTTACCGACTGGGAATCTATATACCGATTCCCGGTATTAACCTGACTGAATGGGGAAGTGTATTCCAGAGTTTTCAGTCGGGTGCCGCTGGTGGGTTATTTAGTTTTTATGATGTGTTTGCCGGAGGAGCTCTCCAGAGATTCTCTATCATGATGATGGGTGTTACTCCCTATATCAACGCATCTATCATTCTCCAGTTGTTGATGAGTGTTGTTCCTGCTCTTAAGGAACTTTCAAAAGAAGGAGAAGAGGGAAAGAAAAAGCTTGCAAAGATCACAAGATATCTCACAGTAGGTCTTGGTCTTCTTCAGGGTTTTATACTGAGTTTCTCCATATCAAGAAATCCTGCTTTGATCGTTGATGGAATTGCTCCATTCTTCTTTATTTTTGTTTCAACCATTACAATACTTGCCGGAACGATGTTTGCTATCTGGCTTGGTGAAAGAATTACCGAAAAGGGAATAGGAAACGGTATCTCCGTTATTATCTTTGCCGGTATCGTTGCCAGATTCCCAAGTTATGTCGGTCAGGCTATTGTCGGTCAGATGGGAATCATGGAATGGATCATCCTCATTGCTGTCATGGTAGGTATGGTTATCGCCATCATCTATGTACAGCAGGGTGAAAGAAGAGTCAGAGTACAGTATGCCAAACGAATGAGTGGAAGAAAGGTATATGGCGGACAGAGTACCTATATTCCGATGAAGGTCAATCAGAGTGGGGTTATCCCTATAATCTTCGGACAGGCCATCATGATTATTCCTGCGGCTATCGCATCCATGTCAGGAAACGCAACGGTGGAAAGATGGCTCGGAACAGGTGGCTATCTCTACATTCCGTTGTATTGTCTGCTTATCTTCTTCTTCGCTTATTTCTACAGTATCATTTCATTTGATGTGCATGATGTTTCTGAAAACATCAAGAGATATGGTGGATTTATTCCGGGGATCAGACCGGGAGCTCCAACTGAAAAGTATCTCTCAAGAATATTGAACAAGATGACGTTTATGGGTGCAATATTCCTCGTCATCATTTCAGTAATACCTTATATTCTCTCTGCCATACTCAGTGTCAATATCTGGATTGGTGGGACTTCAGCGTTGATCGCGGTAGGTGTTGCACTCGATATTGTACAGCAGATGGAACAGCATATGATTATGAGGAATTACGACGGTTTCATGAAGAAAGGAAGACTGAAAGGAAGAAGATAAATATGACTAAGAAGTTAAATCTTATATTTCTTGGTCCTCCGGGAGCCGGTAAAGGTACAATAGCTAAAGGAGTTGTGGAACGCTTCGGCGTTCCACATATTTCTACCGGTGACATGTTGAGGGCCGCGGTAAAATCCGGTTCAGATCTCGGTAAAAAAGTAAAGAGCGTCATAGATTCGGGTCAGCTTGTGTCTGACGATTTGCTTTTTGATCTGGTAAAAGACAGACTGGCACAAAGTGATTGTGATAATGGATTTATTCTTGATGGGTACCCGAGAAATCTTGAACAGGCCGAGGCACTTGATGAAATTCTCGAAGAGCTTGGTAGGGAAGAGGCAATGGTATTATTCCTCGATGTTGCCGAGGAAGAGGTTGTTAACCGGATCAGTTCGAGAAGGGTATGTCCCGAATGCGGTCGTGTTTACAATGTCATTACACTCAAGCCGTCTGAAGAGGGCATCTGCGACGATGACGGGGTAGAGTTGATTCAGCGGGATGACGATATGGAAGATACCGTTCGAAACAGATTCAGGATATATCTGGAGAAAACCTCCCCTCTTATAAAACTGTATACTGATAGAAAACAAATTGTTACAGTAGACGGTTCGGGGAGTGTTGACAATGTTCAAAAGATTGTGTTTAATACCCTGGTGGAGAAAATTTGAGAAATCACAAAAAACTGTTGAAGGAATGCTTCCTTCTCTTGATGTTTTGGGTAAATTAGGCAAGGGGGAATAAATGCCAAAGAATAGCGCAGATGTGATAAAAGTTGATGGTAAAGTTATGGAAGCCTTGCCAAATGCGGTTTTTAAGGTAATTCTTGAAAATGGTCATGAGGTAATGGCACATATTTCAGGTAAGATGAGGAAGAATTTCATCAGGTTGGTGCCTGGTGACAGCGTTGTAGTAGAACTATCGATTTACGATCTGACGAAGGGTCGTATTGTGTATAGAAAAAAGGCTTAAACGCCTTGTAATTTTGAAAGGAGAGTGTCTGCCATGAAAGTAAGAGCATCTGTTAAGCCACGATGTGAATTTTGTAAAGTAATCAGAAGAAAAGGTATTGTGAGGATTATCTGTAGTAGAAATCCGAAGCATAACCAAAAACAGGGCTAACGGAAAGGGAGGTAAAAGATTAGATGGCACGTGTATTAGGTGTAGAGTTACCGAATCAGAAAAAGGTATTTGTAGCGTTAAGGTACATTTACGGAATCGGTCCGACAAAGGCCGATGAGATTCTCGCTGCTACTGAGATCGATCCTGACAAGCGAGTTAAGGATCTTGGTGAAGATGAGATCAGAAAAGTTACTCAGTACATAAACGAGAACTTGAAAATTGAAGGTGAACTGAAACAGGAAGTTCAGAAGAACATTAAGAGACTCGTTGAGATTGGTAGTTACAGAGGACGGAGACACAGGTTAGGCCTTCCAGTAAGAGGCCAAAGGTCTAAGACTAATGCCAGAACCAGAAAAGGTAGAAAAACCGGCATTGGTAAAAAGAGAAAGTAAGGATTGGAGGGCTGTAGATGGCAATTAAGAAAAAGAAAGAAAAGAGAAAGAAGAGGAAACTAACATCTGATCGGGCGATTGCAAAGATCAGATCAACATACAACAACACGATCATCACTATCAGTGATCCGAATGCGAACACGATCATATGGGCGAGTGGTGGAACAGTTGGTTATACCGGTTCAAAGAAAAGCACACCTTATGCTGCTCAGATGGCTGCTGATCAGCTTGGAAAAGAGCTTATGAAAATGGGTCTTAGAAAACTCGATATCGAAGTTAACGGCCCTGGACCAGGAAAAGAAGCAGCGATTAGAACTTTCCAGGCTTCCGGCCTTGAAGTCAACAACATCAAAGATACTACATCCAACCCGCACAACGGATGTAGACCAAAGAAAAGACGAGGAATGTAAAGGGAGGTAAATTGAATGGCAAGATATACAGGTCCTCTTTGTAAGTTATGCAGAAGAGAAGGTATGAAACTTTACCTTAAAGGAGACCGTTGTTTTACAACTAAGTGTGCTTTTGAAAGAAGACCATACGTACCTGGTCAGCATGGACCAACATCAAGAGCCAAGTTGACACAGTACGGTATGCAGCTCAGAACAAAACAGACAATGAAGAGAATATACGGAGTTCTTGAGAAACAGTTCAGAAACTATTTTGAAGAAGCCAGAAGAAAAGAAGGCGTTACCGGCGAAAATCTGGTTAAGATTGTAGAATCAAGACTTGATAATGTCGTTTTCAGAATGGGTTTTGCTTCTTCAAGAAATGTGGCGAGGCAGCTTGTTACTCACGGACACTTCAAGATTAACGGAAAGAAGGCAACAATTCCTTCTATGAGAGTAAGACCGGATGATGTTATTGAACTCAAGGAGAAGAGCAGATCAATGTCAGTTGTTGCAACGGCAATTGCTGCTTCAAAAGACAGGGGAACTGCACCTTGGCTTGATGTTGATTTCGATAAGTTCCAGGCAACATGTCTGAGATATCCTGAATTGGAAGAAGCAGGTCTTCCGATTGATGTACAGTCCATTGTTGAATTGTACTCAAAGTAATCATTGCAATACGTATAAGATTGCGATGTGTCAGATATTTGAAACTCCATTGGGAGGGATTTGTGAATGATAAAATATGTTATGCCTAAGAAGTTGCTTATAGAAGAAGAAAGAGAAGAAGGAGATTATTACTACGGTAGATTTTCCCTTGCACCTTTGGAAAAAGGATTTTCAACAACTATAGGTAATTCACTCAGAAGAGTATTGCTGTCTTCTATCATGTCTTTGGCAATAACAAAGATTAAAATTCCTGAAAAATTCCACGAATACGATACGATCGACGGGGTAAAGGAAGACATTCTGGAAATAATCATGAATGTAAAGCAGATACAGCTGAGAAAAGAAGTAAAGCTCGAGGGAGAGGTTGAACTGGTTATCAACAAAACCGGTCCTGGAGTTGTTACGGCGGGGGATATCAAGTGTCCTGCCGGTATTGTTGTGACTAATCCGGATCACGTGATTGCCACGTTGAACGAAGATGCGAATTTCGAGATGTTCATGTATGCGGAAATGGGCAAGGGGTATGTTCCGATAGCGGAATTTGATGAGATTGATGATATTCAGATGATACCGATAGATGGAATATTCAGTCCGGTTATGCGAGTTAATTTCAGAGATGAAGATGTGCGTGTCGGAAAAAAGACGGACTTCGATAAATTGATCCTTGAGGTCTGGACTAAGAAAAATATCACACCAAGAGAAGCGTTAAGGGCTTCTTCAAACATTCTCATCGGACATTTCACTAAGATACAGGAAAATCTTCCTGAACTGACTACGGTTGAGATGATATTTGAAACTCCGAGCAAGAACGATAATGGAGAGTCTGATGAAGTAGATGTCATCATGAATAATGAAGTTATCTTGGAAGAAGTCGCAAGAAACGAAATAGTAGAAGAGATAGAAGATGTGAAGGAAACAGTCAGCGGAGAAAGTGAAGTGGCGGAAAGCAGTGAAAATGGAGAAGATATAGCTTCTCTTCCGATTGAAAGGCTTGATCTTACCGTAAGGGCACTTAATTGTCTCAAGAGGGACAAGGTAAACACGATAGGTGAACTTATGAACAGGCCGATACAGGAACTGTTGAAGATCAGAAATTTTGGTAGGATGTCGCTTGAAGAGGTTAACAACAAGCTTAAAGAGAAATTTGACATTTCTCTTGACCTGTAAACTTCGCTGAAAGTGCTCTGTAAGAAGGAGGAATAAGAGTGAGACATAGAAATAAACTGAAGAAATTATCAAGACCAAGTGATCATAGAAAAGCGCTTATTAAAAATCTCATGAGAGACTTTTTTGAGCATGAAAGTATCGTTACAACACTTCCCAAGGCAAAAGCCGTTAAACCTTTCATAGAGAAGGTTATTACAAAGGGAAAAGATGGTACGGTTCATTCAAGAAGGTACGCTTATGCTTATCTTGGAGATAAAAAACTTGCCAACAAGGTAGTCGATGAAATATCTAAAAAGTGTAAAGACAGACCGGGCGGGTACACAAGGATTCTCAAGATGGGTAAAAGGCGTGGAGATGCAACGGAGGTTGCTCTTTTACAACTCGTTGATGAGTAATTTATAAAAAGATAGAAAAAAGACGGCCTTGATGCCGTCTTTTTTCTTTTCAAGGGAGTCTTTATGAGGGGAAGATCCAAGATTACTTGGCACAGTGTACAGCTATTTATAGTTTACTGTATGCTGTCTATTATGGGCTATTTTAATCTTTACAGTGCCGTATTGAATTCAAGGTACACACGGTTACCAAATTCACAGATTATCTGGATTGCGGCTGGAATTATCATGATATTTTTTACGGTGTTTGTTTTAGAAAAGATAAAGATCGGGAAATTTATTCTTCCTTTGCTTCTGATTATGATCGCTGCCCTGTCAATGCTTCTGATCTTTGGTGAGACCTGGGGAGATTCAAAGAGATGGTTTTCTACGCCTTTTGGTGGATTGCAGCCTTCAGAATTTGCCAAACCAGCCTTGGTTGTCGTTCTTTCTTTTCTCTATGCAAATTCCGGGAACTTCAGGAAAATGAACCTGATTAATTTTATCATTACCGTTATAGTGGCAGGATTGGTTGCAATAGAACCTGATCTTGGTACTTCTTTGGTTTATCTGTTTGTCTATTTTGTCTTTTTTCTGTTTACCGAACCGAAGAAACGGGTTATCTTTGTGTTTATTCTGACGGTCATCCTTTTGATTGTCGTTGTCTTTTACTTTGGCTTAAAAGATTATCAGCGTGAAAGAATAACGGCATTTCTAAATCCGTCAACAAATCCAGACGGATATTATCAGACCAAACAATCACTGACGATGATTGCTTCTGGTGGATTGACTGGGAAGGGCTACCAAAGAGGTCCGGGAAATTTATACGGCTATATCCCGGCCGATCATACCGATTTTGTACTCGCGGTGTTTGCTGAGGAGAATGGTTTTTACGGAATGCTTGTGTTTTACGGACTTTGGTTTGTATTTTTTATAAATTGTATTCTGCTCTTTCTTAAACGGTCTTCTTTTAAAAAATGGATGATACTCGGTATTTTTTCCATATTTTTTATTCAGTTTACGATAAATATCGGAATGGTTTTGGGGCTGTTGCCGGTAACCGGTCTTCCATTACCGTTTTTCACTTATGGAGGGAGCTCTACGATTTCTAATTCTATTTCTACAGGGATTTTAATCTGGTGTTCTATGAAAGAATTTACTTATGACAGAGGTGTTGCTCGAGTTGAAGATTATAAACGATGAGATAGCGGATAAGGTGCTGACCTTGCTTGGATTTTCAAGCCGTATGGGTGCTTTAATATATGGGCGGGAAAAGATCATTTCCTACTTATATACACAGAATAAATTCTATATGCTGTTCCTTTCTTCAGATTGTTCTGAAAATACAAGGAAATTCTGGATGGATAAGGCCAATTCACTCGATGCCGAAATCTATGTGTTTCAGAACATTTCGAAAGAGATGCTTGCACAGAAACTTGGCAAGTATGAATTAAGTGCCGTTGCAACCGATAATATGGATATTCTCAAGGGGATAAGAAAACTGTTGAAAGAAAACGGATGTTTGGATATATAAGACCGTTAGTCTCCGAATTTGATAATTATCTCTTTAAATCGGAATATTGTTCGTTATGTAAGACACTTGGTGGAAGATATGGACAACTTTCAAGATTTCTCATCTCTTATGATATCACGCTTCTCGCGTTGGTTCTTTCCTCGTTGAAGAAAGAGCCCTTTCAATACAGGTACGAAAATTGTTTGATTCATCCTGTTAAAAAACGTCGTATTAAGTTGATCGGTGAAGTAGAGGACTTTTCAGCAGAAGTGACCGCCGTGATGTTCAGAAATAAATTTCTTGACCAGATAAGGGATGAAAAGGGAATACAAAAGAGTTTATATCGTTCCGTTTATCGCATGACGGGAAACTGGGAGAAGCGGATAAAAAACAAAAAATTACTGATGCTTAACAAATCGCTTGATGAGATATATCTGCTTGAAACGGTACAGAAATCTTCGGATGTGGATGTTGTGTCGAACGCATTTGGTTCAATCTTGAAACGGATTATGATGATTGCCGCTGATTCTTTGTCAATCAAGATTCCGGTTTCGGTTTATGACTTTTCCTTTTTACTCGGTAAATGGATTTATCTGATGGATGCATTTGAGGATCTTAGAAAAGATTTAAGGAAATGGAGTTATAATCCGCTGATTTTATCGAATAAAGATCTTCTTCTTGACGGGATTGAACGTGATGATCTGATTCAGGATATCGTCACGAATGAAAAATGGCGGCTGGAGCTTTTATTAGATCATATGTATGATTGTTTCATGCGTTTTGAGAAATATCTTGGGGTATATAATTATGAAATTGATGGTATAATATCACGGGCTATTCCAGTAATGACAAGGCGTATACTTGATAAGACGACCAAAACGACGGAGAAAGAGGAGGAAACAGATGGCGAATAATCCGTATAAGGTGCTCGGTGTTAAACCAGGTGCAACGAAGAAGGAAATAAAGGATGCTTATAATCAACTTGTAAAAAAATATCATCCGGATAAATATAAAGAAGAACATATGAAAGAGCTTGCCGAACAGAAGATGAAGGAGATCAATGAGGCTTACGATACACTGATCAACGGAAATTACAATGAAAGAGCTGCCGGTCAGTCTTATTCATCATCTAACGATGGACAATCATCGGGTGATTATGAATTTTATCAGCAGGTCAGGCGACTAATTCAAGCTGGTCGATTCAGTGAGGCTCAGAATCTTTTAAACGATTCCAAGGTCAGAGATGCGGAATGGTATTATCTGATGGGTGTCATCAACGTACAATACGGTAATTACAATGAAGGAAGGGCACTGTTTGAAAGGGCCATGCAGTTGAATCCTGAGAACAGTGAGTACAGGGCTGCCTATCAGCAGACGTTGAACGGTACATTTTTTTCGAGAAGAGCAGGTCATGCCAGAACGGATTCCGATCAGTGCTGTAAAGTATGTGCTACTCTTTATTGCATGGATTGTTGCTGTGAGATGGGTGGCGGAGATTTTATCTCTTGCTGCTGAGATAAACGGGATAGAAAAATTTAATTATATTTGGAGGGAATTGGAATTTATGGATATGTCTTTAGAAGAAATAATGAGTGTCTTATTATCAAGACTTGAAGGGTTGAGCGCTTCCATGGAGGACCTCAGGTTCAGAATCAACGTACTTGGTTCCGTCATGGTCGATAAAAATAATGTGACAAAGGATGATATCAGAACGGCTGTTAGAAAACAGCTTAATATCATGAAGTATCTCGGTTCTGCCGAAGAGGTTGACCTGAATACGGTAGAAGGTCTCAGTGAGAGCATTATGAACTGGTTCAGCGGGGATATGTCTGCAATAAAGGCAGAATTTGAAGAGTACCAGAGAATCATGGAAGAGGCTGAAAAGAAGATGAAATCGGAAGAAAAAAAGATAGAGATTGCCGGAGCAGGGGCACTTGGAGATTTGACCGGAAAGAATATTAAAAATTGAACAAAGGATAAATGATGAGTCAGGCGGAGAACAGGATAGAAATAAGATCGATTAACAAGAGATTCGGTCGAATAAAGGCGTTGGATGATGTTTCCTTCAGCTTCAGCAAAGGGGAGATATTCGGTTTACTTGGCCCGAACGGAGCCGGTAAGACGACGCTTGTCAGGATAATGGCCACATTGCTTAATGCTGATTCCGGTTCAATAGAGATCTTTGGACTCAATACCAATAGTAAAAGGCAGAAGATCAGGAGGCTGATAGGGTATGTACCGGCTTCCGTGATTCTTTATCCGCATTTAAGTGCGTATGAAAATCTCTTTGCCGCAGCGAGTCTTTATAAAATGAGTAATAAAGCCGCCACTTCCAGGATAGAAGAGTTACTTAGAAAATTTGACATGTGGCAATGGAAAGATGAGAAGATAAAGAATTTTTCCACAGGGATGGCACAGAAGATCAATATCTGCAGGGGGATTCTTCATGATCCGCAACTGCTGATCCTCGATGAGCCGACTAACGGTCTGGATCCCAAATCGAGACAGGTGGTCAGAGATTTCGTTCTCGATATCAGGGAGCAGGGTACAACGGTCTTGCTGACCACACATGTCATGTGGTCCGTTGAGGAGATATGCAAACGTGTGGCTATCATAGATAAGGGGAAACTTGTTACGATTGACAGAATTTCGACGCTTAAGTCCGAGGAATTGAAAAAACAGGGACGTATCAAGATCTTTGTCAAGGGATTTCCCGGAGATAAGAGAAATTTGAAAAATCTTGAAGCGATAGAATGGATAACGGAGATTAATCATGAAGACAAGAATGATTTTGTATTTACTGTTGATGGGAATGAACGGGTAAAGGAATTTCAGGCCCTGTTAATTAAGAATTTTGAGACCATAGAGAATATCAGGATTAATGAGCCAACACTTGAGGATATCTTTATATCACTTACAAAAAATCAAACATCTAACACTGGAGGTGCTTTATGAAGAAATTTGTTTTAACCTTAGTAGTATTGTCACTTTTTGCAGTATGTTCATTTGCGAATGTTACGGATTACATTCCTGCGGATTCGGTCTTTGCTTTTACGGCTGTAAATAATTCAGAAAATTATGATCAGTTGAAGGCAGATACCATTTTTGGATTTTTACTTAGAGACATGGGCATAGAAGGAATGCTCGGACAGCAGATAGAGAGTATGAAGTATTCCGATCCGGATTTTGTACCGAATAATCTCTGGGCCCTTTTGAAGGGGGACATGGCCATGTTTGTTCAGGGAGAGATAGATTATGAGGCTCTTGCACAGATGAGCAATCAGATGTCTGATCCTGAAATGGCGATGAGTCTGGATCCTATGATGGCACTTGCTCCACTGATGGACGTTGTAAAGGATCTTAAATTTGCCGTTATCCTGAAACCAGCAGCCGCTCCTGCCGATGTACTTGCCGCTCTCAATAAATTACTTCCCACACCGATTACTTTTGGCGCAAATGGACCGGTTATGATCGAAGAAGATAATGGTCACGTCATCATTACACTCGATGCCGCTTCCCTTGAAGCCGCAAAAGCTGCAAAGATGAATAACATACTCAGTAATGGTGTTTTTGCACAACTTTACAATGAAGGAAACTGGATGGTTTTCTACATGGGTAAGATAGACAATGCACAGATGAAAGCCGCCTATGAGGAAATTTACGATTTTGACATGCCTGAATCGATGGACGTTTCACAGGAATATTCCTGGACGAAGGCTTATGTCAAGAATGGCCTCGTTTTTGAATCATTTGCTAAAAATAATTACAAGGATGCCGGTTTTAAACAGCTTTATATCGATATGGGCGTTGCGAAATCTACGATAGAAACGGAGATGAAGATGCCCGGATTTGTCAAGGGAGTCTTTGCCGTTAAAAATATGAACAAGATCTGGGAAATGATCAGTCCGATGATCAAGCAGGTTGCACAGCAGACAGCTGCGGAAGCCGACGATTATGTAGATCCTGAAATCCTCGATATGGTATTTAGTTTGGTTGAAAGCTGGACGGGAAAGGCAAGATTCAGTTTCGATCTCGGTATGGATGACATGGGAGAGATGGCCTATGATTTCTATGCCGATCTCGGTTCAACAAAGACCGGAGAGATCAAGTCACTGATCGAACAGTCAGGAGAAACACTTCAGAGTGTCGATGGCCTGAGTTATATGCTCATTGAAGAAGACAGTGAAGAAACGATAGATTACAGTGATGAACTTGGAATGGATGTGGAGTTGAATACTTACCTCGTTCTTGACGATGCAAATATCATTTTCACAACGGTAGAACCGGCGGAACTCAAGGCAACCCTTTCACAGACTCCTGCCATCACCAATAATCAGATGTATAATCAGCTCAGCAATGAATTTGGAATCGTTGACAATTATTACGGTGTACTGTTTGTGGATCTCAGCGATCTTCTTACGAAGTTGATGGGTATGGCTTATCCTTCGGCAATCTACTCAGAAATGGGTATCAGCAACGAAGGAAACACAGAGTCCATATTCGTCCTTAAATAATCGGAGCGATTAACGATATGTTCTCGGCATTGTTCTGGAGTCTGGCCTTTCTACTCTCTATTACCATGCTGATTGTTAAAAACCTCAAAACGGCTATTCTGTTTTTTGGTTTGTTTGGAACGATGACATCCGGAGCCTACATGTTTATGGGGGCCCCGGATGTCTCATTTGCATCACTTGCGTTGGGTGCGGGATTTACCACCTTTGTCTTTCTGATCGCGATAAGGAATACCGGTAAGGTCATCGTTGGCTATAGAAGCGCTCCGTATCTCATCTACAAAGGGGTGCGGGATGAGCTGACCGGCTTTGAATTCGAGATTTTAAACGAATTTCTCAAAGAGGAGAATCTAAAAGCGGAGTTTATAGAGATTCAGGATGATGAAGCTTTCGATCAGCTCCATAAGCAATGTGATCTGTTTATCGGAGGAATCATTCAGGAAAAGAAGCCGGAGATAAATACGGATAAATGGTTATATAAAGAGATTCTCGAAACGCGACTTTTAAAAGATAGCACCGGAAATCTGACGGATCTCGTGAGGATGAAAGAGAAGATAATCAATCACGAAGCGGAAGCGGACGATTTTGAATATATCGGTGAGTCACATTATCTCTTTCTCTTTGAACATCACAGACCGGAGATGGCTCGGAATTTTGAGGAATATCTTGATAAACTCAAAAAGACAAATCAGTTTGAATCTATTGTACGGAGGCATATCGGATGAAGCTCAATCAGATCATTGTCCTGTTCATACTCGTCTTTTTTGGTATCACCATCATCATCAATATCGGGTCTACCCAATTTCCGGTAAACGAGGTTTCCTACCTTGACGATGTACTGGAATCAAACGGCTCTCTAAACGTTGTCACAGCCATATACCTCGATTACAGACTTTATGATTCGCTGTTTGAAGTGATCGTCTTTTTTATTGCCGCATTCGGTGTCTCTATGGTTTTAAATAAATTGCCTAAGAGTACCCTTGAGTCTCAGGAAGAAATAGATTATGAATACGATGCGGTTGATATGCGAATGTCCATTTCTGGAAATATCATCTTCTTTCTCTCCTTGCTGTTTTCCCTATATATCATGATTACTGGACATCTCGGTCCTGGAGGGGGGTTTGTCGGAGGGGTTATCGCCGGGACAGGATTGCTCGTTATTAGTGGCAACAGAGATGTAGAAGAGATAGAGACCGAATTGAAAAAGATGAGAATTCATTTGATAGAAAAGATTGTCATGTTTTTTATTCCGGCCTCGGGATTCCTGGGGTTGATCTTTTATCATCAGGGATTGAAAAATTTTCTGCCGGCCGGTGTACCGGGAACGCTGTTTTCCGGTGGAAATGCCTTGTTGTTTAATTTGTTGATCGGCTTCAAAGTGTTTGTTGGGACTTGGACGATCCTGTACAATTTCGTCAGACACAGGGGCAGTATATGAAGAGAACGATCGCTGTCATATTCCTTTCTCTTATCACAATCGCCGTTGAGTTGTTTGGCTTGTCTCCCGTTCCGGAATCTGATTATCGGAAGTATTCGGATATAACGGTAATGAATTCTGACTTAACCGTATACGGCAGGACCTATACCGAAAAAGAGTGGTGGCGTTCTCAGCCTGTCATAACACTTAATTATGAGGGAGATGAAAGATACCTCGAAGTGGTTCAGGCGGCTATAAAACGTTGTGGGTATCTTATGGGGCCAGGCGAGGGAATGAATCTGTCTGTTCGTCTGATAGAAGAGCGCTTTCTCTATGTCAATGCCTCCTATCAGAATAAACGATTTGATAATATGCAATCTCTGATTCTTTTGGATCAAGATATAGAAACACAGCTTTATAAGCTTCTTTCAAATGAGTTTGGGGATTTCAGAAAAAAACTTCCTAAACTCGTTCTGATTAAGTGCGATGATCAGGTTCTTTCGGAGGCTGAACTACTGTACACGGGTCCCGAGTATTGTCTGTTCAGGACATTCGAGGATCAGATGAGCATCGAATATCAAAACCATGTGGAACATCTTGATCTTCCCTTTACTCCTATCGTCTTTTTTGATCTGTCCGAGCTGTCGTTTACGCTTCGGGTGAAGAGTGCTGAAAAGGTAGAATTTTTGCTCGATGGTGAAGTCTATTCGGCGCCTATCTCCCTCGATGTGAATTCGGGTGTACATGAATTCGTATTCGGTAATGAGGTTAAATATTTATACGTGATAGAGGATATGGAGATGACTCTCGATTTGAATCAGATCAGTTCCGGGATTGCTGTTCAGGTGGATGCGGAGGCCTTCATCAGACTTTACAGAGATGGTGTCCTCTTGAGGAATTTCAAAGGGACCTCGCTTGAGTTTGAAACCATAGCTGGAAATTACAGGCTGATCGTCTCCAAGGAAGGCTATGCCGATTATGATGAGTCTTTTACACTACTTCCCGGAGAAACGTATGAAAAGTCTGTGAAACTAAGAGGGCGGCCCGGTTCACAAGCCTTTAAAATAGAACTGTCAGGTGAATTTGACACGCTGCTGCAGAACGATTTCTGCTATGTCGTCAGTGGGGTGAATCACAGCCTTATTATCCGTAAAACGGGCTATGAAACGGATTATCTTCCGGGAAAGGTTCAGGTGCTGACCGATCATTATCTCATCACTTCGGATACTGTGTATGATGCCTCCCTTGAAAAACGGTATGTTTCTGAAACGGCTGTTGTAAACGCGGTTGAAACCGACAGGGGTCTTTGGCTTTTTCTCGCGGATAAGAGAATCAGAAGCATAGATACTTATAAATGGAATGAATTCTGGGTCAGAACGACGGACTATATGCCGCTGGAACTGATAAAGGAAGATAAATATGTTGCCATCTACGATGTGTTTTCAAGAATAGTGCTTATTGACTCTGAATATGGCTATACCGAACTGCTCTCTGACAGACAGGCAAATACGGAGGGCATACTCCGTATCGTTTCGGATGATGAGGCGGTAAGTGTCTATCTGAAAGGAAATGGGAAAAAGATCAGTTATTATTTCGGAAGCATGAAATACGATATCACAGGGGTGTCTACGGAGAACGAAGCGGAAAAAGTGATTTACGACGATGGCTGGTTTTACCAGGCGGGGGAAGCCTTGTTTAAAACAGAGGCAGAACCCGTGCTGAAACTAAACGATGGAGATCTCTGTGTCTTTGTCGATCAGTATACCGTTACCGGCTTTTTCTTAAAATAAAAAACCGCCTTAACGGCGGTTTCCTACGCTTGGGCCTCTTTTTCCGACGATCGGGTATTGGCCAATTCTACGATGAGAGAATCGATAGAATTGGTAATCCTCTCGCTCCCCTTCTTTAAGAAGTCCTTTATCCTGTTAACCGAATAATTGACCGTAGAGTGTGTCTTATCGAACCAGTCGGCTACACTGGTAACCTGTTCTTTCATCTCTATTACGGCGACATACATGGCGATCATTCTGATCTCACTGACCGGTTTCTTCCTCGTTTTTGAAATGAGTTCGGCCTCCTTTATCCCCGTAGAATTTTCTACGGCGGTGAAAAGCCTTTCCTTCGGCGAAAAGGTTCGGGCCTTTTTGACCCCACCATGTGTTGGGCAAATCTCGCTTAATATCATCTTCATCGTGAGCAGATCCATGTCTTTCCCCTGTAATCTCGTCGCCATGATCAGTTTGATCAGATAGCCATAGATCTCACGGATGTTTGTAGAGACATTTTCAGCGAGATAATCCACGACGTCTTCCGTTATATCAAGGGATTCAAAATCGGCAATCTTTTTGATAATCCGCTTTCTCGTCTCTATATCCGGAGCCATCGTTTCGACAACGAGTCCCATCTGAAACCTTGAGGTCAATCTGCTATGGAAATCCCCCAGGTCTGAAGGGTTTCTGTCACTGCAGAAGGCGATCTGTTTCCCTGCATCGTAAAGGGAATTGAAGGTATGGAATAACTCATTCTGTATTCCCTTTTTACCGATCAGAAACTGGATATCGTCGATCAGCAATACATCTACATTCCGTCTGAATTTATCTCTGAACTTCTCCGTTGTATTGGTCTTGATGGCATAAATCAGATTGTTCATGAATTCTTCGGATGTCGTGTAAAGGACACGCAACTGAGGATGCGTTTCCATAATACGATGGGCAATGGCCTGAAGAAGATGTGTTTTACCCAATCCCACATCGCCGTGTATGAACATGGGGTTAAACTTTCCTGGGGTCCTTGAAACTTCGACTGCAGAATCATAGGCAAATTTATTTCCGCCACCCGGCACAAACCGTTCAAATGTATACAGTTTGTTAAGGTTCGAAAGGGCAACGGGTTTCCTTTTAATAAGCGGTTCATCTGCAATGGTTGAATTCTGTGACTTTTTTGCCGCATCGGATCTCGCGGAATCGATCGAGGCAAATTCGAGTACATAATCGTATTCTGCACCAAAATATTCCTTGACGGACTTGGCAATCGTCGAACCGTATTTATTTTTCAGTCTTTCTTTTAGAAAGAGATTTCCAACAGCAAACGATACAAGATGTTCATCATCTTTTATCTCTGAAATATTTAAAGACTCAAACCACATTTCCCAATGATTAGGATGGACGTTTTTCTTCAGATGCTGGAAGAACCCCTTCTCTTTTGCAATCGCCTGAGTTTCTATATCATATCACCTACTGAGAAAGGATTGTATCTTTGAATGACAAAAATACTCATTGTAGATTTCAATTCAGCAGAGATATGATAGCATTTTTTTCTATACGAGAAACTGAAAATTTGTTAAAGATTCTCTCTTTTTTCCCATGAAGGTAAAAAAAAAAATTAGGACTTGACTTTTGACCATACAAATGGATATAATTTAGCGAATTTTATGAAAACATATAAGGAGGTGGCAGGTTATGAAAAGAACTTACCAGCCGTCAAGAAGGAAGAGAAGAAACACTCATGGCTTCATGGCGAGAACAAAAACAGTAGGCGGAAGAAGAGTATTACTCAACAGAAGAAGAAAAGGAAGGAAGAGACTCGCAGTCTGATTATCTATACGTTCAGTAAAGATGAGAAGCTACGATTAAATTCCGAAATCAAAGACATCGTACATCAGGGAAGGGTTTTGCAGACCCCGGCCTTTGTTGCTTTTGTGTTGGGGAACAAGACGGGCAAGAGAAGGTTTGGTGTCAGCGTAAAGAAAAAATTTGGCAATGCCGTGATGAGAAACAGGATGAAGCGGTATTGCAGGGAATATTTTCGATTAAACAAGTACAGATTTCCAGGTGGGACAGATGTCTTTGTTTTACCGAGGAAGAATATGGCAAAGAGTTTTAGGGGGAAGAATTTTACCGATGTTACATACGAGCTTGAAAAGTTGTTTAAAGATTTTATTAAAGCTGCCGGGTAATGGGGTTATCGCTCTGATCAGACTTTATCAGAGATATTTATCTCCGTTAAAATCTACTCCAAGTTGCAGGTTTCATCCTACATGTTCTACTTACGCCATAAAGGCTTATCAAAAACACGGCTTTGTTATAGGGAGTTTCTTAACAGTCTGGAGGCTGTTAAGATGTAATCCCTTTAACAAAGGTGGTTTTGATCCTGTACCAGATAAGATCTGGCACTTTCAGAGGAGGAAAATCAATGAAATTAAATAAGATTACTGTATTGTTTCTTATACTCAGCTTATTTGCGGTTATCGGTTTTGCTGCAAATGAGACTGAAGTAACCTATCTTGATGGGATGCTGAGTGTAAAGAGCAGAATAGCAAGCTATGTATTTGATGTGGAAAAAGGCTTACTCAACGAGGTAACGTTAACGATAGAGACACAGAATGTCATTTACAGAAACGATCATGATGGTTTTTATACGACAATAAATGCTACGGAAGTGTATCCGTCGAATGTGACAGTAAACGGCGTTGCCGTAGAGGAAATGCAGAATAAGACAGAAAAATTACAGAAAGACATAGAGATAGTATTCGATTATGGGGATTTTCAGAAGAGAGTGACCATCCCTTACGGTCCCTATTATGTGGTGGATCTTGCGATCACCGGGATCATCCCGGACGGGTTGCAGATAGCATTTCCGAGAGTCGGATTCACAACGGAAGACCGAGTCAGCGAAAATGGACTCATTATGACCAATTATTATGAAAAGACCAAGGGACTTGTCATTTGGGTGATAGAGGATGGAAACGATGCGCATTACAAGATAGATGGCAGGGGTAATGATAATGTCGTTGATGTCCCTTATGACGGAATGTCAATACACGGTTACATGGGACCCGCTAAGAAGGTAACGTTTATCAACAAGGCCTTCCCGAATAACAATGTCTGGATTTCAAGGGTCGTTAACAGTTATCCCGGGGCATCGAGCTGGTACGATCCGATCTTCTACCTGTTTGTCGGGCTGATTGACTGGCTCAAGAGCTGGACCGGAAATTACGGATGGTCTATCATCATCTTCACGATCATCGTCAGATTGCTCATGTATCCTTTGATGCATGCACAGAACAAGTCGATGATCGATAGAAAGAAACTCGAAAAAGATCCGAAGTACATCAAGATCATGAGCATAGAGGATAAACAGAAGAAACAGGAAGCACTCATGAAATTCTATCAGGAAAATAAGATCAACCCGGCGAGTGGATGTCTTCCGCTACTCATACAGATGCCGATCTTCTTTCTGCTTTACGCGGTTATCAGGTATCAGTCGGAATTGTATGCCTTTGGCGGCAGCTTCCTGATCTGGCAGGATCTTTCGGTAGGTGGATTTGTTCAGAACATCTGGTTGGTACTGATAGCCGTTCTTGTCGGATTCTTCAATGCGCTGATTACTTCGAGTGAAGCCAAAATGGCCCTTCAGGGTGTTCTTATGGGGGCATTGTTCCCGTTCATGTTCATTGGACTTCCTACAGGACTTCAGCTTTACTGGGTATCCTCACAGGTCTTGCAGTTTGGTATTACCTATTATGTCTACAAACGAAATGATGTTCATGGGTTAACCGTTAAAGGATTTTTCGAGGGAATTAGAAGGAAGTGACACGGAGGGATTAAATGAAAGAGTTTGAGATAACCGGCAAAACAGTAGATGCAGCATTGACGGATGCAGAAGAAAAATGGGGATTAACCGATAACGAATATGATTATGAAGTACTTGATCCCGGTTCAAAAGGTTTTCTGAAAATCGGTTCAAGGGATGCGACGATCAAGATTAATATGAAGACGGATTTTTTTGCCCGAAAGGTCAGAGATTACATCAGCGATATCCTTCATTTTTCCAATGGAAGCGATAATAATGATGTGAACATTACCTATCGGACGAAGAACAGCAAGATATTCATTAATCTGAGTGGCGAGCATCTTGGAAGAATCATCGGAAAGCACGGAAAGACAATCAGCGCTTTGCAACACATCTCAAACATTTACGTCAACAGGATTACGGATATCAAGGTTGTAGTATATATTGAGGTTGGAGATTACAAGGATAGAAGAAAGGAAATCATTCAGAAGATAGCCATTCAGAATGCAAAACGCGCAAAGATGACGAATAAACGGATTCAGCTTGATCCGATGTTTGCCTTTGAGAGAAGAATCGTTCATGAGGCGATCAAAGGGGTTAAAGGAGTGAAAAGCTATTCCAAGGGATTGGAACCGTACAGATATGTCGTGATAGAACCATACAGATCGTATTCTAATTCCAGTAATAAGGATTTCAGGAGGGGGAAAGATGAACAAGGGGAAAGTAATCACGTGGAGAGATCTTATACCTGAAATATACAACTCGGAAGAGATTAAGGGTGTTCAGAAGAGGGTAGTGATAGGAGAGGAACATGGTGCGCCGAATTTTATCATGAGGGTGTTTACCGTGGCACCCGGCGGACATTCACCCCGTCATGTTCATGACTGGGAACATGAGGTTTTCGTACTTCGTGGGGAAGGGAAGGTTCTTCTTGACGATTCTTTTACACCGATCGCGGAGGGGCATGCGGTTTTTGTGCCGGGCGGCGTGGAGCATCAGTTTCTGAATACCTCTGAAACAGAGGAATTTGAGTTTATTTGTGTCATCCCGAAAGGTGGAAAGTGATATTTCTTTTTTCTCAGGTCAAATTTGACAAAAAAGTAACTTGTTGTGTTATAATTTCGGGAATTGAAAAATAATTGAGGTGATAGATATGACCAAAAATGAGATTTTTAAACATTTAAGGAAGTTGTTAATGGAAAAATTTAACCTTGAAACAAGTGAAGTAAAGATGCAGTCAACCTTTATTGATGACTTTGGTGCAGATTCGCTTGATCTTGTCGATTTTGTCATGGCAATAGAAGATGAATTTGGTATAAGAATGGATGAAGATGACACAGATGATATTAAATGTGTTGAAGATGCTGTTAATTATATATTTGAAGCCCTTGGTGGGTCAGCCGATGACGAGGATGTCATCGAGGATGATGACTGAACACAGTCGCTGATTCCGGCTTTAAACGATTATTCAGTAAGGTGGTTCGTTAAGAGCGAACCGGAAAAAGGGGGGGCTTTAAGAAGTCCTCCTTTTATTTTAGGAGGCATGTATGATAAAGATATCACCGTCTATACTTTCAGCGGATTTTGTTAATCTGGAACGAAGTATCGCCTGTATAGAGGAGACTGCAGATTTGCTTCACATCGATGTGATGGACGGACATTTTGTCCCAAACCTAACGATAGGACTTCCCGTGGTAGAAGCGATCAACAACCGCTTCGATCTTCCGCTTGATGTTCATCTCATGATCGAAAGACCGGAAAGATATATAGCCCAATTTATCGAAGCGGGAGCTGATTTGATCACCATACATTATGAAACCGGGACACATCTGAACCGAAGTGTGGCCGAAATCAGGGAAAGAGGGGCCAAGGCCTTTGTTGCACTCAATCCGCATACGCCGGTGATCCTGCTGAAAGATATCGTGGAATATCTTGATGGTGTACTGATTATGAGCGTTAACCCGGGATTTGGGGGCCAGACATTTATTCCGAATTCTATCGGCCGGATAGAAGAACTGAGCGAGATGAAAAAGTTATACAACCCCGATATGGAGATATCCATAGATGGAGGCGTCAATAAAGCGATCATCAGACAATTGTACGATGCCGGGATAACGATGGCGGTTGCCGGAAGTGCGGTATTCAATTCCGAAGATCCTGCGGAGCAGATCAGACTATTGAAAGGGATCTGTGATGAATAACAGGGAAGTAATAAAAAAAAGAATAGAAACACTCAGAAAAGAGATAGAGACACACGATTACAGATATTATGTCCTTGCTCAGCCAGAAGTGGATGATCAGACTTACGACGCATTGTATAAAGAGCTCGTCAGACTTGAGACGGAAAATCCGGAGTTTTATGATTCAAATTCCCCCACTCAGAACGTAGGGGCAAAGATCCTCGATACTTTTGTGCGAGTAGAACATTCTGTTCCCATGCTCAGTCTGGATAACACCTACAATGAAGAGGATATCTTTGACTGGTCTGAAAGGGTCAGAAAACTGATTCCCGGAAAGGCGTTCAAATATTGTGTTGAACTGAAGATAGACGGTGTGTCGTTTGCGGCAAGATATGTGGCCGGTAAGCTTGAAAGAGGCATATCGAGGGGAAACGGTACCGCCGGTGAAGACATCACTGAACATCTCAAACAGGTAAAAGGGCTTCCTAAAACGTTGAAATCTCCCATAGACATAGAAGTCAGGGGAGAAGTCTATATTCCCAACGAAGTCTTTGCCGAAGTGAACCGGGTAAGGGAAGAAAATGGTTTGGAAGTCTTTGCCAACCCGAGAAATTCTACCGCCGGTACGCTTCGCCAGCTGAACACGCTGGAAGTGAAAAAGAGGGGATTGAGGTGTTTTGTCTATAGTATCGTCAATCCGGAGGCATACGGACTGGAATCACAATCTGGAATGCTCAACTGGCTTGAAGAACAGGGCTTCTCAGTAGAAGACCATTTCAGACAGCTTGATTTCATCCCGGAGGTCATCGATTTCTGGACGAATTGGACGTTCAAGAGACATGATCTGCCGTTTGACGTGGATGGCCTTGTCGTGAAGGTCGATGAATTTGCCCATCATGAGGAACTCGGACAGACGTCTCACAGTCCCCGATGGATGATCGCCTTTAAATTTCCTGCCGAGCAGAAGGAGACCACTCTTGAATCACTGACCTGGAGTGTCGGCCGGACCGGTGTCATCACACCTGTTGCACATTTTACCCCCATTCAGTTGGCCGGGACAACGGTAAAGAATGCCAACCTGCATAATATGGACAACATAAAAGAGAAAGACATCCGGATCAAAGATACGGTGATCGTGGAAAAAGCCGGTGAGATCATTCCTCAGGTAGTCAGAATCGTGAGTGAAAGGCGAAACGGGAGTGAAATAGAGATTGTCATGCCGGAAAGTTGTCCGGTTTGTGGGGGAGAAATAGGTAAATTAAAGGCGGAGGAAGTAGCCGTAAGATGTCTGAATCCGCAATGTCCTGCAAAGATAAAGCGCTCACTCGAGACCTTTGTCTCCCGTGATGCGATGAACATCGAGGGGATGGGCGAAAAGATCATCGATCAGCTCGTGGAAGAAAACATGATTTCCGATATTTCCGATATCTATCACCTGAAAGAGGAGAGACTCATCCCACTTCCGAGGATGGGACAGAAATCCGCAAACAACCTTGTCAGAGAGATAGAGAAGAGTAAACGGAATCAGCTTCATGCGCTTCTGACCGGTTTTGGCATACCGAATGTCGGTAAAAAGACGGCGAAGGAGCTTGCCATACATTTCAGGACACTAAAAAAGATAATGAGTTCCGGTTCTCAGGAATTAATCGAAGTGGATGGTGTCGGTGAGGAGATGGCGTCTGCCGTAGTCAGATTCTTTGCCTCACAGCAGGTGAAAAGAATCGTAGAAAGACTGGCTCAATCCGGGGTGAACATGGAGGAAGTCGTCGAAGAAAAAAAGGCGACACTCGCCGGAATGAGGTTTGTCATCACGGGAACACTAGAAAAGATGACACGGAATGAGATAAAGGTGCTGATAGAAAGCGAAGGTGGTACGGTTACGGGCAGTATCTCAAAAAAGACCGATTATCTTGTCTGCGGAACGGATGCCGGTTCGAAATACGATAAGGCGTTAAAGGCCGGTGTGAAAATAATTACCGAAGAGGAGTTTATGGAACTTCTCGGTTAAAATGTGTTATACTGTGGCGATGCTGTAAATGGAGGGGAGAAGATGTTTATAAAGAAAGATCACAATGTCGTTAACTGAATATCTGATCATTGCAGCATAGCATAATATACGGAAAATAATAATACCGATAGAGAATATAAAAGGCTTCAGCGAATATGCTGAAGCCTTTTTGTGTCTTTTGCCCTGCTGTGATGAGCAAAATCAAAACAGAATAAGGGGTGAAAGACAGATGCTTTTTATAAAAGACCTGAAGAAGAATTTTGGAATACATGAAATACTGAAAAATGTGAATCTCAGCATGCAGGAAGGCGAATGTCTTGCCGTAACCGGACCGAACGGGTGCGGAAAGTCTACCTTGATTAAATGTATACTTGGTGAAACGGGGATCGATTCGGGTGAGTTATATCTGAACAAGGAGACACACATCGGTTACCTGCGGCAGAATGACCTGACTTTCGACGGAAAGGTTAAATGGTTTCTGATGAAGGAATTTAACGACGTTCAAAAGATTTTAATGAGGCTTGAAGCATCAACGACGTCAGAATTTGACTATGTCCTGCTGATGGATGAATACATCAGCAGAAACGGATTTGAACTCGAACAGATGCTGCTTCGTGAATTGGGGGAATTTGATTTTGATGAGGGAATACTGGAAATGGATTTCAGTACTCTTTCGCCGGGGCAGAAAAAGATCATGGAAATCATCAGTATCATGATTGCCGAACCGGATCTGTTCATCATGGATGAACCGACAAATCATCTCGATATTTCGATGAGAGTCTTTCTCGAGCATTTTATCAACAGGAATAAAATAAAGGGAGTCTCATTCCTTGTCGTCAGCCATGACCGGACCTTTCTTGACAGAATATCGGATAAAACGGTATACATCAGGAGAGGGCTGTCGGAGCAGATCACCGGCGGCTATTCCGACATGCTAGATTTCATGGAGACTAATTTTCAGTCGAGGAAAAAGGAAAGTGAACGGATACAGAATAAGATCAGGAATCTTGAAAGGCTGGTTCAGAAGAAGACGAAGTGGTCATCAAAGGTAGAAAAACAAAAATATGCCAAAAACAGATCCGACAGGAAACAGCCCAACCGGATAGACAAGGGATACATCGGCGCAAAGGCTTCGAAACTTGCCAAGACGGCGAAGGCGACGGCCGTCAGGCAAGACCGGCTGATGGAGGAATTAAGGGAAAAGAGACCGTTTGTGGAAAAACCGGTCCGCTTGAGTGTTCAGATAAAAGACGTGGAGAACAGACTGTTTATGGATGCAGCTCATATAGCGTTTGGCTACGTACCGGAGCGTCAGCTGCTTGATGATGTCACGTTTCAGATCGGTACGAGGGATAAGATCGCTATCATCGGTTCGAATGGCTGTGGGAAAACAACCCTGTTCAGACTCCTGAACGGAGAAGTTGACCCCGATGCGGGAAATATATACAGAAATGAAAGGGTGAACTACGCTTATCTGCCTCAGAACGTCTCCGCATTCTTTCAAAAAAACATCCTGATAGAGAATTTTGATGACTTAAACACGGAACATTACCTAATTCATTCCGCCCTCAAGTCCTCAAGGCTGAAAGAGGAAACCCTGAACCAGGATATTTCATCGCTGAGTAAGGGTGAACTGATGAAGGCGGCGCTGGTAAAGATTCTTCTGAGCGGTGTGGAGTTTATCCTGATGGATGAGCCGACGAACAATCTCGATATAGAAACGATCGAAGTGCTTCAGGGTATCATCGAACAGTATCCCGGCGGGATGATGTTTATCTCGCATGACAGGAGATTTGTCTCGCAGAACGCCGATAAAATTTACCGGCTCTCAGACGGCAAGTTGAGTATTTGCGGGATATAATAAAAATATGATGAAGAATAAAGATTCCCCGGAGACGGGGAATCTTTTGTTTGGGCTATTTGTCGCGGTCCGTGTTTTTAAATAAAGGTTCAACAAACCCTTTAATAAATTCGATCCTGTCCTTAGGATTTGGCATAAAGAGTGAGGCGACAGAGACAACGAGATTCTGACTTCCGTTGACATAGATCACGTTACCACCATCACCCATCGCTGCAAAAGAATGTTCTTCAGTGTTAACGATCCACCAAAGGTATCCGTAGGGGAGCTGATTCCATCGGCTGTGCTCCCTTATACTCTCCCCTATCCACTGAGCTGAAATAAGCCGTTTTCCCTCATAGAGTCCATCATCAAGGTAAAGCTGTCCGAATTTTGCCATGGCCACGGGTGTCAGAAACAGTCCCCAGCTTGCGGTATTTCTGCCTTGTGGATCAACAACCCAGCCACTGGTGTTTTTATCGTTCATGACCCTCATATGTTCTTCCCGGTTGCGTAAAATGACCGGTCCGGGTACCTTAATCTTGAGGGGTGAGAATAGATTTTCGTTGGCGAAATCGAGTATGGATTGTCCGGCCACGTTTGCGAGAATACCGGACAGGATATGAGTACCTATGATAGGTGAATATCTGAAAGTCCCCGTATGTTCTTCTCCGCCGAGAAAATCGAGTGCGGTGTTTACCCAGTCAGGACTTGAGAAAAAAGTCTCGTAGGGTTCCTGTTCAAATTTGTATGGGGCCGTCATAGTCAGTAATTCCCTGACGGTAACATCCTGTATCGTTTTCTCCCCCTCGGCAACCGTATAGTCCGGGAAAAATTCCAGTACCTTCTGATCGACACTTCGTATTAATCCCTTGTCTATGGCGATTCCGATCAGTGCGGAAAAAATGCTCTTCGTCACCGAATAGACGTGAACGGCGTTGGAAGCCTTATATCCGTTGAAGTAATTTTCGTACACAGGTTGACTGTCTTTCAGAACAACCATACCGGTAACGTTGTTATAGTTGTCGTTTATCTGCTTGTCCAACACTGTCTTTTTTTCCTGGTTCATCTCTTTTCCTCCATCCTCTGATTTGAATAGTCTTTCATCTGTTCACGGGCTTTTTTTCGACGGCAATCCATATTTCACAGGTGTAGGCGGGATCGGAGACATCCGTTGAAGGATAGGCTTCAAAATCCGCACCCCCGCAAGGCTGATATTCGCTGACCGGGAAAAACTCGCTGAAAATCTGCTGATAGAGCTTTATAAATGCCTCGGGCATCCTTCCAGTACAGGGGAACACCACATAAGTATGAGCCGGGATTTCCTCTATCGTCAGATCGGATTCGGCGATCGGTGTGCCATCGTAGTGGGCGCCTATGGCATAGGGATATTCGGGATTTGTTGCATCTCTGCCGAAGGTAACGCCGACGATGAAGTTTTTGAAGATATTATCCTCCGGGATATACCGGCATAATTCGGTGATGGTTCCATCCGCGTTGCACGTCGTCCAGAAATCGGAGATTCTTTCCGGTGTCAGTTCCATCCTGCCTTCGGCCTGCATCTTTTTACAGACAAGCTGAAAGGCTTCCTTTGTTTCTATTCGGTAATTGATCATGTTTCCTCCGTCTAAAATCAGTTTTACGGAAATTGGGGAAAAGGATTTAAGCGCGACGCCTCCCTGCTTTGCCTGAGAAGGTGCTACACCGTGAAAGCGGGCAAATGCTCGGCTGAAACTTTCCGGTGTCTCGTAACCGTACTTGAATGCCACGTCGATCACGCGGCTGTCGGATGAGGCCAGTTCTTTTCCAGCCATAGAAAGTCGTCTCATACGAATATAGCTGCCCAGTGTGAAACCGCAGAGAACACTGAAGACGCGCTGAAAATGAAAACCGGATGAATAAGCCTGTCTTGCCACCTCCTCGTAGTCGATAGGCTCCAGAATATGTTCTTCCACATAATCAACGGCCCGTTGAATCCCGGTAATCCAATCCATTGTCCACTCTCCTTCCGTTTAGATGATTATAGAGGATATCTTTCCGTATTTCCTGACATTTTGTGCGGAATGATGCACATTTTATAAAAGATAGCATGGAGATCAAAGCATAATCATCGTATCATGCGTCTATTCCATTGTCAAGCGTTCTTTATCGGTGATGGTGTATAATCAGGCGATAAAAGGGATGTGATGACTTGTTGTATCTGAAACGCCTTAATGAAAAAAACAGAAAAGAATTTCACGATTATTGCTGGCTTTTTGCCGATGGACTGGATCAATCTTTTTTCCCCCTCTGCGAAGATTTTGAGATCAAGAAGACACGTCCGGGTTTTCTGTTCTACGAAGGGAATGACTTGATAGGTGTTACCTGTCTGATACTCGATGAGTCTTTTACGGCCCAGTCAAAAGGCCGTTTCATCCTGCTGCATTCGAGGCGGAAGCGGGCTGAGACCTACAGAATGTTACTCGAAGCGGTCCTGCCCTTTGCGCAGGAGGCCAGGGCGGAGAAGAACTTCCTCTTCCTGCCGACCGCCGATTTTCAGGAGGTAGAGCTGTTAAAGACGATCGGTTTTGAGGAGAGTCGAAAGGCCTTTTTTCTGGAAAAAAAGAGAAATGACTTCCGTAAATTGATAAAAACAGAGGTGTTGCCCGACATGAAGCCTTTTAAGCCGGCATCAGACATGGACATCTGGTGCGAGATCATCAACGAGGCCTATAAAGATATTCCGGGACATATTCCCTATACGCCTCAGATGGTGAGAGAGGATATCGAAACGGATTCCACTTTTCCCGGTTGTGCACAGATAGGTTATCTCAATGGGGAGGCCATGGGTCTTTTCTACTGTTCGCTGGAGGCGGAGGATGAACTCTGGATCAGTCAGCTTGCCGTTTTACCGGCTTATAGAAACAAGGGGATCGGACGCTATTTCCTGAGATCCTGCCTGAATCTTGCCGCTGAGTTCAAAGCGGGTTGTGGATTTACAGTCAACTCCGAGAATAATACCGGTCTGCATCTTTTCTTAAGCGAAGGGTTCATCATAAGAGACGAATATACGGCTTATTGTTATTATCTGTAAAAAAGGGAATGTCTATGACATCCCCCTTTGATCATTAGTCTATTTCAGGAATGGGTACGGGACAGATTCCACTCGCTTTTATCTCTCCGAAGAGGGCCTTTACGAGATTTTTCTGATTGGGTATGCTGTAACCATAAGAAAGTACGGCGTTGTCGATGCCGCTGATACCGGCGTCATAGGGATTTCTCAGGGCAACGAGCAGGACCTGTTCATACCTTTCGAGAAGATTCAGGACAAGTTTTTTCTGTCCGGGGAAGAGATAGGCGTTTTCCGTCAATACAACGGCTTTTCGCCCTTTCCGGCCCTTCAGAAGTTCATCCGCTTCAGGTTCACTGAGCTTTGCGTTGAACTGGATGAATTCGGTCTCCGGGAATGATTCATGTAGCTTTCCGGCCGTCGAGGAACCTTCCCTTTCCTCTTCTACGAGTGATTGTCTGAGTGGCCTGACCGCACAGATAAGGTCTTCCTTTCCCAGATTGTTTAACGGAATCATTTCATCTGAATTCTTATACACCGTGATGGCCTTAGCCGTTATTTCATCCATTCTGTTCAGATTTTCTTCGGTCCCCGCCTTTTCAAGGTTCATCTCTGAAACCGGAACGTTGAAATGCTCAATAAATCCGCTGACTTTTTCGAATGCCCTGTCGATCTCCGCCATCACACACTCCTCTTCCTGTGCCTTTTTAACGAGATAATCGAATGCCCTGAACATGTTGGCACTCTCATGACAGATGTCTATTACATCCATCCCCGCCATCAACGCTTGATAAGAAGCCTCATCCACATCGAAGAAATTGGCGACACCCCCCATGGTCAGATCATCACTGACAAGAATCCCCCTGAATCCGAGCCGACCGATCAGGAGGTCCTTCATGACCTCCTTTGAAACGGCAGAAGGAAGTCTTTCCCTCATGACCTGTGGGAGATAGACATGAGAAATCATTACCGATTCTATCCCTTTGTCTATGACATTCTGAAATGGGATGAATTCGTTCTGCATCAATTCCTCCAGCGTCTTGTTCAATACCGGCATGTCAAGATGCGGATCCGCCTCTATACTTCCATTACCGGGGAAATGTTTTGCGGTTGCAGCGACGCCTTCTTCTCTGAGTCCGCGATAGAATTCCTGTGAATACTCGGCTACCCGTTGGGGGGTATCCCCGAATGCCCTGACGCCTGTACTCCGGTTCCTGTAATTATCGTTGACGTCAACTACCGGTGCGAGATCCCAGCTGATCCCAAGTGCGCGCATTTCGCTGCCGAGTATTCTTCCGGTTCGATAAGCGTTTTCCGGATCGTTGGTTGCACTCAGTGCCATTGCTCCCGGAGAGATGGTAAACCCTTCTTCAAGTCTTGTTACAATACCACCTTCCTGATCGATGGCAAAGACGATCTCTCTGCCTACATAATTTTTGATATCGGTGATCAACCGCTTCAACTGTTCACCGGATTCTACATTTCTCTGAAACAGAATGATAAACCCCGGTTGAATTCTGTCAAGAAGGTCTCTGGTTTCATCTGTCAGTTCTTTTCCTTGTATTCCTATCAGGAACAGTCTGCCTATCTTTTCCTGTAATGTCATTGTACTCTCCTTTCGAGGATGTTTATCGTCATATGATCGACTGCCATCGCATCGTAAACCCAGTCGTAAAAACCACCACACCGCTTCTATGGCCCTTAGATAGTCTTTTCAAAATATGTAATAACAATACACACTTTGGAATTACATTATAGCAAAATTATAGAAATTCATCAAATGTAATTATGTGTCAAAATCAGAGGAAATTTAAGCTAATCGAGAATATATCCTTAAATAGAGATTTTATTGTCAGTTTCATGAATTGTATTTTTGTCATATATCAATTATAATCTTTTGTGTTGAAGAACCATAACGCATTGTTAAAGTTATAAGTGATATATCTTTTGGTCTGCTGATCAAGACCACATACTTTTGGAGGTGTTTCTATGAAGAAACTAGTTATTTTATTTGTTTTATCTCTGGTTGTTCTTTCTGCTTTTGCCGCTCCGGCAGTTGTTGACGAATTACTGACGCCAGAACAGCCTACACTCGGGGGAACGTTGTATTTAAGTGTTGCAAGTTCACCTCAGTCATTCAATTTTTACGGAACACTCGATGGTGTAGCTTATACGATAGCCGGTAATTTCCTCAACAGTCTTGTTGAGATGCATCCTGTCACAAATGATCTTATTCCCGGACTGGCAGAATCATGGGAACTTAGTGAAGATAGTAAGGAGGTTACCTTCCACCTCAGAGATATCAAATGGTCAGACGGTGTACCGTTTACCGCTGATGATGTTATCTTCACATTTGAGAATTTCCTCTTAAATAAATTTGCAGAAGGAAACTCCATCGCTAGATTCACCATTGGTGGAGAAGTTGTTAAATTTGTTAAAGTTGATGACAGAACGGTCAAGGCAATTCTTCCTACACCATACGGACCATTCTTCACAGTTCTCTCTGCAGCCAGCGTTTATCCGAAGCATATTCTTGAAGATCAGATCAATCCTGAAGATCCTGGTTCCGTTAACGAGCTGTGGACCACAGACACACCGCTTGATCAGATCGTAGGAACGGGTCCGTTTGTATTGGATCAGTACATCGTTGATCAGAAAGTTGTCTTAAAGAAGAATCCTTATTATTGGAAAGAAGACAGATGGGGAAACAAACTGCCTTACTTCGATTATCTCGAATACCTCGTTGTAAAGGATAATCAGGTCAGAAGTGCAAAGTTCCAGGCCGGAGAAATAGACTACATGTCCATTTCCGCTTCAGATTATCCAGTTCTCAAACAAAAGGAACTTGATGGGGCCTCCTACATTATTTACAGAGCACAGCCAACAAGACCGACACCAAGCCCGCTTCACCTTGCCTTCAACTTTGATGCAAAAAATCCGGAACTCGCTGAAATTTTCAGCAACAAGGACTTCAGAGCGGCAATGGAATATGCACTTGACAGAGAAAGGATTATAGAAGAAGTATACAACACACTTGCCGTTATCGGTGGAGTTCCTGTACTTCCGGCAAACAAGGCATTCTACAATCCTGAAATAGAAAATATCAGAAGATCATACAACCCAGAAAAGGCAGAAGAACTTCTCGATGCCATCGGACTCGTAGACAGAAATGGTGACGGATGGAGAGATTTTGAAAGTGGAAATACGGTGGAATTTGTCCTGATCACTTCTACATCACAGGAACATCAGGATGCCGCTTACATCTTCTCAGAAGAGGCAAAGGCCGTTGGCATAAAGTGTGAACTTCAGATTATTGATTCCTCACTCAGATCACAGAAGGCTCTCAGTGGAGATTACGAAGCATGTCTCTGGGCATTTGGAAACCAGCCGGATCCACAGCTCAGGAAGGCTATCTGGTCACCGGGGTATTCCCTTTACTATAGCCACTTTGCAACAATGGATCCTGAAACAAAAGAACCCTACAAAGATCTCAGAAATATGACAGACTGGGAAGTCAAGGTACATGATGCATTTGAAAAAGGTGAAACGGCAATGGATCCGGAAGTCAGAAAAGAACAGTACGGTATCTGGCAGGCCATCTACGCGGAATACGTTCCTTTCATCTACATCTGTAAGGGTATGGATCTCATGGGCGTATCCGACACACTTGGTAACTTCACACAGACAGCTGACGGATCACTTTCATACGCACCTTACACGCTTTTCAGAAAATAAGACAACAGAGTAATCTATTACAGGGGCAGGTCTCGTGCCTGCCCTTTTATCTATATGTTTTAAAGGACAGGTCTCGTTCCTGTCTCTATATTAAAGAGATAATAGAATTTTATCGAGAGGGATGATTTGTTAATGGCTTCCTTTATAGTCAGAAGGCTTTTAATCATGGTCCCCATGATGCTCGTAATTTCATTCATCTGTTTTTTTCTGACTGAATTACAGCCAGGGGATTTTGTATCACAGTATCTTGAAAATCCAAGAATATCACCGGAACAGGTTGAACTAATCAAAGAGAGGCTTGGCCTTGATAAACCTGCCATGGTCAGGTATGGCATGTGGATTAAGCAGATTATCACAAAGGGTGATTTCGGCTATTCATTTGCATACAAAAGACCTGTTATCGATCTTATAGGGGAACGTATGGGATGGACGATAGGCATTGCGTTATCTACAATAATGTTCCAGTGGATGATTGCCGTGCCGCTCGGGATATATTCGGCATTGCATCCTTATAAGTTCGGTGATTACCTGATTACGTTTCTGGCCTTTATAGGTATATCAATACCAAACTTCTTTTTTGCGCTGATATTAATGTATCTGACCAATTCAAGCGGTGGCCTCTTTTCACCGGAGTTCATCGGTGCGCCATTTTCCTGGGGATTGATTCAGGATCTCTTTATGCACATCTGGCTGCCAATTGCCGTAATCGGACTTTCGGGGCTTGCCGGGTTGATGAGGGTCATGAGAGGGAATATGTTGGATACACTTGGATCCCCGTTTGTGGATTCTCTCAGGGCCAGGGGATTGCCTGAGAGAAAGGTCAGAAAGCATGTGATTAAAAATGCACTTAACCCGATGATCAGTATTGCCGGGATGGAACTTCCAAACATATTCAGCGGTACGATTATCACGGCAATCGTTTTGAACCTGCCAACCATGGGACCGTTTTTTTATTCTGCGCTCATGAATCATGACCAGTACCTCGTCATGACATTCCTGATGTTCATCGCATTTATCACGCAGATCGGAAACCTTGTAGCCGATATACTTCTCGCCGTCCTGGACCCAAGAATAAGGATGAGTTGATGGATATGAAAAACAACAACAATTATTCCTGGAAGAATCAGAATGAGTTGAGGTGGATAGGATGAAGATGAAGGGAAATACATCGAACCGGGTTAAAAAGGCCTTTTTTAAACATAAGCTGGGGATTATCGGAATGGTCGTTCTGTTTATCCTCTATTTCACGATTATCTTTGCGGATTTTATCGCACCGTATAATTACAAAGAAACGAATAGAAACTTCATTCTGACGGAGCCGTCACAGATCGCATGGACACATGACGGGAAATTTGTCGGACCACATATTTACGGGGTAAAAAAATCGAGAGATCCGGTTACTTTTGCCATTCAATATGAAACGGATTATGAAAAAATGTATCCGATCAAACTGTTCGCAAAAGGGGATACCTATAAATTCTGGGGTCTCTGGGAGACGGACATACACCTGTTCGGGATAGAGAAACAGAGTGATGCCGTACTCTATCTCTTCGGAGGAGACCGGTTCGGGAGAGATCTCTTCTCACGTGTCCTGATGGGTGGAAGGGTGTCACTGACGGCCGGGTTGATTGGTACACTGATCTCCGTTGTAATAGGGGCCATTATCGGAGCGCTTTCAGGATATTACGGCGGCTGGATAGACGTCATGATTCAGCGAGTCATAGAAATCCTCAGATCGTTCCCGCGTATCCCGCTCTGGCTGGCACTCGCCATGCTTCTCCCGCCAACCTGGCCGAGTACGGCGGTATATGTTGGAATTGTCGTCGTGTTATCGTTCATCGGATGGATGGGTGTTGCGCGAGTGGTCAGGGGAATGGTTTTGTCACTGAGGGAAAAAGAGTACGTTCTCGCAGCAAAGGTAGTAGGACAGTCTGATTTTAAGATAGTTACAAAGCATCTCATCCCCAACACGATTACTTATCTGGTCGTCGTATCCACCCTTTCGATTCCCGGCATGATCCTTGGAGAGAGTTCTATCAGCTTCCTTGGTCTGGGGATAAAGGAACCGATGACCAGCTGGGGCCTGCTTTTAAAACAGGCACAGTCCCTGTCTGAAATCCAGGCACATCCGTGGCTGATGATTCCGGGACTCTTTATCATCGTGGCCGTGTTGTCGTTTAACTTTGTGGGTGATGCACTCAGAGATGCGTTAGATCCATACAGGACGGTTGATAAAGTATGAGTATAATAGATGTAAAGAACTTAAGCACACATTTCAGAACGGATGATGGGATCGTCAAGGCCGTTGACGGCGTGTCCTTTGAACTGAGAGAAAATGAAATCCTGGCATTGGTTGGAGAGTCCGGCTGTGGCAAGAGCGTTACCGTCAAGACCGTTATGGGGCTTCTCAAGTCTCCGCCCGCCATCATAAACGGAAGCATCAACTACAAGGGAAAAGAGCTTGTGGGGATGTCCAACAAGGAATATTACAAGATCAGAGGCGGAGAGATCGGCATGATCTTTCAGGAACCCATGTCAGCCTTTGACCCTCTGTACAGAGTGGGAGAACAGGCTTCAGAAGCCGTTGCCATGCATTCGACTCTCTCTAAAGAGGCGATAAAGGAAAAGGTCATATCGATGTTTGAAAAAGTGGGGATCCCGGAAGCGGCGAATCGCTACGCCGAATATCCGCATCAGATGAGCGGTGGAATGCTACAGAGGATGCTCATTGCCATTACACTTGCCTGTGATCCGAACGTTCTGATTGCAGATGAGCCCACGACTGCTCTGGATGTTACCATACAGGCTCAGGTACTGAATCTGATGAGAGAGCTGCAGAAAGAATTCAACACCTCCATCATCTTCATCACACATGATCTTGGCGTCGTTGCGGAACTTGCCGACAGAATTCACGTCATGTATGCCGGGAAGATCGTTGAGAAGGCGAATGTCGTAGAACTCTTCGACAATCCAAAGCATCCCTATACGAAAGGTTTGCTGAATTCGAGGCTGAAACGCGAACTCAAAGGCCAGGAATTGCCTTACATAGAAGGGACCGTACCCCGTGCCTTTGAATTCCCCAAAGGTTGCCGTTTTAACCCAAGATGTCCGCATGCGATGGATATATGTAGAGAAAAGGATCCGGAACTGACGGATCTCGGAAAAGAACATGACTGTGCATGCTGGCTTTATGCAACAGGAGCTGATTCAGAATGATAATAAAAGGAAATGGATTACAGAAATATTTTCCGATAAAAAAAGGCGTCTTTCTTCAGATCGCCGGGTATGTCAAGGCACTTGAAGCGGTTGATTTTGAGTTGAGTGAAAATGAAACTCTGGGTATCGTTGGGGAGTCCGGTTGCGGAAAGACGACTCTGGGAAGATGTGTCACACATATTTACGAGCCGACTTCCGGTAATCTTGAATACTGGGATCCGGACGGACAGAAGTACGTGATCGAGAAGAAAATTCCGAAACACATGAAGAAGAAGTACCGAAAGGACATGCAGATGATCTTTCAGGATCCCTTCAGTTCCCTGGATCCCAGAATGACAATAGGGGATATACTCAGAGAACCGTTGGATGTTCATGAGATGTACAGTAATCCGAAAGAGCGCGATGAATACATCGAATATCTGCTTTCAAGGGTAGGACTCTATCCCGAATATGCCGCCCGTTATCCGCATGAATTCAGCGGTGGGCAGAGGCAGAGAATCTCTATTGCGAGGGCGATAGCCCTGAAACCGAGAATGGTGGTTTGTGATGAACCGACTTCTGCACTCGATGTTTCCGTGCAGAGTCAGATCGTCAACCTCCTTCAGGAATTAAAAGATGAGGCCAATATGGCATACTTCTTCATCTCGCATGACCTCGATCTGGTTCATCATGTCAGTGACAGGATCATGGTCATGTATCTCGGCAGTGTCATGGAAGAGGGAAATGCCACGGAGGTCTTTGATGAAACGGCTCATCCGTATACGCAGGTACTGATGAAATCCATCCCGCACTGGGATCCGAAACACCGAAAACTCGGAACCGTTCACCTCGAAGGAGAACCACCGAGTCCGATCAACCCGCCGAAGGGCTGTCCGTTCAACACGAGATGCCCGAAGGTGATGGATAAATGTAAGAAAGAAAAACCAGCCCTTGTAAACGTTTCAGATCAGCACAGGGTTGCCTGCTGGCTTTATGAATAACAGATCAGATACTGTAAAAGGGCGGACTTTTCCGCCCTTTTGTCATGTGAGTTACTTTCCTGACAAAAGAAGATATGGAGGAAGATATGATACATGAATCAAAACCGATAGCCGATGGCTTCATCATGCCGGCTGAATTTGAACCACACAGCGGCTGTCTCATGCTCTGGCCGTTCAGGGGGGATAACTGGCGGGATGGCGCAGAACCGGCAAGAAAGACCTTTGCAAAGGTGGCAAATCTCATAGCGCTTTCCGAACGGCTTTATATGGGTGCGCGTGAAGAAGACATAGATCGGGCGGAATTATTTCTGACACCCGATGCAAAGACCATAGAACTCGATTATGACGATTCATGGATGAGAGATATCGGTCCAACCTGTATTAAAAACAGGAAGAGCGGGGAAATCCGAACCGTCAACTGGGAGTTCAACGCCTGGGGCGGGGAGAAGGATGGACTGTACGATTCCTGGGAGAAAGATGCGGGGGTCGCCGGAACGGTTTCAAATTACCTGAAATTCGATCAATATAAACCGGGGGTCGTTCTTGAAGGCGGAGCTGTTCAGGTCGACGGACAGGGAACACTGATAGCCGTCGAAGAATGTGTCCTCTCCGGAAACAGAAACACGGGGATGACAAAAGAGCGCATGGAGGAAGTTTTCAGGGATTACCTCGGGATCCGAAAAACCATCTGGCTGCCAAAGGGTGTCTTTAACGATGAAACGAATGGCCATGTGGATAATCTCTGCTGTTTCACAGATGTGGGGAAAGTATTGCTCACATGGACGGAGGACAGAAATGATCCGCAGTATGAACGCTCTGCAAATGCCTTTGAAATTCTCTCACGGACGAAAGATGCCTCGGGGAATTCACTGATGGTGGAAAAGATCTTGCAGCCGGGACCGCTTTACATGAAAGCCGAGGAAAGTACCGGTGTGCAGAAAGGCCATGCGGTTGCAAGAGTGAAGGGAAACCGTCTGGCCGCTTCCTATGTAAATTTTTACATCGCCAACCATGTCGTGATCGTTCCGGTGTTTAACGATATCAATGATACGGCTGCTCTTGAAAAGATTCAGAGCCATTTCCCGGAGCGCAGGATCATTCCCGTATACTCAAGGGAAATATTGCTTGGCGGGGGGAACATCCATTGCATCACGCAGCAGATCCCAAAATAAAAACAGAACCGGAACTGTTAAACAGATGGAAGTCGTCAGCTGGGAAGGTTTTTCACTTGACGGATTTTATACGAAAAAGGGATTAGGCTTGCACCTCTTCGAAGATCTTCCCGTCAAAGGCTTCAGCCTATACGGTCATTCGGGGAACACCTACGGTATTCTTAGCGAGATCCGAAAGGGACCTATCCCTCATCTTCTTTATCAACGGCCATCAGATAAATAGTACTGAAGGCTTTGAGGCTGTGGAGATGAAGGCCCTTAAGCTTTTAAATGAATTCTGATCCGTACGGCTTTGATCCTCAACGATTGAAGCCGTTTTATATCTTTCACCGGTTTGCTTTATAATTGTAAAGAACACTTTTTCATTTCTAAACATCCAAGTGATTTAATCATATTGTAAATTTTTGTTTCTATCATCATATCCGTTGATTCGTTAGGAGTGTTAATATGAAAAAACAAAAAAGAGCACTACTTGGAATCGTTTTTCTCATCCTGTTTTTGTTTGTTTCATGCGATGTAAATTTTGTGATGGACCTGTTTACACCGGAAACCTTTTCAGAAAAATTGTCAGAGCCTGCCGATTATACCGTGAATAATCCGGTTTACGTTTCCGTGACGGGGAGTGATGACACGGGAAACGGCAGTCAGGACAGACCTTACAGGACGATTAATCACGCCCTTTCACAATGCAGTGGCGGAGAGACGGTCATGCTTGCGGCGGGAACCTATCAGGAAGAGGTCAGGATAGACCTTCCGAATATCACCTTGAGACCTGCGGATATCAACAACGATCATGTCGTCATCAGGAACGTCATCGATGATGAAGATCAGACCTTTGCCATATGGATCTATGTGGATGGATCCGGGTGCAGGCTTCAGAATCTCGAGATCGCCGGCGGATACTATTACGCCATAAAGATAGAGACCACATGGGACTGGGGAGAACCCGAACGATACGGTGCCTCGGACATCATCATAGAGGATTGTATCATTCATGACAGCGGCAGAGACTGTATCAAAATTACACCAAACTGTAACAACATCACCATCAGGCGATGTGAGATATACAATTCCGGTGTCGGACCGTCGAATATAGCTGCGGAGAATGCCGAAGGGATCGACAACGTCAACGGAGACAACCTGATCGTTCAGGACTGCTTTATCCATGATATCTATACGACGGGGATTTATTTCAAAGGCGGCGCACAGGACTGTATCATCGAGAGAAACATCATCAGGGATACAGGTTTTTCTGGAATACTGATCGGTTTTGACACGAGTACGGATTACTTTGATCTCGAAGTGAATCCCGATTATTATGAGAGCATCAACGGAATCGTCAGAAATAATGTCATCGTCAACACCGTTTATGCGGGAATAGGCCTTTACGCCTCCAAAGATGCGCATGTTTACAACAATACGATCATTGATACGGCAAAAGCGGCCATGAGCCCGATATACTTCGGACTGTCTTTCCAGGACTGGGATCCCGTGGCCAAACGACCGGCAAACATCAATCCCGAAATCTACAACAACATCGTAAGCCAGAACAACATCGACAGTGCGATGATCTATATCCGATATGCCGATGAACTGGGCGGGATGAGTTCCCTTGAAGGCCCTGTGAAGATGGATAACAACTGCTACTATACAAACGGTACCCTTTATTTCGAAGACAGACGACCGGATTCTGAATTCTATACGGAATCCTTTACGGCCTGGAAGAATCACCTCTACTGTGATACCAACAGCTCTCTCGATGATCCGCTGCTGATCCAGGAATACAGACTCAGTTCAGACAGTCCGTGTATTGACAGGGGGAAAAATCTGAACTGGGTTACCTATGATGTGGACGACAAAAAACGAACGGAACCTTATGATATCGGTGCCTCGGAATTTTAGAGGACAGTGTTTTATCGGTTTGAATACAAACTTATTTCCTTTGATGATATAATATAACGAAAACCTATATTGGAGGAAAAAAGATGCAGATTATTCCAATCAAGCTGAAAAGAACAAAGGCCTATCTGATAAAAGATGATAAGAATATACTCGTTGATGCCGGAAATCCGGGAGATTCGGCTCTGCTGCTTTACGATCTTGAGCAGTATCTCGACAAGACTGATACTCTGGATTATATCGTGGTCACCCATGCCCATTCGGATCATTATGGCAGTATTAACGAGGTAAAGGAGAAGACCGGAGCGAAGGTCATGATCCATGAGGCGGATTATGAGCTGATGAAAAATGGAGAGAGTGCAAAACTCATTCCCTTTTCAACGATCGGAAAACTGTTGTACGTCTTTCTTAAAAATAAGGATACACAGCATCCGAAAGGGTTGAAACCCTGCGAGGCAGACATCGTTATCTCATCCGAGGAATATGACTTGACTCCATACGGGGTTCACGGAAAGATCGTTCATACACCCGGACACACCCCTGGCTCTATTTCCCTTTTTCTCGATGATAAAACGGCGATAATAGGAGACTTGAACATGAGTCTGATCATCCCTGAAAAACCGGAAAGACCCATGTGGGCTTATGAT
>DAINPP010000005.1:0-89927 GCA_036743375.1 Thermotogae bacterium | reverse complement strand
AGAGAAATGCTGGGCTATTTTTGAGTGGATTACCCACAACATTGCCTATGATGTAGAGTCCTATTTCAACAATTCCTATGGCAGTCAGAAGCCCGGTAATGTTTTAAAGACGGGGCGTTCTGTTTGTAGTGGTTTTGCCAACCTTTTTACAGAAATGGCGAACGCCGTGGGAGTGGAAGTCGTTACCATCAACGGTTATGGCAAAGGATATGGATACAGAACGGGAGACCCGATCAAGGAAAATGAAACCAATCATGCGTGGAATGCCGTTAAAATCGATGGGGAATGGCGATTGATAGACAGCACATGGGGTGGGGGTCATGTCGATGGAAATCAACAGTATGTATTTAATTTCGACCCTTTTTATTTTTGCACACCCCCTCAACAATTTATTTACAGCCATTTCCCCGAAGATCCGAATTGGCAATTGCTGGATCTTCCAAAAACGCTTAAAGAATTTACTGATTTGCCCGATGTCAGTCCTTCCTTTTTTCAGCATCATATTGAACCGGTGAACACATCAAAAGGCTGTTTAAACGCAAAAATGCAGTTAACGTTACGGTTCAGAACACCAGAAACTGTATTTTTAAGAGCTTATTTAACCGACTCAACAGGAAGAGAATATCGCGATCTCACCTTAACGCAAAGCGAGAACGATGAAACGGTTGTCTACATGAATTTTCATCAAAAGGGTAAATATTTCCTGAATATCTTCAGCAGACAAAAAGAGGAAGAGTCATCAGCTCAAAGACAATACACCAGTACGCTTGCCATGACCTATGCCATCAACGTAACCGAGTGTGATCCTTTGCTTCCGGTCTTTCCGGAAACCACCGGAACTTTTGATGAAGAAAAAGTACAACTTGTTCAACCAAAAAACAAATATCTCAACGCCGATAACTATCAGACGTTTCGTGTTGCTGTTCCAAAGGCGATAGACGTCTGTATCATTCAGGATGGGAAATGGCATCATCTCGAAAAGCGTAACGGCCGGTTTGAGGGGAAAATATTTATTAAAAACGGTTCCGTTAAACTCATGGCTCAGTTTGATAATGACATTACCTATTGGCAATTGGCAGAATACATCGGAAGATAAGAACCAATCAAAAATCAGGGAGGCGGAAGATGAAAAAAATTCTATTATTCGTGTTGATTATCGTATTAATTGCAGTAAACAGTTTTGGGGCTCAAATTACACTCATGTATCGTGATGGGAACATGACACAGGGGACTTTGCTGAGTTCAACGAGGGATTATATTCAGGTTGAAACAGCTGGAGGAATACAGACCGTTTCTGTTGATGAGGTGAGTCTGATTTATTTCCCGGAGAGTTCCAAGGGGTATATGCCGGTTGATTCGGAGACGAAAAAGACGTTTGTCTACGGCGACAAACAGTTTATTTATGGTGAGGTAGCCGGAAAGAAAGTCCTGTATGGATCAAAAGGGGAGAATATAACGGATGAACAGCTCCTGAGTGAGTTTGCAAAGATGGTGAAATGGATAGATATATACTTTGGTGAGATGGAAACAGATCATTTCAATACCTATCTTGAAAACATCAACACACAGATCAACACGACAAAGATACAGAATACAGCAGCCAAGGTGAGAGACTTTGCCGCCGGAATCGCATTAAATGCATCTTATGCGGTTATTGAACCGGTTACTGCGGCAAGTCTGGCGTTGGATGCCTTAAAAGATGTCTGTCTTGAAGCGGTCAATCATATGACGGATCCCAAGACGTATCTGACAGGCATGGCGGAGTTAAACCTCAGATATTGTGAATTTGAAATGAAAGAACTGATCAGCGATCTGGAATATCTGAAAGCAGTCGAAACACAGGGTGGCGTATACGATATGGAAAGATGTGTTGAGATGATCAACAGACATTGCAGTATATTCACATTTTACCGCCCCTCAATGAATCTGATGGCTGCTCTGACCGAATCCGGCGATATTAATTCACAGCTGGAATCATTGGGTAAAAGTCTGGAAAAAGACTTGTTGGGTAAACTGGATAAAGATCTTTCATCCCTGTTTTCTACAATGGTACGTGCAAATGAGATGATGGAGTCCTTTGAACCGTACAAAGTCTATTTGGACAAGACAAGCGAATACTACAACAGTTATAAGGAAGAGATTCCATTTTATTCGGAAGAATTCTCATTTCTCAGTCTCCTTGAGAATTTAAGCGGTTTGAAATTCAACACGGATCTCTCATGGCTGGACTATTACAAAGAACGCGGCAAGATCGAAGAGATGCTGACGGATATACAGAACAGTAATCCGTTTTTTGGCCCTTATCAGTCTCCTTTCGACTATACAGGTTCTTCACAGGGTCTTGGCTATGTGGATGAAAAGGCGGGGGATATGGTGTTGGTGAAGTCCGGCGTGTTCATGATGGGTGGAACAGGTCAGTCTGATGGAAAACCCGTTCACGAAGTGTTGTTCACTTACGATTTCTACATTGGAAAATACGAAACCACCTTCAGAGAATACGACCGTTTCTGTGAAGAGTCCAACCGAAGCAAACCTTCAAATGAGAACTGGACAAGGGATAACCGACCGGTTATCAACGTCAGCTGGAACGATGCCATCGCCTATTGCAACTGGCTCAGCGAAAAGGCGGGACTTCCTAAGGCGTATGACGGCAGTGGGAATCTGTTAAATGAAAAGGGAGAAATCACCGTTGACATCCGAAGGGTCAAAGGCTATCGCCTGCCGACGGAATCCGAATGGGAATATGCCGCAAGAGGCGGACACAAAGGGGGAGAAACCTTCACCTATGCCGGAAGCAACGATTTGGATGAAGTGGGATTCTACAGCGAAAATTCCGGGTTGCATGGTTTTAAAAGCACGCAGGAAGTGGGGAAAAAGAAACCCAACGCATTGGGGCTGTACGATATGAGCGGGAATGTCTGGGAATGGTGTCACGACTGGTATGGTGAGACTTATTTAAAAGAGCAGCACGAAAATCCTGTTGGTCCAGCGAGTTCTTCGCGCCGTGTGGGCCGTGGCGGTGGCTGGTACAGCGATGCCGTCGGCTGTCGTGTTGCGTACCGGTACAGCGGCAGCCCGACGGACAGTCGCAGCAGCCTGGGCTTCCGCATTGCGAGGACCAAATAACTGAGAAGCGCGAAGCGATTCGAATATTGCTTTACCGCTTAGCTTTTTGTTTTCTGAAACAGATACAAATTTTAGAGTCTAACGGCTATTGTTCACAATAAGCAATTTTAAAATAAAAGATTTAAGATGAATGGCTGTATGCGCCTTTATATATATTCTTATACACTGCAAAAATCACCTTTTCGCAGGAAAGGTTAAATGTTTTTTGTCGGAATATCATTGTTGGATGGGAAAACGCGTCGAAGCTTTTGGTCGGATGGTATGATAAAGTGATGTGTTTATGAGTATGTTCAAGGGTAAAATGGAGTTTTAAAAAAGGGAATGAGGAGAATGGAGACATATTGACGGGAATAGCTTTCAAAATCAAAAAACAATTTTAACCTTTAAATCTTTAATCAAACGGGTTGTCAATTTTAACTGTTTATCACATAATATCCCTTCATAACACTTTCCGGTACCATATTTCCTCCGGTTGCCCAGGAGAGATGTGCGATGTTTTCAGGGTTGATCGCCTGCCGTGAACAATACGCTTTTATTTTATTCCCATCGTGAAAATTGAAAACAGAAGCTATTCCCGCGAGGGCGGAAGGCTCCAGTCGAATATCTTCGCTGTCCCAAAGTATCTTCAGACAGCGGAACATTGTTTCATCCGAACAGGTGAAGAAGCCGTTGATGGTATGTTCCAGCGTTTTTCCTATGAAAGAGGAAGGTCTGCCGACGGCGAGACCATCTGCGCAGGTGATGTTGTCAATGCCGAAGTCCTGAACACAGAGTTTGTCATGTTTACCGGTGAGAACCCCGAGCAGCATGCAGGGGGAATGGGTTGGTTCCGAGAAGAAGACATGAACGTCATCGCCATATATCATCTTCAGCCCGAATGCCACACCGCCGGGACCGCCTCCAACACCGCAAGGCAGGTAGACAAAGAGCGGATGGCCTTTATCCACAGGAATCTTCATCTCGTTCAGCTGTTTCTGTACCCTTCTTCCCGCCACGGCATAACCGAGAAAGAGATTGACGGAGTTTTCATCGTCCACGAAATAATTGTTCGGTTCCGCTTCAGCCTGTTTTCTTCCCTCCGTAACGGCTATGCTGTAATCGGAATCGTATTCGATGACTTCAACCCCCTTGGACCTCAGCATGTCTTTTTTCCATTGACGGGCATCCGAGGACATGTGGACGGTGACCCTGAACCCAAGCCGGGCTCCCATGATACCGATACTCAGTCCGAGATTGCCTGTCGAGCCAACGGAGAGCTTGTGTTCTGAAAAGAGCTGACGAAAGCGATCGCTTGTCAGAATGGCATAATCATCGTCTTTTGCGAGTGATCCGCTTTCAATCGCTATCTCTTCAGCGTGTTTAAGCACTTCGTATATGCCACCACGCGCCTTTATCGAGCCGGATATCGGAAGATGGCTGTCGCATTTGAGCAGGAGTTTCCCTTCTATCTGTGTATTCAGCAGACTGTTCAGGTGTTGTCTCATTGAAGGAACAGCTCTCAGGGGAGATTCTATCAAGCCGTTTTCCCGCTCCGTTTCCGGGAATAATTTTACGATACAGGGGGCAAATCGCTTCAGCCTCGCTTCAGCTTCATCGATATCTTTTGAAGTGACAGAAATATTTTTTCTTTCCGATTCAAACGAAAGAAAGCGGCTGTTTTGCCAGAACAGCTCTTCATATTGTATCATTTGTCCTATCAACGGCAGTTCCCTTTTCCACTCATCCAACGTCTTTCCCGCGATCATCTTTCACCTCGTTTGTTTTAACAACGGTTTCAATCCTTGGCATGATCGCCTCATCCCTAATGAATCAGATTTTTCAACGGCATTTCCCGATGTGATAAGAGGCGATTCATACACGTAATTCCTTCTTCCGATTATACCTGAAAAAACAAAGACCTCCACATCGTGAAGGTCTTTATCTGTATGTATTGTATCAATCAGACTTTAAACTGCATGATCATTTTATGAAGTTGTTCTGATAGTGTCTTCAATCCTTCCGAAGTGCTGTTGATATTCTTGGAAAATTCCGCCGTTTCCCGGATATTTGTTCCCATGCTGTCGATTTCTTCAGAAACCGTCATCATCGACTTCGCCGAGGCATCCATCGCCGAGGCCATCTCCTCGGAGGAGGCACTCTGTTCCTGTGCGGCACCTGAAAGGGACTGAACCTTTGAAGTGATAGAATCTATCGTGTTTAGGATAACGTCAAATTCTTCCGAGATCTGCTTTCTGCCTTCAATAACACTGACGTAGAGCTCATTCGATTTCTCAACGGCCGTGTTTGCCATAGAAGACCCCTCATCAATCTCGTTGAGGATACGTGCTATGTTGGCTGAGGCCAGTTTACTCTCTTCAGCGAGCTTTCTGATCTCATCGGCTACAACGGCAAATCCCTTACCGGCTTCTCCCGCTCTTGCCGCCTCAATGGCTGCGTTGAGTGCGAGCAAATTGGTCTGTTCCGCGATAGAGGCAATCGTGTTTACGATCTGCTGGACATTTGCCGCCTTCTCAGCGACGTTCTTAACCAATTCGGCTGCCTTGCTGTTCTGTTCACCAACGATTTCCATCTGTGTCTTCTGATTTTCAAGACCCTTTTTACCGTTTTTAACCGCTTGCTCGGCTTCGGTGACTTCGCCGGCCAGTTCTTCGGAATCCCTTGAAACGTTCTGTGCACTTGCGGCAACTTCCTGTACGCCGGATGTGACTTCCTGAATAGAGGCTGAGGTATTCTGAACCAGGGAATCTACATTGTCCGCCTGATGCATCAGTTCATCGGCATTCTGATTCCCCGCAACGGCCATTTCAGATAGAGTATTTGCCGAGGTGTTGACCTCTTCGGTTGCGTTGTTGATGGCTGAAAGAGAGGCTCTTAGCGAGGCCACACTTTCCTTCATATCCTGAGTCATCTGCGCAATTTCATCTCTTCCCCTCGCTTCAAATTCCACGGTGAGATCCCCGGCCCCGAATAATTTGATCTTTTCACTCAAGTTCTTGACAGGTCTTGCGATCCCCCTTGAGAGGAAGAAGATCAGGGTTAGTACGATGGCAAGACTTATCAGGACGATGATCAGGATGATGCGGATCAGATAATCGCCTAATTCCGTTACCTCATGGGCTTCCATTACGACCGCAAAACTCCAGTTCGGTGTACCGGGTACCTTACTGTAGTAAATATATTTTGCTTCCCCGTCTATATCCGTGAATTCTGCCGTACCATTCCTGCCGTTTATCATGTCTTCTGCTATACTGTCGAAATTCTCAAGCCCAAACTCCGTTCCTTCAAGAACATTAGCCTGCATGATGAGGTCTTCATCGGGATGAGAAATGATATTTCCTTCTCCATCAATCAAGACGGCATATCCCGTTTCCCCCATTTTAATTCCCGAGACAATTTCATCTATCTTATCGAGTTTTACCATCCCGGTCAGATAACCTATTGTTGTTGAACTGTTGTTCTTTATCGCATGTCCCATAACGACTACCTGTCCTTCACCAGTCATAGAAGTCATCGGATTTTCCAACAGGGAATCTTTTCTGTTAAGTATTATTTGTATATATGTTTCCGTATTAGTCATATCCATTGTTGGTGCATCTTCCGTAGGACTATTTCCCATACCTTCGGTAGAAACCGTTTCTGGCATTTCTCCCATCGCCCCACTGCTGGAATAACTTGTTCCATCCTTACCGACCAGCATCATCATTTCAAAATTATCACTGTGGACTTCGCTGATCCCGGCTATTAGTTCGGCAGCTTCGGTAGAACTTAAATCCTGAAGGACATCAATTTCAGAGACACTTTTTACCAGAGTCATATTTGAATCCAGAAAATCGCCGAGTTGTTCTGATCTCGCCTTTGTGATTTGTGAATTGTAGTTCACACTACTGTCTATTAATGCAACATTGAGCATCAGATAAACGACAAGGGTTAATACCGCAAAGAGTATTGACATAGAAGCACCGAATAAAATCATCATCCTTGTACTGATCGATTTAAATGCAAATTTTTTAGAGATAATCATCACCTTCCTTATGGGTAAAAGCACAACTGATAAAGTCTTCACAGCTTTCTTCACTATATTAACCTGTTCACTGTGAAGATATCGTGAAGCTGTTTTACATAAAATATTTACTCCAATACTATAAACATATTATATACCAAAACATAAGGAAATTTCAAATTAAGAGTTTCAATGCGATTTTCAAAGCGAATGTCTTGAAACTCCTCCGGAGAAACATGTTCCGTTTCCCTCGAGATTTAAAAAGATTTTTCCTATCGCAGCCGTATCCTTTCTACAATCCTTTCAAGTGTTTGGGATAATTCGTTCAGTGAGCCGGAACGCTCTTTTAGAACGACAGAATCTTCAGCGGCGAGTTTTGCACTTTCCTTGATGATCTTCATCTCTTCTGAAATCATAGAGACGGATGATGCGGATTGATTCATATTTTCCGCAATATGATCCGAAAGGTCTGACTGTTTTTCCGCGGCATTGGCCAATGATTCTATCCTTTCCACAATATTGCCGATTAATTCTGAAATGGTCAGAAGTCCACTTTCTACCCTTTCCGAATTGGTGATGACATCTTTATACAGCACACTGGATTTTCCGACGGCTTCACGGGCCTTTTTGGTGCCGTCATCGATCTCGTTGAGAATGGTAGAGATGTTAGCTGAGGCGTTTTTACTCTCTTCCGCCAGTTTTCTGATCTCATCGGCCACAACGGCAAATCCCCTACCGGCTTCACCGGCACGGGCGGCCTCTATGGCCGCGTTCAAAGCGAGCAGATTGGTTTGTTCGGCGATAGAAGCGATGGTACTGAGAATATCCTGAACGCTGTTCGATTTTTCCGCGACCTTTTTAACGATAGTGGTAGCAAGGTCATGCTGGTCTTCAACAACCTTCATCTTTTTCTTCTGATTTTCCAATTCGTCGATACCGCTTGAAACCGCGTTTCGTGTTTCGGCAATATTATCCGACAATTCCTGTGTGTTTTTCGTAAACCCCTGAGAGGTGCTGGAAATCTCTATGATATCACGACTGACCGACGTAATCGAACCGCTGGAATTCTGAAGGTTTATATTGATCGTTTCACTTCTTTCAGAGAGTTTGGTGGCATCGTTATAACTTCGCTTAGACAGATCCGACAGGGAATCAGCCGATTTCTGGACATTCAGCGAGGTTTCAGAGATCGTGGAGAAAATCGTATTGAGTGATGTCGTCATCTCATTTAAATGGGCATCCAACAGTGAAATCTCGGTATCACCTTTTGAATTGAACTGGACGTTGAGGTTTCCCTGTTTCAGATCATCGATGGTCTTTGTCAGTCTGCTGACCGGGTTGGCGAATCTGAACCGCGTGAATAAATAGCTGAAGGCGATGGCAAGAGCGGAAATGATGATCATCGTAAAGATCATGATATAGATGATGTTTCCGGACATCTCACTGATATTCTCCGCCGGAAAATCACAGCCGATGACACCGACAACCTTTCCGGCCGAATTTCTGATCGGTGAATAGGCACTCAGCAATACACCGAGATCGGTATCGTATTCCTTTGATTCCGCGATATCTCTGCCTTCGAGTGCGGCAAAAAAGGTGTCATCATAATTATCCATCGAATCTTCGGTACCGTAATCATCATAATCATCTGCCCCGTCGACGATATAGACGATGGTTTCCGCATCCGGTTTGATAAACGTATACAGATAATAGGCCCCTGTCAGTTCCCAGAGCTGATTCAGTTCCCGTCGCATCGGTTCATATAGTTCTTCGATGGCCTCTCCGGCTTTTACAAGGGTTTCAAAATCATCTCCGTCGATCATTTCTGCAGCCGTTCGGGTTATCTCAACGGCCCGGACACCGAGTTGTGTCCGCATGTTTTTCTGAACCGTCAGCATAACGGCGATTCCCAGTAACAAAGAGGCAATGATACCGGTCAACGCCCACCAGATGGTGATTTTCCATTTCAGAGAAAGAGTGTTTTTCATACGACCTCCCTTAGGGTTGTTTTTGAGATGAATACGCTTATGAAATTATGATATAATAGAATGTAATAATATTCTAAATGCAACTCTAATATACTAACATTAAACTGTATGGGGTGTCAATGAATAAGGACTTGTAACAACCGATGAATTTTATTTCAGGCAGTAGAGAATGGGATGAGGGGGATGAATTTTGAAGAATCTTGTTATATTCTGTTCAGTAACCGGGAGTACAAGAAAACTCGCCGAGGCCATCTCCGATGAACTCGATTGTGCGATTTATGATTTAAGGGCAAACATGATCGCTGGAGTAGATTTGAAAGAGGTGGAGTCTATCTTTATCGGAAGCGGTGTATACGGCGGCCTTCTTCATAAGAGAGTGATGGCTCTGACTAAAGAGGATGAATTTATCAAGGCCTTAAAGAACAATATCCGTTCGATAGGAATTTTTTCCACCTATGCCTTTGTACCGGATTCTTCTGAAAGTGCCGTTAAAAAATTTGAGGAAGCATTACCGAGTGAGATTCAAAATAAGATCGAGAAATATTTTTGTCGAGGTGGACTGTTTGGACTCTTCGGAAGAAAACGACCGCTTCCGGAAGATGTGAAGGCCTGTGAAAAATGGGCGAGAAAGATGACTGACTAAGGAGGGTATCATGAGAAAACTGTTGTTGATCATTTTTATGGTCTTTATGACGTTTACGCTTTTTTCGTACACCGTTCCGGAAACGAATCCCTGCGCTGCATCAATAAACGGAATGAACGAAGCCTATCAGAACGATCAGGTGTTCAGAGTCATGATGGACGAGGCATTCAGAAATATGCAGCAGGTACCTGACGGGTATCTGAAAGGCGGAAATCCGTGGATCGGAAAGCAGTTTGATGATCTGCTGGTGTTCCTTGAAAAATGGGCGACCTTTTTACCGATAGCCATAGGCAGTTCCGATGACGGATTGAGTTATATTCAGCAGATGGACTTGTTTGCCTACAATAATCCCTTTGGACGGGTGGTCTTTCAGACTTCTCCCGGGAGAGAGCTGTTCAATCAGTTTGCCGCTGAGAGGGGGGAGTATCTTGATAGTCCGGACTCCTTAAAATATGTTTCGGAATGGTTGTCCGATGCCAGGATCGAAAAAGAGGATTATGTCCTTCCCGATCCCGAGGCGGCAGATGGTGGATTCAAGAGTTATAACGAATTCTTCTCCAGACCCCTGAAAGATCAGGACGAAACGAGACCTCAGACGATGCCCGATAGGGACTATATCATTGCGGCACCGACGGATGCCCTGATGAATACCATTCCGATGCAGATCGTCGATTCAAAAACGAAGATAAAGACGAAGGGATTGCAGGAACTCAACATAGAAGAACTGTTGGCCGGTTCAAAATACTGGAGCCGATTTGTTGGCGGAACCGCCCTGTCCTGTATCCTGATGCCGAATACCTATCACAGATATCATTCTCCTGTGGGTGGTGAGGTGATAGAGGCGAGGATCGTTCAGGGAGCCCTGCTTGGCATGGAAGATTTCCCGACATTCGTTCCGGAAGATGGAAACGTCGGCTATTACGGTTCGGATTTCAGCGCCTTCGAGAATTATCAGAGGGGATATTTCATCATCGATACCGGTAAATACGGTTTGGTTGCCGCCGTTCCGGTTGGTCTGAGTACGGTCGGTTCCGTTGTCTTTGAAGAAAAATTCCTTGGCCTGACTTCTCCGGTTCCGGTGAAAAGGGGGGATGAGCTGGGACATTTCCTTTACGGCGGATCACTGGTCATCCTTGTCTTTGAACCCGGAAAGTACAGTTCAGGGGCGGTTCAGGTCAGACTGGGGAATCAGATCGGTACATTTGACACCAAATCAAACAAATAAGAAATTAAGAGTAGTAAGAACTATAAAAAAAGGGTCGAACTTCATCGAAGATTCGGCCCTTTTACATTTTTCACGAGGAAAGAATCAGGCCTTGACCTGGTTGACATGAACATCCATCTGGGGATAGGGGATGCTGATGCCGTTTGCGTTGAACGTTTCAAATACCTTTTCATTCATCTCAAAGTTTACCGGCCAGTAATTGGAGGCATTTACCCATAATCTTACCGAGAAGTTGACGGAACTGTCTGCGAGTTCACTCATGAGTATCGCCGGGGCGGGATCTTTCAGTATCCTTTCATCGGCATCGATCAGCTGCTGAAGCAGTTCTTTCACCTTGCTCATATCCGATTCGTAACTTACCCCGTAGACGAGGTTCAGCCTCCTCGTCGCTTCCCTTGAATAATTGACGATGACTGAGTTTGAGATCTTGCCGTTTGGGATCAGGATGTGTTTGTTGTCCGGTGTGATCAGGATGGTATTCATGATCTGTATTTCATGTACCGTTCCTGAAACGCCATTCGATTCGACATAATCTCCGACCTTAAAGGGTTTGAAAAACAGGATGAAGACACCGGCTGCGACATTGCCGAGACTTTCCTTGAGGGCAAAACCTATGGCGACTGAAAGACCTCCGAGTATTGCAAAGAACGGCGTCATATCCACTCCGACCATACTCAGACAGGTGATGATGAGAATCATCTTCATGAAGAAATCCATCAGCGTTCTTAAAAATCCAACCAGAGACTTTTCCACCTTTGTCTTTTCCATCAGCCTTACAAGGACTTTGGTAAGGACCTTGATCAGCCACCAGCCTACACCGAAAGTGATCAGCGCACCGAGAACGCTCCAACCGTAAACCTGAAGATAATTGATTACAATTTCCATATTCTTTTGTTCACCCCTTTTTAATATTATCATTTAACTGAATCATTTAATTATACAATAAATTTAAGTTTTTTAATAAGAATTTCTTGACAAAAAAAATGAACTGTGATAACATACATATGTACTCGTATGGGTATATGAGTATAAAGAGGTGTTGTATGGACGAATTGAATAATTTTTTTAAGGCCTTGTCGGATCAGACGCGGATGAGAATAATGATCATTCTTTATCATCACGACTTGTATGTCTGTGAAATGGCCGGCATACTCGATCTGCCACAGCCGAAGGTGTCGAAGCATCTGACAAAATTAAGGGATCTCGGTTTCGTAAAAGATTCGCGGAAGGAAAAATATATCTCCTACACTTTGAATTTAAAAGATCCCGTCATGAAGAAGATCATAGAAACGCTGGCCTGTGAAACACAGGAAGATGATCAGATCAGACGGGATATAGAAAGAATCGGGATCAGAAATAGATTTGAATGCTGTTGTACGGTACCAAAACCGGAATGACAATTTTCGATAAAACGGAGGAATGAGATGACGATAAAAATTCTCGGATCAGGATGTTCAAAATGTAAGAAACTCGAGGCCAATGCACGTCAGGCGATCAAAGAACTAGGTTTAGAGGCGGATGTCGTGAAAGTTCAGGATATCGGTGATATTATGGGCTACGGGGTCATGAGTACGCCGGCGCTCGTGGTGGATGAAGAAGTCAAGTCTTCAGGAAAGTTGCTTTCCGCAGAAGATATCAAGGCTTATCTGAAATAGGTTTCTTTGTAATACCGTTAAAAAGTTTCCAAAACAGAAAATCGTAATGTACGGTTTTCTGCGTTGACGTGACTATACAGGAGTGTGATACGATGCTTTATCGCGAATTTGGAAGGACCGGAGAAAAAGTCTCTATCCTGGGATTTGGATGTATGCGTTTTCAGGTGATGGATAATGACCCGAAGAAGATTATTGAGGAAAAGGCCATTGAACAGGTCAGACATGCGATAGACAGAGGTGTTAATTATATCGATACGGCATATCCGTATCATGGTGGAATGAGCGAACCGGTAGTGGCAAAGGCTTTAAAGGACGGATACAGAGAGAAGGTCTTTCTCGCAACCAAACTGCCCTCATGGCTGGTCAAGACGAGAGAGGACATGGATAAACTGCTGAATGAACAGCTTGAAAAACTTCAGACGGATCACATAGACTTCTATCTGATCCATGCCCTTAACAAGGGATTCTGGGAGAATCTGAAAAAATGTGATGTCTTTGACTTCATGGATAAGGTCAGAAAAGACGGCAGAGTCAGACATATCGGATTTTCATTTCACGATGAGCTGCCATTGTTTAAGGAAATAGTCGATGCTTATGATTGGGAATTCTGTCAGATACAGTACAACTTCATGGATGAGAATTATCAGGCGGGACTCGAAGGCCTGACTTACGCCTCCGACAAAGGACTCGGTGTTGTCATCATGGAACCCCTCCGAGGAGGCAGTCTTGTCAGGAAGATCCCGGAGGATATACAGGCTATCTGGGATAAGGCGGAGATCAGAAGGAGTCCGGCGGAATGGGCCTTGAAATTCATCTGGGATCACCGGGAAGTCTCACTCATCCTCAGCGGGATGAACGAGATGGCACAGGTCGACGAGAATATAGATTCCGCAGAAGATTCAACCCCGGGGATGCTGACGGATAAAGAGAGGGTGTTGATCAGTGAAGCGAGAGACGTTTATCTTTCCAGGGTAAAGGTCAACTGTACCGCCTGCAAATACTGTATGCCCTGTCCCTTCGGCGTGGATATTCCTATGAACTTCAGCCTGTACAACGATGCCTCAATCTATCTCGATTATGAAGGACAGAAGACCACTTATCAGAACTTCTTCTCGAAGGAGCAATGGGCCTCAAAATGTCAGGAATGCGGTGCCTGTGAAACGCATTGTCCTCAGCATATCAAGATCAGGGACAGACTCAAGGAAGTCGCGGCTTTCTTTGAAGGATGAGAATTTGCCGATCGAAAGATCAAATGAGATGAAAGAGCCGTATAACAATGGTTATACGGCTCTTTTCCTGTCAATTACCTGCAGTTTGCCAGTGATCCCATCGGATCCCACGGATTCAGTACGATCGGTTCCTGTTCGTACAGTTTCAACAGCTCTTCAGAGAGATATTTTTTGTGAATGGCCACTTCGTAATTGTATTCATCAAACCAGGAATCACTCATGATGAAGAACCCCTTGTTACCCGGTTCCTCGCCCCAGCTGTTCTGGACCTTCCACTTGGTTGGACTTCCATCTCTGAGATTGACGCCCGTGAAGGTCATGGCATGTGTCAGAACACTGCCCCGGTAATTCAACCTGTCCCCCTTGTTCAATTGAATATCGGTTCCAAGGATTGAATCGTACTCGAAGAGCTTGTCATCCATGATGCCAAGATCCCTGTCGGAGAATTTGCCGACATCACAGCCAAACCAGACGGGTTCGCCATCCTGAAGCTGTTTAATACTCAGTTCTTTCAGCTCTTCTATTTCGAGATTCAGATAATGAATATTCGTCACGCCTGCCACACTTCCGAGGTATTTGACCGTGTAGGTCTTGTTATAGGGCTTGTCCGCCGTTGGGGCGTTGATGAGACTGACGTAATCGGAGAGCCTTAACGGGGAGTACCTTTGATAGAATTCGATTGGGCTCAGGTCTTTTTCCTGTGTATAAAATTCATCTTTTGTCCGGTACTCAAAATCAAACGTTTTGGGTGGTTCCCCGAGAAAATGGCAGAGGACTCTGTAGAAATTGACGAGAAGGTCCTCTTTTTTTGCTCTGATTTCGTCAACCGTCTTTGAGGACGCATTCATATCTCTCAATATCTTTGCCGCGTCTCTGAGAAAGGTCGAGATGATGAAGTTCATGTATCTTGAATTACTGCTGTGATAGGTCTCCGGCATCGCGTATTTTGGGACAAGACCGTGTTTTTCCACGAGGGCAACGAACATATCCCATTGACCACCATCGTTTGTCGGTGTTTCAAGCAGCCAGGACACCGTTCGACTGTCAAGCTCCTCATTCATCGTATCGATAATGGCTTCGAGAAAATAATTTGCCTTTTCAAACTTGTCCCAGAACATCGTATAGGTCTGTGAGAGTTCAAAGTCTTTATCCTTCATGTTCAACTCTTTTGACATGGCGTATCGAATGGTATTCAAGGCCGCAAACATCCAGCATCTGCCACTTTGTTTCTGATGGGTAACCTTTCCCACGTCTATTTCTTCGGAGAACTCATAATACATCGCCTTAACCGAATCGTTGTTCATGGCGGAATTGTTGATCCCGTTCTTGACGATGGTGTTTGTTATCAGTTTATTTTGACTCTCAGCCGAGTATGATTTGGAACATTTTGATAGAAATTCTTCGTTTAAAAATCCCTTTTCCATACTAACACCCCTTATCTTAGATAGATATATATAGTTAGTATACCAAAATATATTGGGTTTTCAAAATCCGCTTTAGTCATCTGCCCAGGATCTGTAGATCCCCCTCATCAGAAATCTTCTGAACGGGAAGATGAGCAGAAACAGAATGAGGATTGACAAGGCGCTTCCCGCGGCAAAGAGACCCCATTCAGGATACACGAGAGAATCCTTCCCCGCGTAGGCAAACAATCTGAGTGAGATAGGAAATTTTTCGGGACTGCTGATGAACATAAGCGGTGCCGTGAAGCTTGAAAAACCGTCAACGATGACTTTCAGCGCGATAACCGATGCGATGGGAACGATCAGTGGCAGAATAATTCTCGAAAAGATCTGAAGATGAGAGGCTCCCTCAAGTTTCGCCGTATCGAGATATGAAGGGGTTATCTTCTGAAGGTCTTCGGTGATGATAAAATACGCCAGTGGAATAGAATGATTCACGACCGTCAGGACGACGGCCGTGAACGTGTCCGTCAGACGAAAGTGACTGAACATGATAAACAGAGGAATAATCGTGTTCATCCCGGTTATTGCCAGTGAAAAAATAATCAGCAGATTGATTCCACGGTTGAATTTTTTACGAATGGTGGTCGTATAGGCGGCGGGAAAGACGATCAGCATGATGATAACCGCAGCAGAAACACCGATCAGGATGCTGTTCATGATATTGATCATGAAATCGTTGCTGAACAGCCGGTAGAAATTATTGAGGGTAAAGGGATCAAATTCATTCCATTCCGGGATATAAAGCGGGTCAGAAAACATCAGTTTGAAGAGATTGAAAAATACGGCTCCCGTAAGAAAGAGCCAGACGATTATAAAACCATCACCGATCGTATTCCATAGTCTTGACAAGTGTGCATTAAACGTATGAGACAATTCTGATGCTGTCTTATCCGAAGGAGAATGGAAGAACAGCAGAACAAGGGCAACCATCAGTCCCGGGGTCATTTTAAGGATAAAAAGTCCGTTCAGTATGATAGGAATCATCAGAATGATGACCTTTCTGTAACCGAGGACTTTGAGTTTTCCAAGGAATAAATAAAACACGATAAACACGATGGTCATCAAAATAGAAGGGACGGATGGATAAAAAAACAGGTCGAGCAAGAGGCATAAAAACAGGGGACGATAATCTGTTTTTTTTATTCCGATAACACATAGAAAGAGAATCAGCATGATAAGCGTTGCAAAGAGTGATTGTGTATACGTTATGAAATCGGTGTTGATTCTCAGGAGAGAATCTTTCAGAAAGAGTCCGAATGTCGTCGTGTAGCCGGCAATACCGAACGGGGTGAAACCCTCGGCGATGTACGGCCTTCCATTTGTCATCATGATGGGAATATTCAGATCCCTCATCGAATTGATGAACAACATCAGGGCAAACATGCCAATTCCGGCTTTAGTAGAAGGCTTGAAAAGAAAATTGTAAATAGATTCCTTTGAAGCCCCTTCGGTCATCATCATCTCAACCTGAGTACCTGGAATCTGTGAGATGGCGGCAAAGGCAATCAACGTCATCAGGGGGATGTTGATCCATATCTTTGCCGATACCGTGATGAGAAAGGCCATCACGCCTGAATCGATCAGATTATCCGCAAACCAGTACATGACACTTCTGTACAGGGGAATGGCAATAAAGGAGGGGATGATCCATGTCATGAACAGGACTGAAAACATCAGCGTTTTCAGAATCCCACATGAGAAATACATCCTGTAGGCCATACGCATGCTGATATTAACGGAGAATAGAATAGAGATCAAGGCATAGAGCAGGGAGACTTCGAGTGTAATCCGCGTGGCCTCATCCCTGCAGATGTCGAACATTTCCGTGAGCGATGGATTTTCTATAGAGAAGAGAGAAATGACGAAGGGCAGGGCGGAAAATAACAGCAAAACAACGATCATGGGGGTCGTCATCATGATTTCAGAAGCGGAGGGGGTGGTCTTACCACCCCGAGTGAAACACCTTGTTGTCATTTATTGTCTACATACCGTTGTGCGGTTGTTAACGCCTCTTCTATCTCCGTATTTTCTTTCAGCACAAGATCTATTGCCGTACTGATAGCCGGCCAGTAACCGAAGACGTACGCTTCATCTATCGGCTGGATCATCCCGTTTTTCATCGTTTCATCAAAGACCTTGTAATAGGGAATTGCCGTGTTTTCAGATACCGGTACGGCCGGGTATTTGATATAAAGGGTGGCGAATTCTTCATTTCGTTCGACAAACCTTCCGAGAATTCTTCTTGTATTTTCATCTCCGTTGAAAATAACCCAGCCTTTTGGATCGATGAGAGATTTCCACGGATATGGAAGATTTCTGACTTCAAAGCTTAGTTTCTTATCTATAAATTTCTGTATGAGAAAGCTCCCCTGCGGAAACATGGCGAGTTGTTTTTTTGAAAAGGCCTTTACGATATTCGGCCTGTTGACGTAATCGAAAATCAGACCCGTATCATACCATTGCTTAAATTCTCTGATGAGCGCGATGTTTTCAGGCGTCACAAGCTGAATCTTGCCCTCCTTGTTGTATATTGGGCTGCCAAGACCTTCCTGAAAGCCTGTGAAGATATAGGCAGAGTTGATGCCCCAACCGGACGGCTGTTTTTTCTTCTTTTTTATTTCCATCATGAGCCGTTCGAAATCCTCGACGGTCCAGGAATCATCGGGGATGTTCAATTTGAGCTGATCAAATATATCCGTCGAAAGATACATCAGCTGCATATCTGCGTAGTAGGGAACAGCCCAGACGGTATCATCTATTTCAAAAGAAGCCAGTAATTCCGTATTGAAGGCCTGATTGATCCCCATTTCAGCATAGGAAAGGGGTGTTTTGTATTTAAGAATCAACGGGACCTGATCCGTTTTAACGAGACAGAGATCCGGAAGTTCCCCGTTTCCTTTTAAGGAAATTGACAGTTTCTGTTCCAGTTCCGGAATATAAACGACCTGTATTTCCTCACCCAATTCTGCCTCGAGTTCAGCAGCCGTTGCTTTGAACCATTCTTCCCCTTCCCAGGATACCCAAACGGTCTTCTTTGAGAAGCACATACCGGTGATGACTACTATCATGATCAAAAGTACCAGAGTTTTTTTCATTTTTTCCTCCCGTTGTGTGATTTTAATCGCCTGATTACAGAGTACGTATGAGTCCGTCAACTATTTCTTCCGAGTTCTTCATATCATTTTATCATGTTAATTGATTTATAACAAGACTTCATCGGGAATTCCGGGGAAATTTTTAAAAAAAATAAGGGCGGAAAATGTCTCGCCCTTAAGTAGTAGCTTTCTATTCATTTCATTTATAAACCCGTTGAACAATGATACGTCAGACAGGAGTCAAAGAATGGCTTTATGCCGGTAAACGATAGTCAATCTTACATCCGTGAGTACAAATTACCTTACGAACGCAAATAAGATTTACTTTGCGAACGCAAATGAGATTTACTTTGCGTATGCTACCGCCCTCTTTTCTCTGATAACCGTTACCTTCAACTGGCCCGGATATTCCACCTGTTCCTCAACTTCCTTGGCGATATCGAATGCCAGTTTATCGGCGAGTACGTCATCGACTTTTTCGGGCTGCACGAGGATTCTGAGTTCCCTACCCGCCTGTATGGCGTAAGCCTTTTCAACCGCCTTGTGGCTCTTGGCGATCTCTTCGAGTTTCTGAAGTCTCTTGATGTACAGATCCACCGTCTCACGTCTTGCACCGGGTCTTGCCGCGGAAATGGCGTCGGCAGCGGCAACGAGACAGGCTTCCGGTGAGATCGGTTCCGCTTCCCCATGATGGAACTGAATCATGTTGATGATATCGGCCTTTTCACCGTATCGCTTTGCGAGTTCTGCACCGATGATGGCATGTGATCCTTCGACTTCATGGTCCACACCTTTTCCTATATCGTGAAGGAGTGCGCCTCTCTTGGCCCTGTCTACGTTGAGCCCAAGTTCCTCGGCCATGAGTCCGGCAAACTTGGCCACTTCTATGGAATGCTGAAGGACGTTCTGTCCGAAGCTCGTTCTGAATCTGAGTCTTCCGATGAGTTTGATCAACTCGTTGTTGAGTCCTCTGACACCCGTTTCAAAGGTCGCCCTTTCTCCCTCTTCCTTGACCAGTTTGGTGATCTCCTTCTTGGCCTTGTTATAGGTTTCCTCGATATTTGCCGGATGGATTCTTCCATCTGCAACCAGTTTTTCGAGCGTGAGTCTTGCCACTTCTCTTCTCAGCGGGTTGAAACATGAAACGACGACGACTTCGGGGGTATCATCGATGATGAGATCCGCCCCGGTTATCTTTTCAAATGCCCTGATGTTTCTTCCCTCTCTGCCGATGATTCTTCCCTTCATGTCATCGGTGGGAAGCTGGACGGTGCTGACGGTTCCTTCGTTGACATAGTCGGCAGCATACCGCTGAATAGCCGTGGTGACAACCCATTGGGAATGTCTTTCGGCCTCTTCTTCTTTTTCGTCTTTTATTTCCTTGAACATCTGGGCCAGATCATGTTCATATTGTTTTTTCGTTTCGGAGAATATTCTTTCCTTCGCCTCTTCCGGTGAAAGCTGTGCTATCTTGTAAAGTCTTGTTTCCTGTTCTTCGACGAGCTTTTCTATCTCTTCCTCTTTGTCCCTTACCCAAATCTCTTTTTCTTCTATCTTTTCTTCTTTGAGGAGAAACTGTTCCTCTCTTTTTTCAAGTGAACTTTCCCTCTTGTCGAGTCTGCTTTCGGCTCGTTTCAGTTCATCTCTTGTCTTCTTCGCATCTCTTTCTGCGGCATCTACTATTTTATGGGCGCTTTCCTTGCCATCGAGTTTTGCTTGTCTGATGATCGCTGAAGCATCGTTGTTTGCCGCTGTGAGAATCTCATCCGCCGATTTTTCCGCCTTTAAAATATCAGTCGTTACCTCTTCCTTTATCTTTCCATGTAAATATTTTCTCGTATACATCAATCCCAGAAAAAAAGCTGAGAATGCGACCGCTGCTATTGCTATGAGCCATATAATTGTCTCCATACCCAAAACCTCCGTTTATATTAATCAAAAATTATCGTCATTAAAGTTTTCTATAACTTCAATAATCATTTTAAGCTCAAATCCCCTTCTGAGCATTCTTCGTTTCCATTTTTCGATATCTTTGAATCCCCGTTTATGAAAATCATCATCGAGTGCGAGGAGATATTCCTCCCTTTCGACCCCTTCAAAGGCCTCTTCTATGAGATCTCTCGCCACACCCAACGCTCTCAGTTCCTGTGTCAGGATAAATTTTCCCTTCACCTTTAACCGAATTCCATCGTCTATATACATCCTTGAAAATCGCAAATCATCAAGGAGCTTCAATCGGTAAAGCTCCCCGATGAACAGTTCTATCTCTTCCGATTCAAATCCCTTCTCGAGACATTTTTTCCGTATCTCCTGCTCGGTTCTGGGACGATATTTAAAAAGAAGCGAACAGTAATTTTCAATCGACTTATTCTTCTTCTGCTTCTCCATTATCACTGATCATTTCTTCTGCCGGTATGTCCAGATCTTCGGCATCTAATAATGGGATTTCATGTTTTTCCCTGATCCGATTTTCCAGCTCAAACCTGATCGCCGGATTGTCTTTCAGGAAGGCCACCGCACTGTTCTTCCCCTGTCCAATATTGATGTCCTCATCATCCGGTGTGATATAACTGAACCAGGATCCCTTTTTCAGGATGAAGTCGTCGACCTCACCGAGGGTGATCAATTCATTTTCCCTGACGATCCCCTTGCCGTAGATGATATCGAAGTAGGCCTCCTTGAATGGCGGGGCTACTTTATTCTTGACGACTTTAACCCTTGTTTCGTTTCCGACAAATTCGGCGGATTCCTTCAGTGCACCGATTCTTCTGACATCCATTCTGACGGAAGCGTAGAATTTCAACGCCATTCCACCCGTAGTCGTTTCAGGATTTCCGAAGGTAACCCCGATCTTCATTCTCAACTGATTGGTGAAGATGACGCAGGTGTTCGATTTGTTGACAACGCTTGAGAGTTTTCTCAGGGCCTGTGACATCAGCCTTGCCTGAAGACCCATCTGGGCGTCACCCATGTTTCCTTCTATTTCCGCCCTTGGAACCAATGCGGCTACCGAGTCTATGATGATGAGATCAACTGCTCCGCTTCTGACGAGAGTTTCCACGATTTCAAGCGCTTCTTCACCACTTCCGGGCTGTGAGATGAGCAGGCTGTCAAGGTCTACGCCGAGATTTCTGGCATATACCGGGTCAAGTGCGTGTTCCGCGTCTACAAAAGCGGCGATCCCCCCCGTTTTCTGTGCTTCGGCAATGGCGTGAAGTGTCAGTGTGGTCTTTCCACTCGATTCAGGTCCGTAGATTTCTATGATTCTTCCCCTCGGGAATCCACCTACTCCGAGTGCGAGATCCAGAGCGAGTGAACCGGAAGGAATGACCTGGATATTGGTGACATGCTCATCTCCCATGATCATGATACTGCCTTTTCCGAAATCCTTTTCGATCTTTTTTATTGCATTGTCAATTGCGGTTTGTTTGTTTTTTTCCTGATCCTGTGCCTTTTTAGGCATCATTTCTACCTCCTTTATTACGTTTTTGTTTATAGCAACGGTCTATAGATTGGTCCATTCTTTGTCAGCGTCGAGCTGTACAATTGTATGTGTATCTTCTGCAGCCTGAGTGCCACAGGACATTGTTCTTCGAGAATGTCAGACCAGTTTTCCGGGGCATCCTTTACCCTTCCCAGTGTAAGATGTGGTCTGAATGTCTCTTTGAAGAGAATCTGAGTCCGATGTTCTATCTCGGTTTTCATCTTTTTATACAGAGCGTTCAACCCGTCGCTTTTTTCTATACCGAGCCAGATCGTTGTCGGTTGCCTTTGCTTCCTGAAATACCCCACTCGGTTAAAGATCAAGCTAAAATCCGACGGATTACTTTTCTCGACGATCTCTCTCAGGACAGAAACCCCTCGACGATCAATCTCTCCAAGAAAAAAGAGTGTCAGATGAAGGTTTTCACTCTCCACCCATTTGGCCCTGAAGCCGGACTGCTTCAGTTCGTTCGTTTTATTTTCACAGAATTGCCTGATTTTCTCATCCATATCAAGAGCTATAAAACATCTCATGAAAGATATTTTGTAGCCCCTTTAAAGTAGGTCAGTCCCGACATTACCGTCATAAATGCCGTTATCCATGCAAAGACAGTTAAGGTCAGGCTGTTTGGCCATCCGACGGATGCACCGAGTAAAACGGCGGTGACATAAACCATCTGTACCACGGTTTTCGATTTTCCCCAGAAATTGGCGGGGATCACATCCCCTTTTGAAGCGGCAAGCATTCGGATACCGCTGACCGCCGTATCTCTGAAAAGAATAAGGGCGAGCAGCCAGAAACTGACCTGCTGCGTATAGACGAGCACGCAGAGTGCGCTTGAAATAAACGCCTTGTCGGCAAGCTGATCGGCAAACTTTCCGAGATTTGTGATCTGATTGTTTTTTCTGGCGAGGAACCCGTCGAGCCAGTCTGTAAATGAACCGGCGAGAAAGATGACGAGTGCGATGATCGAGCATACGGTGTTTCCGGGTCCATATGAAATCATCCACATCAGAAATGGAATGGCCAGAACTCTGATAAAGGTGATCTTTGTCGGTGTGTTGATGTTGAATGTCATATAATCTCAGCCTCCAGATCGTATTCCGCGAAGGCGATGATACGGGCTTTCAGTGTAGTCCCTCTCTCGGGAATCTCACTGTCCGTATTTAATTCGATGAATATTTCCGAATCTATCTCAGGTGCTTCACGGTAGCTTCTGCACAGCAACAGATCTTCTTCCGTTCCGTCTACGATGAGCGTCAGTTCTTTTCCGACGAGCCTTTCGTTTTTCTCCACCGAAATCTCTCTCTGAATATCATTAATCTCCTCAAATCGCTCATCTACGATGTCTTCATCCGGGATGACGACGTCTCTGAATGAAATCGGCGTTCCCTCTTCCATAGAGAATTTAAAGAAACCGACTTTGTCAAATTCGACGTCCTGCATGAACGTTTTCAGCTTTTCGAATTCTTCATCCCCCTCGCCGGGGAAACCCAGCATGATCGTAGTTCTCAACACGGCATCGGGGAAGAGTTCTCGGATGAAATTCAGCCGTTTCTTCAGTTCTTCGGCCGTTCTGATTCTTCCCATATTTTTCAGCACGGTGTTGCTGCCGTGCTGAACGGGAATATCGAAATACGGAATGACATGGCGTGTCTCTTTGAGGGAGAGGAAGAGTTCATCGTCGATGTGGTCCGGATGCATGTACATCAGACGGATCCAGTAGTCGCCTTCTATCGCGTCGATCTTTGCGATCAGCTGTTTCAGATCAACTCCGTTTGCGTTGTACTGGGTAACATCTTGATCCACGATGATCAGTTCCTTTTTTCCACTTTCTACGAGCTGCCGGCATTCTTTTACGATATCTTCTGGAGATCTGCTGACGTGTCCCCCTTTAAAGGTCGGAATCGAGCAGAATTCGCAGGCCCTGTTGCAGCCGTCTCCTATTTTGACATAGGCATGTGCGTCACCGTTCACGTAATAACGTTCCGGCATTTTGAAAAATGTTGGATTTGGGATGTCGGGGATCAATACCTTTTTCTCCCTTTCCAGGATAAAATCAACCGTGTTTTCGAGTGTGTCGATACCAATCCAACCGTCAATTTCCGGAATTTCCTTCATCAGCTCTTCCTGGTATCTCTGAATCAGACAACCCATTCCGTAGACCCGTAAACGGCTGTTTTGTTTCTTGAGGTTTGTAGAAAAGTAGACCAGCGTGTCAATCGATTCCTGAGCCGCATCAAGTATAAAACCGCACGTATTGATAACGGCGATGTCCGCCGCTTCGATATCGTCGGTCAGCTCATGGCTTCTGTCTCTGAACATACCTGAGAGAACCCTGCTGTCAGCTTCATTCTTCGGGCAGCCCAGGGTTTCTATGTATATTTTCATTTTAATCAACTCTTTCTTTTCAGCAAAAATGCCTTTCGTATTTTATTTATTTCCTCTGTGTATTCTTTATCTGCATAATTGGGGTAAGTGTAGGCAAGTGGTTGATAAGCGCCATTGGCAAAGTACAGTGTAACCTCTGCAAAGATCCCCTTACCGATGTAAAGCCTGTTTCCCTGCGGTTTTGTAGAAGCGAGAACGAACTGAGTATGATGGACGTAGCCGGCATCGAGGTTGATGGTTCTCCTGCCATCCTCCATATGCCTCTTTTCTATGTCATTGGTCATCAGTTTTATATGCGCCAGTTCGGCGGGATGAATGAGGTTCTGGAAACTGATCAGTCTTCCGTCTATCCGTCCCTCTCCCATCTCCTTGTTGTAATAATGAGTGTATTTACCAAAGTCCAGCACGGGTGACATATAATCGATATCTCCGAATTCCTGAACGAGCTCTTCCCGTGTTTCACTCAATCTGTAATCTATATATCGCCCAAAGGCAAAAATGATCATGTTTACAAGTTCTGGCCGTTTAATCTGTCCCATCTTTCAGTTGCACCTCAAATTCTTCAAAAAACACTTCCCAAGTATCATCATAGTATTTTACCATAATTAATGCCTTTTCTTTGTTAATGACATGTACTTTGTCATTAGCGTTTAAATTCACCGATTCTTCGGCACCAAGTGTAATCGTCCGATTGTCATCGTAGATGATCACTTCTCCGCTTCCACCGTTGATGATTCTGAATAATTCCCGCTGGTTCTGAATATTCAGGACATAAAGTTGTATACAGATGATACAGATTAATACGGGAATCATGATCTTCAACAAAAGTGCGACAGGTGAATTCCGTCTTTTCTTTCTGATCACCGGTATCTGACCGGTCTTATTCTCCGCATTCAGGTATTCCCGTATTGTCGAATGAGTTTGCAAGTTCAGTATGGTTGAATAGCGTTTGATGAAATTTTTCAGATACAATTCGGGGATTTCATCAAAATTCCCATTTTCAAGCATTTCCAGTGTTTCAACAGAAATATGTGTCCTGTCGGAGATGTCCTCGAGAGAAATTTTTTTTGTCTTTCGGTATTTTTGCAGGATCCTGCCGATTTCAGTGCTATTATTGTTGTTTTCCATCACCCTATCGCTGCCTTCGTCAAACGGTTCATAATCGTGATGCCTAGTCCTTTTTCCTCTAAAGCCTCAAAAACGGCCGACAGATAACCTTTTTCATCGAGCATTCTCAGATAATGAAAGAGATTATTGGCGATCTGCAGTGGATTATCCCTTGATCCGATGGAGATCGTTTCTATATTCAGCTTATTATAAAATGGGACGGTTTCTTCCGTGGAAATGATCAGCTTCCGTTCCGCCGGAACGGGTATTGATTCGTAAAGCTTGGCCGTTCTGCGGCTTAATTCCTCAAAATCATCGGTATATTCCGCGATGAGTACCTCCGCCTTCGGCGAATAATGTCTGTATTTCATTCCAGGTGCAATGGCCTCTTTTGACTGGGTCGATAGGAGAAGATCCGGGATAAACGCCATTAACCTTTCAGGGGTTACCGGTCCCGGTCTGAGTAATACCGGTCGCTCCCGTGTCAGAGAGATGATGGTGGATTCAAGTCCGAATTCGAGCGGATCGGTTTCGATTATCCATTTGACCCGACCATCCATTTCTTTTAGATGTTCCGGTCTCGTGGGACTGGGAAGACCGGAGATATTGGCACTCGGTGCCGCCACGGGAATGCCGCAGGCGTTGATCAGTTCTGAGGCAATCCGGTTTGCGGGAAATCTTACGGCAACGGTATCCCTGCCACCGCTCAGGATACGCGAAACCTTATCCGTTTTATTCAGGATAAAGGTTACCGGTCCCGGCCAGAAAATGGATGTTAGTTTTTCAAAGAGGTTTCGTTTGTCTTTTACGATCAATGCCTCTGCCTGTTCCATCTTTCCGATATGGGCGATCAGTGGATTATCCTGAGGCCTTCCCTTTGCCTTGAAGATGGCCTTCAAGGCCCTGTCATTATCGATAACGGCACCGATACCGTAGACGGTCTCCGTGGGAAAAATGACCAGTTCGCCGTTCCTCAGATCTTCTGCACATTTTAAAAACTCTTCCGATGTGAAAAAATCAGAAGAGTTCATTGATATTTTTATTCTGTTTGTCTGCATGATTATTCTTCCAGTATTTTTACCCAAACTTTTCTTGTTCTCGGGCCATCGTATTCACAAAAATAGACCCCCTGCCATGTTCCAAGCATCAACCGGCCATCTTCCACGATGACTGTTTGTGACGGATTTGTGAGAATCGTCTTGATATGCGCATCCGAATTCCCTTCGAGATGCGTATAACCATCAATTTCCGGAATCATCCGGTTCATCTTTGTCAGAAAGTCCCGCTTAACACTTGGATCCGCATTTTCGTTGATCGTTATCCCGGCGGTCGTATGCGGAACGAATATGACGGCGAGTCCGTTTTCGATACCGTTTGCCCTTAGAATCTCCGAGACCTCGGTGGTGATATCTATCACTTCTGTTCTTCTTTTTGTCTGAAGTTGTATTTCCTTTAATTTCATCATCCATTTCTCCCGTTACGGTCTGAAGAGTTTGAGGAACATCTTCCACATGCTCGTCTTTGCCAGTTTGAAGTCCTCTTCGATAGGGATATTATGTCCCATGATCCTTCTAGTGATGTTGGTGAATATCTTGTTCATCGAATGGGCGGGTTCAAATGCAATCGGAACCCCCCTATTTGAACCGATGAATATCTCATCACTGTCGGGGACCATGCCGATCATCGGAATAGAAAGGGTCTTTAAGACCTCCTCCTTTTTCAGCATGCCCCTTTTCTCACTGACTCCGTCCTTCACCTTGTTGAGGATGAACTGAACGTTTTCGATGCCAAGATGTGTGTTCTCAATCAACCCGAGCACCCGATCCGCATCGCTGACGGCCGTATATTCCGGATTTGTAACGAGAATAGCGGCATCAGCAGCCGCAACGGCATTTCTGAAGCCGCTTTCTATACCAGCAGGTGAATCGATAAGGATGTAATCAAATTCCTTCTTGATCTGAGTAACCACATTGACCATGTCTTCAACCGTCATCATCTCTTTGGTAGCAATCTGTGAAGCCGGCATGAGATAGAGGTTCCTGTTCGTCTTGTGTCTGACAAGGGCTTCCTGCGCACCAACTCTCCCTGACACCACATCCATGATGGTGTAGAGGATTCTGTTTTCGAGCCCGAGGATAACGTCAAGATTCTTCAGCCCGAGATCCGCATCAATCAGGCAAACCTTTTTGCCAAGATTTGCGAAAGCTGCTCCGAGATTGGCTGTGATGGTCGTCTTTCCAACACCGCCCTTACCGGATGTGATGACTAACACCTGCTTGTTTTCCATAATTTATCTCCCCAGAAGTCTTTTTGCGCTGTCTGCCATCATATCCGGAGTCCATCGTGGTTCAAATGCAAGCTGAAGATCCACTTTCTGAACACCAGGTACCGAAGCGGCAGCACTTCTTGCCTGTTCTGTCATAAATGAAGCCATTGGACAGGTTGGCACCGTTAATGTCATAACGATGGTGACATTATCGTTTTCATCGATATCCACCTTATAGATCAATCCGAGTGATACGATGTCGATGCCGATCTCGATATCTACAACCTGTGATAACGCCTCAATTACCTTTTCCTTGCTGACTGTGCTCATATTTTATAATTCCTCCTGTTCATTTATCTAATTCAATTCGTTGATCATCTCTGTCTTTACACGACCGACTACGAGTTCTATCGCATTATCGAGTGTATCATAGACACTGCATCCCGATGCGCGCTGATGCCCTCCGCCATGTAATTCGTCCGCAATCTTTGCCACGTCAAACCAATTTTTGGATCTGAAACTGACCTTTACCTCTTTCTCGTCTACCTCCGTGAAGAGAATGGCCGTTTCAACTCCCTTAATAGAACGTAATTCGCCGATCAATCCTGTCGTTTCTTCCGGTGTACAACGGTTTTTTTTCATGTCCTCGAGTGAGACATATGAATAGATCAGTTTTCCGTCGATAGCGAGCTGAATATGATCGGCCATATCCGAGAGGATATAGAATTCCTCGACCTTGTTGTTTTCGGTTACCATCGAAGCGTTAAAATACGGTTCTGCACCTGCTTCTACCAGTTCACCGGCATCTCTCATGACCTGACTGGTCGTGTTTGTGTATTTAAAAAAGCCCGTGTCCGTCTGGATTCCGAGCAGAGAAATTGTTGCCAGTACCGGATCGTATTCCACACCGAGTTCCTTGAGAAACCAGAAGATGATCTGTGTGGCTGCGGCGGCGGAAACGTCAACACAGTTGTAATCCCCCCAGTTGTTATTCGTCGCGTGATGATCGATGACCAGTGTCGGCTTGAGTGAACGCAATCTTTCATATTTCCCCATCCTGTCGATCGATGAGGAATCCACGACGATAATGGCCTCCATATCCTCTTCGGCTATATCACGTTCGAAGCCGATCTGGCCGACCGGGAAGAATTCCTCAAATATGCCGGGACACTTGCTGTCGACGGCTGCGATGACCTCTCTTCCCAAGCGTCTTAATCCGTAAACCAGTGAAAGTATCGAACTGATGCAATCCCCGTCGGGATCTATGTGACCGACGATCAGAAAGCTTTCATGTGCCTCTATAAAATCCTTAAAAATAGTAAAATCTTCTCTCTTCATTAACAACTCCTATAGTTTTCTTCTAAAAGATTATAACATATACCATCTCGCTATCAGATAAACAGTTGCAACGAGAAGGCCTATCACGGTGATAATAGAGCCTTCCTTTAAAAAGTCGACAAAGCTGATCTTCTTCTTCTGAGTGGTTTCACAGAGTCCGACCGCTACCATATTGGCAGCCGCCCCACTGATCGTGAGGTTTCCGCCGATACAGGCACCGAGTGCAAGGGCCCACCACATTTCCGATCCGTTGGGAATCAGTGGCTGAAGCTGTTGGACGATCGGTATAAACACCGTGACAACCGGAACGGCCCCTATAAATCCGCCCAATGCAGCTGAAATCCAGAGTATGGCCAGAACGAGCAGCAGGGGGGAAGAATTGAACTGATAGATCCAGTTGGCTATAATTGTGATGATACCGACTTCTTCCAACGCTTTGGCCAGTGTGAACAGTCCGAAGAAAAAGAAGATGGTATCCCATTCGATTTCCTGGGAGATTTCCTGAAAATCTACCTTTGCGAGAAGCATCATGGCAGCCGCCCCGGCCAATGCGATAAGGGCTGCTTCGTAATCGAGGTGTTCATGAAGGATAAAACCGAGAATGACTATTGCGAACGTGATGATCCCCTTTATGAACAACGGTCTGTCTTCTATTGCCTTTCCTGGATCGATATCGAGAAGCCTCTGTAGTTTTTCGGAAGGCACCTTTTTGATCTGTGGATATCTGATCTTGAAATACAGAATGGTAAAGAACAGCATGAGAACGGCTGGAATGATCATGATGGAAGTGAATTCCACGAAACTCGCGCCGGATGCACTACCGACGAGGATATTCGGGGGGTCACCGACAATGGTTGCCATTCCACCGATATTGGCCGCGAATATCATGGAAAAGATCAGCGGAATGGAATCGATGCCGGCCGTATCCGAAATGAGAAACACCACCGGCGCAAAGAGCAGAATAGTCGTTACGTTGTCCAGTACACTTGAAAAAAAGGCAACCGCGAGAAGAAGGGTGATATAGATGACGTACATCTTTCCCTTTGAATTTTTTACGATGACTGCCGCTACATACTGGAAAAGACCTGTTTTTTTCAGTATTCCTACGAGTATCATCATTCCGATTAAGATTCCGATTGTGTTGAAATCCACGTAAGTACTGATCTCTTTTATGGAGATACCTTCCACGATCTGTAGAAGCATCACGAATAGCCCCATGCTGAATGCTACCAATGATCTTTTCAGTTTACCCCTGATGATCAGAAAATAAGTAAAAATAAAGACCACTAAAACTGTAATAGCCTGCAATCCAGGTCCCTTCCTTTCAGATGAGAATTAAAAACAATTTTATAGCGATTCTTAAAACAACGTTGTTTTTTTCTTTCTCGGCTTCACGTTCTTTATATTATTTTTATGCTCTTCTATACTGACTTCATACAACCTCAGCATTTCCTCAACCGAGTGTTCAAGCGAGAAATTGTCTTCAACGAATTTCAACCCCATGCCCGAGCGCCTTTTGTAATCCTCAGGATCATCAATCAGATGAAATACCGCCGAGGCAAAATCCGTTTCGTTTAATTCGGACAGCATGATTCCACCACTCGCTTCGTTCTTCAGCAGATCGTAGACCCCCATCTTTCCAAGTGCCACAACGGGGGTTCCCGCCGTCATGCTCTCCAGGATAACCAGTCCCTGTGTCTCTGAAAAAGAGGCAAACCAGAAGATATCCGCGGCGTTGTAGGCATCGATCACGTACGCCCTGTCCTTCCCACCGGTGAAAAAGACCTTGTCGGAAATACCGAGTTCGTGACTGAGATTTTCAAGGTTCTCCTTCTCATCCCCTTCTCCAACAAGTACAAAGTTGATGTCCTTTCTTTTCGTGAGCATTTTCCTGAACGTTCTGAGCAGAAAATCGATGTTCTTTTCCTTGGCAATCCTTCCAACGAAGAGAAGGACCTTTTCGTCGTCCGGGATCTTCAACTCTTTTTTCAGTTCCCAACCGGCAAAATTCTTAAACGAACCGGTATCGATCCCCGTTGGTATCGTACTGAGTTTTTCCTTTGGAACGCCCCATTCCTCAAGTAATTCATATATCTTTTCCGTTGGCGCGATGACTTTCTCGAAGAGATAGGTCCAGTAAGTCATGAGCTTTCTGGTCTGTTCCACGGAAGGACGAATCAGCGTGGGAACGTAATGCAGATAATATTCAAAAAGTGTGTGATGTGTACAGATCGCTGGAATCTTGAGACTCTTTGAAACGGCCTTGGCGAAAAAACTCATCGTAAAGGGTGAATGAACGTGAATGATATCCAGATTTAATGATCTGATCGTAGAAAGCATGGGTGCGATCGGTATGGCGAAACGCTGTCCCTTGTCCATCGAATATGCAAAAGAGGGGCATTCAAACACGCCTCTTTCCTGTCTTTTATAGGATGATTCAAATTTAGGTACAAAAATATAAACTCTGTGTCCCAGGTTCTCCATAACCTGTCTGTAAAGCGATAAGGCAACAGCGACCCCATTTCTCTGTGGCAGATAGGTATCGCTGAAAAAACCTATATTCATTTTATACAACCTCCCATTCCATTGGTATCCCGGTTCAACGGACATCTCAAAAGGACGAGATAAAGATGACTTAATCCCCAAAAAAATCGGGTATATTCCCAACACGGGAACATACCCTCTATTATATACTATTTATTTCTCTTCTTCACTTGGCCCATCTTCTAAGTCATTTTCCTCAAAAAATTCGGCTTCGGCATTGGCTATCGGCTTGACCATCGGGAAGGCGATGACGTCTCTGATGGATGCCGCATCCGTCAGGAACATGACGAATCTGTCTATACCGATTCCCTCACCGGCCGTCGGTGGCAGACCGTACTCGAGTGCCCGGATAAAGTCATAATCCATCATCTGGGCTTCTTCGTCTCCGGAATCCCTGAGCTCAACCTGTTTTTCGAATCGTTCTTTCTGATCAATCGGATCGTTGAGTTCGGTAAAGGCATTTCCGAGTTCTCTTCCGAGGATGACCATCTCGAATCTTTCCGTCACACCTTCCTTGCTGCGGTGCTTCTTGGAAAGTGGTGAAATCTCCAGCGGATGTTCCATGACAAAGGTCGGCTGAACGATTTTATCTTCGACGAGATCCCAGAGGGATTCTATCAGATGACTCTTATCCTTGATTTCGGGCTCATTGTGCATTTCCTTCAACTTTGTGATCAGCGTTTCATCGGAATCCTCAAGGATGTCGACTCCGAGATGCTCCTTGATGAATCCCTGCATGGTTACCCTGTCCCAAGGGGCCTCAAAGTTTATCTTCGTCCCCTGATACTCGATCTCATAGCTTCCAAAGATCTCCTTAACGACATATGAAAGCATCTCCTCGGAATATTTCATTAAATCTTCGAAGTCGGCATAGGCCTGATAGAATTCCATCATGGTGAACTCAGGACTGTGTTTGTAACTGACCCCTTCGTTTCTGAAATTTCTGTTGAGCTCGAATACCCTGTCGAATCCGCCGACGATCAGGCGTTTCAGATGGAGTTCCGGTGCGATTCGCAGATAATTGTCCATATCGTAGGCATTCATGTGGGTGACGAATGGCTTGGCCGATGCACCGGCGGAAAGCTGATGCAGCATCGGTGTTTCTACCTCGACAAAACCGTTTTTCGTCATATATTCCCTGATCAGTCTGATCGCTTCAAACCTGATCCTGAAGCGCTTCATGCTTTCCTGATTGGCGATTAGATCGACATATCTCTGTCTGTATATGACCTCTTTATCCTTGAGACCATGCCACTTTTCGGGCATCTGCCTGAGCGCCTTCGTGAGAAGCTGGAATTTCTTCACGTAAACGGATAATTCTCCCGTTTTGGACTTGAATGGAAATCCTTCAAATCCGATATGATCACCGGTCGTGATGTGTTCCTTGAAAAATTCAAAGCTGTCCGCTCCAACTTCACTCTTTCTGATGTAGCCCTGTATACTGCCGTAATAATCCCTTATCTCGAAAAATGCCGATTTTCCATGATCTCTGATCGCTATGATCCTTCCAGCCGTCTTGATTTCTGCCTCTTCTTGGGTCTGACCGGGTTCCAGCGAACTGTATCTTTCTATGATATCGTTTGTGTTCATTTCTCTTTCAAATTTATGAGGATACGGTTCGTATCCTTTCTGCTTGATTGCCTCAAGTTCCTGAATCTTCTGATCTCTTATTGATGCCATTTTAATCCGCCTTTCTTTTCTTCGGGTAACCGCCGATTATAATCCGATACCGATGATTTCGTATTGCTGTATACCGTTCGGAGTCTTCACCTTTATAATCTCTCCGATCTTTCCACCGTTAAGTGCCTCGCCGACCGGTGATTCAACACTGACTTTGTCATCGAAGATATCCGCTTCCTGTGGATTGACGAGTTTAAAGGTATTCTCCACGTTGTTTTCAAGATTCTTCACAATTACTTTCTGACCAAGTCTGACTGTATCGGTGGATACATCGTTTGAGTCGATGATCTCCGCCTTGTCGAGTGTATGTTCAATCTCCAGTATTCGCCCGTTGATTCTTCCCTGTTCGTTCTTGGCCTCTTCATATTCACTGTTTTCACTCAGGTCTCCATATTCCCTTGCCGCTTTAATCTTCTCGGCAATATCGTACATCAACCGTTCTTTTAATTCCTTCAATTCCTTTTTCAGGGCATCGTACCCTTCCTGTGTCAAATAAATCGTTTCTTTTTTAGCCATTTGAGGTTAGCCTCCCTTTTTCAATTCATCTATAATTTTTTTAAATTGCTCTATATCGTTAAAATCCCTGTATACCGACGCAAACCTTATATAGGCCACATCGTCGATATCTTTCAGATGCTTGATCGTTTTCTCACCTATCTGTTCACTCGTTACTTCAGTGAGTCCCTCTTCTATGAATTCATGCTTGATCCTTGCGGTTATGTCGTTGAGGGCCTCTATGGAAATCTCCCTCTTTTCACAGGCTCTCATCATCCCCTTCAGGAGTTTCTCACGAATGAACCGCTCCTTCCGGCCGTCCTTTTTAATCACCATCAGGGGGAGTTCCTCGTATCTTTCATAAGTGGTGAACCTGGCATTGCAGACCGGACATTCCCTCCTTCTCCTGACACTGCTCCCGTCATCCGAAGTCCTGGAATCAACTACCTTTGTGTTTTTATTCGCACAAAAAGGACACTGCATGCCCTATCCCTCCATTTCCTCAGCCATCTTGATGATCTTCTTCATCCTGTTGTACACGGCTGATTTTGAAAGTGGTGCCGATAATTGCTGCCCCATCTCGGCGAGACTTAAATCTTCGTTGTTCAGCCTGAGTTCGCAGATCTCTCGCATCTCATTCTCGAGATGCTCGAAACCTATCCGGTCCCTGATCCTGGTGATGGCTTCTATCTGAATGGCGCTGCTCTTTCCTATCTTTTTGGCATTTGCGATGGTAAAATTGATAGACCGGTTCACATTTGACTTGATATGCCTCTGATCCACTATCATTTCAAATTTTTCCAGCTGAACCTTTGAACCCATCAATTCTAACATACTTATTATATCACTTGATTTTTTAAGATAAAGTTTCATTCCTTTCTTGTGTTCCGTAATTCCAGCCTTTATCCGTAATATGTTGTTAAGAATTATACGGATTTCTCCGATGTTTTCGCTGCCATCCTTTTCAAGAATCTCAAAATGATAAGAATTCTTAGGGTCGACGATATAACCTGAAACAAAAAAAACACCTCTTATAAAATCACTGAAATAGGCAGAGTCGTTTCTGATGATCGGATAAGGATCCCAACTGTATACATCCATCCCTTTCAGGAATGGGAACACCTCCTGAATCTTGAGAAATCCGATTTTCAGGAGATAGGATTTACTGTTTGACAGATAGGGATTGATCCTGTAGGAGGTTTCTATCGTGGTATTGGGGATGTTTCTCAAGAGATAGTACGTTCTTCTTGCAACCGTAGGGTTTCCGGTTGAGATCAGATAATAGATCCTGTTCGATTCATGTACCTTTTTCAGCAGAATACTCCCTCTGAATTTCAGCATACCGAAAAATTCTATGAAGGCAGAGATGGGATCCGTTATCTGTACCGCATTCAACTCTGTTTTAAGATCAGAAGAAAAACTCAAATTATTTACCCCAATTCATAATCTTCATGATAACCGAAGCGAGTTTTGTTTCGTTATGGCGCACTTTCTCGAGTCCGTCTCTCGGATCAATCTCGGTTTTTATAAGTGGTTCCATCACAATGGCACCGGTTAGATTGTCAAACTTAAGCTCCACCTGCTGTGCTCCCTGTTGGTGATACCTTTCGATTAACCTGTCGGGAATCGGCTGTGAATTGACGATATAATAATCCGGATACTTCAGGAGATATTTGTTGATTTCATTCGCATGATCCGTCATGCTGTAATGATCCGTTTCGCCCGGCTGCGTCATGATGTTGCAGACGTAGATGACGGGTACCTGCGATTCGGCGATAACCCGGTTGATGTCTTTGGCGAGCAGATTTGGAATAATGCTCGTATAAAGACTACCCGGCCCGAGAACGATTCCGTCCGCCTGTCTTATCGCCTCGATAACCTCCGGTAACGGTTCAAATTCCACATCCGGTTTTATTTCGATGATCCGGTTTTTATTTGTCTGTATGGCCTTTTCGCCGATCAGTTCCTCACCGTTGGCGGTATAGGCCTTCAATCTGACCATATTGCCACTTATCGGATAAACGGTTCCGTCTATTGCCAATACCTTTGAGAGGCTCTTGACGGCCTCCGGGAAACTACCGAGAATCTTTGTCAGGGCTGCCAGTATGATATTTCCGACCGAGTGTCCCTCAAAAGTGCCGGCATCGTTAAACCTGAAACTGATCAATTTTGTCAGAAGGTTTTCGTCCTCGGCAAATGCGGTGATATTGTTTCGGACATCTCCCGGAGGCGGAATATTCATCTCAGATCTGATAGCGCCTGAACTTCCCCCTTCATCGGTTATCGTAACTATAGCGGTTAAATTGATATCCATGTTCTTCAACCCACGGACCAGCGTGGAGAGCCCCGTACCGCCACCAAGGACCACGATGTTTAATTTTTCGTCAGTAATCCGTATCACTTCCCGATTGAAGATCAAATCCAGTTATTTATTTCTCTGTGAATGATTTTTGCCTTGAACCCGTTTTCAGTAAAAAACTCATAGGTCTTGAGTGAAAGATACACGGATCGGTGCTTTCCACCCGAACAGCCGAAATATACGTTGACGTTGCTTCTCCCCTCTTCGTTGTATCTTTCAACGGCCATCAGGAGCATGTTGCAGCATGCCGTCAGATAATCGTGGACTATCGGGAAGGAACGTAGATAATCCTGAACGGGCTTATCAAGACCCGTCAAGGCGGTTAATTCGTTTTTCCAGTAGGGATTTGGAAGAAATCTCGAATCGATGATGAAATCTGCGTTGAGTGGCGTCCCATATTTAAAACCGAAACTGGTGATGCTGATCTCGGTATTTTTCAGATCTTCTGCTGCCTGTCCGGTCAATGTGTCAACCAGTACTTTGCGGAGTTCATGGGTGTTGTATATGGATGTGTCGATAATGTAATCTGCGCGCTCCCTGAGCGGAGAAAGTAATTTTTTTTCGAGTAGAACGGCCTTTTCCACATCACCGTCAACCGATAGGGGGTGCTTTCTTCGGGTGAGGTTATATCGCTTGAGGATGGTGTCAACGGACGATTCCAGAAACAGGATTTCCAGTGAATAGGGTTTTTCTTTTTTCAGAAAGGCATCGAACTCTACGATCATGCCGTCAAATTCCTGCTTCCATCTGGCATCCACGCCGAGGGCGATCTTTTCGGCTTCGGATTGTTCGAACAGGGGAAGCATATCGTTTAGAAGTTTTGGAGGGATATTGTCAACACAAAAATAACCGATATCCTCAAGCAATCCCAAAGTAGTAGTCTTACCGGAACCAGAGAGGCCAGTTACTATGATGATCTTTTTTAAATTATTCAAATCTATCAACTCCAGAACGCAAATGAAATAACGTCTTCTCTAACCCACCAAATCGGATCTGTCGGTCTTCATTCTTTCGATTTCTACCATCAGTCTTTCATTTTTTTCCTTTTCGCTCTTGATGGTATCCTCGTGTTTGATCTCCCTTGAGATATGATTTAGAAGCATCAGAACCAGTAAATCCTCAAAATTATTGTTGTCTTTCCCCTCAACATTATGGCCAAAGTGCTCGTAATCTTCGGCGATCATATCCTTGATCCGCTGCACTTTTTCCTTTGATTCATCTGTCCTGAATGAAAACAGTTTGCGCCCGATGCTTATTGTGATTTTTCTCTTCATGAAACAAAGCCCCCTCCCCAATGATATTTTATCACAAACGAGCCGTAAACACAAATTTTGCTTCCCATCACACCAGAAAAAAGGATTGGATGAAATCCCTTGTTGTGCGTTATTTCCATGACCGTTTTATCGCAGGCCTTTTTGAAATATAAGCTTAGGCTGTTTTTTGTAGTATAATAAGGCAAAGAAGGAAAAAGAGGTGTGTTCATGGCTGAAAAAAAAGATCTCAGCGGTATAAGGAAGGCGGCGATCCTTTTACTGACGATGGGAAGCGATCGAGCGGCAAAGGTTTTGAGGCATCTGACGGATGATGATATCGAAAGGCTGACCCTTGAATTGGCTCAGCTGGATAAAGTGCCCGATTCTGAAAAGAAGAGGGTCCTTGAGGAGTTTTCCAGTACGTTCCAGGCAAGGGAATTTATTCTCGCCGGGGGCATAGAGTATGCAAAGGACATGCTTGAACAGGCATTGGGGCCAGAAAGGGCGTTGGATATTCTTGAAAAACTGACGAGCAACCTTCAGGTAAAACCCTTTGATTTCCTTAAGAAATCCGATCCGATGCAGCTTGTGAATGTTCTGCAGAACGAACACCCTCAGACCATTTCCCTCATTCTGTGCTATCTTTCCCCGAAACAGGCTTCCCAGGTGATCAGTGCGCTTCCGGAAGACTTGAAACCCGAGGTCGTCAAACGTATTGCGATCCTTGATAAAGCAAACCCCGAAGTGGTAAGGGAGGTAGAAAAGGTGCTTGAACGAAAGGTTTCTACATTTGTTACACAGGATTTTGCACAGGTTGGAGGGCTTGATACCGTTGTTGAGCTCGTCAATACGATGGACCGATCGACCGAAAGGGAGATTCTCGATAAGCTGTCCGAAACCGATCCCGAACTCGCCGAAGAGATCAGAAGACACATGTTTGTCTTTGAGGATGTCACCAAACTCGACGACAGATCCATACAGATGGTCTTGCGTGAAGTCGATACGAAGGATCTTGCCAAGGCGTTGAAGGGTTCGACCGAAGAAATCATGGACAAGATCGCCGGGAACCTTTCAAAGAGGGCCGGTCAGTTGCTGAGAGAAGAAATAGAATTTATGGGACCTCTGCGTGTTGTCGATGTCGAAGAGGCGCAGCAGAAGATCGTCAATACGATCAGACGGCTTGAAGAGAGCGGAGAGATATTCATCGCAAGAGGCGGAGGCGAAGAGTTAATTGTATAATCTGATCAAGCGCGCGCTGGTGACTATCGACGAAAATGACAAGGTTAAGTTGTACAAGAATGAATCAAAAGAGGAAAGAGTGGATGAACCGTTAGCCGAGGAAACGGATGGGTTTGAATCAAAGGCATCCGCGACGGAGGATATCGTCTCCCCGGCTGTTTCTCTTGCCAAGGAAAAGGCCCGTGTGATTCTCGAAGAAGCTGAAAAGGAAGCCGCGCAGATAAAAAAGCTTGCCGCCGAATTTGAAAAGGATGCCAAAAGGAAGGCGGAACAGATTGTTCAGAATGCCGAGAAGGGAATTGTCGTCAAGGAACAGGCCATAGAAAAACAATGGAAAGACCGGATGAATAATGCCGTCACCTCACTTCAGAAGGCGAACAAGACCTTTCTGAAAACCCGTGAAGAGTACACGGAACTAATGACGGAAGAGATTCACTATATCTTGAAGCTGATGATAAAAAAGGCGCTTTGTATAACGGTTGATGAGGAAAAGGATGAGGTGCTGCTGAATAAGACGCGCGAGATGATGAAACGGGTTATGAGCCTGAAAGAGATCATCTTCAAGTTTAATCCGATGGATTTCAGTGAATTCCCGGATGAGTTGAAATCTGAGATGAAAGATACGTTGCCCTCTTTTGAAATAAGGCAGGATAGAGCCGTGGAGAGAAGCGGCGTGATTGTTGAATCCAATTACGGAACGCTGGACGGGACACTGGATAATCAGTTTGAACTGTTCGATGAGATAATAAGGGATGTATTCGGTGAGTGATGATGGGTTATAAGAGTCTTGAACAGCTGAGGTATTTCAGGGATAAGGTGGAAGATCACGATTTTTTCGGATTAAACGGCAGTGTGAAAAAGATCATCGGTTTGACGATAGAATCGGCGGGTCCCGAGGTCTTCCTCGGTGAATGCTGCAAGATAAAGACGATAGATGGCAAGGTGGTTACCGCTGAGGTTGTGGGTTTTAAGGATAATCACATCATCCTGATGCCGCTTGAGGAATATTCCGGTATCTCCCTCGGGTGTGAAGTTCAGGGAACCAAAAGAAATCTGAACATCGGGGTGGATGATTCACTTCTCGGAAGGGTACTTGATGGCCTGGGGAGACCGATGGATGCCAAACCCCTTTTACCGAAAAATCATATTTCACTGAATAATCAGCCGCCCAATCCGCTGGTGAGAAATCGTATCAAAGACGTTTTGCCCGTTGGAATAAGGGCAATTGACGGGTTTACAACGCTTGGAATGGGTCAGCGAATCGGTATATTTGCCGGTAGCGGCGTGGGGAAATCGACGACCCTTGGCATGATTGCCAGAAATACAAAGGCGGATATCAACGTCATCGGGTTGATCGGTGAACGAGGCAGAGAAGTCAGAGAATTTATCGAGAGGGATCTCGGTGAAGAGGGATTGAGGCGCAGTGTGGTCATCGTTTCCACTTCCGATCAGCCGGCTCTGATGCGAGTCAAGGCGTTGATGTCGGCAACATCGGTAGCGGAGTACTTCAGGGATCAGGGCTATAACGTCATGCTGATGGTGGACTCCCTGACGAGATGGGCGATGGCGCAGCGAGATGTCGGTCTTGCCATAGGCGAACCGCCTACGACGAGAGGGTATCCGCCGAGTGTCTTTGCCGGACTGCCGGGTATTCTCGAAAGGGCTGGAAATTCCGAAAAGGGGAGTATCACCGGGATTTATACCGTCCTCGTTGAAGGGGATGATTTTAACGAACCGATCAGTGATACGGTCCGAGGGGTTGTTGATGGTCATATCATTCTTTCGAGAAGCCTCGCCGAAGCCAATCATTATCCCGCGATAGATGTTCTGGCGAGTATCAGCCGATTGATGAGTGAGATAGCCGATAAAGAGCACCTTGATGCATCCAGAAAGATCAAGGATCTCATGGCGGTGTACAACGATGCGAAGGATCTGATCGATATAGGGGCTTATAAAAAAGGGAGCGACAAGAAGATCGACATGGCGATAGCGAGTATCGATGAAATCAACGGTTTCTTGAAACAGGGAGTTTACGAGAAGGTGGAATACGATGCCCTCGTCAAGAGAATCGTCGGAATAAGTGCAGCCGCAGAGTCTACGACGGAATAAAAAAAACACAGCCCGGAACAGCTGTGTTTTTTATAATTATTCTTCTCCGTCGTCGAATTCCAATACTTTTTTACCTTTATAATAACCACATTTCAGACAAACCCTATGAGGCAATTTTGCTTCACCGCAATTTGGACATACTGAGCGTGGACTGCTAAAGGCTTCGAAGAAATGCGCTCTTCTTGATCTCGTACTACTCCTGGAAGTCTTTTTCTTTGGTACAGCCATCGTGTTTCCCTCCCTTTCCGTTGTTCTATATAAAATATATTATTCTTCAGATTCCAGCTGTCTCTTCAACTGCTCCAGCAAAGACATGTTTTCATCCGTATAATCTTCATGCTCACAGACGTGATCGGGATCCTTGTTGAGATCCGCCCCGCAATACTGACATATTCCTCTGCAATCCTCGCTGCACAGGAACCTTTCGGGAAGTGAGATAATCACTGCTTCTACAACACGATCAAAAACATCAATCTCCGAGCCCACATAGTATATCACATTTTCAAGAGATTCCAACTCTTTGTCTATAGCCGACGTATCATTTATGTTACCATAAATATAAGTTGCTTCGATGATCCCCTTTGCATCTGTTTGAACAGGATTGAGACATCTGTAGCAGATATCTTCGACCCGACATTCGGTGGAACCGTTAACAAATAATTCATCTTTGTTTTTTATTACGGTGATCGTATAGGTCAATGGGGTGATCAGATCGGTACTGCCGAGGAGGGGGGATATTTCCTCGATACCGAGTGTTCCGTTGAAATTGTACAGTTTCCCGTCCATCAATGACCTTGTGTCGATAAGAATTTGATTCGCCATAAGCATACCTCCGTTTAAAACCGTCTTCTTTTTTATTATACTACTCTTTACAAAGAATATTCAAGCCGTTTCCGTCAAGTGATATCGGTATCAAACGAATGGTTTCATGATATAATCTTAAGCGATATGGGAGGGTTAAAACCATGACGAAAAACGAACTGTTAAGAGAAATCATAAAGATATGTTCTCCGGGCACTCCATTGCGCCTTGGACTTGAAAATATAATCAATGCAAACAGCGGCGGGTTGATTCTTCTGATGAATGAAGAGGATATAGAAAGACATTCGGAGATCATTCAGCCGGGATTTTATGTCAACTGTGAATATACGCCGCAGAAGATCTATGAATTGGCCAAGATGGACGGCGCGGTTATCCTGAATGAAGATGTCACTAAGATTCTGTATGCCAACGTCCAGCTCGCTCCGGATCCGTCCATTCCGACCAGTGAGACGGGAATGAGACACAGAAATGCCGAAAGAACGGCAAAGCAGACCGGAAAGATTTCTATAGCCGTATCGAGACGCAGAGGGGTGGTGAGTATTTACTGGGGCGCATTCACCTATATGCTCCGGGATCTCAGCTTTCTGATTACGATGGTGAATCAGGGGCTCAAGGTCATCGAGAAATACCGATCGAGTTATAATCGTGAAATAGAGAATCTGAATGTCCTTGAGATAGAAGATAATGTCACGTTATCCGATGTATGCCGGACGATAGAGAAGGCGGTGGTCCCCTTAAAGACGGCCGATGAGATCGAAAAATACATCTGGGAAATGGGAGTGAACGGCAGACTTGCCAGAATGCAGCTCGATGAGATGATCGATGGTCTCGATGAGAGCCTTCATCTGATCGTCTCGGATTATCTGAGGTATGACGGGATACCGGAAGTGGAACTCGTCAACGAGGTCTGCGAGAAGATCAAATCGGCGAGAGATAAGGATATGGGGGATTATTCGCGGATTCTGTCCCATCTCGATATAAAGACAAATTCGCTTCTGACGGAGGAGAATGTCGGATCGAGGGGGATAAGGCTTCTCAACACGGTGACTAAAATACCCGATAATATCATCTATAATCTGATAGAGGCCTTTGGCACGTTGAGAAATATCAGGGATGCAAATCCTGAGGATTTGAAAGAGGTTGTTGGAATTGGTGAAAAGAGATCGACCGCGATTATCGAAGGGTTATACAAGATCAGTCAGAACAGACAGAATTACTTCAGACTTTAGAAAGATTTTACATAAAAAAAATCTTTTTCTCATTTAATGTGATATAATATCCCGATTTTGCCTGATGCTGGTTTTCTAAATCCCCAATAAGGGGTGCCTTCATCAGCATATTCTAATACAAAAAGGAGGTTAAGACATGTACGCCATAATCGAAACTGGTGGAAGACAGTACAAAGTAGAAGAAGGTAGTGTTGTCTACGTAGACAAGACAAAAGTTGAACCGGGTAACCCAATAACATTTGACAAAGTGGTAATGATCAGTGATGATGCTGCGGTAGCAGCTGGAAAGCCTTATGTTGAGGGTGCCAAAGTAGTCGGAACTGTGATGGAAAATGTCAGAGAAGACAAAGTAATGATTATCAAATTTAAGAGCAGAAAGATGTACAGAAGAACCAGAGGACACAGACAGACATACACTGCTGTTAAAGTTGACAAGATTGAGCAGTAATAAAAAACGCAGATGATTCATGCGGTCTTTTATAAGAACAGATCTGATTATATCGGATTTACAATAAGCGGTCATTCAGGCTATTCGGAATCGGGGAGTGATATTGTGTGTGCAGCGGTCAGTGCTGTGGCTCTCCATACGTCGGAAATGCTTCTCAGCGACCTCAAACTCGTGAAGGAGATCGAACAGGGAGTAGGGGGATATCTGAGAGTTGAGCTGAAACGGACGGATGAACAGTCGAATATGCTTATAATGGCGCTTGAAAGAACACTATCGGAAATTCGGAAGGAATATTCCGGCTACTTATCAGTGGAGGTGAACAAATGAACATTAAGATGAATATACAGCTTTTCGCACATAGAAAAAGTGGTGGTGGAAAGAACGGAAGAGACAGTAATCCGAAATACCTCGGTGTAAAAAAAGGTGACGGTTCTTACGTTGTACCGGGAAACATCATCATGAGACAGAGAGGAACGAAGATCTTCCCTGGAGACAATGTGGGAATGGGTAAGGATTTTACGCTTTTTGCCTTAAAAGAGGGACATGTAGCATTCAGAACGAGAAGAAACAGAAAATACGCACACGTTGTAGAAGAACGTTGACAGAGGAGGAGAATCGAGAATGAAATATCAGCAGAGAAGTTTCCGCCTCAAAGGTGATGAAACTAAAAAATGGTACGTTATTGATGCTGAAGGCCAGGTACTGGGTAGAATGGCCACTCAGATAGCAAATATACTTTCAGGAAAGAATAAACCGCAGTATACGCCGAATGTAGACAGCGGGGACTTTGTCGTCGTCATTAACGCAGACAAGGTTAAGGTTACCGGAAAAAAGATGGATGACAAAATATACAGAACATTTTCCAGATATCCGGGTCATATGAAGGAATTCACGATGAAGGAAATGCTCGAAAAGCATCCGGAGAGCATTGTTACACTTGCCGTGAAGAGAATGCTTCCGAGAAACAGAATAGGAAGAACGATGTTCAAAAAGCTGAAGGTCTACGCTGGGGATACACATCCGCACGCTGCACAGAACCCACAGCAGATAGAGCTTTAAACGGGAGGTCAGGATAGAAAATGGCAGAATTTATCGATTATTACGGAACCGGTAGAAGAAAGACGGCTGTTGCAAGAGTACACTTAAGACCAGGAACGGGTCAGATAAAAATAAACGGTAAGAAATTTGAGAATCTTCAGGAATACCTTATGAGAGATACACTCGTGAGGCATGCGATGGAACCTCTTATGATGACAGGCACTTTTGAGAAATTTGACATGGTCATGAAGATTCACGGTGGAGGCATGAGCGGACAGGCTGGTGCGATCAGACTTGGGATTTCAAGGGCTCTGCTCGAATATAACGTGGATCTCAGACCCCAGCTGAAGGCTGCCGGATTTCTCAGAAGAGATGAAAGAATGGTTGAAAGAAAGAAATACGGACTCAAGAAGGCCAGAAAATCATCCCAGTTCTCAAAACGTTAATTTGCAAGCTGTTTGCAATTTACACATATCTGAAATATCCAGGTGCGGAGTTTATATGACTCCGTGCCTTTTTGTCTGTTAAACTGTTTTTCCATAAATTCCCATAGAGGTGGGTCTTGGGATTAAGCGGATTCGTTAAAAAATTGAAAGCTGAAGTGAATATTACAGATCTGATATCATCCTATATACCGATACAGAAATCTGGAAAAAACTACAAGGCGAGGTGTCCTTTTCATGAGGAAAGAACCGCCTCTTTTTACATTTACGAATCAACGCAGTCCTATCACTGTTTCGGATGTGGAAAAAACGGGGATATTATCAAATTTGTACAGGATTACGAGAATGTTGACTTTAAGGAAGCGGTTGAGAAAATTGCAACGATGTACGACATACAGATCCCTTCCGCTGATTATGCGGCGGATAAGAAATATACCGATTATACGAATGACATGCGGTTTATCGAATCGGTTTTCAGGGACAATCTCGTAAAGGGAACATCGGCATGGCAGTACCTTCAGGATCAGAGAGGCCTTAACCCGGAGAAATTGAAAGAACTCGGTGCAGGTTTTGCCCTTTATCAAGACGTCCAGAAACTGTCAGCCGAATTGGATAAAAAACGTCTTAAAGAACTGGGTATTATCACCGAGAGTGGTTCAAATCTTTTTGCAAACAGGTTGATACTACCCATTCATGATGTATTCGGGAGGACCGTTGCCTTTTCCGGAAGGAAGCTGAATTCTGAAACGAGTAGTCCGAAATATATCAACTCTCCTCAGACCGAATTCTTCAATAAGAGTAGAATATTATATTTGTTAGATAAGGCTAAAAGTGAGATTAAGGATGTTGATTTTGTCATCATCGTCGAAGGGTATTTTGATGCCTTAAGGCTGTATATGAACGGGATCAGGAATGTGGTAGCCGTTATGGGGACCGCCCTCACCAAAGAGCATCTGAAAGAACTCGGGAAATATACCAATAAGCTCGTCTTTTCTTTTGACAACGACAAAGCCGGAATTAATGCGATAGGAAAATCCTATGTACAGTTGAGCGACAGGTTTAATGCCCTTGTGCTCAACCTGAATCCAGTGAAGGATCCGGATGAATATGTCGGGAAATATGGAATTGAGGGCTTTCAGCAGATACTCTTAAAAGCGGTTTCAATAGAGGAATATCTGTTGGGGGAATTGAAGTCCCGTTATAATTTGGAGCGTGAAACCGGCCGGGATGCCCTGATTAAAAAGAGTCGGGGAATTCTCGCGAGAACCAGACGAGCGGGGAACATCTCAAGATTCGACAAGTTGATTTCTATGTTATCCGAGTGGACCGGTCTCGAAAAGAATCTGTTGCTTGAAAGCTGGAATGTGGATAAAAAGAGTCCTAAGCCGGTTTCCAATGTGAGTCTGCGCAAAGAAGCGGGAAAAGTTGCAACAATGCCGAATAGAAGGGTTGTTCAGATCCGGAGCATAGTCCCCGAGGAGGAACTGATGATTTTGTATCTCTTTCATCCGACAACACGAAAAAAGATAGAGAGTCTTTTTCATGAGTACAGTTCGGTGATGCACGGCTCGTATCATTTGTTCTTCAACGATGTCAGGGAAAAGTTCAATCCGGATGATGCGGCGGATTATCTGAAAAATTATTTTGAGGAAGAACAGATTGACTATTTTGTCCGCCAGTTGGAAAGATACGAGAGACCTGAGACTTTGCCGGATATCATCGCAGATTGTGAGACGAAGTTAAACATCAGAAAATCCAAACAGGACCTCATGGAGCTGGATGAGGCCATACAAAAGGCAACCGGTAATGAAGTAAAAGCGTTAATAGAAAAAAGATACGAATTATCGAAGGTTATACACACACTTAATAAGAGTTTGAAGGGAGGACATTGATGAGCGTAAATGAGAATGTTTCGGAGGGAAAGGTAAAAAAGACTACGACGAAGACCAAGCGCTCAACGTCAGGTACAAAGAAGAAGGAGTCTTCCACTGCCAACATGGCATTAACAACTGAAGAGATAACGAAAAGATTAAAAGACCTGGTCGCTGTCGGGAAACAGAAGGGCTTTATTACCTATGAAGATATAGATAAGTCTCTTCCGCCGGATTATACCGGATTTGACGGCACATTTCTGGAATCAATATACGAAAACCTGGAAAAGGCAAACATAGAAATCCGAGAGGTAGAGCAGACATTACCTGTCGATGATGATCTGGATGTCGAAGTGGATGAAGATGAAGATGATGAGGAGAAGGCGGAAAGATCCCGAAATCATGATGAGGTGATGGGAAAGATCATCAGTTCCTCCGGACCGGCCATCTTTGACAATGCCGCCTATACCAAAGACGGGGTCAAGATGTATCTGAAGGAGATTGGAAGAATTCCACTCTTGACACCGACTCAGGAAAGAACCTATGCGAGGAAGGCACAACGGGGAAATGACAAGGCCAAACAGAAACTTGTCGTTGCAAACCTCCGCCTTGTCGTCAGTATTGCCAAGCGGTATATAGGGAGGGGCTTGACCTTTCTCGATCTGATTCAGGAGGGGAATATCGGTCTCTTAAAAGCGGTCGAGAAATTTGACTGGAAAAAGGGATATAAATTCAGTACCTATGCAACCTGGTGGATCAGACAGGCCATCACGAGAGCCATTGCCGATCAGGCAAGGACGATACGCGTACCGGTGCATATGGTAGAAACGATCAATAAAATCAACAAGATTCGAAGGGAATATCTACAGGAACACGGTGACTATCCTTCGGTAGAAACACTGGCCGAGATGACCGGTAAAACGCCGGAAAAGATAGAGGAGATCCTTCAGGCGGACAAGGAAACGCTGTCTCTCGAATCACCGGTAGGTGGGGATGAAGATTCTTCCGTAGGAGACTTCGTGGCAGATGTGGAGAACATCAACCCGGAAGATTCGGCGATGCTGATGCTTCTGAGAGATGAGATCAACGAGGTGCTCAACACACTCGGGCCGAGAGAGGCAACGGTTCTCAAGATGAGATATGGGCTGATTGACGGTAGACAGAAGACGCTTGAGGAAGTGGGGAAGTATCTGAATGTAACGAGAGAAAGGGTCAGACAGATAGAGGTAAAGGCGTTAAGAAAGCTCAGACATCCGACGAGGAGCAAGCATCTGAAGACCTTAATGACCTATCTCAACAGGTGATGATAGAAAAAAATAAAGAAGGGGTGATGAAATGGGCTTTTATACATCGATGCTTGTACTCATACCGGCGATTATATTTGGTATGTGGGCACAGTATAAAGTAAAATCAACCTTTGAAGGCTATTCAAAAATAAGATCCAAGACCGGTATGACCGGGAGTGAACTGGCCAGGAAATTGCTCGATGACAATGGCCTTTCTGCGATCAACGTCGTCAAGGTTGGAGGAAATCTGACGGATCATTATGATCCCGGAAAAAGGAAAGTCGGTTTGTCGAATGCGACTTATGACAGTGATTCGGTAGCGGCCCTTGGAGTGGTTGCGCATGAAATAGGTCATGCCATTCAACATAAAAATGGTTATTTTCCACTGACGTTCAGAAATGCCATTGCGCCTGTTGCACAATTTGGCTCACAGTTCTGCTGGGTGATCTTTATTGCGGGAATTTTTCTGTCCATGCCCGTTCTTATCGATGTCGGGATCTGGCTTTTTGTTCTCGTGGCCATCTTTTCGGTCATCACCCTGCCGGTAGAGTTTAACGCCAGTTCGAGGGCTCTCGAAATGGTTCGGGCAAACATTGCCATGGATGCACAGGAGACGGAAATGGTCCGAAGGGTGCTGACCGCTGCGGCCATGACGTATGTTGCATCAACACTGATGGCCATTCTTCAGCTGATCAGGATGCTGATGATTCGAAGAGACTGATAGACTTTTGACAAAAGGGGGGTGTTATGATGGCACTCATTCATAATTCCTATGCTTTCCTTCAGGGAAAGGAAGAAACCATGCAGTTTATTGTAGAAGAGGATTTAAGCTGGCGTGAAAATCAGATCGTCAGAGATATGGGGGTATTATCGACCCATGCCTTGTTTATCAAGGCCTTTGAAATGACGGATCACGTACTGAAGAAAACTATTGGACATGATATCGTGGCAGCCGTGGTGTCATCGGATATGGAACACCTTGGCATAACTCCCATGTCGATGCGCGTGACGATGAAGATCCGAATAGACAAGGTAGAGGGAAATCATGTTTCCTTCAAGTTTGAGGCCTATGATGAGATGGAAAAGATAGCCTGCGGAGATATAGAAAGGGTGATTATATCCCCCGAATATCTGAAGAGAAAGCTCAAGGAAAAAGGAACCTACATATAGCTTGAGACGTCCGAGAAGAGAACAGGATTTAAGGGAATTCAGAATTGTCGAGCGTGTCAGGAAAACTGAAAAGTATTTGAATACACCGGAAATACACGAGCATGATATAAAGGTTGCCGTGATATTTCCGGATACTTATGTTGTTGGAATATCCAATCTTGGATTTCAACGGATCTGGAAGATGATGAATGAGATGGATGGGATTCAGGCGGAACGTTTCTACTACGATGAAAAGTTTGCCAAATATTATTCGCTTGACTCTTTCAGACCGATTGATGAGTTTGATATCTGGGCCTTTTCGGTCTCTTTTGAGATGAATTTTCACAATATCAAGTGTTTGCTTGATTTAAAAAAGATCCCCGCTGCGGCCTCCGAGAGGACCGAAAGACATCCCCTTATCATGCTGGGCGGCGCTGTTACCTATTTTAATACGAATGCAATCTGGAATTATTCTGATATCATCTTTCACGGGGATGCCGAGGATAATCTATCGGATGTCATCGGAACCATTCGGAACGGTAAAAGGGCCAAACTCGGCCGTGATGAAATTCTGAACGATCTCGAATCGTTTGACAATCTCTCAATCCCGCCACATGGAAAGGAATACACGGAGATCAGAAAATCCATGCAGGTCGTTGAAGATCCCGCCATTTCCACGGTGATCAGCCGAATGGGGTCCTTTGGTGAAAGAGTTCTGATAGAAATCGGTAGGGGGTGCATCCGTCGCTGTTCATTCTGCGTTGCTGGGCATACGAGAAAACCGGCAAGGTTTGTCAAGACCGCGGTACTCGAGAGGATTTTCAGAGAAATAAAGGCAAACGGGTATGATTCATGCGGGCTCATTTCGGCAACGTTTACGGATCATCCTCAGAAAGAGGAGATCTTAACCCTGCTGGAACGTGAAAGGCTCAATTTCTCCGTTTCCTCTCTCCGGCTTGATTCTATTTCAGACCGGTTGATCGAAGGGCTTATCAGAAGCGGTCAGAAGGAAATGACGATTGCCCCCGAAGGTGGTTCTCAGAAGATCAGGGATCTGATGCATAAGGATATTTCCGAAAGTGATATAGAAAAGGCCCTGACCATGATCAGTGCCCATGAACTGAAAAGTCTGAAGATGTATTTCATCTATGGGCTTGAAGAGGAGGACGAAGAAGATCTTCAGGATTTTTCAAGGATTTGTGATATCGCGCTGAAGATGGGGTTTAACGATTTAAAGCTCAGTTTTAACCCGCTTATTCCGAAACCGGCGACGCCCTTTTACGGTAGAGAGATACAGGACATCAAACTATTAAAGGATAAAAAGAAAATCATTCAGGAATCATTACGTGGTAAGGCAAAAGTCAAATTTGAGAGTATACGAACAAGCGTTGAACAGTACAGACTGGCGAATGCCACTAAGGAAACGGAACTTTAAGCGATCGGTTTACCTCCGCGTTGAGAATCTTCAGAAACCACTCAAATAAAAAAATCTTTCCTTTTTGTTTCTTTTTTTTTGTGTTTTACGATATAATAAAGAAGTGGATTTTCAGCTTAGCCGGGATTGGTCCGGTTTTTTTGAAACAAACCGTAGGTTGTTTATCTTTAATGATATTCATTTTTTCATGAGAGTACGATTTAAAAATTATTATATGATATATAGAGTTATCAAATTATTGAGTTATTGAGAGGTGAACAGACATAGTAATTTCCAACCCTTTGATTAAAAGGATATTGGTGGGTAATTTTCAGGACGAGATAATGATTGCCGTACTCGAAGGTGATCATTTGGTAGAACTCCATCTTGAGGAAATGGACAATGAAAGTATAACAGGAAATATTTTCCTTGGGAAGGTAGAGAATTATGTGAGCAGCCTTGATGCTTCCTTTATAGACATAGGAAAATCTAAAAATGCTTTTCTCAGAAACAAGGATTTTATTAAGGCGGCACTTGGCAGCAAAGAGGCAAGGAAGAATTCCGTGGTTCCCGAAAAGGGTAAAAAGATCATCGTACAGGCAAAAAAGGATCCGATAGGCACCAAAGGGCCTCAGGTTACGACCAATATCGGTCTTGCCGGCAGATATCTCGTGTTTATGCCCTTTTCAAGGAGTGTCGGGGTATCGAAGAAGATAGAAAGTGCGGCGGAGAGAAAAAGGCTGCACAATCATATGTCGAAAGTGGTCAAGGATTCGGGGATCATCATCAGAACCGTGGCACAGAATATTGAAATCGATGAACTGGAACATGAGTACAGGACGCTGAAGAAGAAGTGGGATGAGATACACAAGTCATTCCAGCGGTTCAAAAAACCGAGAATGCTTCACGATGAGGCGGAGATTCTGGAGTATCTCATGCGGGAAAAGTATGATTCGACCGTTGATGAAGTGGTAACGAATTCAAAGGAAATGTATGACAAGCTGGATATGATTCTGAAGAATTTTGATAAAAAACCGATTCGCGGGAAGCTCCGGATGTGTAATGGGGATATTTTTGACGTCTACAACGTAACGGAACAGCTTGAATCGTTGTATTCGAGGAAGATCAATCTCGACTGCGGTGGCTGGCTGGTGGTTGACAGGACGGAGGCCTTCAGTATCATCGATATCAATTCGGGAAGCAATATCTCCAGTACGAATACCCGTGACATGGCCCTTGAAACCAATGTTCAGGCGGCACGTGAAGTGGCGAGACAGATGAGGCTGAGAAATCTCAGCGGAATAATCATCGTTGACTTTATCGACATGGAGCAGGAAAATGACCGGATGACGGTTCTGAAAGTCCTGAATGAGGAAATCAAGAAGGATAAGGCCAAGACCGCTGTCATGGGCTTTACAAAACTCGGCCTTGTCGAGATTACACGAAAGAGGACATCTCCGCCGGTCGAAGAATTACTGTTTGAGAAGTGTCCGGTCTGCCACGGAGAGGGTCTGGTCCTCTCTCCAAAACGAATATTGAAGATGATCTCTGATGAAATGGATCAGGCAAAGGATATGAAGGATGTAAACGGGGTCTATCTCAACCTTCATTGGAGTCTCTCCGGTTATCTGAACAAGGAATGGCGTGAAGGGATGCTGACGAAGACCGGCTTTGGCAGTATGGACATAGATTTCACCAGAAAAGATCCCAATGGTTATGATATAAAATACAAGAAAAAAGCTTGAGAGGTGAATAGGCGTGAGGAAGATACAATTTATTTTCGGTGTTCACAATCATCAACCGGCAGGCAATTTCGAATTTGTATTTGAAAATGCTGCAAATAATGCATACAAACCATTTATAGATACCCTGTTCAAATTTCCGGATATCAAGGCAGTGATTCATTACAGTGGACCTCTGCTTAAGTATCTTAACGATCATTACCCTCAGATGATTAAACGGATAAAAATGATGCTTGACCGTGGTCAGATCGAGTTGTTTACCGGTGGGTATTATGAACCGGTTATGTCCGTCATTCCTCTCAGGGACAGAATAAAACAGATAGAAAAGATGAATGAACTGATTAAGCAGTTATTTGATTATGAGGCAAGGGGATTGTGGTTGCCCGAAAGAATCTGGGAGCCCTCACTCGTCTCTACTCTCGCGATGATGGGCATAGAATATGTCGCGTTAGACGATGATCACTTTAAAAATGCCGGAAACTATGAAGATGAATTGAACGGGTATTTTATGACGGAAGATCAGGGCTATCCGTTAAAGATCTTCCCGATCAACAAGCGTCTCAGATACCTTATGCCGTTTCATGAGATTGACGAATCCATCAATTACCTTCAGGAAAGGGCCTCAGAAAGCGGTCAGAATATGTATCTGATGTTTGACGATGGTGAGAAATTCGGGAACTGGCCCGGTACGAACGAACTGATCAATCGCCATAAATGGCTCGAAGACTTTTTCGGCCGAATCTGTCAGGAATCGGAATGGCTTGAAACAACGACCTTTGCAGAATATTCCCGCGAGGTCGCCCCAAGGGGAAGGACCTATATTCCGGATTCTTCCTACCCGGAGATGATGAGCTGGGCCCTTCCGAGCAGGGCAAGGACCCATTATGAACGACTTGAAGGAGAGATCAGAAAAAAAGGTGAGTTTGAGAGATTCTCGATGTTTCTGAAGACCGGCTTCTGGAGAACCTTCCTTGCGAAATATACCGAGTCCAACCTGATGCACAAGAAAATGCTCTATCTCAGTTCACAGCTCTCGGAAGATGTTTCTGAAGAGGTCTACAACAAACTGTTGAGGGCGCAGGCTAATGATGCCTATTGGCATGGCCTGTTCGGCGGACTTTATCTCCCGAACCTCAGGGCGGATGTGTACAAGAATCTGATAGCCGTTAACAGGGAGCTTGACCGTGTTAAACATGCCGATGACGACTTTGTGGATATAGAAGTGAAGGATATCGATATAGATGGCCATGAAGAGATTTTGATGAACAATAAATGGCTGACGCTCGGAATATCACCTTCCAACGGTGGTCGAATATATGAGATGTCCCTGAAAAATAAAGAGATTAACCTGATGAACAATCTCACGAGAAGATACGAACCCTATCATGAGAAGATGTCCGATGCAAGAACGGCGGAAGAAGGTGGAATGGGAAGTTTTCTGACCAAAGAAAAGGGTCTTGAAAAACTGTTGAACTACGACTGGTATGAAAGGTTTTCGCTGCTCGATCATTTTCTCGGTGAGTGGAGCACACTTGAAAAATATGCGAGATGCAGATATCCCGAACAGGGCGATTTTACGAATCAGGGATACGAGTATGAAATAACCGATCCTGAAAATGGTGCGATTCGCCTGACAAGAGATGGACATATCTGGCATGGCTCACTCTGGGTGCCGGTAAGGGTTGAAAAGGAAATCGCCTTTGATGTGGATGGCCTCCTCGTTAGAAACAAGATTACAAATCTGTCCATGCACAATATTCCGGTCTTTTACGGTTGTGAATTCAACATCAACATGCTTTCCGATGATTCCGACGAGAGATATCTGTATTCCTCGGAGTTCGATCAGATGAAGATCAGAGACACGGGAAAGGTTAAAACAACATTGTTTGGTCTTCGCAGCGAATACGAGGGCTTTGATATCTCATTCCAACCGGATAAGGAAGTGGAATTCTGGTATTTCCCCGTTTATACGGTCTCCTATTCCGAGAAGGGCTACGAGAAGATCTATCAGACGACGAGTGTAACGGCGATTTATCGTTTTAAGTCTGAACCGATGACCACTTTTGAAGCGGAAACGAAGATAAAGATAGAAGAATTATAAGGGAGTATTCCCGAAAATAATAAATAGCGTCACGTTGTGAATATAAAAGACACGATTGTAGACGAAAGGAGATGTAACAGTGGCATTTAAGCAATGGAAAACTGAAATCAGCGGAATAGAACTTTCTGTTGAACATGGAAGAATGGCAAAACAATCCGCTGGTTCTGCAGTAGTCAGACTCGGCGATACGGTCGTTCTGGTTACCGCAAACGGAATGAAGACCGCAACGGGAGGGGATTTTTTCCCGCTTACGGTGGAATTCCAGGAAAAATATTACTCATCCGGAAAGATTCCCGGGGGGTATTTGAAAAGAGAGGGACGACCCGGAGATACTTCCATACTGGCTGCGAGACAGATAGACAGACCGATAAGACCGCTTTTTCCGAAGGGGTTCTATAACGAGGTCCAGGTAATCGCAACCGTTTTGGCCCTTGACGAAAGCAATCCGGCCGACATCCTGGGAATATTTGGCGCATCTATAGCCCTGAATCTTTCCGATATCCCGTTCGAAGGCGTTGTTGCCGGGGTGAAAGTGGGTTATGTCGACGGGAAACCCGTCGTTTTCCCGACGGAGGAAGAACTTGGGAACAGCCTCATTGATCTGACGGTAGCCGGCTCAAAAGAGGCCATTGTCATGGTAGAAGGTGAGGGAAAAGAAGTCAGCGAATCTCTCATGCTAGAAGCCCTTGATGTGGCACATGAGGCTATCAAGCAGATGTGCGAATTCCAGGAGCAGATCATGGCGGACATGGGACCCTATGAAAAGATGGAATTTGAGATAGTAGACCTTTCCGATGAGGAAAAAGAAAGAATAGAGGGACTCATCAACAGAGATGAACTCAAGGCAAGGATGCTGACCGAAGGGAAAAAGGCAACCGAAAAGGCACTTGGAGAGTATAAGGATCAGATTCTTGAGGCCTTCCTTGAGTCATACGCCGACGAGGAAAAAGGGGAAAAGGGTCCTCTTGCCGCGGCGCATTATGAAGAAGTTCTCAAGGATATCATGAGAAGAACGATCATAGAAGAGAAGAAGCGATCCGACGGAAGAGATCCCTATACCATCAGACCGATTACCTGTGAGCTTGGAGTTCTCCCGAGAGTACACGGATCATCACTCTTCACAAGGGGTGAAACTCAGAGTCTCGGAATCGTAACGCTTGGAAGCGGAAAAGATGTCCAGTACATCGATTCCATTTATGAAGAGGCGGAAAAGAACTTTATGCTGCATTACAACTTCCCGCCGTTCTCCGTTGGTGAAGTGAAACGAATGCGAGGCGTATCGAGAAGAGAGATCGGTCACGGACATCTCGCTGAAAGATCGGTGAAGGCCGTTCTTCCTTCCTTTGATGACTTTCCGTATACAATCAGAATCGTTTCGGAAATTCTTGAATCGAACGGATCATCATCCATGGCAACGATCTGTTCAGGATCACTGTCGTTGATGCAGGCTGGGGTCCCCGTTTCAAAGCACGTTGCCGGTATCGCCATGGGAATGATCATGGAAGAGGATGAGACGGTTATCCTTTCCGACATTCTCGGGATGGAAGATCATCTCGGAGATATGGACTTCAAAGTGGCCGGTACAAGAGATGGGATCACCGGTTTCCAGATGGACGTCAAGGTGAGCGGAATCAGCAGAGAAATCATGGCTAAGGCTCTGGATCAGGCGAGAGAGGGAAGAATGCATATACTCGGTCTGATGTACGATACAATAGAAAAGCCGAACGAACAGCTTTCAGAATATGCCCCTGTCGCCATTTCATTCGATATTCCTTCCAGTATGATCGGAGAAATCATAGGACCGGGAGGAAAGACGATCAAGGGAATCACGGCACAGTTTGATGTCAAGATAGATCTTGATGATGAAAAGGGTAAGGTAAACATCTATGGAAGCAATGCGAAGAAGAGCAATGCGGCTGCGGATTATATAAAGATGATGATAGAACCACTCGAAGACGAGAAGACGTACAGCGGAAAAGTCACCAGAATAGAAAAGTATGGCGTTTTTGTGGAAATCGCCCCCGGCAAGACCGGATTGCTTCATGTTTCAAGCATGGAAGGATTTGTGAAGGATCCGTCCACCAAGTTTAAACTTGGCGATGAACTGGAGGTTATCTATTCAAAGGGAGATCAGGGCAAGATAGACCTGAGACAGCCTGGTGTTGAAAAGAAACCGTCGAATTCCGGCAACAGACAGAGAAGGAGTTCAGGTTCAGATAGAAAAAGAGAGAACAACAGGAAGTGATTTTGTGGCAGCTGATGCGGGTAACGGAGTTTATAGCGGCCTGACCGAAAAAAATGACGGGAACACCGCTGTTAAAACCAATATGCCCAACGGCATGCAGGTTTTCTCACAGCAGATGCACGGTGTGAGATCTGTCAGCCTGAGTATCGCAGTGAAAGCAGGTTCATCAAATGAACCTGCCGATGCTTCGGGGGCTGCACACTTTACTGAGCATATGGTTTTTAAAGGGACACATAAGAGAACGGCAAAAGAGTTGAAGGAACCCATAGAACGCGTTGGCGGTACGTTGAACGCGTTTACCGGAAAGGAAAACACCGTCTATTTTGCACGGGTTCCGGATTCGCAGTCTGATGCGGCTGTTTCCATTCTGAAGGATCTGTGTAGTGGTGCTTCATTTAAAGAAAATTTTTTCAACCTTGAAAAGCAGGTCGTTTTGGAGGAGATTTCGGCAGCAGACGATGATCCCTCGGATATCGTATATGAGCAATTCTTTCAGAATATCTGGGGAGAATCAAAATACGGGAAGCCGGTCCTGGGAAATCTTGAGACCGTTTCCGGTATGAGTAGGGACGACCTTGTCGATTTTTACCGTTCTGAATATATCCCTTCAAATATGGTCTTTTCGATTGCCGGTAATTTCGCGGATGATTTCTTTGCCAATTTTGATGAATTTGACAGCGAGAAATCGATAGGCGAAAGAGAACCGCTGATTTACAGACCGGAAAAATTCATGGCCTTTTCTGAAAAAGAGGATCTGAAACAACTTCACATGCTGGTGGGGTTGGAAGCCCCCTCGAGAAGAGATGGCGACTTCAACGCCTTTCAGGTCCTGAACACCCTGTTGGGCGGTGGGATGAGTTCCAAGCTTTTTAACCGGCTCAGAGAGGAACTTGGCCTGGTCTACACGGTTGATTCCGGTTTGATCAGCTATCCTGATGGCGGGTTGTTCTTTGTCTATGCGGCGACGACTCCCGAAAGGTATAAGACACTGATCACCGAATTGATGAATGAACTCCGTAAAATCATGAAGCAGGGAATCACGAGTCAGGAGATCAGTTATGGAAAGGAAAGGCTGAAGGGAAAATTGCTTTTATCAACGGAAAGTACCTATTCGACCATGATGAGAAATCTGGATACCGGACTTGCATTCGGTTCACCATTGTCCGTTGAGGAGATGGTGGAGAAGATAGAGGCCGTTGATAAAGAGCAGATTCAACAGGTCATGGAAAAATATTTTACGAGAGAATGGGTGATGAGCATTGTCGCTCCGAAAAAGAGCGCTTCGGAAATTTATCACAAAGAATGGGATGAAAAGGGGATAATTCTTTGAAAATAGTCTGGAAAAGTGTTGATGAGGTGAAAGCAGGGGAAATATGCGGAGATGATGTATTTGATCCAAACAGTTTTGTTCTGTTGGCTCATAAGTCCGCTATCCTTGATTCAAAGACGATAGATTACCTTAAAAATCGAGATGTCCTCTGGGTGCCGGTCAGACAACCCGATGAGACGGTCCGCGAGGATGATCTGATACTCGATATAGAAGATGAATATTCAAGGGAATCGGAGCCTGTACTGGCTCCGGAACTTCCTTTGATCGTTTCCGATGAAAAATATCACGAGTCTTTATCACGATTTGAAACGGTTACCAAGACGTTTTTACAGAGCAACACGTTTCAGTCCAACGAAGTTGTCAATCTCAGCAACGAACTCGTAAATGAAGTGTTGAAGAGCAACTCCAATGTCTTTAATTTCATGACGGACGTGGCCTCCGGCTTTATCATCAAGCACGGGATCAACACGGCTATTGTATCCTGTGTACTGGGAAAGGCCATCGGGATGTTGAGACATACACTCCTTAAGGTGACAAAGGTGGCCCTCTTACACGATATTGGGCTGATCTACGCGCAGAAGGAAAAAAGTCTCGATTATGTGGAAGATGTGTTCGATCAGTACAACAGGAATAAAGAGTTGAATCGTATAAAGATTCATCCGATATTGGGAATAAAGATTATCAACAAGGTTTCTCCGGGTTTCCTGGATAACTCCGAAGAGAATGCCATCATGGAGCATCATGAACGATTTGATGGGAAGGGATTTCCGATGGGAGCCAAGGGGAAAAATATCAATGAAATATCGCGGCTGATCGCCGTGCCGGATGCCTATGACACGCTCATTACGAGTGTGGACGGTAAGGCGAAGATGGACCCGCATACGGCGCTCAAATGGATCGTATCCAATTCAAAGATCCTCTTTGATCCGGATATGGTTAAGGCCTTTGTACAGATCACCGGATTGTACCCTACGGGAACGATTATCAAACTGAACGACGGGCGTTCCGGGATCGTCATCTCAAAAGGCGGGAATGCCATCGGAAGACCGCTTGTACTCATTAATGATGAAGAACTTTCTATGGAAGATCATCCTGAGCTGTTCATTACTGAGGTGCTTGAAATTGATAAAATGGAAAAGAACAGATGATTTGACTTCTGGAGATATTCTGGCTGAGACGATTGTTGGCGGCTCACAGAATGATGTCATAGTCAAGAATGGTGAGATCATCACTGAAGATATCTTAAAGAGATTGCATATGCGCGGAATCGACTGGGTCTCAGTGTTTGTGAAAAATGAACTCGATGCGGATCTCCACAAGATGATCACGGAGGAAAAACTGAACGAATTTTCCTCGGATCTTTCTGAGATTTGTGTCTCTACTTTCAGGGAAGGTCGGATTGATGTAGAGAAGAGTGAAGAAATCAGTAATGAGATCACGACGGAGATTATAGAAAGTTATGGAGAATATGTCGTTCCGTCTCTCGTTAAACTGAAACAGTTTGACGATTATACGTTTACACATCAGGTGAACGTTTCGATTATCGGGACTATCCTCGCAACGGATTATTTCAACCAGGATCGCGAAAAGATCGAAAAGATCACACTTGGCGGACTGTTACACGACATGGGAAAGCTGTGGATTCCCCCCGAGATCCTTAAGAGTCGTGAAAAACTGAAGAATGTCGAATTTGACATTATCAAAAAGCATCCGGGTTACGGGCATGGGATTGCCCTGTTATCGGGTATCGAAGATATCTCTATTCTCAACACGATCAGATGCCATCATGAGAGATGGGATGGCAAGGGGTATCTCGATAACCTTTCGGGAAAGAATATCCCTTTCGAAGGCAGGCTTCTGATGGTAGCCGACGTGTACGATGCACTTACCACCGTACGTCCCTACAAGACGGCCTGGGAACCGTATGATGCGACCAGCTTTATCGTCAAGCAGTCAAAGAAGATGTTTGATCCGGATATGGTTCACCTCTTTCTGACCGCGTTTGGTCTCTATCCCGTCAATACGAAACTGATACTTTCTACCGGTGAAAATGCGGTAGTGGTGGGGAATAAGAGGGGGGCGATCTCAAGACCGGTTGTCAGTATCGTAAGAGATGGTGAAGAGATAAAGATTGATCTGTCGAAGGACAGAAGGATCAACATAAAAGAAGTTGTTAAGTTCAGACATACCGAATAAAAAAAGAAGGTGAAAGCTGTGTTTACTCCTGTGATGCTGGAAGAAGGGCTTTATTTACCGGATTATGATTCAAACTCAATCATGAACCTTGCCAACTTTATCCTTGAACACTTCAACGCTGAATACAAGTATAATCCCCTTGATTTAAGCAGAGAGATCCCTCATCTCGACAAAAAGAAAAAAATAATCCTGCTCGTCATCGATGCGATGGGGGATATCAACCTCTCGCGGGCTACAGAAGCCATTTCAGGATTTGATGAAGAGTTGAAACCCTACAGAAGAAAGACCTTAACCAGTGTTTTTCCCAGTACGACTACCGCTGCACTGACTTCGATGTTTACCGGGGTCCCGCCGATTGAACACGGCATTCTCGGTTACACGCTTTATCTCGAAGAATTCCAGACCCTGACGAATATGATTCTCTTTTCCCCAAAGGCCATAGATAAATTTCTTCCGAGGGATTCCCTTTTTAGGAAAGAGGGCGTTACCCCTGAGAATTTCATCGAACAGGATTCGATCTTCGGAAAGTTATCTAAAAAGAAGGTCTCCTGTCATATGATCACCGCAAGCCAGTTCAACGGAACGGCGTTGACCAGAATCCACGCAAAGGGCTGTAATCATGCGGTGAGCTCCTATGCCGGGGTTACCGAACTGTTTGTGAAATTGAGACAAGAACTCAATAGAAGTCGAGGAAAGACTTTCATCAACGCGTATTGGGGACTTGCCGACAGTTATGCACACAAGAAAGGCCCTTATTCTAAGCTGTATCAGTATGAGCTGAAGAATCTTTTCAGATTGCTGAGAGAAATCGTTCTGGAACCGATGACGGTGGAGGAGAGAGAAGAGACGCTTTTATTGATTACGGCCGATCATGGACAATTGGAAACACCGGCGGAATCAGAGAGGCGTTTGGATAAAGGGGCCTATGAAAATTATTCCATACGCGGCCCGATATCGGGTGAGGCGAGGGTCACCTATATCAACGTGAAGGATGCCGACTCATTTGAAAAAAAATTCTATCAGGACTATGGGAAGGACTTTCTCATTCTGAATAGGGATGAAGCGGTAAAAAAAGGACTGTTTTCAGGCGGTGAATTGAATATGGACACCCGATTGTTCAACAAACATCTTTCAAGGATCGGTGATTACGTTGTGATCGGCAGGGAGAATTATTCGCTGTTCCCGATGGATGTATCCCACGTCAGAAAGGATGAATCCAGTGGAATGCTTGGAAAACACGGTTCGCTGACAAAAGAGGAACTGCTGGTTCCGCTTTTAATCTACTCCTGATCGACTCTACAGGTTAAAATAAACGAAGGAAATGGTCATATGGCAATACAGATAGAGGTCTTACTATTAAAGAATTTTTCGCTTCTCGGAAAGGCCGGAGAAGTGACAAAAGTGCAGAGTGATTATGCAAAGAATTATCTCATTCCAAATGGGATTGCGAAAAGAATAGGAACGACGGAAGCTGAAAGGCTACGATCGATAAAGAAAAAAGAAGAGCGGGAACAACAGAAGAACATCTCGGAGACTGCGGGGAAAAAACTCTTTGTGTTCAACAATCCTGAAAATGCCTACGTATCAAAGAGAGAGTCAATCGGTAGAACTCTCCCTTTTACTTTTAAGATTAAAATGAGAAATGATCAGCAGGAGACGGTACGATGGAAATGGTATCCGACAAATCGGTTGAACAACCTCCCGGCGGGAGACCGGTATGTCTTGATTCAATACAGGGGAAAATCTTACTTTGCCACCTATAATTATCTTCAGAAGTTGAGAATCCGACGATGTCATTCCCCGCTGATAGTGGATGGCTCCAATCTTGGATGGACGGATGGCAAGCCGGCAACGGATCCGGTTTTTTATCTGTACGATTATATCGCGGATAAATCCGAAAAATTTTTCTTCCCGCTCATCTGGGCATTTGATAACTCTTTCAGACGGAAACTGACGAAGACCGAAAAGAGAGAACTGAAAGAATTCTGTTCATGGGCCGGAACCACCACGGTGGATTATGCGGATAAGGAAATATTTCAGCTCGCAAAAAAATATGGAACCCGATTCATCTTCTCTATGGATCACTTTAAAGAATATCATACGGAGTATTTCACGAGGATCTCTTTCCGATGATGAAAAAGCGCCCCTTTTAAGGGGCGCTTCAACCTTATATGGCTATTATGGCTATGAATTAAACTCCATCTGAGGAATCAAAACACGGGCACAGTAAAATGAAGTTTTATACTATATTCTCTAAAGAAAGCAAATAAAAAAAGATTCAACAATTTTAAGATACACATGTAGCCAAATAGAAAGTTCCGACTGTGCCCATATTTCGATACAAGTTATAACTGATTATAGCATTTAAAAGATAAAAATCCCAATTTTTTCTAAAAAACATTAATTAATATACGGTAACAAATTAGATTATCTTCAAGGTTTTTTTAGACCTGTAAAAAACTCCACCGTCTTAAGATAAAAGAAATATAAACAAAATGAAATAACACCTTCACAATATCCCTTTTTATCCCCTCGGCAGTGAGAACTATACTACAAAACAAATGATATGTCAAGTCGACAATTCGTGCGTTTTGATGAAATTTTTGTGGATTTGAGATTATAAAAAAAAGAAAGGATTCTTTCATTATCTTCAGATAATCGGAAATAATTGACGATAATTCCCCCTGATTCGACTTGATGAGAGAAAAAAAACGGCGTATCATACAGTTAAACGTTTAACTAAACGTTTAACTGGAATTCTGAAAGACAATATAAAAAATCAAGTCTTCGAAAGAACCTGCCGTTCAGTTTGTGAGACCGGCAGGAAAAGGAGAAAAACATGAGATTTAGCATGAAAGATGTGGCAAGGGAGGCCGGTGTGTCCGTCGCGACCGTTTCAAATGTTATTTCAGGTAAAAAGTATGTCAGCCCTGAACTGAAAGAGCATGTCCTGAAGACCATAGAGAAAATGGGCTATAAACCCAGTCGATTGGCACAGAGCCTTAAAATCAACCGAACCAACTTCATCGGATTGATGATACCGGATATCACGAACCCGTATTTTGCGGAGATTGCAAGGGGTGTTGAATCGGTCTGCATCCGGAATGATCTTCAGTTTTTTCTATGTAACACGGACGGAAGTATCAAACAGGAGCGAAAGATCCTGGATACCTTCATTTCACAGCATGTAGAAGGCATCATTAACGTTGCTCCGCGTATGTCGGAAGCCGAATTTCATGAATATCTGACTTTTCTGCCGATGGTGGTACTCGACAGAAAGATAGAGATAGATCATCCCATGTTAGACAACATCTACATGTGTAATGAAAAAGGGGCCAGCCAGGTGGCGGAATATTTTCTCGAAAAACAATTTGAGTACTTCGCCTGTCTATCGGGGCCGGAAGATGTCCTCCCCGCAAGAAAACGATTAAAGGGTTTTTATGAAAAATTGAGAGAGGCCGGAATTGGAGAAGACTATATCGATGTGAAATATGGGGATTTTAAATATGACAGCGGGTACAACCTCATGAAAGACTTGCTGAAAGACCTGAGAAAACCCCTTGCCCTCTTCGTCGCCAATGATCTGATGGCGTGGGGGGCTATTGAGGCGATCAAGGAAACGGAGTTAAAGATACCCGATGATATTTCGATCGTCGGTTACGATAACATCTTCATTGCCAAACTCGTTGTTCCCGCCCTGACAACCGTCAATCAGAAAAAGTTTGAAGCGGGGCGAACGGCCATGGAGGCGCTTTATAACAAGATAAACAGAAGTTTGAATCATGAAGAGCAGGTGAATCATATCGTTGAACTGCAGACGGAATTAATTATAAGACAAACTTAAGGAGGTAAGGAAATGAAAACACATGGAATCTTACACAACGAACTGGCGGGAGCGATTGCAAGGGTTGGACATGGTGATATGATCGTCATTACGGACAGGGGGTTTCCGTTCCCGAGACATGATATGACGGAATGTATCGATGTCTCCGTAGGAAGAGGTCTTCCCGGTGTCGTGGATGTTGTAAAGGTCATTCTTGAGGAACTCGAGATAGAAAAGGTCTTGATAGCGGAAGAGACAAAGACGGCCTGTCCAGAAGTCTACGGGGAATTCAAGGAGATCATCGCCAAGATAGACAACAAGGGGAATGCCATCGTGGAAGAGAATATTCCCCATCCGGAATTCAAGGATCTCGTTTTAAATGGTGCATTGGAAGGAAAAGAAGTCAAGGTTTTTGTGAAAACCGGAGAATTTACACCATTTGCGAATATCATTCTTGTATCCGGGGTTGATTTTTAAAGGTGTTCAAAATGATTAAAGACAATCATCTGACGGATATTTTTGACAATGAAAAACCGATTATTGCCATGATTCATCTGAGACCACTTCCGGGAGCCCCCCTTTACGATCCGGTCAAGATGGATTTTGCCCGGGTCATCGATATCGCCCTCGAAGAGGCGGAGATATTCAAGCGTGCGGGGATCGACGGCCTGCAGGTAGAAAATATATGGGATTATCCCTATCTTCCCGGAGAAAAGATAGGATTGGAAACGGCAAGTTGTCTGGCAGTGGCGGCAAAGGCCGTGAAAGAAGCGACGGGATTGCCGGTGGGGATCAATTGCCATCTTAACGGAGGGGAAGCGGCACTCGCGGCGGCCTCCGCCTCGGATGCCGACTGGATTCGCGTCTTTGAATGGGTGAACGCCTATGTATCACACGCCGGGATTACCGAGGGAATTGGGGCCTCACTCGCGAGAAAACGATCGGCACTCCGTAATGAGAAATGTGCCTTTTTCTGTGATGTACACGTAAAACATGGCAGTCACTTTATCGTATCGGATAGAAAGATCGAAGAAATGGCCTTTGATGCAGAATCCGAAGGCGCGGAAGTCCTTATCTGCACCGGTTTTGAGACGGGGATAGCACCCACTCCGGAAAGGATCAAGGCACTTGTTGGCAGCACCTCCCTTCCGGTTATTCTTGGAAGCGGTGTAAAAAAATCAAATGCCAGGGAACTGCTCGGTATTTCCGATGGGGCCATCGTCGGCAGCTATTTCAAAAAAGATGGGAATTGGAAAAACGAAGTCGAAGAGGAACGTGTGAGGCAGTTTATGGAATGTGTATATGAGCTCAGGGAGGCTGTTCAATGAATTTCGTGAATGAAGTAATATGTCTCGGAAGTGTCAACATGGATCTGGTCATGAAGGTCAGAAATTTTCCGAAACCAGGTGAAACGGTTATGACGGATAATTTTAACACCTATCCCGGAGGGAAAGGCGGGAATCAGGCTGTTGCAGCGGCAAAGAACGGTGCAAGCGTGAAGATGCTGACAAAACTCGGAGATGACGAATTCAGTAAAATCCTGATGAAATCCCTTGAGGCGAACCATGTCTCCACTGAACTTGTGAGTGTAGAAGCACATGGAACGGCTGGAATTGCAATGATTTGGGTGGATGCCAACGGAGAGAATTCTATTTCATTTACACCGGGTTCTAATGCCGCTTTTGATGAAGAAGATCTCTTGAAGAGTGAATCCCATTTCAAGGCGGGTTCTATCCTGCTTTGCACCTTTGAAAGTAAAAAAGAGATTATCCGATCAACGATAAAAAAGGCGAAGGAAAAGGGGATGTTTGTCGTTGTCGATCCGGCACCCGCACCGGTTGATGGGATAGATGATGACTTGCTGAGCTTGATCGACATCATCAAACCCAACGAGACTGAGGCGGAGATTATCTTCAACAGAAAGCTGACTACGGATGCGGAAAAGGAAGATTTTCTAAGATTTCTTAAGGAAAAGGGCGTGACCATACCGGTACTTACCCTTGGAAAAAACGGTTTTATGGTTCTCGTGGATGATGAAGTGAAGCGTTTTGGCGGGAATAGAGTTGATCCTATAGATACAACGGCAGCCGGCGATGTCTTTTCCGGTTCTCTTTGTGCACAGCTGGTGCAGAATAAGCCTATCGAAGAGGCGTTGGTTTATGCTAATTATGCCGCTGCATTGAGTACCACAAAAGCCGGAGCGCAAACTTCAATTCCGACAACTGAAGAGGTGGAGGAATTTGTCAGATCAAAAGAATGATATCGGAAAAACTGTATTAAAACTGGAAAATATAAAGAAGACCTTTGGAGGCATTCAAGCCTTAAAAGGCGTTGAATTCAGTCTCAGAGAGGGCGAGGTTCATGCGCTGCTTGGAGAAAACGGTGCGGGAAAATCGACGCTTATCAAGATACTTACCGGTGTCCACAAGATGGATACCGGGAGAATTCTGATAAACGACAAGGCCGTCGAAGTAGACAATCCGATCAGCGCGAGGTTCAAGGGAATTGCCGCGATTTATCAGGAACTGAGTCTGGTGGAGTCCCTGAACGTCGCTCAGAACATCTATCTCGGTCATGAGCCGGTAAGAAATTTCTTTGGAGCCGTAGATTTCAAGAACATTCTGAAAAAATCACTTGACTATCTACAGACGTTTGGGATAGAGATCAATCCGAACACATTGGTTCAGGATCTTGGCATGGGAGAAAAGCGAATTGTGGAGATAGTGAAGGCACTTTCTATCGATGCCCGGATACTGGTCCTCGATGAGCCGACGACGGGAATGAGTGCGGCCGAGATCGATACGCTCTTCAGGATCATGGACGATATGAAGAAAAAATCCGTGAATATGATCTATATCACACATCATCTCGAGGAAGTCTTTCGGATCTGTGACCGGGCAAGTGTCTTCAGAGACGGAGAAAATGCCGGAACCTTTAATATCTCCGAAGTCGATTCCTCAACACTTGTAAAGGCCATGCTCGGTAAAGAATTAAAGGATGAATTTACGACAAGAATGGGAATGGCCGAACCGGTGGAGATGCTGAGGGTTGAGGGCTTCAGAAGTGAACGGATGAGCCAGCCGATCTCCTTTTCGTTGAAGCGGGGAGAAATTCTCGGGATAACCGGTATCATCGGAGCCGGCAAAAGTGAACTCGGCCTGGGACTTTTCGGTGTTGATAAGAAAGTGGAGGGACAGTTGTACATCAAGGATGTTCCGGTAGACATAAAAACACCGATTGAGGCACAGAACAACGCCATCGCCTTTATTCCGGAAGACAGGAAGGAACTAGGCCTTTTTCTTGACCTCAGTGTGGAGCATAACATCACCATCACCAACATTGATGCGGTGATCAGCAAAACCTTGATCTCCAAGAGAAAGAGAGCGGGGATGGCGCAGGATACGGCGGAAAGGCTCAAGGTGAAACCCAATGATATCAAGATGGCCGCACAGAATCTTTCCGGTGGAAACCAGCAGAAGGTTGTGCTCGGGAAATGGCTATCGGGAAATCCGGAAATCATCATCCTTGATGAACCGACGAGGGGTATCGATGTCGGTGCGAAATCGGAGATTTACAAGATCATACAGAATCTTGCGGATGAGGGTGTTTCGGTCATCGTCCTTTCGGCTGAATTCAAAGAGGTCAATGGAATCTGCGACAGGATACTGGTTCTGAGAAAGGGTCGTATCATAGAAGAGCTTACAAGAGAAAATTCTTCGACTGAAAAAATATTATCGGCAGCTTTGGGAGGGTAGTCATGGAGAAACCATTAAAGAAAGATTCAATCTACAAAAATGATCATATTACAAAAGTCAGAAAACTGTTGAAAGGTGAACTCGGATTGCTTCTGATCCTTGCAGTTCTGATCGTTACCTTCATGATTCTGTCTCCGTATTTCTTCACTTCCAGAAACCTGCTGAACATCACCAGGCAGATCTCTATTACACTGATCGTTGCAATCGGAATGACGTTTGTTATCCTGACGGGAGAGATCGATCTGTCTGTCGGTTCCCTTGCGGCCCTTGCGGGTGTTGCGGCGGCGGCGGCCATAAATGCCACGGGGTCCATCCTCATCGGGATCATCGCCGGGCTTGTGATGGGGTTTGCAATGGGGGCGATAAATGGATTGCTGATCGTTTATGGAAAAGTTCAGTCGTTTATCGTTACATTGGCCATGCTTGGAATTGCAAGGGGAATAGCACTCGTCTGGACAGGGGGCAAGCCAATTTCAGGACTGCCAATTTCCTTCGGCACGATGGGAGCGGGTTATGTGGGAATGGTTCCCGTTTCTACCATTATCGCCGCAGGTGTCTTTCTGATCGCTTATTACTTTATGAACAGAACCAAACATGGGATTTATATGCGTTCCATCGGAGCCAATACGGAAGCGGCCAAGTTGTCTGCGATACCGGTTAAGAAATACCGTATCATTGCCTTTCTGATCTCGGGCCTTTTGAGCGGACTTGGGGGTATTCTCATCACATCGAGACTGCTTTCCGCCCAGCCGACTGCAGCAGAGGGGATGGAACTGAATGTCATTGCCGCGGTAATCCTCGGTGGGGCATCATTATCCGGCGGTATCGGGACGATATTGGGAACACTGCTCGGTGCAATGGTCATTGGAGTCATCGATAACGGTATGAACCTTGTCGGTGTTTCAGCTTTCTTTCAGCAGATTGTAAAGGGAATCATAATCTTGATAGCCGTAATGGCAAAAAGAGGGGAATAACCCTCAATCCAAGGAGGTAATATCATGAAGAAGTTTGTTGTTGTAATGCTTATCGCTGTAGTTATTGCAGGACTCGGTTTTTCAGCACAGAAGGTCATCGGTTTTGCCGTTTCAACGCTAGCCAATCCGTTCTTCGTCTCGATGAAGGAAGGTGGAGAGGCTAAGGCAGCAGAACTCGGATTAGAGATGATCGTTTTGGATGCTCAGGATTCATCGGAAAAACAGTATTCACAGATTCAGGACTTAATCACAAGAAATGTAGATGTGCTTATCGTAAATCCTTGTGACTCGGATGCCGTTGTACCGGCTGTTATGGAAGCAAAGATGATGGGGATTCCAGTTATTACCGTGACGAGACCGGCAAACGGGATAGAAGTCAATCAGCATCTCGATATCGATAATAAAGAGGCCGGTATGCTTGCTGCCGAGGCACTTGTAGAGGCTCTCGACGGAACGGGAAAAATAGCTGTTCTTGAAGGAATTCCAGGAGCCCCCTCCGCCAACGACAGACAGGCCGGATTTATGGCTGTCATCGATCAGTATGACGGGCTTGAGGTTGTAACGAGTCTGACCGCCAATTATTCAAGAGAAGAAGGCGCCAGAGTCATGGAAGATGTCCTTCAGGGAAATCCTGAACTCGATGCCGTTTATGCACACAACGATGAGATGGCACTTGGTGCGGTCAGGGCAATCGTAGCGGCCGGGAGAATGAATGAAATAAAAGTGTTTGGTATTGATGCGGTAGATGACGCCATCATGGCAATAAAAAATGGAGAAATGGTAGCGACAGTCAAGCAGCAACCAGCTCTCCAGATGGCTATGGCAGTTGAAGCGGCAAACGATATCATTAACGGAAAAACAGTGGAAAAGTTAGTCATCGTTCCACTCCAGCTGATCACCATAGAACAAATACAATAATCCTACCAAGTTTAACATGAAAAAGAGAAAATAAAAAATCCCCGAGAGGGGATTTTTTATTTTCATGTTTATGGGATGTTGAAAAGATAAACATTTCTGAAAGAAGAGCGGTATTCCCCTTGAAACACAGAAATTATTAATGAAATTGGAAGAAAAGAAAGGTTATGAGAATATCAGCCGTGAAAATGCTTTAAATATTTTGTAAACACCGTGGAAGTGGTTTGTTCCGGCAGAGAAATCCATACAGGTGACTTTTCACTGTTCTGCCCCGCCTCCGTTTTTACAGCCCTATAAAAGAAGAGTGAAATTAATCGTGTTATAATATCTTATCTTTATTCTATGATGGGGGTGGAGTTATGTCAAATGAAAGGGATAAAAGTGAACTACGTGTCAAGTATGCCGAATTCATCGTTATCCTGATAATTCGAATTCTGTTCGTTGTGGCGTTGATAGTCAGCCTCCTTTTTAGAAAGCTGGATATCATTGTACCGGCTTCTTTGGGGACTTTTTTTATTTTTCTTCCAGTTTTTATCAGGAGAATTACCAATTTCGTGATCATTCCCGAGGTTAATCTGCTCTTCATACTCTTCATATTTGCCTCCCTTTTCCTTGGAGAAATTGGTCTCTACTATGAAAAGGTATGGTGGTGGGATATTATGCTTCATCTGTTTTCCGCAATCATGCTTGGTTTTATCGGTATTTCACTGGTTTATTTCCTCAACAATTCCGAACAGATACATGTTTCGCTGAGTCCCGTCTTCATCGTTCTGTTTGCGTTTTGCTTTGCCATCATGTGTGGGGTCATCTGGGAAATAATCGAATTTACATCGGATCAACTTTTCGGGACAAACACACAGCGTTCGGGGTTGATTGATACCATGTGGGATCTTATAACGGACACGGTGGGGGCCTTTATCGCGGCACTGATTGGCTTTTTCTATCTACAAAAGGGGAAAAAGTCCTGGTTCATGAACCTCACATTCAAGGCAATTGTGAAAAATGGTGAAATCCGTCCTTCCATAATAAAAGTGGGAGACAAGGCCGGACTGTTCAACGGAAGAAAACAACAGAACAAATCCAAGGAATAAGTCCGCTTCTTTTTATAGCAGAAGCCAAAACATCTGAAATCAAAGTTAAGCCACAATTTAACGGACAAAAAAAGGGTAGGCACAAGGCCTACCCGTTGTACATCTATTTTCTGTTGGCTATTATCATCAGCCGTAAAGTATTAAACACAGTTCAATACTTCAAGAGATTTGTTTCTCAAATCATCGTGGAATTCGATAGCGAATTCCCTTAGACATTTTGCGAGATACCGTGAAGTATTAAACGTAGTTTAATACTTCGAGAGATTTGTTTCTCAAATCTCCTACATCATTCCAGGCATACCGCCCATGCCGCCCATTCCACCAGGCATACCGCCCATACCGCCGGCTGCGCCTTCTTCAACCTTGTCTACAACGAGAACTTCCGTTGTGAGGAGCATGGCCGTGATGGATGCTGCGTTCTGGAGTGAGCTTCTTGTAACCTTTGTCGGGTCGATGATTCCTGCATCAACGAGGTTTCTGTACTGGTTTCTGAGTGCATCGTAACCGAATTCGCTGTCATCGTTGCTGTTGATCTTTTCGATGATGATGGATCCGTCTACCCCTGCGTTGAGTGCGATCTGTCTGATAGGTGCTTCCAGGGCTCTTGCAACGATGAGTGCACCGATCTTTTCTTCAGGAACTTCGAGTGCCATAGCGGCTGCTTCTACTGCCTTCTTGGCTCTGAGAAGTGTTACACCGCCACCGGGAACGATTCCTTCTTCAACGGCTGCTCTTGTTGCGCTGAGTGCGTCTTCGATTCTGTGCTTCTTTTCCTTGAGTTCTGTTTCTGTTGCCGCTCCAACCTTGATAACGGCAACGCCACCGGAAAGCTTAGCCATTCTTTCCTGAAGGGTTTCCTTTTCGTAGTCGGATGATGTATTTTCAATCTGTTTCTTGATCTGATTGATTCTATCTTCGATTTCTTCTGCACTTCCGTGTCCGTCGATGATGATCGTGTCATCTTTTCTGACTCTGACAACGTTTGCCCTTCCGAGATCTTCGATAGTAGCGTTTTCGAGTGTGAGTCCTACTTCTTCACTGATAACCGTTCCGCCCGTGAGGATAGCGAGATCCTGAAGCATGGCCTTTCTTCTATCTCCGAATCCTGGTGCCTTGATAGCACAGGAATCCAGGGTTCCCTTTAACTTGTTGAGGACGAGTGTGGTGAGTCCTTCGCCTTCTACATCTTCAGCGATGATGAGAAGTGGTCTGCCTGACTGTGCAACTTTTTCAAGAAGTGGAACGATAGGCTTGATTCCCGTGATCTTCTTGTCTGTGATGAGCATAAGGGGTTCTTTGAGAACAACTTCCATCTTTTCCGTATCCGTTACGAAATAAGGTGAAATGTATCCTCTGTCGAACTGCATGCCTTCTGCGAAGTCAACGAATGTTTCCATGGTCTTTGAATCTTCTACCGTGATAACACCGTCTTCTCCAACCTTGTCCATTGCCTCTGCAATGTAGTTTCCGACTTCTTCATCGTTGTTTGCACTGATGCTTGCAACGTGAGCAATGTCATCCTTGCTTTCGATCTTCTTGCTCGCTGCCTTGATGCTTTCTACAGCTGCGTCCACTCCAGCCTTGATTCCTCTCTTCATGATCATCGGGTTTGTTCCTGCTGCGATGTTCTTGAGTCCTTCCTTTGCGATGGCCTGTGCAAGAACTGTAGCGGTTGTTGTTCCGTCTCCGGCCACGTCGTTTGTCTTTGAAGCGACTTCTTTAAGAAGCTGTGCGCCGAGATTTTCAAATTTATCTTCAAGTTCGATTTCTTTTGCGATAGAAACACCGTCATTTGTGACAGTTGGACTTCCCCAGCTCTTCTCGAGAACGACGTTTCTTCCTCTCGGTCCAAGTGTAACCTTTACTGCGTCTGCCAGTTTAACCATTCCTGCTTCGAGACTTCTTCTTGCCTCTTCATCAAATTTCATTAATTTTGCCATATTGAATGTCCTCCCTTATTCCTTCGTATAATCGTCTCTTAACCTTCGATGAGGCCGAGAATGTCGCCTGTGTCTATCAGTATGTAATCTTCGCCGTCTACTTTGATCTCTGTTCCCGCATATTTTGAGAAAATAACTCTGTCTCCAACGTTGAGCTCTACATCATCAAGATGTCCAACAGCAATAACTTCTGCTGTCTGTGGTTTCTCTTTGCTTGTATCCGGAAGAACGAGTCCCCCTTCTGTTCTTTTTTCTTCTGTTATAGTCTTAATTAAAACTCTGTCACCGAGTGGTTTAATTCTCATCGATTATCCCTCCTAAAATTTAGCACTCTAATGTATCGATTGCTAAATGTATGATACTAAAAATAATACCCTATTTCAAACCTTGAATACAGTGATAATATAAGATTATAGGTAAATAATTCCAATTATGCAATTATTATCGCTTAATATTTCATATATCTTCTATTTCTGTGCGTATACTCGTTATTTTGAAACATCCACATCGATGATGCAGCCTTCATTTTCCGATGGAAGTTTTATTAGATGGTCTCTGTTTGCAAGTATCACCTGTTTTGCGCCTTTATCCCCTTTTAAGGCGGCTAAGGCGTTGAAGTGTGACAGGCCGAACAACACGGGAAATCCCGGTATATCTTTATAATATGGTCGTATAATCAACTTACTCTGCAATTCCGGACATTCTTCATCCATGAACTTCTCGATTACCTGGGTTATTTCTTCGCGACTGATATACGGCATATCGGCAAGCAGCAGCAGCAATGCCTCCGATCTTAATTCTACGGCTTTTTCCACGCCGGAAACGATAGAGGTCGACATCCCGGAACGATAAGCCGCGTTGATCAGAATATGCCAGTTTTCGGCCTTTTCTCTGACAAATGCTTCATGGTTCTCATTTGTGACTAATATTTTTACTAACTCTATTGAGTTGCGTAAATTCAAATCGTTAGTCTCATCTAATATCTTCTCTAACATGGATCTTTTTCCATCGAACTTGTACCGGATTTTCATTCCGTTCATTCGTTTTGCCTCGCCCGCAGCGAGAAGAATCATGGACAGCCTCATAATTATCCCCCTTATCTTTATTCTCAATTCTCAGCCTCTGAACCCATTGTTGAAAAACAGGATCATTTGCATAGGTAACCGGAAATCTCCCTTATCTGTGTTGCATAGCTTACTTAGTTATCCCCTTTTCTCCCTTACCACTAAAAGAAATCTGATGCACAAGCAATTATCACAGAGTTGTTGCTTTCGGCCTTTCCCTATTTGACTTGATAGTGGGTGAAGATGGCTGAAATAAACCTTTTCAGATCTCTATGCCATAATGAATTCCGCCTGAGATAAAACCAATTCATTTTATATCAACTATATGTTTACAGATGTTTCATCTTTTTCTGTAATACTTCTTCCCTCCTCATCGTCTAAGGTTAGGATAACATATTATTACGGAATGAGGAGTGATTAGATGCCAATGATTAAATTTGGAGTTCATGCGGAAAGCAAACATCACGCACAGGTTGAAGTGACGGCGAGAAATTTCAAGATGATAGTCGATGAACCACCCAACCTCGGTGGAACAGATGAAGGTGCAAACCCTGTAGAATATGTCCTTGCCGCTCTTGCAGGATGTCTCAACGTAGTCGGGCACATGGTTGCAAAGGAAATGGGTTTTGAGATAAAGGCCTTATCATTCGATATCGTAGGGGAACTTGATCCGGCAGGCTTCATGGGGAAGGCGAAGGATGTGAGACCGGGATATCAGACAATCACTGTTAAAGTTAGTGTGGATACCGATGCGGATGCCGCAACAGTTGAAAAGTGGCTTGAAACGATAGAAAACAGATGCCCGGTCAGTGATAATCTCCAGCATCAGACACCGGTCAACATTGTATTAGCCTGAAGAAATTGTTGTACCCCTGAATATAAGCGTAATACACACAAAAGCCCCCACAAAGTGGGGGCTTTTGTGTTATTATACATTGGATTTTATCTTTGGAGGTAGAACAAAGCGTGTTACCCGAATCTGGAAATTATGTGGAATTGTATAAAACGGGAGAGCTTCAGGCGATTCTCGAAGAAATTCTTCCGAATCTGGAACATTGTCAACTCTGTCCGAGGAAGTGTGGAATAAACAGAAGCAAAGAGCGAGGCGTCTGTCAGCAGTCCGATCAGTCCATGCTTACCAATGTGGTTGTACACACGGGGGAAGAACCCCCGCTCATTGAGGGAACCGGTGCGGGAGCCGTTTTTTTTTCCGGTTGTCCGATGAAATGTGTATACTGTCAAAATTTTGCCTTCAGTCAGCTCAACAACGGTGAAGTTTATACATCCGAACAGCTCGCCGATGCCTTTCTGAGACTTCAGGATAAAGGGGTCTGCAATATTGATCTCGTCACGCCCACTCCGCATCTCGTCAGTATCATTCGGGCGTTGATCATTGCGGTGCCAAAGGGCCTCCATCTTCCCATCGTATACAATACGAGCAGTTACGAAAACGTAGACATTCTCAGAAAGATAGAAGGCGTGGTAGATGTCTATCTCGCGGATATCCGGTATACCGATGACACATTGGGTCTGAAGTATTCAGGTGTTCAGGGGTACTGGACACACACGAAACGGGCAATCCGGGAGATGTTCAGGCAGGTAGGCGCCCGCAGACTCATCATTCGTCATCTCGTGCTTCCGAACGGTCTATCCGGTACGGAAGAGGCGATGGCCTTCGTTGCGGAGGAATTGTCGACTAATGTGAACGTATCGCTCATGTCCCAGTATTTCCCGGTCTTCAAGGCCCTGGGAAAAGAGGAACTGTCGAGAAAGATTACCGCCGGTGAATACGATGAGGCGGTGAAGATAATGGAAGCATACGGCCTTTTTAACGGCTGGGTTCAGGATTTTTAACTGTGGTATAATGATATGATATTATTCTTTTTTCAGGAGATAGATTATGGCAAGATTTTTGATCGTAGATGATGAATCAGTGATAAGGGGTATGATAAAAAAATATATCGATGAGATGGCACATGAATCAGACAGTTGCTCAAATGGGGAAGAAGCCCTGAAGGCCCTGTTTGAGACGAGATATGACGGCGTCTTCACCGATCTCAGAATGCCGGGAATGGATGGGTTTGCCCTTCTCGAGGCGATGAAGGAGGAAGGGTTTACGATGCCTGTTACCGTTGTCTCAGCCTATGCCGAACCGGAAAATATCATCCGCTGTTTCAAGCTTGGTGCGATTGATTTCATCACGAAACCATTTTCTCCGGATGAGATCAAGGATATCGTCAAAGAGATGCTGAAACACAAACTGGATATGAAAGAAACCGCCCAGTATATCCGCGGACTCATCAAACAGGGAGCCATAAAAAGTGCTGAGGAATATCTCAGAAAACTCTTCTTTTCGTTCCCCTCTTCTCCTATCCCCAATTATCTGATGGGATTAAAGTTTCTTGCCGAAGAGGATACGCAGATGGCCATCCGGCATCTCAAGGCTTCCATCGCACTTGATGACGGATATGAGCCTGCAAAATCAAAATTGTTAAGTATAGAAGAGGAAGGTAAAAATGGCGAAGAAGGTTAGTTGGTACGTTATCATCATCGGTTGTGGACGACTTGGTTCAAAGATTGCCAGTAATCTGTCCAATCTCGGACACAGCGTTGTCATCCTGGACAAGGATGAAAAGAGCTTTGAGCATCTGACGCAGGAATTTACCGGTTTTACGATCACGGGAAACGCAACGGAGCTGGAATGCCTGAAAAAGGCCAAGATTTCAAAGGCTACCATGGTACTGGCCTTCACCAACAAGGATAACATTAATTATATGGTTTCTCAGGTTGCGAAAGAGGTATTTCACGTCCCCCATGTCATCGCCAGGGTGTATGATCCGGACAACGTTCAGCTCTTCAATCAGATAGACGTCAAGACCATCATTCCTATGAATCTTGCAGAGATTGCCTTAAACAAGACCTTTGACGAAATTACGGGTGATCTGCTGTGAAGATCATTCTCGCCGGTGGCAGAAGGGTAACCTATTACCTTGCCAAATCGCTTATCGCAAAAGGAAGCAACGTCGTCATCATCAACAAGGATAAACAGTACTGTGAAGAGATGGCAAGACAGATCAAGGCGCTCATCATTCACGGGGATGCCAGTAAGATAGAGACACTTCAGCGCGCGGAGATATTTGACAACGATATCATCCTCGCATTAACCCCACAGGATGAGGATAATCTCATCATCGCACAGCTCTGTAAGAGGGTATTGAACATCAAAAAGGTCTATACGCTGGCCAATGACCCTGAAAATGCCGAACTTTTCAAGCAGCTCGGGATTGACAGCGTCATCAGTATGACAGAAATCCTGTCGACCCTTATCGAACAGCGGGTGTCTTCAAGGCTGACGAATATCATGTCTTTTGAAGAGGGGAAGGGACTTGTTCTGCAACTTACCCTTGAAGAGGGATTCCCGGCAAACGGAAAGATGCTCAAGCAACTTGGGCTTCCAAAAGGAGCCATTGTCGGCGCCATTACAAGAAACGAGGAACTCATCGTTCCACATGGTGAAACGCTTCTCAAGGAAGGCGACCGGCTTGCCATCATGTGTAAACCTTCTGTTCAGACACAGACGGTGAAAATCATTTCCGGAAAGGATTGACATGTCTTACAGGAGAATACTCAGAACACAGTACAGTACAATATTCACCAATCTCGGCTGGATGCTTATGGCCTTTTCAGCCATCCTGTTACTCCCGCTGCTCTTTCTTTTCTTCTATCCGGAGGAGGTCCCGAACGCCATCTACTTCGTTGAAAGCGCGGCCCTTTCCTTCATCACCGGTTATATTTTATGGTTTATGTTCAATAAAAAGGCGCAAAGCAGTAAACTGACGATTCATGAAGGCGCCATCATCGTCTTTTTCGTCTGGCTCGCAGCCGTTTTCTTTTCGGCCCTGCCCTTTGTCTTTGCGAATATCCTGAATCTGACCCATGCCATCTTCGAAAGTACAAGCGGATGGACCACAACCGGTCTGACACTCGTTCATGAGGAAAAGATTCCGAGACTCTTTCTCGTCTGGCGCTCACTCATGCAGTACTTCGGTGGAGCCGGCTTTGCCATCATCATGCTTTCCTCGATTGGCGGTGGGGTCAGTTCTGGAATATACGCAGCGGAAGGACGCATGGATAACCTTCAGCCGCATATAAAGAAATCCACCAAGACCATACTGAGTATCTATTTTACCTATGCCCTGATCGGTTTTTCCGCCTATGTCTTTGCCGGCATGTCTCCGTTTGATGCGTTCAATCATGCACTGACGGGCCTTGCAACAGGTGGTTTTTCCACACGGCATGCCAGTATCGGGTATTACAACAGTGTCCCGATAGAGATCATCACGATCGTCCTGATGACACTCGGTACAACCGGATTCGGTATCCATTATCTGCTCTGGTCGGGAGATTTCAAACGGTTGAAGAAGAACGTGGAGCCGTGGACCTATTTCATCATCCTCGTCATTTTCATCCCGCTGATTGCGAGTGCCGTATTCGGCAGTGTTTACACATCATTACCCGAATCCATCAGGCAATCGACTTTCCAGGCGGTTTCCGCCTTAACGGGAACCGGCTTTGCCACAACGGATATGACGGTATGGAATCATTACGCCCTGCTACTCATGACGCTGCTCATGATCTTTGGTGGGATGATGGATTCTACATCGGGTGGCTTGAAACTCTTCAGAATATTTGTCATCTTCAAGGCCATCTGGATCGAAATCGAGAACTTCTTCCTTCCGAAAGGAACGGTCAGAGATCACCGAGCCTGGAAAGGAAACGTCGAATACAAGATAGACAGCGATCTTCTGCGTAATATTCTGATCTTCACGACGCTGTATGTCCTGAACTACACGGTAGGTGTCGTTGTTCTCGTCGCACACGGTCACGATTTTATGACCGCGGCCTTTGAATATGCCTCGGCTCTTTCTACCGTTGGACTGTCTCTCGGCATCACATCTACCTCGGCACCGGATGCTGTGATCTGGACAGAAACGATCGGGATGTTCCTCGGGCGTCTTGAATTTATAATTATTTTATATGCTATTGCAAAAATCTTCAGGGATTTAAAACAATATTTACAATCCGGGAAATAAACGGCATGAAAAAGTGGTATAATCTGAACACCAGAGATTTATATTTTTTACATTAGCAGCTTTTTCCTTAAAGTTGAGATTATATCATGGAGGTATCAGATGATCAGTGCTGCCGCGTATGCGCAAAATATTCCCCTCAAGGCCACCCCAGCGGATAAGAAAATACAGAACAGCCGGTTGAATGAGCTCCTGAGAAGGATCAACCGCTCCGAAAACAAGGCTGAGCTGCTGATGAAATATCAATACCTCAACGAACTGGTCCGTGGAAGTAAGACTTCCGAGATCGGGCATTTTATCGACAAACTCGCCTCCGAGCTTTCGGTAGACGAGAAGCAATTTAAAAAACTGCAACCCCAGCTTAAGAAGGAAAATAATTTCGTGAACTGTAAACAGTTCAAAAAATTGTTTCCGCGTGGTGGAGTACTTTTTGAGTTCAACAATTACGGAGTAGCCGCAAGAGAAGAGCTCAGGGAAATCGTTACCGGCAGAGTAACGGACACCACCAGCGATTTTTTTCCGATTCAGACCTATTTCAAAAAGAGAGCCGCTTTGAACGGTTTGTACGTCGAATCGTATGATTCTTCCAGTTTTGATGGGCTGAAGGGTGAAGCCTTCGATTATTATTTCTGATCAGACCCATTCTCCCAAAAAAGATTGAATTCCGATGACAGCTTTAAACATCAATTAACAGTGTGTATCATAACAGCTCTGATTGTGGTATATTTGGGTGTGCTGTAAAATATTTTTCTGATGATTACCGGCTCTGAACAAGTTGAAAGTCGCCTTTTTCGGTGCATTTTGTTGTTTCATGTTCCCCGTAGCGTCAGAAAGCGAATGATCGCAAATAATAATTGATCAAAAGGAATGATACTTTGAGAAAAGAGATAACCGTAACAGAGGAAAATTATTTCAACCGACTGGATAAGTTTCTCCGAAAATATTTTGGCGAGGTCAAGATGGCTTCGCTCTACAAAATGCTGAGAAAAGGCGATGTGAAGGTAAACGGGAAGCGTGTGAAAAATCCCGATCATCCGATAGAGGTGGATGACGTGGTTTCCGTCTGGATGCCGGGAGATGAAGAGAAGAAGCAGCAGATAGAGAGGAGCGTGGAAGGTGAAAGGGAACTGAAACCGGTGGAAATGGACCTCGATATCCTCTTTGAGGATGAGTATCTGCTTGCACTGAACAAAGAGGCCGGGATTTCGGTACACCCTGGGACTGGAGAGGAAAACCGGGCGACTCTGATCGAGGGGCTTCTGTTCTACGGTGAGAAAAACGGCTTCGAACCCTTCCTGGTGCACAGACTGGACAAAAATACGTCAGGTGTATTGATAATCGCAAAAAAAAGAATGTTAGCGAGAAGATTATCACAGCTTATTTCTCAACGGGAGGTTCATAAGGAATATATCACTTTATTTGTTGGTCGTGAGACGGACGAATTTGACGCGGATACACCCATAGACGAAAAGGCAGCCTTCACCCGTTTTTATCCCGAAAGTACGTTCACAACCAATATTAAAGGTGATTTTTATGAGTTTACGCTGGCCCGTGCGGTTATTGAGACGGGAAGAAAACATCAGATCAGAAGACATCTCGCCTACCGAAATGAACCGGTCGCCGGAGATACGAAGTATGGAGACCGGATGCTGAATCGTCAACTCGGCAAGATGGGACTGAAGAGACAGTTTCTTCACTGTCTGAAGATGTCCTTTTACGACGATGAGCTGAATCGGCAGTATGATTTTGTGGCAGAGATGAAAGACGATCTGATCAACTTTTTACATAGAATACAGGAGGCATAAGATGGCTTTGGATACACAACTTTATTATTCAAAACTCGGATACATGTACGAAAGGCTTATCAACGGGAAGGTTCTACTCAGTGCCAACGACATAGAGAGGGGAACTTCGGGAATGACGATCGGCTGGGGGTTTTTCGGCAACATGTGGAATCAACCCTTCTTCGTCACAGCGGTCAGACCCCAGAGATACACGTTAAACGCCCTGAAGGCCTCAGACAGATTCAGTGTGAATTTCTTCGCCGACACGTACAAGGATGCACTGTCTTATTTTGGAACGGTGAGTGGTTATGACGAAAACAAATTCATGAGCGAAAAACTGCATGCAACGGACAAATCGAATGGCTATGCCCCGGTGGATGAAGCAGCCCTTACCCTGAACTGTTCGATCATCACGAGCAATCAGATCGAACCGTACAATCTGGATCATGAATACATCGATAAATTCTATAAACAGGATAACGGCTATCATGTCATGCTTTACGGCAGAATTGATGACATCCTCGTCAGATAAAGCGGAGAATCAATGAATTCGAACAAATCTGATGAGATCATCATAAGGGAAGCGAATGAAAGAGATGCGGCGGGTGTTGTTAAATACCTGAAGCAGAATCAGGATCATTTCAGGTACATGATTTCCAGGACCTGCGAGATGGATTTGAGTGTGGAGTATGAAAGAGACATGATCAGAAGACATGCCCTCAGGGAAAATTGTGAGTTTTTTGTTGCAGTGGATGGGGATAAAATTGTCGGTATGCTGAATTTTGTCGCAGGAAACAGACTCAGAAACTCCCATGACGGGGAATTTGGTATCTCGGTTGACAGGAATTATGCCGGAATGGGAATCGGCTCAGCACTGGTTGAAGCCCTGATCGAATGGGCTACTGAGATAAATATGATCAGACGACTCACCCTGTTCGTAATGAACGGCAACGAAAGGGCCATTTCCCTCTATCAGAAATACGGATTCAGAATAGAGGGGGTCAGGCGAAGGGCCGTTCGTTTTGAAGACGGAAGGGTTCAGGATCTGATCATGATGGGCAAGTTGAAGAAAGAAGGATCGAATGAATGGATAGAAGACACGGAATAGTCATCAGGTTTCACTCCAACATGCTGGATGTCATCGACACGCAGACCAGAGACCGGTATATGTGTACCCTGCGTGGAAAATTCAAGAAACAGGGGATACGTCCGCTTGTCGGTGATCTCGTTGAATACATCGGTTTTCCCGATATGAAGGGAAGGATTGAGAATATCCTGCCGCGAAAGAACGAACTGGCACGTCCACATATCGCCAACATCGATCAGGTCATCCTGGTTCTGACCATGTCTCAGCCTTCATTATCCCTCCTGACGCTCGACAAGTTCCTCATCATGGCGGAAAGTCAGGAGATAGAAAGTATACTGGTCTTCAACAAGACCGATCTCATGACACATCACGACCGGGAAGAGATGAACGAGATTGCAGCCTATTATTCGAAATTTTACACGGTACTGGAAACCAGTGCAAAGACCGGCAGGGGAATAGAACTCCTGAAGACCATCTTCAGTGGAAAGATCTCCACGATGGCCGGGATGTCCGGAGTTGGAAAGAGCAGTCTGCTGAACGCCGTTGAACCGGGGTTGAGCTTGAGAGAGGGCGTACTTTCCGAACAACTTGAACGGGGTAAACATACGACGACCTATTCCGAACTGCTTTCGATAAGCAGTAACGGGTTGATTGCCGATACCCCAGGATTTGCCTTTCTGGATATGAAACACTTTGACAAGCATCATATCAGATTCCTGATGCCGGATCTCATCAACCATTCACGCTATTGTGCCTTTGACGACTGTACCCACATCAACGAACCGGATTGCGGAGTCATCGATGCACTGGAAAATGGAGAGATTCTCGATACGAGATATGACAATTATGTGCAGATCTTTGAGGAAATAGAAAACAGTCAATGAGATAAAAAGGAGTGATCTTTATGAAAAAAGCATTTCTCAGCGTTGGGGCAGTTTGTCTGATCATCTTTCTTGCAGTCAGTTTTTCGGCTGCTACCTGTACAGTCACACCGGGGCCATCCCCAACCACCTATACCATGAGCGTAACCAACAATGCCGGTATTCAGCTCTATCTTGAAGTTTATTCGGATTCCCTGTTCCTGAATCTTGTGAGATGGAATACCGTCAGTTCGGGGCTCGGTTCTACCGGGGCCATCCTTGCCGAACCGACGTATTATTTCAGGGTTAGAAATGTCTCGACCAATCAGTACCTGCAGTTCACCAACGGAAATACCTGGTGGTATGTGACCGGCAGTATGGCATTTACAGTCGGTGGAGGCGGCTGGGTCACCGAAGCCCGATAGAGGTAGTCTATGAACAGGACTGCATACAGAATCATCGCCTTATGTGTGTTCCTGTTTATTATCATCGTATTTACAGCCGGCACCTGTGTCTTAGTTAAAAATGAAGAGAATTATAATTACAGTCTAAATGTCGTTAACGATTCTACTGTTACAATCAGGATGATAATATGGGGAGTTAAACAGTCTCCCTTAGAAAGCGGGGCGTCAGGGGTATATTATGTCTCGCCCGGCGCAGGAATTGACGCAGCTTATGAGTCTTCACCGGAATTGTGGTTCAACATCAGGGGGACCGATCAATTTCCGTTTATAATGCCGTCTACCGGTGTCCGTCTGTCTATTGGAAACGCAGACATAGGTCTTCCGGCTGATTCAGAAAGATAACATTCCGTTAACGCGGAAAAAGAGGTGATATAAATGAAAAAAATAATCATAACGGTTTTAATCCTGCTGATTGCAACGATGGCCTTTTCAGTCAGGCTTGGTGTACAGCTTCAGAATTACAGCGGATACCTGAACGGGATGTATTTCAACGGGGTAAGAGTAGTGGCCACGGCACAGGGATATCCGGCCTACGGATATATTCAGCCGGGTGATATCATCACGGAGGCCATCATGCTCCCGAACAGTCAGATCTGGGGAAATCCTGGGATGCCCAACGGTGGGGCGCTGATCTCGTTCAATCCGTATTACCCGCTCAATCAGCAGCTTATGCAGCTGGCCCAGTATAATTATCAGTACAATTATACACAAACCACAAGTTATACCGCCATGGTCAATTTCATCAATTCGGCACCTTATTTCTCAAACATCATCATGAGAATCTACAGACCATCGTGGAACAGCTGGACACTCGCATCCGTTGTGCTCGATTCCAATGGGCAGGGCAGCGTATGGATGATGCAGCAGCCACAGGTTCAGCCACAGATTCAGGTTCAGCCGAATCAGCCGCAGATTCAAGTCAATCCGAACAATCCGACTGTTCAGGTCGATCCGAATTTTCAGATACAGATCTGGCTGCATTTTTAAGTCATATAACGTAAAAAGGCGGATATTATCCGCCTTTTTAAATCTTAATACGGTTTTGGGGTTTTTGATGTACGTCTCAGTAGAGGGAGATAATTATTGAGTATTCAACGCCTGTCCGTTTTGTAAACCGTTCGGTGTTGGGTGTATTCTGACGGGAGGTCAAATGTTTATTGAAACAGAACGCTTAATCATAAGAAGATTCAGAAAGGACGATTGGAAGGATCTGTACGATTATCTTTCAAAACCGGATGTGGTAGAATTTGAACCCTATGATACCTTTTCGGAGAAAGAGGCACTCGAAACTGCCGTTGAACGATCGACCAACGATAGTTTTTATGCCGTTGAACTGAAAAGTGAACACAAAGTCATCGGCAATCTGTACTTTGAACAGACGGATTTTAAAGCCTTCAACACATGGGAGCTTGGCTACGTCTTCAATTCCGATTATCATGGGATGGGCTATGCCACAGAAAGCTGCATCAAACTGCTGGATTTCGCCTTTTCGGATCTTGAAGTCAGAAGGGTCGTTGCCCTGTGTAACGTAAAAAACACCGCTTCGCAGAATCTGCTCAAAAGATTGAAAATGCGTCATGAGGGGACGTTTCTTCAAAAGGGATTCTTCAAGCATGATGAATCAGGCAATCCCATCTGGCACGATGTCTGTTCTTATGGCATACTGAAAACGGAATGGCAGAAGATAATGTGGTAGAATATAATAGGATTTTTTTCTAATATTATAAGGGGTGCACGATGAAGATCGGTGAATTTGCAAAAAAGTTTGATGCCAGGATAGATACCATCCGATATTATATAGACAACGGGATGATATTGCCTGAGAAGCTGCACAGTCAGTACAGATTTGATGATAAATGTGTAGAGGATATGACACTCATCAAAGAGTTGAAGAACATGAAGTTCAAGATAACTGAAATCAAGAAGATCCTTTCCTTTAAAAGACTCACAAATCTCATAGACAAAGATAATCTGGAATATTACGCCCAGTTTTTTGCGGAAAAGCTGGATGATCTGAAGAAAGAGGAAAAAGATATCAAGGCCTCTATCAAGGCCATCGAAGAGAAGATAACCGAAATAGAAAACACCAAAAAGACCTTAAGGACAAAGATAGGCATTCCACTGCAGTTCTTCAATCTGCTGTATTGTCCAAAATGCCAGCATAACCTGAAACTGTACAACGCCATCGTTGATGGAAATTCCATCTACAACGGTGAGTTGTATTGTGATTGCGGGTATAAGGCACTCATACAGGACGGAATTATTATCGACAGTGATATAGGGGAAAGTGTCAAGAAAGTTCTTGAGGTGAATAAGTTTTCGCCGGAAGAATACTTAGAACAGACAGATCCGATATACATCAGCTTCACGCAGAAACCGGTCCAATGGGTTCTGAAACGAATGACACTTGAGTCGTTGAACAACAAGCTGATTCTCGATATCGGAACGGGAAACGGAATGGTCATGACCACGGTCATCAAGGAGATCGACCGGTCTAATTTCTTCATCGCAACGGATAACAATCTGAATCAGCTGAAGAAGACGAAGGCCCTGATGGAAAAGAACGGCATCGCCCAGAATTCGATCTTCATCGCCTCCGAATTCCAGAACATCCCCCTCAAATGGGAGACGATAGATATCGTCCTCGATATATTCGGAACGACCAATCATGTCTTTCAGGAGAAAGAATTTCTCTTCTCGCATATCAAGCCCTATCTCAAGCACGATGGCGTGCTGTACGGAACCTATATCTACCTTAAACCTCGATCGTCCGATATGACACCGGAATTCAGGGAGTTCAGAAGATGGTTCATGCTGGAATCCATCAAGACTTCCTTAAACGATTTTGAGATAGAGGAGGCCACCACATTCGGTTTTACCGAATCAAGGGGGGACCTTGCCGTTGCGCTGAAGGAGGGGTCGAGGATACATCAGTGGGCTTGCAAGGCAAAAAAGGTCTGAATAGAAGATAAACAGTCAGACTGACCGTACTGCGGTTAAATAAATGGAATCAGAGAGCGTATCTGACCTCTACCACTTTACCAAGAAACTGACATTCTTCGTCCCACGTCTCCGGTTCTATGAATATGGGCTCATAAAACTTGTTGTCGCTTATGAGCCACACACCTTTTTCGGTGAAATAGACTCGTTTGACCAACGATTCATCCTTGTTGACGAGGACCAGTCCGATGTTGCCGTTCCTAAACTGATTTCTGGACATCTTCTTGATAAAGACCGTGGATTTATCCATGATGGTCGGCTCCATGCTTTCACCAAAGACCCTTACGGCAAAATCGGCCTCTTCTGAAAAGACATAATCTTCTGGATTTTCCACCGCGAGCATCGAAGAACCGGCACCGGCTATTCCAAGAACCGGCACGGGATTGGACAGCTTGTCGATGATATGGTCCGGATTAAGCCCCTTTTTCCTGAGCATATCCAGCACCTCATTCAGTTCATCCTGCCTCGCCTTGAGGTAATCCACCTCATCTTCCTCGGAGGCACGCAGAAGGTACTCAAGTGATACCTCAAAGATATCGGACAATTTGATCAACACCCTTTTTGAAGGCTGCCTGATCCCCCGCTCATAAGATGAGACCGTCGACATGTTCAGATCGAGAATCTCCGCGAGCTGGCTTTGATTGATTCCCTTCTTCTGCCTTAACTCCTTTATCACCATACCTATATCCAAAATAAAACCCTCCAGTTTTTTAAATAAATCTGCAACACATTTTATATTATAACATAAACAGCAAATTTCGTACTATCTGTGCGAATTACAGCGTGTCTTCACAATACTTGACGAATTTTCACACAAAAACTTGACAAAATGTACGAATAAGTATATACTATGAACGAAAACAGAGACATATAATCCCCAATAATTACCCACCCCCTCCCCGGGGGTTTTTTTTGGTATAATAAGCTAAATTTGTACGATTCAAGACTTATTTTTGTGAGGAGTGTTTTGATGGGAAAAAATCTGATTTATGCACAATCCGGTGGAGTAACCTCCGTGATCAACGCCTCGGCTTATGGTGCCATAACGGCTGCACTGAACAGTGAGGAAATCAACAGGGTCTATGCGGGAAAGAGTGGTATACAGGGGATTCTTGACGAAGATCTTTATATCATGAACGAGGAAAAGAAAAAAGAGATAGAAAGGATTGCCTATACCCCCGGTGGAATCTTCGGTTCCTGCAGGGTGAAGATTGAGGATGATGCTCAGCTTCAAAGGATCTTCGATGTCTTTGAAGCGCATGATATCGGTTATTTCCTTTACAACGGCGGCAACGATTCAATGGAAACCGCGCATGCCGTTTCAGAGTATGCAAGACAGAATGGGTACGAATTGAAGGTGATGGGGATTCCAAAGACGGTGGACAACGACCTGATGTATACCGACCACTGCCCGGGATTCGGTTCTGCGGCCAAATTTACCGCGACGGCCATTCTTGAGGCCACAAGGGATCTCAGATCCATGGCCGCTTCCTCTACGAAGGTCTTTATCCTTGAATCCATGGGGAGACATGCCGGCTGGCTCGCCGCTTCCGCCTCGCTTGCCCAGGAAAACGACCTGAACGCCGCTTCTGTCATCCTCCTGCCCGAAGTCGCCTTCTCAAGGGAAAGATTCCTCGCGAGGGTAGAAGACGAGATCCGTCTGAACGGTTTTTGCTCTATCGTTGCCTCGGAAGCACTGAAGGATGAAAACGATAAATTTATCTCAACGGCCGGCTACACGGATAACTTTGGAAACGTACAGCTTGGAAAGATATGCAACGAACTTGAAAAGATAGTCAGAGAAGGACTTGGGGTAAAGGTTCATACCGGATTGCCTGATTATCTTCAACGATCGTCAAGACATCTCGCGAGTCTCACGGACTGGCAGGATGCCATCGAAGTCGGGGCTCGGGCCGTTCTTCGGATGACAAAGAACGGTGAAACGGACAGGATGATCACCATCGTCAGGGATATGGACAGACCCTATCTCAGGCATTTTGACACGGTTGATCTCGCAAAGGTGGCCGGAGAAACGAAGGAGCTTCCGGAGGCATACATCGACGTAGACGGGTTCAACGTGACGGATGCCTTTAAACGGTATGCCCAGCCGCTGATCAGTGGAGAGGCGCCCAATCATTATCTGTATGGGATTCCCGTCTACGCGCATCTTGAATACAGGATGGAAGATAAGAGACTATAGAATACCGTAAGGGCAATTCATGGAACTTCATGGAAGTTTCCAGAGCTTTCTAAAGGAAAGATCATAAATAGCCCCCGCATTTTTTTATAGAACAAAAGACAACAAATATTTCGTCCATTATAGGGAACAGAAACTAATCTTGCAGAACGGGGAGGAAAGAAAGTGAAAGAATTTGATCTGATTATCATAGGAGCAGGACCGGGAGGTTACGTTGGAGCGATCAGAGCCGCACAGCTCGGTTTAAAAACGGCGATCGTGGAAAAAGACAAACCGGGTGGTGTCTGTCTGAATATCGGTTGTATTCCCTCAAAGGCCCTTATCCATCAGGCGGAGAAATTTAACGCCATTAAAGACCTGGAGAAGATGGGTGTCAAGGTTGACACATCCGGATTCAATTATCAGGAGGTCTTCAAGAAATCCAGACTAACCTCAAAAAAACTTTCAAAAGGGGTAGAATTCCTTTTGAAAAAGAACCAGGTAGAATATTTTGCCGGGGAGGCAAAGTTCGTCGATGCCAAAACACTCAGGATTGACGATGAAGAAGTGATAAAGGCCGAAAACATCATCATCGCCACCGGGTCAAGACCGAGACAGATTCCGGGATTTGCCTTTGATGAGGAGAAGGTGCTCAGTTCAACCGGAGCCCTCATGCTGGAAAAACTGCCCGAAAGGATCCTCATCCTCGGAAGTGGGGCGATCGGAATGGAATTTACTCATGTCATGAACTCATTCGGTGTGGAAGTTCACCTCGTAGAGATGATGGAGACCCTCCTTCCGACAGAAGATGCAGACATCAGTCAGGAACTGGAAAAGGCCTTCAGGAAGAGAAAGGTCAGGATCTATACCTCAACAAAGGCGACGGGATATACGGAAACGAAAGAAGGGTTGAAGGTCACGCTGGAAGCCAAGGATGGTTCCACATCGGAGGTCGTCGTGGATCAGATTCTCGTTGCCGTCGGAAGGGCAACCAACGTAGAAAATATCGGACTGGAAGACATTGGTGTGAAAACGGAAAGGGGTTTTATCCCCGTTGGGGACTATTACGAGACAGACGTGAAGGGAGTTTATGCGGTTGGCGATGTCGTTGCCTCACCGCTTCTTGCCCATGTGGCTTCGAAAGAGGCAGAAATAGCCGTAGAACACATCGCGGGAAGAAAAGTGGAAAAGCAGCTCGATCCGATGCTCATACCGGGAGCCGTTTATTGTGAACCGGAAGTCGGAAGTTTCGGCCTCAGGGAAAAGGATGCCGATCCCGAAACAACCGTCGTATCGAGATTCCCGTATAAGGCCATTGGAAAGGCAACGGCCGTTGAACAGGCCGACGGCTTTTTCAAGCTCATCACGGATAAGGAAACAGGATGCCTGCTTGGTGCATCGATCGTCGGCGCTCAGGCCACGGAACTGATCCACGAACTCCTGTTGGCCAAAGACATGAAGATCTCCATGGAGAAGGTGGCCGAACTGATCCACGCACATCCGACACTTTCAGAAGGACTCATGGAGGCCGCCAGAATGTCACAGGGCTGGGCCATACATATATGATGATATTTATTAAAAGGAGTGATAGTTGATGCCCAACTGGTTATACGCCATACCGGCATTGTTTTTTTTCATCACCGGTCTTCTGAAATACGCCAAGTCAGGCGGACAAAAGATCGTCATGCTGGGGGATTTTATCATCTGCCTCGGCTTCCTCTATCAGCTGGTGTTCCCGTCTCAGATCGTCGGGTTTATCATCGCTGCGGGCGGTGTCATCGTGGATTTCATCCTCTTTTCCATCGTCGCAAAGAACACAAGGGAAAGACAGCAGAAGGAAAATCAAGATAATATTCAGGAGTAATGTAAAAAAGGCAGGGATGATTCCCTGCCTTTTT